>NZ_LMKU01000012.1:134583-162910 GCF_001421635.1 Sphingomonas sp. Leaf25
CATGACGCCCCTGCTCGTCAATATCCTGTGCGGCGTCGTGCTGGCGGTGTTGGTGGCGGTCGCCGGCTGGGCGTTGTGGCGCGGGCTGGCCGCCGCCCGCGCCGGCCGGGCGCAGGCGGCGCTGTTCGATTCGCTTCAGGCGACGCTGGCGGCATCGCCCGCGCTGTCGATGATCGTGCGCGCCGACGGGCGGCTGTATCTATCGCAGCCGCTGGCCGATCGGCTGGGCCATGCGGCGATGCCGGCGATGCTCGGCGACCTGTCGGGCGGCGAGGACGGGCTGGAGCCGGGTAGCGCCGACCGGCTGGTCGAGGCGATCACCGCCGCGCAGCGCGGGGGGCGGCCGTTCCGTACCGTCGTCCGCGCGACCGGATCCGCGCGCTCGCTGTTCGCGATCGGCGACCGCGCGCCCGACGAACTCCATGCGCCCGGTGGGGTGCTGGTATGGTTCTTCGACGCGACCGAATTTCACGACGAGATCGCGACGCTGGGCCATGAGGCCGAGGAATATCGCGCGGCGTTCGAGGCGCTCTCCAGCCTGATCGAAGCCGCGCCGATCCCGATGTGGTATCGCGACGACACGCTGCGTCTGGCGATGGTCAACACCGCCTATGTCCGCGCGGTCGATGCCGCCGATGCGTCGGAGGTGATCGGGCGGCAGGTCGAGCTGGTCGAGGGTGTCGGCCTTGGCGGACCGCTCGCCAGCGCGTCGATCGCGCGCGATACCGGACAGCCGCAGGCGGCGGCGATGCCGGCGACGATCGGTGGTGCGCGGCGGATGCTGCGCGTTCACGATACCCCCTTGCGCGATGGCGGCACCGGCGGCTTCGCGATCGACGTCCACGAGATCGAGGAGGCGCGTGGCGGATTGAAGCGCGCGCGCGATGCGCAGCGATCGATGCTCGACCGGCTGTCGGCGGGGGTCGCGCAATTCTCCGCCGACCGTACGCTGGAATTCTGCAACCAGCCGTTCCGGCGCACCTTTGCGATGCGCCCCGAATGGCTTGCCGACCGCCCCGAGTTCGACCGGGTGCTGGAGCGGATGCGCGAGGCCAAGCGCCTGCCCGAAGTGCGCGACTTTCCCGGCTGGAAGGCCGAGCGGCGCGACTGGTTCCGCGCGGCCGAAGGCGCTATCGAGGAACAATGGCATCTGCCCGGCGGCACGCACCTGCGCGTCGTGGCGCAGCCGCTGCCCGAGGGCGGGTTGCTGCTGATCTTCGAGGATCGCACCGAACAGGTGCAACTGGCCAGCGCGCGCGACACGCTGCTGCGCGTGCGGACCGCGACGTTCGACAATCTGTTCGAGGCGCTGGGCGTGTTCGCCGCCGACGGGCGCCTCCAGATCTGGAACGCCAAGTTCCGGCAGGTATGGGGGCTGGACGATGCGTTTCTCGACAGCCATCCGCGCGTGGATGCGCTGGCCGAACGGGTGGCGGACAGCCTTGCCAATCCGGGGCGGGCGACGCTGATCCCCGAACTGGTGCGCTTCGCCACGCAACAGCGGATGCAGCGATCGGGCCGGTTTGCGATGGCCGACGGGCGGCATTATGAATTCGGCGCGGTGCCGCTGCCCGATGGCAATGCGTTGCTGACGATGCTCGACATTTCCGACAGCCGCCGCGTCGAACAGGCGCTGCGCGATCGTAACGAAGCGCTGGAGGCGGCGGACCGAGTGAAGACCGCGTTCGTCGCGTCGATGAGCTACGAACTGCGCACGCCGCTGACCTCGATCAAGGGGTTCGCCGAGATGTTGCAGGGCGGCTATGCCGGCACACTGAGCGAGGATGGCGGACGCTATACCGACGCGATCCTCGAATCGGTCGAACGGTTGAGCGGGCTGATCGACGACACGCTCGACCTGACCGCCAACGAAACCGCGCCGATCGCGCGGGCGACGGTGCCGCTGAAACTGATCGCGGGACAGGCGGTCGAGGCGGTGCAGGGCGATGCGCAGGCGCGGGGCATCGAACTGGTGAGCGAGATCGCGCCGTCGGCCGGCGTGATGCTGGGCGATGCGCGGCGGCTGCGGCAGGCGATGGGGCATCTGCTCGACCATGCGATCACCGGGCTTAGGCCCGGTGGGCGCGTGCTGCTGCATATCGACGGCGATGCGGCGCGGGTGCGGATCGTGGTGTCCGACGATGGCCCCGGCATGTCGCCCGAGGCGGTGGCGCGCGCGTTCGACCGGTTCGCGCAGGCCGGCGCGTCGCGGGTCGGCGAACGCGCGCTGAGCGTCGACCTGCCGCTCGCCCGGCAGGCGGTCGAGGCGCATGGCGGGACGATCGAACTGGTATCGGAGAAGGGCGTGGGGACATTGGTCACGATCGACCTGCCGCGCGAACCATGATGCTGCTGGCGGACGAGGCGGCGATGCTCGCGCTGGGCGAGCGGCTGGCGAAGCTGGTGCGGGCGGGCGATGTCGTGGCGCTGTCGGGGCCGCTCGGCGCGGGCAAGACCAGTCTGGCGCGGGGCGTGCTGGCGGGGCTGGGGCTGGAGGGTGAGGCACCGTCGCCCAGTTTCGCGATCGTCCAGCCCTATGATCCGCCCGAAGTCGGCATCAGCGTGCTGCATGTCGACCTGTACCGCATCGAATCACCGGGCGAGGTCGTCGAACTGGGGCTGGACGAGGCGCGCGATACGGCGGTGTTGCTGATCGAATGGCCCGAGCGGTTGCCCGATGCGCAATGGGACGATGCGCTGTGGCTGACGCTGGCGTTCGCCGATGGCGGAGGGCGCAGCTTGACAGCGCGAGTGCCGCCCGCTTGGGAACACCGATGGCCGCTGATCTGAACCCGCGCGATGCGGCATCCGCTTTCCTGACCGCCGCTGGCTGGGGGAATGCGCGCGTCCTGCCGCTCGCGGTCGATGCGTCGTTCCGGCGCTATTACCGGGTCGAGGACGGCGCGCGCAGCGCGGTGCTGATGGACGCACCGCCGCCTGAGGACACGCGCAAGTTCGCGGGGGTGGCGGCATGGCTGACGACACGGGGCTTTCCCGCGCCAGCGATCCTCACCGACGATCCCGACGCCGGGTTCATGCTGGTCGAGGATTTCGGTGACGACCGGATGCGCGAGGCGCTCGACACCGCACCGGCGCGCGAGGGTGAGCTTTATGCGGCGGCGGTCGACCAGTTGCTGCGGTTGCAGCAGCATGAGGCAGCGCCGGTTCCGCCCTACGACCGTGCCTTCATCCTGCGCGAAGCCGATCTGATGATCGAATGGTATTGCGGCGCGCTGAACCTGACCGTCGATGCGGCGGGGTATCGCGCGGCATGGGACCGCGCGTTCGACGCGCTGGAACCGATGCCGGTCACGACCGTACTGCGCGACTATCATGCCGAAAATCTGATGCTGCTCGCCGACGGCCGGCTGGGGCTGCTCGATTTTCAGGACGCGCTGGCGGGGCATCCCGCCTATGACCTGATGTCGTTGTTGCAGGATGCCCGGCGCGACGTCAGCCCGGCGATCGAGGCGGCAATGCTCGCGCGCTACCGCGCCGCGACCGGGGCGGGCGAGGGGTTCGACGCCGCCTATCACCTGTTCGGCGCGCAGCGGAACGCCAAGATTCTCGGCATCTTCACCCGGTTGTGGCGGCGCGACGGCAAGCTGCGCTATGGCGCGCTGTGCCCGCGCGTCTGGGCCTATCTGGAGCGCGATCTGCGGCACCCGGCGCTAGGGGAACTGCGGCGCTGGTTCGACGACAATATCCCGGCGGACCGGCGCGGGAATCCACAGGAAATCGCATGACCACGCTTCGTTCGATCCGCCCCAATCCGCAGGCAGCGGTGCCCGAAACCGCGATGGTGATGGCAGCGGGGCTGGGCAAGCGCATGCGCCCGCTCACCGCGATGCGGCCCAAGCCGCTGGTCGAGGTCGCGGGCAAGCCGCTGATCGACCATGTGTTCGACCGGCTGCGCGCGGCGGGCGTGCAGCGTGCGGTGGTGAACGTCCACTACCTTGCCGATGCAATGGAAGCGCACCTCAGGCATCGGGTGAAGGGCATCGACATCGCGGTGTCCGACGAGCGGGGCCGGTTGCTGGAAACCGGCGGCGGGCTGGTGCAGGCGCGTGAGCTGATCGGGGACAAGCCGTTCGTCTGCGTCAACAGCGACAATCTGTGGGTCGACGGGCCGATCGATTCGATCCGGTTGTTGAGCGCGCTGTGGGATGACGCGACGATGGATGCGCTGCTGCTGTTGGTGCCGCTGGCGCAGGCGCAGAGCCACGGCGGACAGGGCGATTTTCACCTCGACGCGCTGGGGCGGATCACCGGGCGGCGCAAGCCGGGGCGGCTGGCGCCGTTCGTGTTCACCGGGGTGCAGATATTGTCGCCGCGGGTGATTGCCGACTGGCCCGAAGGCGCGTTCTCCACGAACCTGTTCTGGAACCGCGCGATCGAGGCGGGCCGCGCGTTCGGCGCGGTGCATCAGGGGCTGTGGTTCGATGTCGGCACGCCGGCGGCGATCCCCTATACCGAGGCAGTCCTCGCCGATGGCTGAGGCGAAGCGCCTCAACCTCTATACCATCCCGATCCATCGGGCGTTCGCCGATGCGCTGGCGGTCGGGCTGATCCGGCGCTTTGGTGGCGACCGGATGCGGCTGGCGCAGGGCGTGGTGCTGGTGCCGACCAACCGCGCCAAGCGGACGGTGCAGGAAGCGTTCGTCCGCGCGAGCGGCGGCGGGTTGCTGCTCCCCCGACTGGTCGCGATCGGCGATCCAGAAGTCGAGGAAGCCGCCGGGGCCTTCGCCGATCCGGCCGACGCGCCCGAACCGGTGCCGCCGGCGGTCGATCCGCTGGCAAGGCGGATGATCCTCGCCCGGCTGGTCAGCGAGGAGCGGACGCGCGCCGGTCGCCCGGTCGACGGGGCGGAGGCGATGCGGCTGGCGGGCGATCTCGCCAACACGCTCGACCAGTTGCTGGTCGAGGAGGTCGATCCGGCGCGGCTGGCCACGCTCGACGTCGATGAATCGCTGTCGGCGCATTGGGAACGCTCGCTCGAACTGTTCCGCATCGTCCTCGATCGCTGGCCGCACGAACTGGCGGCGCTGGGGCAGATCGACATGGCCGAGCGGCGCACATTGCTGTTGCGGCGGCTGTGCGCCCGCTGGACCGCCACGCCGCCGCGCGGGTTCGTCTGTTCGGCGGGCATCACCACCAATGCGCCCGCCGTGGCGCAGTTGCTGCGCTGTATCGCGGGGATGGAGCGCGGCATGGTGGTGCTGCCCGGCCTCGATACCGCGATGGACGACGGCGAATGGGCGTCGCTCGGGCCGCATGAACCCGATCCGGTGACGGGGCGGCGCAAGCGATCGATCGAAACGCATCCGCAGTTTCACCTCAAGCTGCTGCTCGACCGGATGCGGGTCGGCCGGCACGAATTCCTGCGCTGGCAGGCGGCGAGCGAGCATGACGCGACACCGACGCGCAGCCGGGCGATCGCCACCGCGCTGGCCCCGGCCGATCGTACCCACCACTGGATCGACGTACCGCCCGCCGACCGGCGGCTGTCGGGGGTGCGGATGGTCGAACTCGCCACCCCGGCCGAGGAAGCACAGGCGATTGCCATCGCGCTGCGCGAGGCATTGGAGACGCCGGCGCGCACCGCCGCGCTGGTGACGCCCGACCGGACGCTGGCGCGCCGGGTGGCGGCGCACATGGCGCGGTGGGACATCGCGATCGACGATTCGGCGGGGCAGCCGCTGTCGCTGATGGCACCGGGCACGCTGCTGCTCGCGCTGGTCGAGGCGGCGACACAGGGGTTCGCGCCGGTCGCGCTGTTGGCGCTGCTCAAGCATCCGCTGGTGCGACAGGACGGCGACCGGATCGGCTGGCTCGACGGGGTACGCCGGCTCGACCGCGCGCTCAGGGGGCCGCGCCCGGCGGCGGGACTGGCGGGCATCGACCGGCATCTGAGCGAGGGCGATCCGCGCGACGCGGCGATCCGCGCGGCGGCGCTGCCGTTCTGGGAAGAGGCGCGGGTGTTGCTGACGCCGCTGGCGCGCGCCTTTGCCGGCGGTCCGCAGCCGCTGGCCGATCTGCTGGCGGTGGTGCGCGAGAGCGCGACCGCGCTGGCGGGCGATGCGGCGTGGCGGCGGCCCGAAGGGCGCGGCGCGGCGGAACGCATCGCCGAGCTGGAGGCGCAGGCGTCGCTCGGGCCGCCGGTGATCGATCCGGCGGCGTTGCCGATGCTGCTGCGGTTGCTGCTGGACGAGGTGGCGGTGCGGCCGGCGCAGGGCGCGCATCCCCGGCTGGCGATCCTCGGGCTACTCGAAGCGCGGTTGCAGAGCGCCGACCTGATGATCCTGGGCGGGTTGAACGAGGGGGTGTGGCCCGCGCTGCCCGCGCCCGATCCGTGGCTGGCGCCGCGCATCCGGCAGGAACTGGGGCTGGCCGGTCTCGATCGGCGGATCGGGCTGTCGGCGTTCGATTTCGCGGCGGCATTGGGTGGGCGCGAGGTGGTGCTGACGCGGGCGGCGCGCGATGCGACCGCGCCGACGATCGCATCGCGGCTGTGGCTGCGGTTGCAGGCGCTCGACGAGGGGCTGGAACGGGCGGGCGCGTTGCGCGACTGGGCGCGGGCGATCGATACGCCGGCGGCGTTCGCCGCCGCGCTGCGCCCGGCACCACGGCCGCCGGTGGCGCTCCGGCCCCGGCGGATTTCGGTGACGGAAGTGGACCGGTTGAAGGCCGATCCTTATGCCTTTTATGCGCGGCGGATGTTGCGGCTGGTGCCGCTCGACGCGGTCGATGCCGATCCGAGCGCGGCGTGGCGCGGCACGGCGGTGCATGGCGTGCTGGAGCATTGGGCGGTCGAGGACGGGCTGGACCCGGCCAAGCTGCACCGCCGGCTGGAGGCGCTGCGCGACGATCCGCGCACCCATCCGCTGTTGCGTGCCTTGTGGGTGCCACGGTTGCGCGAGGCAATCGACTGGGTGGCCGCGTTCACCCACGAGAAGCTGGCCGAGGGGCGCAGCGTCATCGGTGTCGAGGCGGCGGGCCGGCTGGAGATCGCCGGGGTGGAGCTGACCGGCAAGGCCGACCGGATCGACCGGGCGGCGGACGGCACGCTGGCGATCATCGACTACAAGACCGGCAAGGCACCGAGCGCGAAGGCAGTAGCGGCAGGATACAGCCTGCAACTCGGTCTGTTGGGGCTGATGGCCGAGCGCGGGGCGTTCCCGCGGATCACGGGCACGGCGGCGGCGTTCGAATATTGGTCGCTGACCAAGGACAAGGACCGCTTCGGCAAGATGGCGACTCCGGTATCGGCGGATGGTTCGGGTGGCAGGAAGGTGGCGACCGCCGACTTCGTCGCGCTGGCGAAGCGGCATTTCGAGGAAGCGGTCGGGCGGTTCCTGACTGGCGACGAGGCGTTCGTCGCCAAGCTGGTGCCCGAACACGCCCCCTATGCCGAGTATGACCAGTTGATGCGTCGTGACGAATGGTATGGCCGTGAGTGAGGTAAAGGCGCTCCAGCGTCTGAAGGACGATCAGGCGGCGGCGAGCGATCCGCATCGCCATGTGTGGCTCTCCGCCTCGGCGGGGACCGGCAAGACGCACGTCCTGTCGGCGCGGGTGTTCCGGCTGCTGTTGCGCGGCGTCGATCCCGCCGCGATCCTGTGCCTGACCTTTACCAAGGCGGGCGCGGCCGAGATGGCCGAGCGGATTTCCTCGCGCCTCGCCCGCTGGGTACGGTTGCCGCGCGAGGAATTGAAGTTCGATCTGTTCGCGCTGGGCGAGGATGTGAACGACGACGCGCTGATCGCGCGCGCGCGGACGCTGTTCGCGCGGGTGCTCGATGCGCCGGGCGGCGGCGTGCGGATCCAGACGATCCACGGCTTCTGTCAGAGCCTGCTCGCCGGCTTCCCGGTCGAGGCGGGGCTGGTGCCGGGCTTCCGTCCGCTGGAGGCGCGCGAGGAAGCGGGCATGGCGCGCGAGGCGCTGGCCGAATTGCTGGTCGCGGAACAGCGCGGCGGATCGACACGGATCGGCGATGCGATCGCGGCGATGAGCCTGCGCATGGGCGAGGGCGCGGCCGAGGCGTATCTGCGCGAATGTGCGAGGCAGCCGCAGGCGATGGCGGAACTGTCGAGCGGCATTCAGCCGTTCCTCCGCCGCGCGTTCGATCTGCCGATGGGCGACATCGAGCAGGTGATCGCGAGCGAATGCAGCGACGACGCCTTCGATACCGACGCGCTCGAACGGCTTGCCGCCGCCAACCGGGCATGGGGAACGCCGACCGGGACGAAACTGTCGGGCGCGATCCTCGACTGGCTGGCGTCGCCGCCGCAGGATCGCGCGCGGCGGCTGGACGAGGTCCGCGCGATGTTCTTTACCCAGAAGGATACGCTGAAAGTCGCCAAGCCCAAGGTGCTGGCCGCCGAACCCGATCACGACGAACTGGCGACCGGGGTGGGCACGCGCGCCGCCGAACTGATCGCGCTGCGCGGACAGGCGGGCTATGCCGATGCGCTGGCCGGCGCGCTGGAGGCGGGGCGGGCCTATGCCGATGCCTATGCCCGCGCCAAGCGCCGTGTCGGCGGGGTCGATTTCGACGACCTGATCCGCGAGACGTTGAAGCTGCTGGCGCAACCCGGCATCGGCGAGTGGGTGCGCTTCAAGCTCGACCAGACGACCGAGCATGTCCTGATCGACGAGGCGCAGGACACCAATCCCCAGCAATGGGCGATCGTCCGGTCGTTGGTGGAGGAATATTTCAGCGGCGACGCGGTGCGCGCGGCGGGAATGCGGACGCTGTTCGTCGTCGGCGATTACAAACAGGCGATCTTCGGTTTCCAAGGCACCGATCCGATCTTCTTCGAGGCGGCGCACCGGGACTTCACGCGCCGTGCCGAACTGCCGCCGGGCTATCATGGCGCTGCCCGCGAGCTGGATACGCTGTCGCTGACGCACAGCTTCCGCACGACGCGGCCGGTGCTGGAATTCGTCGACGCGGCGATTGCCGCCTTGCCGGGCAACGGCATGGGGATCGACCGGCCAGAGGCGCACGCCAGCGAAGTGCCGGGGCCGGGCAGCGTAACGCTGTGGGCGCCGACCGTGGTCGAGGCGGCGGGCGACGACGAGGAAGGCTGGATCGACGATTCGACCCGCGTCATTGCCCGCGACATCGCGCGGGCGATCAAGGGCTGGATCGGCACGCTGCCGCTGGCGTCGAAAGGGCGGATGCTGGATGCGGGCGACGTGATGGTGCTGGTGAAGCGCCGCGGCGACCTCGCCTCGCTGATCGTCGCGCGCCTGTATGCCGAGGGAGTGCCGGTGGCGGGCGTCGACCGGCTGCGGCTCGACGCGCCGCTGGCGGTGCAGGATCTGCTGGCGGCGATCCGCTTCGCGCTCCAGCCCGACGACGACCTTAGTCTCGCCAATTTGCTGGTGTCGCCGCTGATCGGCTGGACGCAGGAGCAGTTGCTGGCCGGCGCGCTGCGCGAGGGCGGGAGCCTGTGGCGGCACCTGCGCCAGCGCGACAGCGAGGCGGTCGAGCCGTTGTCGCGCATCCTGCGCCGTGCCGATTTCACCACGCCCTATCGCTTCCTCGAGGAAATCCTGTCGGGCGAGCTGGACGGGCGGCGGCGGCTGGTCGCGCGGCTGGGCGCGGAAGCGCACGACCCGATCGACGAATTGCTCAATGCCGCGCTGTCATTCGAGGCGGTGGCGACGCCGTCGCTGCAACGCTTCGTCGAATGGTTCGACCGGGGCGAGGTGGAGATCAAGCGCGACGCAGGTGCGGCGGGCGGCGCGGTGCGGGTAATGACCGCGCATGGCTCCAAGGGGTTGCAGGCACCGCTGGTGTTGCTGGCGGATGCCGCGATCGATCCCGCCAAAAGTCGGCGCGACATCATCCGTTGGCGCCCTGATGGTCACGATGGCGAGGCGTTTCCGGTGTTTCGTCCGCGTCCCGCCGAACTCGGCACGCCGGTCGACGATGCCGCTGCGGCGGTCGACGCGCGCGAGCTTCAGGAACATTGGCGGCTGTTCTATGTCGCGGCGACTCGTGCCGAGGAACGGCTGGTGATCGCCGGCGCACCCTCGGCCCAATGCGCCGGCATTCCGCCGGCGCTCAGTTGGTACAGCGCGGCGGCGGCGGCATTCGATTCGCTGGGCGCGGCGGAGCAGGACGGCGAGCGGGTGTTCACCGGCACGCGCGACGAAGCGCCAGCCCCCGCGCGGCTGCGGCGTGCCGCGAGCCGGCCCGGCATGGCTGCCGTTCCCGACTGGCTGCATGTGCCCGCCCCGCGCGAGGCGCGGCCATCGCGCCCGCTGGCCCCGTCAGCGCTGGGCGAGGATGAGGTGGCCGATCCGCCGCCATCGGCGACGATGCGCGCGGCGGCGGAGCGCGGGCGGCTGCTCCACCAGTTGTTCGAACGCCTGCCCGACCTGCCGCGCGACGCGCGTGCCGATGCGGCCGAGCGCTGGCTGGCCGGGGCGGCGGGGGTGAGCGATGCCGGCCTGCGCCGACGGATGACGCGCGACGCGATGGCGATCCTCGACGATCCGCAGTTCGCCGACCTGTTCGGCCCCGATGCGCTGGCCGAAGCGCCGATCGCCGCCGCGTTGCCCGGCGGCGACGTGGTTGCCGGCACCGTCGACCGGCTGTGCATCGGCGACACGCGGGTCCGCGTGGTCGATTTCAAGACCGGGCGGCGGGTGCCCGCGTCGATCGAGGACATTCCGGTCTATCATCTCAAGCAGATGGCGGCCTATGCCGCCGCGCTGACGGTGATCTTTCCCGACCATGCGATCGAGGCGGCGCTGCTCTACACCGCCGGGCCGACGATGTTCGTGTTGCCCGACGCGCTGCTTGCCCGTCACAAGCCGGGCTATCGCGCGGGGGAACAAAGCTACGCGGGCGAAGCTTGAGGTCGCACGCCGCCGCCCATAGATACGGGGTCAAGAAGGAGAATTTCCCATGCCGACCAAGACCGTGACCGACACCAGCTTTTCCGCCGACGTGCTGCAATCCGACAAGCCGGTGCTGGTCGATTTCTGGGCGGACTGGTGCGGGCCGTGCAAGATGATCGCCCCGGCGCTCGAAGAGATCGCCGACGAACTGGGCGACAAGGTGACGATCGCCAAGGTCGACATCATGGCCAACCCCGAAATCGCCGGGTCGATGGGCGTCCAGTCGATTCCGCTGCTCAAGCTCTTCAAGAACGGCCAGCCGGTCGCCGACCTGCTCGGCGCGCGGCCCAAGAGCCAGTTGAAGGCGTGGCTCGAGGGTGAACTGGGCTGATGACACGAAGGGCGAAGATCGGTTCCGCGATCTTCGCCCTTCTGGTTTTGGCGTGTCTGGTCGTGGCGTTGGCGTCACGAACCCAAAGGCCTTCGGTCAAAGCGCTGTACGACCGAAGCGTCCTGTTCCTGACCGGGAACGATCCTCTCACCAGATGTTGGAAACGCGAACGAGACGGCTCATTCGAATTTGACGCCTTCATCGGTGCCCGTCGCTGCTACGACTTCGCGCCGCCCAAATCCTATGATGGCATCTATATCGACGAGTTCGAGGGCCAGCGGTTTGTGCCGCAGGAAAGGCTGAACGGACGATATGACCAGGTTCACCGAATCTGGTTCAGCATGGATGAACGGTCTGACCTTCGCATCGAACCGCTCGTCGGAATGCAGCGGACGGACAAAGGCGATGGCCGGACCCGGGTCTGGCGTGTTCGCTTTGTTGGTCGGGAACCCAAACGAACGGGACGCTATGGCCATATGGGCATGAGCCGTCGGATGGTGCTGATCGATCGACTGGTATCGGCCGATCAGCTCGCGACCTACGACGGCTATCTACCCGATGCCTTCGACCTACGCACGATCAACTCCGGTAATCGGCGTTGATCGAGATGTAGCCATGCGTCAGGTCGCAGGTCCATACCGTCGCATGGCCTTCGCCGAGGTTCAGGTTCACACCGATCTCGATGTCCTGCCCCTTGAGATGCGCGGCGACCGGGGCTTCGTCGTAGCCGGTGACGGCAAGACCGCCTTCGGCCACTTGCGTCGTGCCGAAGCGGATCGCGAGCTTGTCGCGTTCGGCCGGCTCGCCCGCCTTGCCGACCGCCATCACCACGCGGCCCCAGTTGGCGTCCTCGCCGGCGATGGCGGTCTTGACCAGCGGCGAATTGGCGATGCTCATCGCGATGCGGTGGGCGCTGCCATCGCTGCTCGCCCCCTCGACGGTCACGGCGATGAACTTCGATGCGCCTTCGCCGTCGCGGACCACCAGATGCGCGAGTTGACGGCACAGGTCGTGCAGTGCGGCGGCAAACGCGTCCGCGCCGTCATCGTCGAACGACGCGATCGGATCGCCGCCCGCCGCACCGGTTGCGAAGGCGAGCACGGTGTCGCTGGTCGAGGTATCGCCGTCGACCGTGATGCACGAGAAGGTCTGGCGATTGGCGGCTTCCAGCGCCGATTGCAGGAAGGCGGGATCGACCGCCGCATCGGTGAAAATGAAGCCGAGCATCGTCGCCATGTCGGGCGCGATCATCCCCGACCCCTTGATGATGCCGGCCAGCTTCACCGTGCGGTCGCCGACCTTGGCGGTGACGAACGCGCCCTTGGTGAAGGTGTCGGTGGTGCCGATCGTCTCGGCCGCCGCTTCCCAGTCGCACGGATTGGCGACGAAGGCGGCGTCGAGTCCCGCCTCCGCCTTGTCGATCGGCAACGGCACCCCGATCACCCCGGTCGAGGCGACGAACACGTCGGACGGCTGGCAGCCGACCGCCTGCGCGGTGCGCGCGGCGATCGCCTCCACGGCGGCACGGCCGCGGTCGCCGGTGAAGGCGTTCGAATTGCCGGCATTGACCACCAGCGCGCGTGCGCGGCCCAGCACCAGCGCCCGGCGGCACCATTCGACCTCGGGCGAGGGGCATTTGCTGTTGGTCAGCACGCCGGCCACTGCCGTCCCCTCGGCCAGCGTCGCGAAGGTCAGGTCGGTGCGGTCCCATGTCTTGTAGCGCGCGCGCGCGACCCGCAGCGTCACCCCGCCGATCGGCGGCAGCGCGGGAAACGGCGTGGCGAGCGGGGAGGTGGCAGTCGACATGGGCGTGGGTCCCGGTCTAGCCTGCACCGGACATGGGGCAGGGGATGGATATGCGGCGGTTCCTACGCATGGGCGCGGCGGTTGCAACGCTTTGTTGGGGTGGCGGGGTGCTGGCGCAGACCGATCCGGTGCCGATCGATCCGGCGTCGTGGGTAACGCACGACGATTTTCCCATCGACGCGCTGAAAGCCAACGAATCGGGCGTGGTCGTATTGAGCATGGACGTCGACGCGAAGGGAGCGATAACCGGCTGTACGATTACCCAATCGAGCGGGTCTGCGTCGCTGGATGCGACCAGTTGTCGCGTTATCCGGGAGCGGGGCCGGTTCACGCCGGCGACGGACGCCAAAGGGCATTCCGTGGCCTCGACGTTTCAACGGCGCATCAGATGGAGCAGTCCGACGGCCGAGGCGTCGCCGCTGTCGCCCTTCGCCGTGGTGATCCATTTGAAGCTTGGCGAGAAAGGGACAATTCTCGATTGTAAGACGCGCGAAAGCGGCGGGAAGGGCGAGAGTGTCCATGCCTGCTTGCAGGAAGATGGAAAATATACGGGTTTCGTCACCATGGATCTGGCCAGTTTCGGCCCCGGTATGCTGACGATATCCAACGTGTTCGAGGTGGACGGCATAGGGCTTGCGCCGAACCTGGCCACCGGAGCGGCCAGCGACATTCCGCCGTATTTTTCGCAAACCGACAGGCTGACCGTGGATGCGACGGGCAAGGTTGTGGCGTGCCAACGCCGGTCGTCGAGGGGGGCGGGTATCGCCGCCTGCTCCTATCCGGTGACCTACGAACCGAAGCCGGACCAGCCGGCCCGTCATGCAACGATGACCTACAGCATGGCCTTCCAGCCCGCGAAGTGACGCGCCCCGGCTGGACGCGGGGCCACCGCTTCCCTATGTCTCGAGCCTGTGCGACCGGCCATCCGTCGCAAAACGACAACGTCTGGACGACCTGCTTGCGTTTGCTGCTGTTTCTCTCCGCGCTGCTGACGGGCCTGACCGGCCTGTTGCCGGGCGTGGGCGCGCTTCAGGCGCGGCAGGTGGCGCAGGCGCAGGCAGTGGCTGGACAGATCGCGGTCGCGATCGTCGAGGCACCGTCGATGGCCGTCGCGCGTCCCGATCAGCCATGGCTGCGCAATCCACAGCCGCTTTTCTTGACGCCCGCGCCGCATGTCGCGGTGCGCGCGCGGACGCTGCGCACCCACGAATAGCGCGTACCCGGCGCCTTTCGTCCTCCCGTTATTTCCGCGCAGCCGCCGAACCCGTTGCGGTGCGCGCTCGCCATTTCAAGGAATACCAGCCCATGTTCGGTGGTCTCGCCAAATCCCTGTTCGGGTCGTCCAACGACCGGTACGTCAAGTCGCTCGGGTCGATCGTCACCAAGATCAACGAGTTCGAAGCGCGGTTGACCGCATTGTCCGACGAGGATCTGGCGGCGCAGACGCCGAAGTTGCGCGAACGGCTGGCGAACGGCGAAAAGATCGACTCGCTGCTCCCTGAAGCGTTCGCGACGGTCCGCGAGGCGTCGCGCCGGGTGCTCGGCATGCGCCATTTCGACGTGCAGATGGTCGGCGGCATCGTGCTCCACCGTGGCGAGATCGCCGAGATGCGCACCGGCGAGGGCAAGACGCTGGTCGCGACGCTGGCCTGTTACCTCAACGCGCTGCCCGGCGACGGCGTCCATGTCGTCACGGTCAACGACTATCTGGCGCGGCGCGATGCCGAGCAGATGGGCCGGGTCTATGGCTTCCTCGGCCTCACCACCGGCGTGATCGTGCCGAACCTGAGCGACGGTGAACGGCGCGCCGCCTATGGCAGCGACATCACCTATGGCACGAACAACGAGTTCGGCTTCGACTACCTGCGCGACAATATGAAGTTCGACCGCGCGTCGATGACGCAGCGGCCGTTCGCCTTCGCGATCGTCGACGAGGTCGATTCGATCCTGATCGACGAGGCGCGCACCCCGCTCATCATTTCGGGTCCGACCGATGACAAGTCGGACCTGTACCGTTCGGTGAACGAGGTCGTGCAGCGGCTGTCGGCCGACGATTACGAGAAGGACGAGAAGCAGAAGTCGATCGTGCTGACCGAGGACGGCACCGAGAAGGTCGAACGGATGCTGGAGGACGCCGGGCTGCTGATCGGCGCGAACCTGTATGATTTCGAGAACACGCAGGTCGTCCATCACGTCAACCAGGCGTTGCGCGCCAACATCATGTTCAAGCGCGACACCGATTACATCGTCAAGGACGGCAAGGTCGTCATCATCGACGAGTTCACTGGCCGCATGATGGACGGCCGCCGCTGGTCCGATGGTCTGCACCAGGCGACCGAGGCCAAGGAAGGCGTGACGATCGAGCCGGAGAACCAGACACTCGCATCGATCACCTTCCAGAATTATTTCCGCATGTATCCCAAGCTGTCGGGCATGACCGGCACGGCGGCGACCGAGGCGCCCGAATTCTTCGACATCTACAAGATGAACGTCGTGTCGATTCCGACCAACGTTCCCGTCCGCCGCGTCGACGAGGAAGACGAGTTCTACAAGACGCTCGAGGACAAGTTCCGGGCGATCGCCAAGAAGATCCGCGACCATGCCTCGCAGGGGCAGCCGGTGCTGGTCGGCACCGTCTCGATCGAGAAGTCCGAACTGCTCTCCGACTTTCTCACGCAGGAGCAGGTGGATCACAAGGTCCTGAACGCGCGCTATCACGAGATGGAAGCGCATATCGTGGCGCAGGCCGGGCGGCTGGGCGCGGTCACGATCGCAACCAACATGGCCGGGCGCGGCACCGACATCCAGTTGGGCGGCAACCTCGAATTCCGCATGCTCGACGAGCATCCCGATCTGGTCGAGGGCACCAGCGAATATGACGCGGTCGCCGCGCGTATCCGTGCCGAGATCATCGAGGAAAAACAGGCGGTGCTCGCCGCCGGTGGCCTGTTCGTGCTCGGCACCGAACGGCACGAGAGCCGCCGCATCGACAACCAGTTGCGCGGCCGCTCGGGCCGTCAGGGCGATCCGGGCCTGTCGCGCTTCTACCTGTGTCTCGACGACGATCTGCTGCGCATTTTCGGGCCGGACACGCTGTTCGCCAAGATGATGCGCAACAACATCGAGGACGGCGAGGCGATCGGCAGCAAGTGGCTGAGCCGCGCGATCGAGACAGCGCAGCGCAAGGTCGAGGCGCGCAACTATGACGTGCGCAAGCAGGTTGTCGAATATGACGACGTGATGAACGACCAGCGCAAGGTCATCTACGAACAGCGCGCCGACATCATGGATGCCGATGCGGTCGGCGACGTGGTGATCGACATGCGTCACGCGGTCGTCAATTCGGTGGTCGGCGCGGCGGTGCCGCCCGACAGCTATCCCGAACAATGGAATGTCGAAGGTCTGCGCGAACAGGCGCAGGAACTGCTGGGCGTCGACGCGCCGGTCGCCGACTGGGTCGCCAACGAGGACGGGCTTGACGCCGAGACGATCGAGGAGCGGGTCCGCGTCGAGGCCGACGCGCTGGTCGACCAGAAGGCGGCCGAACTCGATCCCGAGGGCTGGACGCAGATCGAGAAGTCGATCCTGCTCCAGACGCTCGACCATCACTGGAAGGAGCATCTGGCGATGCTCGACGCGCTGCGGGCGGTGATCCACCTGCGCGCCTATGCGCAGAAGACGCCGATCAACGAATATAAGCAGGAGGCGTTCGCGCTGTTCGAGCGGATGCTGTCGGGCATTCGCGAGGACGTGACGCGGACGATGGCGCATGCGAACTTCAATTTCGCCGCCCCGCCCGAACTGCCCGAACTGCCCGATTTCCTGACGATGCACATCGATCCGCTGACCGGCGAGGACGACACCTGGGACATCGATGCGGCGACGCGCGGATTGATCTCGACGCATGTGCCGACGCTGCAGATGCCGATCGGCGACGCGGAAGCATTGGGCGACGATCCGGCAAGCTGGGAAGGGCGGGTCAGCCGCAATGCGCCGTGCCCGTGCGGATCGGGGCGCAAGTACAAGCATTGCCACGGCGCGCTGGTGGCGTGAGGACGGGGGCGGGGCGGCAACGCCCCGTCAGTGACGCGAAAAGGCCGCTGTCCCGATGGACAGCGGCCTTTTGTTTATCGATCGGGGAAGGAGATCAGCGCCGTTCGACCGGCGCCGTCACCGTCGGACCGAGGCTGCGCAACACATCGCGGGCGTCGAACGCGTGGATGTTGTCGGCGGGTTTCGGACCACGGCCCAGCACGATCTCGGCCACCGCTTCATATTTGTCGACCGTACGAATATCGACCGAGCGGTCGAAGAACGGATCGCCCCAGAACGGGTCCCAGCTCCGCCAGCCAAACGCGCGGCTGCGATAGCGCCATGCCGGACCCCAGCCACCCCAGCCGAAGCCCGCGCCCCATCCGGGGCCGAACCCGCCACCGCCAAAGCCCGGCGTCGAATAGGTACGGCTGCGCAGGTTGGTATCGCGGTCGGCCAGGATGAAGTTGTCGAAGCCGCGCTCCAGCGTCAGTTGCGCCGCGCGATAGAGCAGATAACGCTCGACCGTCTCGCGCGACGTCAGGCTGTTGCCCGAAAAGCTGATCTGAAAGCGGTTCGCCTCGACCTGCTGGTCGCTGTAGCCGTTGCGATAGAAGCCGGTGCCGGTCGCTGGCTGATAGGGTGTCGGCGTGGCGCAGGCGGCGAGGGCCAGCGCTCCGGCGAAGGTCATGCCGATCGCCCGAAGGCGGGCACGGGGGGTAGGGTGCAGCAACATCAGTTTCTCCAATGCCGCCATGGTTCCCGACCGATGGCGAGTATCCTGATCGTTTGAACGAACGGTCGCCGGTTCGGGTCCGTAGGCCGGACCGGCGGACCGTGCAGGATATGAGATTAGCGGTGGCTGAACGGCATCCGTCGCAGCGTTCGAATTGCTTCAACTGCTGTGCTGTTCATGGTTAACGTCGTGATAACCGACGCGGTCTATGGGAGTCGCGAGGCAGGCGACGGGAGCGGAACGCATGACGATGGCAGAGACACCGGTAACGGTCGAACCCTGCGACCGGGAAGCCGCGCGCCGGCTGCGCGAGGAAATCCAGCGGCAGATCGGCCCGAGTTCGGGGCTGATCGCGATCGAGGATGATGATTTCGACGTGCAGCTTTTCGCCCGCCATCGCGCCGCGTCGGCACCGGTCGTGGCGGCAGGGCCGGTAGACCGGCTGACGATCGGGACGATCCTCGCCCGCAATTTTTCGCGGTTCATCCCGAATGTCAGCGACCGTATCCGGGTCGGCAACGCGGCCTGCAACGAACTGTTCGTCGCACTCGCGCGAGCGCAGGTCCGCGATACCGGCGTTTGACTGCATCCCGAAGGTTCGGGCGAAGCAATCGCAGACAATATCATGGATTGAGTAACAACGCCGTCGTGCGGCTGTGCCCGGAAGGAAGAACAGATCGCGTCTTCCGGGGTGTCGCTGGCTCCCTGAGTAGGATTCGAACCTACGGCCGCTCGATTAACAGTCGAGAGCTCTACCGCTGAGCTATCAGGGAACAACTGCGAGGCCGGGTCTTTAGCAGCCGAATCAGGCTTTGCAACGCCTAATTTTGCTTTTTACGCATCAGCCGGCGAACTGCTCCATGGTGATGCGGTCGTCGAGCGCGTGTTCGGGGTCGAACAGCAGCGTCAGGTCGCGCACCCGGTCGATCACGATGTCGACCTGCGCCACGTCGCGCACCTCGCGCTGGTCGGCGACCGCCGAGACGGGGCGCTTGTCCGGTTCGAGGACACGCAGCGAGATGCGCGCCTTGTCGGGCAGGATCGCGCCGCGCCAGCGACGCGGGCGGAACGGGCTGATCGGGGTCAGCGCCAGCATCGCCGACCCCATCGGCAGGATCGGGCCGTTGGCGGACAGATTGTAGGCGGTCGAGCCGGCCGGCGTGGCGGCGAGGATGCCGTCGCACACCAGTTCGGGCATCACGACGCGGTCGTTGACCGCGACTTCGAGCTTCGCGGTCTGGCGGGTTTCGCGCAGCAGCGAGACTTCGTTGATCGCCGGCAGCACGCGGACCTCGCCGTCCATCGTCGTCGCGGTCATGGTGAGCGGCGAGACGCGGAACGGCTTGGCGCGGCTCAGCCGCCGCTCGAGATCGTCGAGCCGCCATTCGTTCATCAGAAAGCCGATGGTGCCCAGATTCATGCCGAACACCGGCACCGTCCGCCGTCGTTCGAGCAGGGTGTGCAACACCTGCAACAAAAACCCGTCACCACCCAGCGCGACGATCAGGTCGGCATCCTCGATCCCACACCACTCGTAGCGTTCGCGCAGCATATCCTCGGCGGCGCGGGCTTGCGGGGTGGGCGAGGCGAGCAAGGCGAGGCGGGTCATCCGCCGGTCACGCTCATGTGGCGGGTGACGGCGGGGGCAGCGCCGGCCTCGATACGGAAGTCGTGCGCGGCGGGTTTCCTGGGCAACGCGGCGTCGAGCGCGGCGTCGAGCGCGTCGATGCCGCCGGTGCGCAGCGCATCCTTGAGGTCGACATGATCGTCATGGCCAAGACAGAGGTAGAGCTTGCCCTCGGTCGTCAGGCGCACGCGGTTGCAGCCGGCACAGAAATTCTCGGTCAGCGGCGAGATGAGGCCGAGGCGGTTGCCCTGTCCGCCGACCCGCCAGTAGCGTGCCGGGCCACCGGTGCGATGCTGGTCGCGGGTCAGGGTGAAGCGTTGCCCGAGCGTCTCGAACACGCGGGTGAGCGGCACGAACCGGTCGGTGCGGTCCTCGTCGATCGCGCCGAGCGGCATCGTCTCGATCAGCGAGAGGTCGTGGCCCTCGCGGCCGCACCAGGCCAGCATGTCGCCGACCTGATCCTCGTTCAGCCCTTTCAGCACCACCATGTTGATCTTGACCGCGATTGCAGCGTCGCGTGCGGCGGCGATGCCATCCAGCACCTGGGCAACGTCGCCGTGGCGGGTGACGTAGCGGAAGGTAGCGGGATCGAGGCTGTCGAGGCTGACATTGATTCGCCGGATGCCGGCATCGGCCAGCGCGGGCGCATGATCGCGCAGTCGGGTGGCATTGGTCGTCATCGTCAGTTCCGACAGGCCGCCGCCGTCCAGCATCCGCCCGAGCCGGCGGCACAAGTCGGTCACGTCGC
The DNA here is from genome assembly GCF_001421635.1 of Sphingomonas sp. Leaf25. Classification (NCBI taxonomy): domain Bacteria; kingdom Pseudomonadati; phylum Pseudomonadota; class Alphaproteobacteria; order Sphingomonadales; family Sphingomonadaceae; genus Sphingomonas; species Sphingomonas sp. Leaf25. Next base: position 154,781 of record NZ_LMKU01000012.1, read on the forward strand.
GGCGGACCAGCGGCTCGCCGCCCGACAGACGGATCTTGTCGATGCCGCGCGCAACGAAGCGTTCGGCGATGACCGCGATTTCCTCAAGGCTCAACAAGCGGTTGCGCGGCAGGAAGGTCATCGCTTCGGACATGCAGTAGCGGCAACGCAGGTCGCAGCGGTCGGTGACGGAAATCCGCAGGTAGCGGATGGTTCGACCATGCGCATCGATCAGGGAAGGGGCGCAGGTCATTACCGCGAAGCTAGGGTGCGTTCACCGGCCATACAAGGTGTCCATTGCCCCCCCCGATGCGCGGCCCTAGGGTCGCGCGATGGGTGGGGGGAAAACCGCGGGCATGGGTCATGATGCGGCGCACGAGCGCGCGCTGTTCATATTGTCGTTCCGGCAGCGCGACGAGCTGACCGCGATCCTGTCACGCGCCGGTTGGCGGATCGTGGCCGCCCGGCGCGCGGACGGCATTCGCCAGCGGGTGGCGGCGAGCGGGACGGCGATCGCGATCGTCGATGCGCGCGGCGCGATCGACGACGGCATCGCCGCCACCGCCGAACTGGCGCAGGTGGCCGGGCACGGCGATGCGGTGCTGGTGCTGGTCGCCAAGGGCGATGTCGACCGGCTGGGCGCGCTGTACGAGGCGGGGGCGACCCATTTCCTCATCAGTCCCGTGACCGAGGAAATGCTGGTGCAGGGCGTGCGCTTTGCCGAGCGGCACGTCCACCGGATGGGCGGCGGGTGGCATGATCCGCTGGCCGGTGGCGGCGCGCCGCTCGGCTGGCGGCTCGATAGCGTGCGGGGCAGCGTGCAGTTGACCCCGGCGCTGGCAGAGGCGACCGGCTTCGGCGAGACGGCGACGCCGCGCGGGCTGTTGCGGCAATTGGGGCAGGACGGGCGGCGGACCGCGCTGGCGGCGATCCGGCGGCTGGGCACGGCATCGCCCGCCACCGCCTTCGCCCACGACCTGCCGGGGCTGGGGCGGGTGGTGCAGCATGTCGCGCGCGATCCGCACAGCCAGCGGCTGCACGCGCTGGTCGAGCCGCTGGCACGGGTCGGCGATATTGGCGCGGTGGTGCGCGAGGCGCTGGGGTCGGTGCGCGATCTGGCGGGGACGCTGCGCTGGATCGACCGGCGGATTGAGGCGGGCGAGGTGCCCGGCATCCGCGTGATCGCGATCGGCGGGATCGATCCGGTCAACCGGCGGCAAGGGCGCAGCGTTGGCGACACGCTGTTGCGCGCGGTGGAGCGGCGGATCGAGCGGGCGGTACGCGATGCCGGGCTGGTCCGGGCCGCCGTCGCCCGGCTGGGCGGCACCGAATTCGCGGTGCTGCTGCCGCATGGCGCCGATCAGGATTTGCAGGCGGCGCTGGAGCGCGCGGTGGCGCGGCCGTTCGTGGCGGGCGACGACATGGTCGCGCTGACGCTGCGCCAGGCATGCGACACGGTGCAGCCGGGCGAGGACGGCGCGGCGCTCGTGCGCCGGGTGCAGGCGCTGTTGCCCGGCGCCAGGGCGGGCGACGGCGACCGGCCGGTCGCGGTGCTGGATGCGCAGCGGCTGGCGGCGGATATTGCGCGGGCGATCGAGACGCGCGAGATCGCGATCCTGTTTCAACCGCAGGTGAAGCTGACCAGCGGTCGGATCATCGGGGTCGAGGCGCTGGCGCGCTGGCGGCACGGGCGCGAGGGCGAACTGGGTCCCGAGCTGTTGTTCGACGCGGCGGCACGCGCGGGCCTTGCCGGGCGGCTATCGGCGCATGTCCAGCGCGAGGCGATGCGGATCGCCGCCGGCTGGCCCGGGGCGCTCGGCCACCTGCGGCTGTCGATCAACGTGACCGCCGAGGATGTGGCGCAGGCGGATTTCGCCGACACGCTGCTGGCGCGCGCCGATGCCAGCGGGTTTCCGCGCGAACGGCTGACCGTGGAGGTGACCGAGAGCGGGCTGATCGCCGAACTGGGCGAGGCGGCGGGGCTGCTCGCGGCGCTGCGCGCGGCGGGGTGCCGGGTGGCGATCGACGATTTCGGCACGGGCTATTCGAGCCTCGCCTATCTGAAGGCGCTGCCGCTCGACTATCTCAAGATCGACAAGAAACTGGCGCAGGACATCGTCGGGTCGCCGCGCGACCGGGTGGTGGTGCGCGGCGTGATCGACATGGCGCGTTCGCTGGGGCTGACGGTGGTCGCCGAAGGCGTCGAAACCGAGGCGCAGCGCGACGCGCTCGCGGCGGAGGGGTGCCAATTGTATCAGGGATTTTTGTGCGCGGAACCGCTGGAAGTAAGCGCGTTGGTGGCGTTGGTTGGTTAGGGTGCTGATATTGCTGCAGTATCGAAGGTTGCACCGGTGCGTTTCCCGGGCGTTTCGCGCAACCATCGTGTGACCTTGGTGCAACCGTCGCGTCCTTCGGGAGCGGCAGCGCCGACGGGCCGGATATGGATGCGGTTTTCAAAGAACGACGCGATACCAAGGCGGGATCGACATCCAACGATCCGGGAGGCTTCCTCACTCCCGATCCGTCGTCGCCCCTGACCTGTTCCGGGGTGACGGGTTCGGCAACGGCATTGCTGCATGTCGATCCGCCCCGAACGATGCGCGGGCTGCAGGACCGCCGCTTCGACCGGGTCGGGCACGACCGGTCTTGGCTTGCCAGCCGGGGACTCTAAGAATGGCGGCATGGGACGATGGTCAGCCGGCAGGGAAAAGGCGCGGAACGGAACGGGCCGGCTGTTCCTGCAGGATCGGCGGATCGCGTGGAACGTGATCCGCGCGACGTTCGCCAATTGGCACGACCGTGCGATCGCCGCCTTCCTGCTGCTGGCGGCACTCGCGATCGCGCAGGCGTGGTTCGCCGAGCGTCCCCTGATCGTCGCGACATGGGTGGCGCTCGCGGTCGGTGCCCTGTCCGGTGTCGGGGCGGAACGGCTGGTCGCGGCGCGCCTTGCGCTTCACGCCAGCGACGGGTTGCTGGCGGCCGATGCGCTCGATGCCGTGCAACGCCGGCGCTATCGTGTCGCGTGGCATGGTATCGGACTGGGGGTGTTCGTCGCGGTGATGCTGGTCGCGCGGGCCTCGCTGTCGCCCCTCGGCGGCGTCGGCTATATCGCTGGCGTGCTGGTTGCCGGGGCGGCGGGCAGCCTGACGATGCCGGAACGGGTCGCCGGCATGTCGCGGCCGGGATGGACGGTTCGAGCATGGTCGCACCGTCCGGCCGCCGGGGGCGTCGCCGCTGCGATCCTGCTGCTGTCGCTGCTGGCGGCACGCACGCTGGGGATCGAGGCGCGGATGGTGATCGTCGGCGCCGAAGTGCTGCTCTTCTCGCTGTTGCTGGCCGCGATCGACGATGCCGTCGTCCGCTTCATGACTTTCGCCGGGTACGGCGTGTGGCGCATCGTCGCGCGTCATGCGCGAGGGTTGGCCGGCTTGTTTGCGGTCGCGCTGCCGGGGTGTTGGGCGATGGTCGGGCCGGTCGCCGCCGGGATCGGCGCTGCCATCGGCGTCGCGGTCCTGTTGCTGGTGACGCTGCGCATTCTGGCATACCGGTTGCACGCAAGGCGGTTTGCCGATGTCCTCGTCTCATTGCTCGCAGGGTTGCTGCTGGCCGTCGCCTATTCGCTGCCGGTCGCGCTGCCGGTGATCGTGGTCGCGATGCTGTGGCAGTTGCATCGCCGGGGACGCGCCCAGATGTGGCTGCTGGCATGATTGCCGCCGTCGACCTCGTCGGTGTCGCGGTGGAGCGCGGCGGGCAGCGCGTCGTGCAGGGCATCGACCTGACGATCGCGCGTGGATCGTGGTTCGGTGTCATCGGTGCCAATGGATCGGGTAAGACCAGCCTGCTCCGAGCGCTGGCGGGCAGGCTGGCCTTCGCGGGCGGATCGTGCCGGGTCGATGGGGAGGAACTGGTGGAGAACCGGGTCGCACGGGCGACGCGCTTCGGGTTCGCTCCGCCGGCCGACAAGCTGCCCGACGCGCTGCGGACGCGCGATATTCTCGATCTGGTCGGCGGCGGTCGTGAGGATGTACGGCGTCGGCTGGGGGGCTTGTACGACGTGCTGGGGCTGGCCGCGCTGATCGACCGCTGGGTCGGCGATTGTTCGGCGGGGATGCGGCAGCGGATCGCGATCGCCGCGGCGTTCGCGGGTGGTCAGGCCCATGTGATCCTCGACGAGCCGTTCAACTGGCTCGACCCCGTGGCCGTTTTCGATCTGCGCACGGCGCTGCGCGGGCGGGTGGGGGCGGGGCTGACGCTCATCACCGCGCTGCATGACCTGCACACGCTGGCGACCGCCTGTGACGCCGGGGTGATGCTGGCGGATGGCAAGGTCGCGCTTGCGCTCGACGGGCACGGGCTGCGCGCAGCGGCGCTGGACCCGCTGGCGTTCGAGCGGCGGACGATCGACCGGCTGCGATCCGCGTCGGGCGGATAGCAGGCCGGGAGAATCACGTTACGTCGATCGTCCGGGCGAGCGCACTGCCGCCTCGTGCCAGTCGGACTCGGCCGGGAGCGCCTCCGACGGGGCGTGGCGGCGGATCAGGGTGCGGATGGCTTCGTTGATCGGTTGCCATTCGGGATTGTCGAGATTGGTGGTCCACGTCCGGCTCTGCCCGCCGGCGATGCGTTCGAGCGCGGCAGGGGTGCCGTCGACGTCCATGCCGTTGTCGCGGGTAAGCTTGGGCAGGAGGCTGTCGACCAGCAGGAAGAAGGCGCGCTCTTCCTGCCGAGGTACGTTGAAGCGGTAGCGTTCGCGCGGACGGCCGCCGTCCCTGGGGGTCACGACCAGCACCGCCTTGGCCGGGGCGCCGAGCGCATGAACCGCGATCTGGAACGCATAGGCGTGGTCGGACAAGCTCGGCTGGGCGACGAAGCGCAGCCCGTCGAGCGGCGCGGGGGCGAGCGTGTGGGCGAGGCGCGCCTGGCCTTTACGCAGCGGATCGCGGGTCGGGTTGTCGATCGGCGCGGTCCTGTAGGCGGTCGACGCCTTGGCGTCGCGCGCCTCGCGCGGATCGTTGACGAGGAGATAGGCCGCCAGCGTCAGGCCGACGAGGATCGCCAGCGGCACGATGATGCCGAGCAGCTTTCTCATGATGCCGCCTTCGCCAGCCCGCGCGAAATCTGGAGCGCGGCGTTGAGGCGCGCCTGCGGATCGGCGAAGCTGCGGCTGACGACCAGCTTCATGTCGGGACGCAGCTTGGCGGTCCCGTTGAGCTTGTCGACATAGGCGAGCAGCCCGTCGACATTGGGGAATTTATCCTCGTGGAAGCTGACGATCGCGCCTTTCGCGCCGACGTCGATCTTGGCGATGCAGGCTTTCTTGGCGTTTAGTTTCGCCTCGATCAATTGCAGCAGATTAGCGGTCGCCAGCGGCAGCTTGCCGAACCGGTCGATCAGTTCGGCGGCGAAGGCATCGATCCCGGCGCGATCCTCGACATCGGTCAGGCGGCGATAGAGGCCCATGCGCAGGTCGAGGTCGGGGACATAGTTCTCGGGGATCAGGATCGGCGCGTCGATGGTGATCGTCGGCGAATAGTCCTTGGGCGCGTCGTCGCGTAAGCCCCCGGCCTTGGCGTCGAGGATCGCCTCTTCCAGCATCGACTGGTAGAGTTCGAAGCCGACCTCCTTGATATGCCCCGACTGTTCATCGCCGAGCATGTTGCCGGCACCCCGAATGTCGAGGTCGTGGGAAGCGAGCTGGAACCCCGCGCCCAGCGATTCGAGGTCGGAGAGGACCTTCAGGCGCTTTTCCGCCGCTTCGCTGACGAGGCGTTCGGGCGGCGTCGTCATATACGCATAGGCGCGGGTCTTCGACCGGCCGACGCGGCCGCGCAACTGATAGAGTTGCGCCAGGCCGAACTTGTCGGCGCGGTTGATGATGAGCGTGTTGGCCGAGGGGATGTCGAGGCCGCTCTCGACGATGGTGGTTGAGACGAGCAGGTCGTAGCGCTTGTCGTAGAACGCCGACATGCGTTCCTCGACCTCGGTCGGGGCCATCTGGCCGTGGGCGACGACATAGCGGATCTCGGGGATTTCCTCCGACAGGAACTTCTCGATCTCGGGCAGGTCGGCGATGCGCGGGGTGACGAAATAGGCCTGGCCGCCGCGATAATGTTCGCGCAGCAGCGCCTCGCGCAGCACCACCGGGTCCCATGGCATGATGTAGGTGCGCACCGCGAGGCGATCGACCGGCGGGGTCTGGATCACCGAGAGTTCGCGCAGGCCGGACATCGCCATCTGCAATGTGCGCGGAATGGGGGTGGCGGTCAGCGTCAGGACATGGACGTCGGCCTTCATCGCCTTCAGCCGTTCCTTGTGGGTCACGCCGAAGCGCTGTTCCTCATCGACGATGACGAGGCCGAGGCGCTTGAAATCCACCTGTTTCGACAGCACGGCATGGGTGCCGACGACCACGTCGATCGTTCCGGCGGCGAGGCCCTCGCGCACCTTCTTCGCCTCGGTCGCGGTGACGAGGCGGCTGAGGCGGCCGATCTCCATCGGGAAGCCTTCGAAGCGCGCCTTGAAATTGTTGTAGTGCTGGCGGGCGAGCAGCGTGGTCGGGCAGACGATCGCGACCTGCATGCCGGCCATCGCCGCGACGAAGGCGGCGCGCAGGGCCACTTCGGTCTTGCCGAAGCCGACGTCGCCGACGACGAGCCGGTCCATCGGCCGGCCCGCGCCCAGATCCTCGATCACGTCGGCGATGGCGCGTTCCTGATCCTCGGTTTCCTGATAGGGAAAGCGATCGACGAAGGCGGGATAGCCGCCGCTGTCGGGTTCGGCGATGTCGGCCGGGCGCATCGCGCGCTTGGCGGCGGTGGCGATCAGGTCGCCCGCGATCTCGCGGATGCGTTCCTTCATCCGCGCCTTGCGCCGCTGCCATGCCTCGCCGCCCAACCGGTCGAGCGATGCGCCTTCCTCGCCCGCGCCATAGCGGCTGAGGACTTCGAGATTCTCGACCGGCACGTAGAGCTTGTCGCCACCGGCATATTCGAGCGCGACGCAGTCGTGAGGAGCCTTGGCCACCGGCACCTGCGTCAGCCCGACATAGCGGCCGATGCCATGATCGGCATGAACGACGAGATCGCCGGGCGAGAGCGTCGCGAGTTCCTGCAGAAAGGCGTCGGTGTTCTTGCGACGCTTGGCACGGCGGACGAGGCGGTCGCCGAGCATGTCCTGTTCGGTCAGGACGGCCACGTCGGCACCGGTGAAACCGTGGTCGAGCGGCAGGACGACGAACGAGACGGTCGACTTCGCCCCGCCCAGCGCCTGTTGCCAGGTGTCGACGGTCGACACGCCGGTCAGGTCGTGATCGGCGAGCAGACCCATCAGCCGTTCGCGCGCGCCTTCGGAATAGCTGGCGAGGATCGGCTTGCGACCCTGTTTGCGAAGCGCCGCGATGTGATCGACGACGGCTTCGTAGATATTCGCCTGTTGCGTGCGTTCGGGGGTGAAGTCGCGCGGGGAGGCGACGTCGAAATCGACGACGGTGGCGCTTTCCGGTTCGTGGAACGGCGTGATCTGGTGCGCGGCGGCGTCCGACAGGCGGTCGGTCCATTCGTCGGCCGATAGGTAGAGCGCGTTGGGCAGCAGCGGGCGGTAGCTGCCGGGATCACTGGTCTGCGCGCGGACGCGGTTGGTGTGATAGTCGGCGATCGATTCGAAGCGGGCCTCGGCGGCGGCGGGAACGCCGGCGTCGCGCACGATCACCGCATCGGGCGAGAGATGGTCGAAGAAGGTTTCGAGTCGGTCCTCGAAGAACGGCAGCCAATGCTCCATGCCCGACAGGCGGCGGCCGTCGCTGATCGCCTGATAGATCGGGTCGCCGGTCGCGGTCGCGCCGAACTTCTCGCGGTAGCGGGTGCGGAACCGCTTGATCGATTCCTCGTCGAGCAGCGCTTCGGAGGCGGGGAGCAGGGTGAAGCCGTCGACGCGGCCGGTGGTGCGCTGATCCTCGGGGGCGAAGGTGCGAACCGTCTCGATCTCGTCGCCGAAGAAGTCGAGGCGCAGCCCCATCTCCGATCCCGAGGGCCAGAGATCGACGAGGCCACCGCGCACCGCGAATTCGCCCGCATCGTGAACGGTGTCGACGCGGTTGTAGCCATTGGCTTGCAGCAGCGCGGAGAGGCGGGGGAGCGAGATGCGCTCGCCGGG
>NZ_LMKU01000012.1:162938-167236 GCF_001421635.1 Sphingomonas sp. Leaf25
ACCGTGGTCAGGATCAGGCGCGGGCCTTTTGGCTTGGCTTGCAGCGCGTGGAGCGCGGCGAGGCGTTCGGCCATCGAACGCAGCGTCGGGCTGGCGCGGTCATAGGGGAGGCAGTCCCATGCCGGGAACTGGAGGATCGTCAGGTCGGGCGCGAAGAACGGCGCGGTCGCGGCGATCGCGCGCATCGCCGATTCGTCGGGGGCGATATGGACGAGGTCGCCCTTTGCGCCGCGCGCAAGATCGGCGAGGAGGACGGGGAGGAAGCCTGCCGCCACGCCCGCGAGGGTGAGGCTACGGGGGGCGGACAGGATTTTGGAGAGGTCGGGCATCGGCGTCCTATAAGCCCTCTCCCCCTTGGGGGAGAGGGTTGGGAGAGGGGGTGTGCGGGACAGATGTTGTGGCAGNCCCGGCCCTCTCCCCTGAAGGGGAGAGGGAGTTACTTGCTGACCGGTACGAAATCCATCGCGCGCATCGCGTGGAGGACGGGGTGGTCGAACTGCGCCGGCGCGGGCTGGACGCCCATCGCCCATGCCATGATGTCGACGTCCTGTTCCTCCAGAAACGTTTCGAACCAGTCCATGTCCGCGTCGCTCCATGTCGCCGAATGCTGGTCGAAATAGCCGCCGATCATCAGGTCCGCCTCACGCGTGCCGCGGTGCCAGCTTCGGAATTTCAGGCGTTTGAGGCGAATGTCGCGATCCATCGACGCTTCCTTGGGGGCAAAGGGACAGCGAGGCTCGCCCGATCGGCAAACTCGCGATAGGGAGGGCAGATAGTCATGCGTCCCGAACTCCTCAACCCGCTGTTCGCCGAAGTCACCTCGCTCAAGGGCGTGGGGCCGGCGCTTGCCAAACCGCTCGACCGGTTGAAGCTTCACCGCGTCGTCGACGTGGCGTTCCATTGCCCCAGCGGCTGGGTCGACCGGCTGAAACGCGACGAGCTGATGGCGCAGGATGCGGGGCGGGTGATCGCGATTCCGCTGACCGCCGTCGACTACCGGGTAAGCGCCGGGCGCGGGCCGACACGGGTGCGTGCCGAGGACGCGCATGGCAACAGCGTGAACCTGACCTATTTCGGTGGATCGTCGGGCTGGGCCAAGAAGCTGCTGCCGCTTGGCGAAACGCGGCTGGTGTCGGGCAAGCTCGAAACCTATGGCCAGGAATTGCAGATGGTCCACCCCGACCATGTCCTGCCGCCCGACGAGGCGGCGAGCCTGCCCGAGCGTGAGGCGATCTATCCACTGTCCGAAGGGCTGACCTCGCGCCGGCTGGGGCAGTTGGCGGCGCAGGCGATCGAGCGCGCGCCGGACTTGCCCGAATGGATCGAGCCGAGTCTGCTCGCCAAGCGCGACTGGCCGGCATGGCGCGAGGCGCTGGCGCGGGTCCATGCCGATCCATCCGACGCGAAGGCAAAGGAACGGCTGGCCTATGACGAGGTCTTCGCCAACCAGTTGGCGCTGATGCTGGTACGCGGCGAGGCGCGCTCGCGCAAAGGACGGGCGCTGACCGGCGACGGGCGGCTGCGTGGGCGGCTGGACCTGCCGTACAAGCCGACGGGGGCGCAGGCGCGGACGATCGGTGAGATCGAGGGCGACATGGCGCAGGTGCAGCCGATGCTGCGGCTGCTTCAGGGGGACGTGGGGTCGGGCAAGACGCTGGTCGCGCTGATGGCGCTGCTGATCGCCGTCGAAGGCGGCGCGCAGGGGGCGTTGCTGGCGCCGACCGAAATCCTCGCGCGGCAGCATTATGCGACGCTGCAACGCCAACTGGCCGGGACCGGCGTGAGCGTGGCGGTGCTGACCGGCCGCGACAAGGGGCGGGTGCGCGAGGGCGTGCTGATGGGGCTGGCGGCGGGCGAGATCGACATATTGATCGGCACGCATGCGATCTTTCAGGAAGCGGTCGGCTACCGCGATCTGGGGCTGGTGGTGGTCGACGAGCAGCACCGCTTCGGCGTGGCGCAGCGGATGATGTTGCAGGACAAGGCGGCGGTGCCGCCGCATCTGCTGGTGATGACCGCGACGCCGATCCCGCGCACGCTGACGCTGGCGCAATATGGCGAGATGGACGTCAGCCGGCTCGACGAGATGCCGCCGGGACGCGAACCGATCGAGACGGCGGTGATGCCCGAGGAGAAGCTCGACGCGGTGATCGACGGCCTCGCGCGGCATCTGTCGGCGGGGAAACAGGCCTATTGGGTCTGCCCGCTGGTCGAGGAGAGCGAGAAGTCCGACCTCGCCGCCGCCGAGGCGCGGGCGGAGGCGCTGCGCGCGCGGTTCGGCGACAAGGTGGCACTGGTCCACGGCCGGATGAAGCCGCTGGAAAAGGACGCGGTGATGGCCGAGTTCGCCGCCGCGCGGACCGGCGTGCTGGTGGCGACGACGGTGATCGAGGTGGGTGTCGACGTGCCCAACGCCACGCTGATCGTGATCGAGGCGGCGGACCGCTTCGGTCTGGCGCAGTTGCACCAGTTGCGCGGGCGGGTGGGGCGCGGCGGCGGCAAGTCGGTGTGCGTGCTGCTGCGTGGGCGTGCGCTGTCGGAAACGTCGCGGGCGCGGTTGGCGCTGATGCGCGAGAGCAACGACGGCTTCCGCATCGCCGAGGAGGATCTGCGGCTGCGCGGCGGCGGCGAACTGCTCGGCACGCGGCAGTCAGGCGAGGCGATGTTCCGGCTGGCCGAACCCGACATGCTCGGCGCATTGCTGCCGGTCGCGAACGACGATGCGCGGCTGCTGATTGATCGCGACGGCGGGCTGACGGGACCGAGGGGGCAGGCGGCGCGGGTGGCGCTGTATCTGTTCGAGCGCGATGGTGGCGTGAAACGGTTGCGATCGGGATGATGGCTCCCCTCCCTGACAGGGAGGGGTTGGGGGTGGGTCGGTCTGCGAGGGAACGGCAGCATCCGCCTCGAACCTAACCNNGGAGGGGAGAACGTCAGCCCTTCACCACCAGCTTCACCAACTGCCCCGGCACCAGCCGGGCGTCGTCGCCCAGACCGTTCAGCGTCAGGAAGCGTTCGCGCTGATAGTCGGTATAGGCCATCTGCCGGGCGAGGCTGTCGATCGTGTCGTTCGCGCGGACGGTGGCGATGCGGATGCGCTTGCCGGTGATCGCGTTCGCTTCGGCCTGGGTCAGCGGGGCGAGGCTTTGCAGCAGCGACTCGAACGGGCCGATGCCCTGACCCGCCGGGGTCACGATCTGGAAGAGATAGGTCGCCGAGGGGTAGCGATAGGCGGCGATCGTCACGTCGACCTGACGGTTGCTGGCTGTGGCGCGCGCCGAGGCGATCGCGACGTCGATGCCGTTGATCCGCGTGACCCGTGGTTCGGACACGTTCTGCGCGCCGAGCGTGGCGAGCCGCTGGCGAGCGACGCTGGCCGGATCGCCGGCCGCCGCCATGCGGAATTCGGCCTGCCCGCCCTGACCGGCAATCGTCACCGCATCGGTGCCGTTGGCGATGGTATAGCCCGACGGCGCGGTGAAACGGATGCGCAGGGCCGGGTGGCGGAAAATGCTGCCGTCGATCACGCCCTGCGCGGGATCGTCGTCGTAGCGCAGGCCGTCGAGCATCCGCAGATAGGTCACGTCCTGCGCCGGTTGCGCGGTGGTGCCGCCGGCCTGCGCGGCAAGCACCTCGGCACGGCGGACGCGCTCGGCGCCATTGGGGTGGGTGCTCATCCACGTCGGCACGGCCGTGGCATCGCGGCCCGAGGTCTGGCCGGCCAGCGCCTGCGCCTCGTTCAGTTGCGCCAGCGCCTCGGCCATGCCGATCGGCGCATAGCCGGCGGCGGTGGCATAGCGCACGCCGAACTGGTCGGCCTGATATTCCTGATTGCGGCTGTACGACAGCGTATAGAGTTGCGAGCCGATACCGGCGACGCGGCCGAGGATGTCGCTGCCCGTCACCGCGCCAAGGCCGGCGGCGAAGAGATTGCCGATCGTCGAGCGGGTGCTGCGCGAATTACTGTGGCGCGCGGCGACATGGCCGACTTCGTGGCCCAGCACGGCGGCCAGTTCCGCCTCGCTGTTCATCAGCGCCAGCAACTGGCGGGTGACATAGACATAGCCGCCGGGGATGGCGAAGGCGTTTTCCACCGGCGAGTTGAGCAGGGTGACGGTGAAGTCGCCGCTGGCGTTCGACAGGCCCGATTGCAGCGCGACCCGCTTGCCGATGCGTTCGACATAGGCCGACTGCGGACCGCCATAGGCGCCGCCATATTGGGCGATGAGCTGCGGATTGGCCTGCGCGCCCTGCGCGCGGTCGCTTTGCGAGATCGATCGTGTCTGCGCCATGGCGGG
>NZ_LMKU01000012.1:167264-207061 GCF_001421635.1 Sphingomonas sp. Leaf25
CGTTGGTTCGTTTCCCTCGAATACGTTGCGATAGGGCAACGGTTCCGTATGGCGGATGAACGACACGCTGGAGCCGGCTGGGCCTTTGGGCTTGCATTGCGCGAGCGTATCGGTTTGTATGGAACGAAGCAAGAACGGGGCAGGTGGTATGGCGCGGTTGAACTATCTGGAACTGCCGGTCGCGGCGACGGGGGCGGCCAAGGACTTTTATGCGGCGGCGCTGGGCTGGTCGTTCACCGATTTCGGGCCGGATTACGCCGCGACGACCAGCGGCGATACCGACGTCGGGCTGGACGCCGACACGGCGCTCACCACGCTGCTGCCGGTGATCGAGGTCGACGATCTGGAGGCGACGCTGGCGGCGGTCGAGGCGGCGGGCGGCGTGGTGGTGCAGCCCATCTTCGCCTTTCCCGGCGGGCGGCGGTTCCACTTCCGCGATCCCGACGGCCATGTGCTGGCGGCGATGGTGGCAGAGGCGTGACAGCGGGCCGATCACTGCGATAGGTTGTAGCGAACAACCCGGGGGATTGGCATGATCGGGACGATGATGGCGCTGGTGCTGGGCGTGCAGGCGGCGGGGGCGGCCGACCTGCGCCAGCCGGGCAATGTGGTGAGCGCGTTGCAGGCGGCGGGCTATAAGGCGCAGTTGAAGCTCAACAAGGCGGGCGAACCCTTCATCGAAAGCGCGACCAACGGCGACCCGTTCACCATCGACTTCTATGAATGTGACGGATTGAAGGACTGCAAGTCGATGCAGTTTTCGTCATGGTACAAGAAGGAGCCGATCTTCACCCCGGCGGTCGCCAACGAATGGAACGCCAAGCGGCGCTTCCTGAAGGTCGCGGTCGATTCTGACGGCGACATGCGCCAGTTTCTCGACGCGACGGTGGTCGGCGGCATGAGCCAGGCGCAGTTCGCCGAGGTCGTCCAGTGGTATAGCGACATGGACGGCATGTTCGCGACGTTCCTGAAAGAGAAGCGCGAGGCGGCGAAGGGCAAGGTTGCGGGTAAATAGGCGACCTTGAAATTTGATCCTTCCACCTCGCAACAGGCGTCAGCCCAGCGAAAGCTGGGATCTCTTCGTCGTAGCACGCAGCAGGAGCCGCTTGAGGCCCCCAGCCTTCGCTGGGGCGACGCTTTTGATCAGGTGGATAAGATTCTACCGTTCCAGCAGGCGCGGCATCAGTTCGACGAAGTTGCAGGGGCGATGACGGATGTCGAGCTGTTCGGCGAGGATGCCGTCCCAGCCGTCCTTGACCGCGCCGGTGGAGCCCGGAAGCGCGAAGATATAGGTGCCGCGCGCGACGCAGGCGGTGGCGCGCGACTGGATGGTCGAGGTGCCGATCTTGGCGTAACTTTGCCAGCGGAAGAGTTCGCCGAAGCCGGAGATCAGCTTGGTCGCGACCGCCTCGACCGCTTCGGGGGTCACGTCGCGGCCGGTGACGCCGGTGCCGCCGGTGGTGATGATACAGTCGACCGCCGGATCGTCGATCCACGCATGGAGCCGTGCCACGATCGTCTCGACATCGTCGCGGACGATCGCCCGGTCGGCGAGGACATGGCCCGCGCCCCCGATCCGTGCGACGAGCGTGTCGCCCGAGCGATCCTCCGCCAGTCCGCGCGTGTCGGAGACGGTCAGGACGGCGATGCGGACGGGAACGAACGCCCGGCTTTCGTCAATTGGCATCGGCCACCCGGGTCGCGCGGTTGGCGACGACGCGGACGGCGGCGGCACCGGGGAGACCCGGGAATTTCGGCCACATCCCCTGCGCCAGCGCCGAGCGGCTGGCCGAGGGCTTGCCCGCCTGTTTCTCGTACATCCAGTAGTTGCGCAGCACCGTCATCACATAGCCGCGCGTTTCCCAATAGGGGATCGATTCGATGTAGAGCAGCGGATCGCCACCGTCGCGCGATTGCAGGTTCCATGCCTCGACCGGGGTCGGCCCGGCGTTGTAGGCGGCGATGACCTTGGGCAACAGCCCGCCGGTGAACGGCCGGTCGCGCAACTGCTCCAGATAGCCTTGGCCGACCGCCATGTTGATCTGCGGTTTGGCCAGCGACGCCTTGTCGAGCGTCAGGCCGTGGGCACGGGCATAGTCGGCGAGCGCGCCGGGACGGACCTGCATCAGCCCCTTGGCCCCCGCCGGGCTGACGACGTCGGCATCGAAGCGCGATTCCTGCAACGTGTGAGCGAACACCAGTGCCTTGTCGACGCGCCAGCCGCCCTCGGGCGTCCAGTCGGGCGCGGGATAGCGTGCTTCGGCCAGCGGACGTGCGCCCTGCGGGCCGTTGTGCGACAGCCACAGTTGCGTTGCGGGGAGGTTCAGGTTGCCCGACAGGCGAGTGAGCGCGGCATAATCGTCGGCGCCGCCGATCCGCGCCTGATGGCGCAGCACCCGGTCGGCCAGCGCATCCTCGCCGACCTCGACCAGCGCCGCCGCGACCTTGACGTTGGGGCGGCGTTCGAGCGCGCGCCAGTCGGCGGTAACGGGGGCGGCCTTCTCACCGCGCCCCTCGATCAGCCCCAGCGCCTGACGCGAGAGCAGCCCGTAATAGGTTTCGCCATATTGCGCGGCGGTCTGCAACCGGGCCTGCACCAGATCGGGCCGGCCGCAGGCGATGTCGGCGCGCGTCGCCCAATAGAGCCCGGCCGAGCGCAGTTCGGTGTCGGCGGCGCGCTGCGCAACGCTGGCGAAGGCGTTCTGCGCGGCGGCGCAATCCTGCTGCCGCCATGCCGCCAGCCCCTGCGTCCAGTCGGCCTGCGCCGCCCAGTCGCCTTGCCCACGCTGGGCGATGGCCGACAGGCGGCGGGCGTTGGCATCGTCGCCGCCGACGAAATAGATCCACGCGACACGGCCCTGCATTTCGGTGAGGGCTTCGGGGGTGAGGTCGGCGGCGCGGGTGGCGATCAGCGCTTCGGCGGCGGCGCCGTCGTCGGCCTTCACATAGGGTTTCATCGCCTCCAGCAACTGCGCGGCGGCGGTATCGCTGCGCACCGCGCGGGCGCGAACGCGCACCGGGGCGGCATCGAACCAGATCAGGCGCTGCTGCGCGGGAAGATCGGGAAGGGTGTCGGCGCCGCGCACCTTCGCCAGACGGGCGAGGTCGGGGGCCTGCGGCAGATCGGGGGCTTGCGTGAGCAGCGCCATCAGTTGCGGCAGTTCAACCTTCGGCGAACCCTTGGCCATGAACAGTTCGGCGCGGGCGACGGCGTGGAGCGGCCCGGGCTTCATCGCGTTCAGCCGCAATTGCGCATCGGCCCATGCGCCGGAGCGGATCGCGGCGAAGACCGCGCGATACGCCTCGCGATCCTCCGGGCTTAGTTGCGGCGGGATGCGCGGTTCGGCGGCGGCGACGGCGGATCCGCGTCGGGGCGCGTCGTCGTCGGCCCGCGCGGGGGTCGACAGGGCGGGCAGCATCAGCGCCGCGAACACGAAGGGAGCAAGCTTCACGTGTCGGTTTCCCTGATAAGCAACTGCAGGTCGCGCCACACCTCACCCTTATATTGCGGTCGGTCGAGCAGGAACCGCGGATGAAGGGTGGCGACAGTCGGGCAGGATATTCCGCCATGGTTAAGATCGCGTAAACCACCGCGCCGCCCGTCGGGGCCGAGCACGGCATGGCACGCCTCGCGCCCGAACAGCAGCAATTGCTGCGGCTGGGCGAGGGTGACGAGGCGGCGGGTGAGGTCGTCGAGCGTATCGAGCGCGTTGAGCGGAATGCGCCCCGACAGCGGCCGGGCGAGCGCAACGCCGACGATGGCGACGCTCGCGCGAGACTGGCCGATCGCGATCAGCATCCGGTCGAGCAACGTGCCGACCGGGCCGGTCATCCAGCCCGATTCGGACGTATCGCTTTCCTCGGGCAGATCGGTGACGATCAGCAGCGGCACCCCCGGCGCGATGGCGAGCGGCACTACGGCCGCGTTCCACGCCGCTTCGGGCGCGTTGTCGCCGCCGCGCCACGCCAGAAAGGCGTCGAGCGTGTCGGGCGGCAGGTCGGGCGCGGCGAGCGCGGTCGCCGCGACGGCGGCGGGGGTCGCGGCCGGCCGGGGGGCCGCGAACCAGTCGCGCGGATCGTCCTCGACCAGTACGTCGACGCCCGCGTCGCGCCACCATTCGAGGGTGCTCGCCGCCGCTTCATGCCAATCGATATGCTGGTCCGCCCCCATCGCGCCGTTAAGGCGGTCCTTGACCTCCCCGTCAATCTGCCCAAATCGGGTACAAGGACAAGCCGTTGCAGCGGCGCGACGACAGGGGTCGGCGCGGGGCCGCCCGAGAGGACATGAGAGAGATGAACGAACGGGAATCGATGCCCTATGACGTCGTGATCGTCGGCGCGGGGCCGGCCGGCCTTGCCGCCGCGATCCGGCTGAAACAGGTGGCAGCGGAAACCGGCGAGGAAATCGCGGTCTGCGTGCTGGAAAAGGGATCGGAGGTCGGCGCGCACATCCTGTCGGGCGCGGTGTTCGATCCGCGCGCGCTCGACGAGCTGTTGCCCGACTGGCGGACACAGGGCTGCCCGATGGCCGAGGTGCCCGTCACCGAAAACCATCACTGGCTGCTGACCGAGCAGGACAGCAGCGAGGTGTCGCACCGCATCCTGCCGCCGTTCATGCAGAACAAGGGCACCTATACCGGATCGCTCGGCAACCTGACCCGCTGGCTGGCGGAACAGGCCGAGGGGCTGGGCGTCGAGATCTTCCCCGGCTTCGCGGCCGCCGAAATCCTCTATCACGACGACGGATCGGTGAAGGGCGTCGCGACCGGCGACATGGGCGTGGCGCGCGACGGGACGCGCAAGCCCGACTGGCAGCCGGGGCTCGAACTCCACGCCAAATATCTGTTTCTGGCCGAGGGGGTGCGTGGGCACCTGTCGAAGCAGATCATCCGCAGCTTTGATCTGGCGAAGGACAGCCAGCCGCAGGTGTACGGTCTGGGCATCAAGGAATTGTGGGACATTCCGGCGGAGAACCATATGGCCGGCCGGGTGATCCATACGCAGGGCTGGCCGCTCAGCGAAACGCGCGGCACCAATGGCGGCGGGTTCCTGTATCATCAGGCGAACGGGCAGGTGGCACTCGGGCTGGTGACATGGCTCAACTATGCCAATCCGCACCTCTCGCCATTCCACGAGATGCAGCGGTGGAAGACCCACCCCGCCATCGCCGCGATCCTGAAGGGCGGCAAGCGCGTGTCCTATGGCGCACGGGCGATCAACGACGGCGGGTGGCAGTCGGTGCCCAAGCTCACCTATCCCGGCGGGGTGCTGATCGGGTGTTCGGCGGGGTTTCTGAACGTGCCGCGGATCAAGGGCATCCATACCGCGATGAAGAGCGGCATGATGGCCGCCGAGGCCGCGTTCGCCGCGATCCGCGACGGCCGCTCGGGCGACGAGCTGACCGCGTACACCGCCGCCTATGAGGCGAGCTGGGTGTATGAGGAACTGCGCAAGGTGCGCAACGTCGTGCCGCTGGTGAAGAAGTTCGGCGATTTCGTCGGATCGGGAGTCGCCAATGCGACGATGTGGGCGGAACATTGGGGCCTGCGGATGCCGTTCACGCTCGGCCATCATCCCGATCACGAAAGCCTGTGGCGCAAGGATCAGGTGAGCGCCCCGGTCTATCCGAAGGCCGATGGCGTGCTGAGCTTCGACCGGTTGTCGTCGGTGTTCCTGTCGAACACCAACCACGAGGAGGACCAGCCGGTCCACCTGACGCTGAAGGACCCCAACGTGCCGGTCGAATACGACCTGCCGCTGTATGACGAACCGGCGCAACGTTATTGCCCGGCGGGGGTTTACGAAATCGTGGGGGCGGACACCGATCAGCCGAAGTTCGTCATCAACGCGCAGAACTGCGTCCATTGCAAGACGTGCGACATCAAGGACCCGACGCAGAACATCAACTGGGTCGTGCCGGAAGGCGGCGGAGGACCGAATTATCCGAACATGTAGCTTGGCGCTGATCGCCGCCGCACTCGCGGCGGTGCCGGCCTATGCCGATGTGCCGCGCGGCAACGCCGACGGCGCACTGTCCGCCTATGTCCGCGCCCGTGCGGCGGACGATGCCGGACAGGTCGGCGTGGCGGCGGCAGGCTATGCCGCCGCGCTCGCCGCGCAGCCGGGCGATCCGGTCATCGCGGTGCGCGCGCTGCGCGAGGGGCTGGCGAGCGGCGACCTGCCGCTGGCGCGGCGGGCGGGCGCGGTGCTGCGCGCCGCCGATGTCGCGCCGGCCGACATCGAACTGCTCGCCTTCGCCGATGCGCTGGTCGCGCGTGATGCCGCCGGACAGCGCGCGGCGCTGGCGCGGTTGCAGGGGACGCCGATCGCGTTCCTCGCCCCCATGATGGCGGCATGGACCGGCGCGGCGACGCCGGCGGAGGCCGAGGCGAGCGGCGGGGCGATCGCGCGGCGCTATGGCGCCGAAAACCGCGCGCTGCTGCTGCTGGCCGACCGGCGGACGGTGACACAGGGCGCGGCGGCGGTGCGCGCCTTGCTCGGCAGCGACGGCCGCAACCTCGACCTGCGGTTCAACGCCGCGCAACTGCTGGCCAATGCCGGGGAGCGCGATGCGGCGCGGGCGTTGCTGGCGGGTAACGATCCGGTGCTGGCGCGCGCCGCCGCGACGATCGGGCGGGGCGAGAAGGGCGATGCGCGCTTCGGCGTTTCGCGGCTCTATGCACGGATGGCGGGCGACTTGTCGGCGGAGGGGACCGAGCCGCTGGCGATCCTGCTGGCGCGCGCCGCGCTGGTGCTCGATCCGGGCTATCACCGCGCGCGCCTCGCGCTGGCGGATTCGCTGGCGCGCGAAGGGGCGAGCAGGGCGGCGCTGGCCGAACTGTCGGTGATCCCGCCCGACGATGTGTTCAACCCCAGCGCGGTGGCGCTGCGCATCGCGTTGCTGCAACGTGGCGGCGACACGGCGGCGGCGACGCAACTTGCGCGGGTGCAGGCGACGACCCAGCCCACCAATATCGCGGCGCAGCGGCAATATGCCGACCTGCTGCTCGACACCGGCCAGCCACGCGAGGCAGCGGCGGCCTATGCCGCGACGATCGAGCGCGCCGGGGCGGGGGCGGAATGGACGCTGTACCTGCAACGCGGCGCGGCGCTCGATCAGGCGGGCGACTGGGCGGCGGCGCGGCCGATGCTGGCGCGCGCGGTCGAACTGGGGCCCGACGAGCCGGCGGCGCTCAACTATCTGGGCTATGCCGACATCGAACATGGCGGCGACGTGCGCAAGGCAACCGCAATGCTGGAGCGCGCGCATGCCCTGTCGCCCAAGGACCCGGCGATCGCCGATTCGCTCGGCTGGGCGAAGTTCCGGCAGGGCGATCTGGCGGGCGCGCTGCCGCTGATCGAGGGCGCGGCGCGGCAGGCCCCCGACGATGTCGAGATCAACGAGCATCTCGGCGACCTGTATTGGGCGGCCGGGCGACGCTACGAAGCACGCTATGCGTGGCGCGCGGCGGCGGTATCGGCGAGCGAGGCGGACGCCGGGCGGCTGGCGAACAAGGTTGCGAACGGCCCGGCTTCGTAGCAAGCGCGGGGACGATGATCGTCGAACCGGCCCCCGCCAAGCTGAACCTCGCCCTGCACGTCCGCGCCCGGCGCGACGATGGCTATCACGAGCTGGAAACGCTGTTCGCGTTCGTGACCGATGGCGACCAAGTGACGATCGCCCCCGCCGACGTCGATTCGTTCGCGATCACCGGGCCGTTCGGCGCGGGGCTGGCGGGGGAAGGCGATAATCTCGTCACCCGCGCGCGCGATGCGTTTCGCGCGGTGTTCGGCGAGGGTCGCCCTTTTGCGATTACGCTCGACAAGCATCTGCCGGTCGCCTCGGGCATTGGTGGCGGATCGGCCGATGCCGCCGCGACGCTGCGGGCGATGGCGCGTGGGGCGGGCGTGGCGGCGGACGATCCCCGGCTGATGACCATCGCCGCCGCGCTCGGCTCCGACGTGCCGGCCTGTCTGGTCGGGCGGACGATGATCGGGCGCGGACGCGGTGAGCGGCTGGAGCCGATCGAGGCACCGCATTGGCCGGTGCTGCTGGTGAACCCCGGCGTCGCGGTGTCGACGGCGGCGGTGTTCGCCGGCTGGGACCGGATGGATCGCGGAGCGCTGGAGCAGGGCGATGTGCTGACGATCGCGCTGGCCGGGCGCAACGACCTCGAAGCGCCGGCGCGGGCGCTGGCCCCGGCGATCGATGCGGTGCTGGCGCTGCTGGAGGCGCAGCCGGGGGTCACGCTGGCGCGGATGTCGGGATCGGGGGCGACGTGCTTCGCGCTGTTCGCCGATGCTGCCGACTGCCGGGCTGCCGCCATCGCGGTTGCTAGTGCGCAGCCGGGCTGGTGGTGTCTCGAAACGGCACTCGCGTGACAGCGATCTGTATCGATACGGGACGGCCCCCGCGTCGCCCCGCAGGGCAAGGCATCTGGCCCGATCCTTGCTGGGATTTCCATGCGGATCAGACGCCAGGAGCGGGACGTCCGTGGACGGCCTCGTCAGACGCCGTCCGCCCTGTCGGGCACGGCGCATGACGGTCGCCGCGACGATCGATGGCGGCGACCGCAGCCTGTTGCTGCTGGCCGACCATGCCGGGGCCGGCGTGCCCGACGGTATCGCCATTCCGCCGCACCTGCTCACGCTGCACGTCGGGGTCGATCTCGGCACCGACGCGCTGACCCGCGCGCTGGCCGAACGGCTGGACGCGCCGGCGATCCTCGGCACCGTCTCGCGCCTCGTCATCGATCTCCACCGCGAGAGCGATCATCCCGGGCTGATCCCGGTGGTGTCCGATGGCCATGCGATTCCGGGCAACGTCGGTGCCGACCGGGTCGATCACATCGCCCGGTTCCATGCGCCCTATCATCGTGTGATCCGCGCGGCGGTGCGTCGCGACCGGCCGCGCCTGATCGTCGCGATTCACAGCTTCACGCCGCGCCTCGAAACCGGCGGCGGCCCGCGGCCGTGGGAAGCCGGCATCCTTTATGGCCGCGACGATCGCGCGGCGCGGCCGGCGCTGGCCTTCCTGCGTGAGCAGGCCATCGTCACCGGCGACAACGAACCCTATTCCGGCCGGCGGCTGAACGCGACGCTCAACCGCCATGCCGTGGCGCAGGGCATCGCCTCGCTCTCGGTCGAGGTGCGCAACGACCTGATCGCCGACGCCGCCGGGGTGGCGCGCTGGTGCGATCTGCTCGCGCGGATGGTCGCGCGGGTACGTAATTCTCTTGCGCTCGAAGGGGGCTTGGCGACATAGGCTGTCGCCCATGACCCAGAACTTCGACAAGTCGCGGCTGCCGAGCCGCCATGTGTCCGTCGGCCCCGAACGCGCGCCGCATCGCTCCTATTATTACGCGATGGGCATCGCCGAAGAGGATATTGCCAAGCCGTTCGTCGCGCTTGCCTCCGCCGGCAACGACAGCGCGCCATGCAACACGACGCTCGATTTCCAGGCCGATGCCGCGCGTGCCGGCGTGGTCGCGGGCGGCGGCATGCCGCGCCGCTTCAACACCATCACCGTGACCGACGGCATCGCGATGGGCCATCAGGGGATGAAATCCTCGCTGGTCAGCCGCGAGGTGATCGCCGATTCGGTCGAACTGTCGGTGCGCGGCCATTGCTATGACGCGCTGGTCGGCTTCGCCGGGTGCGACAAGTCGCTGCCGGGCATGATGATGGCGATGCTGCGCCTCAACGTGCCGTCGATCTTCGTCTATGGCGGGTCGATCCTGCCCGGCCGGTTCGAGGATCGCGATGTGACCGTCGTCGACGTGTTCGAGGCGGTGGGGCGCTATGCGGCCGGCACGTGTCCGCTACACGATCTGACCGCGCTCGAAAAGGTTGCCTGTCCGGGCCACGGTGCCTGCGGTGGACAGTTCACCGCCAACACCATGGCCTGCGTCGGCGAGGCGATCGGCCTGTCGCTGCCCAATTCGAACATGACCCCCGCCCCCTATCGCAGCCGCGAAGAAATCGCGGTCGCGGCGGGCAAACAGGTGATGGAGCTGGTCCGCCTCAACCTGCGCCCGCGCGACATCGCGACGCGCGCCGCCTTCATCAACGCCGCGCGCGTGGTGGCGGCGACCGGCGGCTCGACCAACGCGGCGCTGCACCTGCCGGCGATGGCGAGCGAGGCGGGGATCGATTTCGACCTGTTCGACGTGGCCGAGGCTTTTAAATCAACGCCCTACGTCGCGGACCTCAAGCCCGGCGGCAAATATGTCGCCAAGGATATGTACGAGGCCGGCGGCGTCTACATGCTCATGAAGACGATGCTGACCAACGACCTGCTCGACGGCAACTGCATGACCGTTACCGGCAAGACGCTGGGCGAGAACATCGACGAAGTGACGTGGAACCCCGATCAAAAGGTGATCTACGACGTGAAGACGCCGCTGTCGCCGACCGGTGGCGTCGTCGGCTTGCGCGGCACGTTGGCCCCGAACGGCGCGATCGTGAAGGTCGCGGGGATGAAGCGGTTGCAGTTCACCGGCACCGCGCGCGTGTTCGATTGCGAGGAGGATGCCTTTGCCGCCGTCGAGGCGCGCAGCATCACCGAAGGCAGCGTGCTGGTGATCCGCTACGAAGGGCCGAAGGGTGGCCCTGGCATGCGTGAGATGCTGTCGACCACCGCCGCGCTCTATGGCCTCGGCATGGGCGAGAGCGTAGCGCTCATCACCGACGGGCGCTTCTCGGGCGCGACGCGCGGCTTCTGTATCGGCCATGTCGGACCGGAAGCGGCAGAAGGCGGACCGATCGCGCTGGTCGAGGATGGCGACATCATCACCATCGACGCCGAGGCGGGGACGATCGACCTCGACGTCGCGCCCGATGTGCTGGCGGAGCGGCGCTCGCGCTGGCAACCGCGCGTCAACGACTATCAATCGGGGGCGCTCTGGCGCTATTCGACGACGGTCGGTCCCGCCTGGCAGGGGGCGGTGACGCACCCGGGGGCGAAGGCCGAACGTCATGTCTATGCGGATATTTAACGGTCTTGCCGTCGCCCTGCTGCTTGGCGGGTGCGGCGGCGGTACGGCCGACACCGGCGTGCTGGCCAATGTCGAGGCCGAACAACGCGCGGCGGCCGAGGAAAGCGGGCTGATCGAATGTTCCCCCGGTGCCGATGCGCCGTTCGCGCGGGACTGCACGATCGAACAGACCGCGTCGGCGGAGGGTACGATGCTGACCGTCCACCAGCGCGACGGGGCATTCCACCGCCTGCTCATCACCCGCGACGGTCGCGGCGTGGTGGCGGCGGACGGATCGGAAGCGGCGAAGGTCGCCATATTGGGCAAGGACCGGATCGAGGTCGCGATCGGCGGCGCGCGCTATCGCCTGCCCGCCACGGTCGGACCGGTGGCGAAACGGTGAACCGCCTGCCATCCGCCGCGCCGATCCTGTCGGCGGCGGCGATGCGCGACGCCGAGGCGGCCGCCTTTGCCGCCGGGGTCGATCAGGACGATCTGATGGAGCGCGCCGGTCTTGCGGTGGCGCAGATGGTGCAGCGCGTGGCGATGGGGCGCGAAGTACTGGTGCTGGCGGGGCCGGGGAACAATGGCGGCGATGCCTTTGTCGTTGCCCGGCTGTTGCATCAATGGGGCCATGACGTTACCGTCGCGGCGCTGCCCGGCAGCGGCGAGGGCAGCGCGGCGCAGATGCGGGCACGCTGGCGCGGTCGCACGACGCCGCTGGCCGAGGCGCCGCCGGGCGCGGTGGTGGTCGATGGCTTGTTCGGCACCGGGCTGAACCGGCCGCTGGTAGCGGAGGTCGCCGCGCCGCTCGCCGCGCTGATCGTGGCGGCCGAAACGGTCGTGGCGATCGACGTGCCGAGCGGGTGCGACGCCGATGCGCGGCAGGACCTGTCCGGCGCGGCGCGCGCCGACGTCACGGTGGCGCTCGGTGCGCTCAAGCCGGTTCACAGCGCCGATCTGGCGCGGTGCGGGACGGTGGTGCTGGCCGATCTTGGCATCGACCTGCCCGACGCGATCCGCACCATCGCCCGGCCGGTCATCGCCGCGCCACAAGCCGACGCGCATAAATATCGTCGCGGGCTGGTCGCCGTGCTGGGCGGGGCGATGCCGGGGGCCGCGCGACTGGCGGCGCGGGCGGCCTTGTCGGGCGGGGCGGGCTATGTCGTCCTTGCCGGTGAAGGGATGCCGGGCGAACCCGATGCACTGGTCCATCGCCCGGTGGACAGCGACGCGGCGCTGGCCGAACTGGTGGGTGACGATCGGCTGGCGGCGCTGCTCGTCGGGCCGGGGCTGGGTCGCGATGCGGCGGCATGGCGGTTGATCGATGCGGCGATGGCGAGTAGCGCGCCGCTGGTGCTTGACGGCGATGCGCTGTCGCTGCTGGGCAGCGACGGGGTCGGCCGGATCGTGCAGCGACGCGGGCCGACATGGCTGACACCGCATGCCGGAGAGTTTTCGCGTATGTTTCCAGAACGATCGGGCAACAAGCTCGAAATGACGATAGCTGCTGCCAAGGCGGCACGGGCGACGATCGTCCACAAGGGACCCGACACCGTGATCGCTACGCCTGATGGCCGAGCCGTCGTCGCGGCGGGTGCGTCGTCGTGGCTGTCGACGGCGGGAACGGGCGACGTGCTCGCCGGTATCCTCGCCGCGCGACTGCGGCCGGGGCAGGCGGCGGCGGCCGAACAGGCGGTGTGGCTGCATGGCCGTGCCGCGCGCCTCGCCGGGCCGGCGTTCGTCGCCGATGCGCTGATCGACCATCTGCCGGCGGCGATTTCCGAATGTCGCTAGACGGCGACGTGATCGTCCGCGTCGCGGCGAAGGGCGACGGGGTGACCGCCGATGGCCGCCACGCGCCGCTGGCCGCGCCCGGCGACCGCTTGCTCGGCGACGGCACGCTGATCGCCGGCCCGCATCGGCAGGTGCCGCCGTGCCGCCATTTTCCGGGCTGCGGCGGATGCCAGTTGCAGCACCTCGATGCTGAATCCGAAGCCACATTCGTGACCGAACGGGTGCAGGGCGCGCTGACGGGACAGGGGCTGTCCGCCACCGTCCGTCCCGCGCTGCTGTCGCCGCCGCGCACCCGGCGGCGGGCGACGCTTCACGCCGAACGGCGCGGGCGGCAGGTGACGCTGGGGTTCAGCGAGGGTGCCAGCCACCGGATCATCGACCTTGCCGAATGCCATATCCTGTTGCCGTCGCTGTTCGCGGTCGTCGCGCCGCTGCGCACGTTGCTGGCGACGGCGCTGAAGGACCGGTCGCGCGCCGACGTGCATCTGGCGCAGGTCGATCAGGGGGTCGATGTGTTGATCGCCGGGCCGATCGCCGATGGGCTGGCGGCGGCCGAGGGGCTGACGCGGTTCGCGCAGAGCCATGGGCTGGCACGGCTGTCGATCGACGACGGCTATGGCGCGGAGGCACGCTGGGAGCCCGAGCCGGTGACGATCACGCTGGGCGGCGTGCCCGTGCCGTTCCCGGCGGGCAGTTTCCTGCAAGCGACGGCGGACGGCGAGGCGGCGCTGGTCGCGGCGGTCGACGCGGCGATTGGCAGCGCGGCGATCGTCGCCGATCTGTTCGCCGGGCTCGGCACGTTCACCTTCACCCGGCCGGCGCGGACGCGGGTCTATGCCGGCGAGGCGGGGCGTGAGGCGATCATGGCGCTCAAGGCCGCTGCCGGGCGCGCCGGACGGGTGGTCGCCGCCGACCACCGCGACCTGTTCCGCCGCCCGCTGACCCCGGCGGAGGCCGAGCGGTTCGATGCGATCATCCTCGATCCGCCGCGCGCCGGCGCGCGCGAGCAGGCGACGACGCTGGCGCAGGCAAAGACGCCGGTCATCGCCTATATCTCCTGCAATCCCAGCAGCTTCGCGCGTGATGCGAAAATGTTGTGCGAAGGCGGCTACCAGCTCGACTGGGTGCAGCCGGTCGGCCAGTTCCGCTGGTCGACGCATGTCGAGCTGGTCGCGCGGTTCGTGCGCGACGATGTCACCCCGGATAGTCCGCGCCGGTAAAGAACAGCCCGTCGGGCGGCGCGTTCAGCCACAGCGCCGAACGGTCGCGCGCGGCAAGGATCGCGGCGAGGTCGTCGGGGGTGCGGCGACCCTGCCCGACCAGCGCGAGGCAGCCGACCATCGATCGCACTTGATGATGCAGGAACGAGCGCGCGGCGGCGTGGATGCTGATCGTGTCGCCGTCCTGGGTCACCGCCAGCCGGTCGAGCGTGCGCAGCGGACTGTCCGCCTGGCAATGCGCCGAGCGGAAGGTGGTGAAGTCGTGCCGCCCGACCAGCCGCTGCGCGCCTGCCGCCATCGCCGCCATGTCGATCGGCTGCGGCACCCGCCATGCGAGGCCGTGGGTGTGGGTCAACGGTGCGCGACGGTTGACGATGCGATAGACATAGGACCGACGCATACACGAGAAGCGCGCGTGCCAGTCGTCGGCGACCACCCGGCAATCGAGGATCGCGACCGGATCGGGCCGGAGGCAGGCGTTCAGCGCCTCCATCAGCCGGAACGGTGCGATCGCCTTGGCGACATCGGTGTGCGCGCGCATCGCGGTGGCGTGGACCCCGGCGTCGGTACGCCCGGCGGCATGGACGGTCGCGTCCTCGCCGGTGATTTGGCGCAGCGCCCGTTCGATCGCGCCCTGCACGCTGGCGCCTTCGCTCTGCCGTTGCCAGCCGACGAAGGGGCGGCCGTCATATTCAACGACCATCGCGAAACGGGTCATGCGATGCGCGTGCCCGCCGGGATCGGAAAGCCGCGCAGCATCTCTTCGGCCGAGGTCGCGCTGCGCCCCGCGCGCTGGACCACGGTCGGGATCAGCACGCCTTGCGCACAGGCGATCTCCAGCGCGCCGCCAACGACGGTGCCGGGTTCCGCCCCGGCGGTGTCGGGATCGGCATGGGCGGAGAGCACCTTGATCCGCTCGCCGTTCACCTCGAGAAACGCGCCGGGGGCGGGGTTGAACGCACGCACTTGCCGCTCGACCTGCACCGCGCTGCCGTCGAAGCGCAGCCGCGCTTCGGCCTTGTCGATCTTCGGCGCATGGGTCATCCCCTCGCTCGCCTGTTCCACCGGGGGATAGCGATCGGGATCGGCCAGCACCTCCAGCATCAGCCGCGCGCCCATCGCGCTCAGTTCGTCTGCCAGATCGCCGGCGGTCTTGCCGGCAACCGGGGTGCGACCCTCCAGCCGGACCGGCCCGGTATCCATCCCGGCCGCCATCTGCATGATGCCGACCCCGGTTTCCTCGTCGCCGGCAAGGATCGCGCGCTGGATCGGCGCGGCCCCGCGCCAGCGCGGCAGCAGCGAGCCATGGACGTTGAGACAGCCGAGCCTCGGCGCGTCGAGCACCACGCGCGGCAACAACAGACCGTAGGCGGCGACCACCGCGACATCGGCGTTCAGCGCCGCAAACGCCGCCTGTTCGTCCGCTCCTTTCAGGCTGACCGGGGTCCGCACCGCGACGCCCAACTGCTCGGCGAGCCGCTGGACCGGCGAGGGGGTCAGCGCCTTGCCCCGCCCGGCACGGCGCGGTGGCTGGCTATAGGCCGCGACGACAGTATGGCCGGCATCGACCAGCGCCTGAAAAACCGGCACCGCAAACTCGGGCGTGCCCATGAAGATGATCCGCATGACCGCCTCTCGACACCGTGGCGCTCGGGGTTGCAACCCCCTATCTTGGGAGCGATGGCTTCTCCCGAAATCGATGCGCTGACCCAGGCGCTGTCCCGGCTTCCCGGGCTCGGTCCCCGTTCGGCGCGGCGCGCGGTGCTGCATCTGGTCAAGAAGCGCGAGACGGCGCTCGATCCGCTGCTGGTCGCGCTCGACCGGGTGGCGCGGCGGCTGGCGACCTGTTCGACCTGTGGCAACGTCGACACGACCGATCCGTGCGCGGTCTGCACCGATCCCCGGCGCGACGACCGGTCGCTGTGCGTCGTCGAGGAGGTCGCCGATCTGTGGGCGCTCGATCGCTCGCGGTTGTTCCCCGGTCGCTTCCATGTGTTGGGCGGACGGCTGTCGGCGCTGGAAGGCGTGCGCCCCGACGACCTGTCGATCGACGCGCTGGTTGCGCGGGTCGCGGCCGGCGGCATCGACGAGGTCGTGCTGGCGATGAACGCCACGCTGGAGGGACAGACGACGGCACATTACATCGCCGAGCGGATCGAGAAATATCCGGTGCGCCTGACCCAGCTCGCCCACGGCCTGCCGGTCGGTGGCGAACTCGATTATCTCGACGAAGGGACGCTGGCGCAGGCGCTGCGCGCGCGCCGTCCGGTCGCTTGACGGCCGGGGATATGCTAGTAGCTAGAGCGCTATGGCTATTCTTCCGATCATCGAGATTCCCGATCCCCGCCTCCGCCTCGTTTCCGAACCCGTCGAGGGGCTGACCGACGAGGTCAAGACGCTCATCGCCGACATGTTCGAGACGATGTACGACGCGCCGGGCATCGGTTTGGCGGCGATCCAGGTCGCGGTGCCGTGGCGCGTACTGGTGATCGACCTGCAGGAAGAGCAGGACGAGGAGGGCAAGCCGGTCAAGGCCCCCCATGCGTTCGTGAACCCCGAGATCGTCGAGACGTCGGAGGAACAGTCGGTCTATCAGGAAGGCTGTCTGTCGATCCCCGAACAGTTCGCCGATGTCGTCCGCCCCGAACGGTGCCGCGTGACGTGGACCGACCAGAACGGCGACGCGCATGACGAGTGGCTCGACGGGCTGATGGCGACGTGCCTCCAGCACGAGATGGACCATCTGAACGGCGTGCTGTTCATCGATCACCTGTCGCGGCTGAAACGCGACATGGTCATCAAGAAGCTGAACAAGGCGCGCAAGGCGGCGTAACGCCGGTTCATCTGCGTCATTGACCATTGACGTCACCCCGGCGAAAGCACGGTACTTCAACGGCAAAAGACCCCAGCCTTCACCGGGATGACGCCGTGGGTAAGTGCGCTCGAAGCGACGAACCGAACTCCCGTCACCTTGTCGGTAGGAAGGAGGGCGGGTAGGTTCCCCGTCCGTTCCACCCGGAGTATCGCATGGACCCCGTATTGTTGCTCGTCGTCGTTGCCGTCCTGCTGGCCGGGCTTGCCATCGGCTGGCTGGCGGGCAGCCGACAGGCACAGCAACTGCGCGAGGATCGCGACCGGCGCGAGAATGATTTCAAGGCGGCGATCGCCGATCTGGCGCTGGCCAGCGAGCGGGCGAAGGAAGTGCCGGCACTGCGCGAGGAACTGGGCGAGATCCGCGCCGATCGCGACGCGCTGCTGATCGACCATGCCGCGCTGAAAGCCAATGCCGCCGCGTTCGAACAGCGGCTGACCGAATTCAAGGATGCGCGCGAAGCGATGGCGGCGCAGTTCCGCGAGACGGCGCAGGTGATGCTCGACGGCGCGCAGCGCGCCTTCCTGACCCGCGCCAACGAACGCTTCGCGCAGGCCGGCGACACCAACGAGATGAAGCTGAAGGCGCTGCTGGCCCCTGTCGAGGCGACGCTGAAACGCTATGAGGCAAGCATCGGCAAGGTCGAGGGCGAGCGGCAGGAAGCCTATGGCACGCTGAAGGGCCTGATGGATGCGATGCGCATCGGCCAAGAATCGGTCAAGAGCGAGGCGGCCAAGCTGGTCAACGCGCTGCGCTCCGCCCCCAAGGCGCGGGGGCGCTGGGGCGAACAGCAACTGCGCAACGTACTGGAAACGTGCGGGCTGGCCGAACATACCGATTTCCAGATGGAAGTGTCGGTCGACCACGGCGAAGGCCGGCTGCGCCCCGATGCGATCGTCAAGGTGCCCGGCGGCAAGAGCCTCGTCATCGACGCCAAGGTGTCCCTGAACGCCTATCAGGACGCGCATGGCGCGGTCGACGAGGGCGAGCGCGCCGCGTTCATGACCGCGCATGTCGCGTCGATGAAGAACCATGTGAACGCGCTCGGCGCCAAGAGCTATCAGGCGCAGTTCGAGGATACGCCCGACTATGTCGTGATGTTCGTGCCCGGCGAGCATTTCCTCGCCGCCGCGCTGGAGCATGCGCCGGACCTGTGGGACTATGCGTTCGACCGCCGCGTGCTGATCGCCACGCCGACCAACCTGATCGCGATCGCCCGTACCGTCGCGGCGGTGTGGCGGCAGGAGAATCTGGCGGGCGAGGCGCGACAGATCGGGCAGTTGGGGCGCGAACTACACGCCCGCCTCGCCAAGATGGGTGAGCATATCGCACGGCTCGGCAAGAATCTCGAAGGGGCGAACACCGCCTACAACGCTTTCGTCGGCAGCCTCGAATCGCAGGTGATGACCTCGGCCAAGCGGTTCGAGACGCTGAACGTCGATACCGGCGGCAAGTCGATCGACCCGCTGCCGATCGTCGAACAATCGCCGCGTCCGCTCACCAAGCTGGCGGTGGCGATCGCCGAGGCGGAAGAGGCAAGGGCGGAGTAGGGCCGCTATGCCGCGCCCATCCTCCCCTCCCTGAGAAGGGAGGGGTCGGGGGTGGGTTGGGTGGTTGTGGCAGAGCAACCTTCCCTCGCGGGCCGGGGCCNCTCCCTTGTCAGGGAGGGGAGGCGAGATGTGACCGGCGTCACCCTTCTTCCGCCGCGCCCAGCACCAGCCCGATCGTCACCGCCGCGATCCGTGCCGCCATCAGTGCGCACAGCCGCTGCGGATCGTCGCGCGCAGGGACATATTCGGCCAGCACCAGCCCGGCGATCGTGCCGCGTTCGGCCAGCGCGCGCAGCAGCAGCACGACCTCCTCATAACGCAACCCGCCCGGTGTCGGCATCGCCACCGCCGGAAACGCCGCCGGGTCGATCCCGTCGCAATCGATCGACACCAGATAGCGCCCGCCCGCCGGCACCTGGTCGATCGCCGCGTCGATACCGTGGCGGATCAGGTCATAGGCGGTGACGATCCGGCTGCCCCATGCCCGCGCATCGTCGATCTGCCACGCGCCGCCGCTGCCCAGCCCGCGGATGCCGATCTGCACCATGCCCGTCACATGATCCATCTCGGCCAGCCGCCGCATCGGCGAGCCATAGCCGTTCGGCTCGTTCAGGATCACATCGCCCCAGTCGACATGCGCGTCGATCTGCACGACGGTCAGCGGTCCGGCATCGGCGAAGCCGGCGGCGACCGGGATCGGCACCGAATCATCGCCACCCAGCACGATCGGCACCCCGCCCGCCGTCAGCACGGCGCGGGTCGCGGCGGTGATGCGCTCGCGGTTGCCGGCCGCATCCTCGGGCGTCGTCGCGACATCGCCCGCGTCGCAGGTGCGGCGAAAATCGTCCGGGTCGGGGAAGGGGGTGAAGCCCAGATCGAAATCGATCTGCGACAATTGCCGCGCGAAGCCCAGTGATGCGCTGCGGATCGCCGCCGGGGCGTCGGCTGAATGGCTGGGGTCGGCGCTGTTGTACGGGGTCGCCTCGCTCGCGCCGAACACCACGACGCTGGGGCGGTCCAGCGTGTCGAGGTCGGCGGCGGGCAGGGCGGCGAAGGTCGGGCGGGTCATGGCGCATGCAATGCACCGCTTGCTCAAAGGTTCAGGGGCGATGCTGTCCCAGCACGGTATAGGCCATCACCGCCGTGGCCACCGCCGCGTTCAGGCTGTCGGCGCGGCCCAGCATCGGCAGCTTGACCAGCAGGTCGCATTCGGCGGCCATGTGCGGCGGCATCCCCTGCGCCTCGTTGCCGGTCAGCAGGAAGGTGGGGTCGCCATAGCTCGCCGCGCGATAGTCGTGGTCGGTATCGAGGCTCAACCCCACCAGCATTCCCGGGCCGGCGCGCAGCCAGTCGCGGAAGGTCGCCCAGTCGGCCCGCGCCACCGCGACGGTGAAGATCGCACCCATGCTGGCGCGCACCGCCTCGACCGAGAATGGATCGACGCACTCGTCGATCAGGATCAGCCCGCCCGCCCCGGTCGCATCCGCCGTGCGCAGGATGGTGCCGAGGTTGCCCGGATCGCGCAGCCGTTCGGCCACCAGCCACAGCGAGGCGTTGCGCCGGTCGATCGCGGTCAGGGCGGTCGAGAATTCGTCGTACACACCGACGACCGCCCCCGGATTGTCCTTGCCCGACAGCTTGGAGAGGATGTCGACGGTGGTGGCGATGGCGATTCCGCCCGCCGCCTCGGTTTCCTCGATCAGCGTTTCGAGCAGCGGATGCTTCTCGTCGCTGGCGTAGAAGAGTTCGGCGGGGAGCCAGCCGGTCTCGCGCGCTTCGGTGAGGATGCGTAGGCCCTCCGCCAGAAACCGGCGCTGTTCACGGCGGTGGCGCTTCTCGCGCAGCAGGCGGGCGGCCTTGACGATCGGATTGGAATAGGCAGTGATTTCACGCGGCATGCGCGCCGGTTAGCGCAAAGCCTGTTCCGCGTCGATCGAATCGAGAATGCGCGCGCCGGCCATGAACACCGCGATCGGGCACACCGCGAACAACAGCCAGCCGCCGATGCCGGGATAGAGCTGGACATAATGCAGCCCACGTTCGACCGCGCCGACCGCAAGGCCATAGATGACGAGGAACGCCTCGAACTTGGACTTGATGGTGAACAGGCTTTTGAGGCGGTCGAGCATGATTCACCCCTCTGCAAATCCTGTACCATCCGCAGATACCCGCCATTTCGACGGTCGGCAACATGGTTAAATGTCAATTAACCCGACAAGGTCGAGTGCTTCGTACAGCGCGATCCGCGCTGCCTCGATCCTTTCGATCAGCGCCGGATCGCCGATGTCGCCCGGCGCGATGCGTTCGGGCCAGTATGCCTCGATGACCGCCGCGATCCGGTCGAGCTTCGCCTCGTCGACCATAAAGCGCGGATCGATGTTCGCCGGATCGGCGACGACGCGCAGCCGCAGGCAGGCGGGGCCGCCGCCATTGGCCATCGATTCGCGCACATCGACGACCTCAAGCCGCCGGATCGGCCCGTTGCCCGCGACTAGTTCGGTCAGCCATGCCCAGACCGACGGCGTCTCGCGCGCCTCGGCGGGCAGGACCAGCGCCATGCCCCCGCCGCCGGGCAGCGTCACCAGTTGCGCGTTGAACAGATAGGAGGCGATGGCGTCTTCCAGCGAGACGCGCGCGGCAGGCACCTCGACGATCTCGACCGACGGCATCGCCGCGCGCAGGTCGGCGAAAAAACCGTTGCGGTCCTCGAACGCCTGCTCGTGCGCGAACAGCACGCGCTCGTTGGCGACCGCGACGACATCGTTGTGAAACGCGCCGGCGGCGATCGCCGCATCGGACTGGCGGACGAACAATGTGCGGGCGGGATCGAGCCGGTGGGTCCGCGCCGTCGCCTCGCTGGCGACACGGTGCTGCCGCGCGGGGAACGGACCGCCGCCGACGCCATAGACGAACACCTCGACGCCCGGCGCATCGTGGGCGTAGCACAGCCGCATGTGATTGGCTGCGCCCTCGTCGCCGAACGGTGCGGGGACCGGGCTGTGGACTGCGAACGCCGGATCGGCGAAGGCGGTGCGCAGTTGCGCCAGCGTCTGCGGCCATTCATGGCTGCGATGCGGCATCGTCACCAGATTGGCGACCGACAGGTGGCAGCGCCCGTCGCCGCAATCGGGCGCGGGCGAGACGGTCGCGGCATTGGCCGCCCACATCGCCGACGCCGACAGCGCCTGCGCCTGCAACTCCGGCGCGGCATCGGCATAATCGATCGACAGCGCTTCCAGCCAGCGCCGGTCGGGCCGGGCATGCGGCAGCAATATGCCCTGCGTCAGCCCCAGCGCGAGGTTGGCGCGCATCTTCGCCACCCCCTGCAACGCGGCGGCGCGCGGCCGCGAAACCGCGCCCGCGTTGCGGGTCGCGGCGAGATTGCCGTGGCTCAGCCCCGCGTAATTGTGGCTCGGCCCGATGATGCCGTCGAAACTGATCTCGCTCAGCATCTCAGCGCTCCACATGATGCAGGGTCGCGCCAATGTCGACGCCGAGCGCGCGGGCGGCTTGCGGGTCGATCGCGATGCCGTCGCCGCGCAGCGTCACCTCGCCCAGACAGGCACGGAAGTCGCCCAGCCGCCCGGTCGACAGGATCGATGGCGCGCCGCCGCCCGCGACCTCCACGACCTTGCCCTCGCGCCGGTCGCGCACCGTAGCGATCTGGTCGGTCCGCGCGGTCATCGACGGGCCGCCGTCGAAGATGTCGACGTATTTCTCATAGGCGAAGCCTTCGTTCTCCAGCATCCGCATCGCCGCGCGCCCGGTCGGGTGGGGCAGGCCGACGACGCAGCGCGCTGCTTCCGGCAGCATCGCGATATAGACCGGGTGGCGCGGCATCAGGTCGGCGATGAACTGGTTACCGTGGATCGCGTTGAACTGGTCGGCATCCTGAAAGCTCATGCCGAAGAACCGCCCGGCGACCCCATCCCAGAACGGCGATCCCCCCGCCTCGTCAATGATCCCGCGCAGTTCCGCCAGCACCCGGTCGGCGAAGCGCGCGCGGTGCCGGGCGATGAACAGATAGCGCGAGCGGGCGAGCAGCAGCCCCAGCCCGCCGGCGCGCTCACCGGGATGGAGGAACAGCCCGCCGACCTCGCTCGACCCCTCCAGATCGTTGACGAGGTTGAGGATTTCGGCACGGAACGTCCGCCCCAGCGCCTCGCTGTGCTTGGTCAGCGTGGCGACGCGATAGGAATAGAACGGCCAGCGCTGGCCGACCTTGGTGAAGATCTGCGACGTGCCGCGCACCTCGCCGGTGTCGATATTCTCCAGCACCAGCACGAACGCCTCGTCGCGCGGTTCGTCCTCGTCATGCGCGAAGGCGAGCGTACTGCGTTCCAGCTTGGCGATCAGCGCGTTGCGATCGGGCGGCAGGTTGGTGAAGCCGCCACCGGTCAGCTTGGCCATCTCGTAGAGATATTTCAGATCGTCTTCGCGCGCGGCGCGGATGCGGAACGTCACAGGCCCCCCTTGCGCGCGATGCGCGATATGGCGACCGCCGACAGCGCGGCACGTTCGGCCAAGCTGTCGACGATCATATATTCGTCCGGCGAATGGATCGCGCCGCCGCGCACCCCCATGGTGTCGATCACCGCCACCCCTTGCGCGGCGATGTTGTTGCCGTCGCACACCCCGCCGGTGTCCCGCCATTGGATCGGGATGCCAAGGTCGCTACCGGTCGCCTGCACCAGCGCGAACAGCTTCACCGCTGCGGCATCGATCGGTTTGGGCGGGCGGTTGAAGCTGCCGTGGCGGGAAATGGCGACGTCGCGCGCCTCGGCAACCCCGGCGATGATGCGGTCGATCGCCGCGTCGGCGCGGGCAATGTCGGCGGCGGCCTTGGGTCGGAAGTTGACGCGCAGCACCGCATGGTCGGGCACGACGTTGTTTGGCCCGCCGCCATCGATCCGCGCGGGATTGACCGCCAGCCCCGGTCCACCTTCCGCCGCCAGCCGCAGCGCGAGATCGGCGGCGGCGACCACCGCGTTGCGGCCTTCCTCCGGGTTGCGCCCGGCATGCGCGCTGCGCCCGGTGACGGTCAGCGAGAAATTGCCGGTGCCGCCGCGCGCGCCGGCCAGCGTCCCGTCGGGCAGCGCCGGTTCATAGGTGAAGGCGGCGACCTTGCCCGCCGCATGGGCCTCGATCAGCGCGGCGGAGGCGAACGACCCGGTTTCCTCGTCGGAATTGATGACCACGTCATAGCCGAAGTCCGCCGTCGGCCCGCCCCGCTCAATCGCGCCCAGCGCGGCGAGCAGCACCGCCAGTCCGCCCTTCATGTCCGCCGCGCCGGGGCCGTTCAGCACGCCGGGTTCACGGTAGCGCGCCTCCTGAAACGGATGATCGACGCCATACACCGTGTCCATATGGCCGGTGAACAGCATCCGGCACGCCGCCTGCGGGCGGACGCGCAGCAGCAGGTGGCGGCCATGGTCGATCGCCCGCACCCGCCCGTCCGGCTCGACCGCATCGACCGGGGCGGGGTCGACCAGCGTCAGTTCGCCGGGCAGGACCGCGAAGGCATCGGCCAGCAATCCAGCCATCCTCGCAAGGCCCGGCAGGTTGCGCGTCCCGCTGTTCACCGCGACCCAGCGTTCGACCGATCGCAGCATCGCAGGCCCGTCGATATGCTCGATCAGCCGCCGTTCGTCAGACGATACTCTCTCCATGGGAGAGGGGTGTAGCCTGCCTAGAAGGCGTAGACCAGCGATGCCCGTCCGGTGGTGTCGGCGTTGACCCGCCCGGCGGGGGGCAGGCTTTCATACTGGATATTATAGGAAAACCGCGCCGACAGCGGCCCGAGCAGCTTGGCGTCGATCGCGGTCAGGCTGGTGACGGTGCTGTTCGCCGCCTGGAGATAGGCCGAGGTGTCCTGCCGCAGCGTCAGCGCCGAGGTCAGCTTCCAGTCGAGATCGACCGATCCGCGCCCCGCCAGGTTGCGCTCGACATTGCCGTCGGTGAAGGTCGTGTGGCGGAACGCCGGTCCGAGTTCGACGTCGAGCGTGATCGGTCCGCGCGCCAGCACCGTGTAACCCGCCCCGCCCGATGCCGAATAGCGATCGTGATAGCCGAAGAACTGGTCGGACTCATACTGCGCCGCGCCATAGACGTAGAGCCTGTCGTCGACCTTGTAGTTCGGTTCGAACGCCGCGAGATAATGTTCGCGGGTGGTGACGTTGTTCGTCTCCTGATAATCCGCCTGCAACTTCAGCTTGTGCCGCCAGCGATAGCCTTCGCGCGACAGGTCGAGCACGCCGGTGACGCCGAGCGTGTTCGAATTGCCGCCGTTGATCCACCCGCCGATCTCGGCCCGCCCTTTCAGCAGCGCGCCGAACGAGGCGGTGCGCAGCAGCTTGACGTTCTTTTCGCTGCGTTCGGACGTATAATGCGACGCCAGTTCGGCGATCTTCTGCGAATGTTTCGGCGCCGCCTTGCGCGCGTATTTGACGATGGTGGCGACGTCGCCGTCGTTGCCCGACGCCATCGCCTCTTCCAGCATCGTGCGGATCTCGATCGGCAGATCGGGTTCCGGCGGCAGGTCCGCATAATAGGCGCCGAGCGGCAGCAGGAACAGGGGGTTGGGCATCGCCACTCCGCTATAGCCGATCCGCTTGCCGCAGCGTGAACGCTCCGTCGTGGTTCAAGGGCGGCTCACCGGTGCAGGTGCGAGGAAAAGGCAGCGATCACCGCTTCGTACAGCGTCTTCTTGAACGGCACGATCATCGTCGGCAGGTCGGCGGGATCGGCCCAGCGCCATGCGCGGAATT
Organism: Sphingomonas sp. Leaf25; assembly: GCF_001421635.1. Lineage (NCBI taxonomy): Bacteria > Pseudomonadati > Pseudomonadota > Alphaproteobacteria > Sphingomonadales > Sphingomonadaceae > Sphingomonas > Sphingomonas sp. Leaf25. The sequence goes on from NZ_LMKU01000012.1 coordinate 192,447, forward strand.
CGGGTTCGGGCGTCTGGATATCGATGTCGCCGTCGTCGCCGTCGAACGCGAACAGGAACCAGCGCTGGCGCTGGCCGCGCCATTTGCCCTTCCAGATGCGGCCGATCATATCGTCGGGCAGGTCGTAGAACAGCTCGTCGGGCGCCTCGGCGATCAGCCGGACCTTGGTCGCGACCACCCCGGTTTCCTCGCGCAACTCCCGCACGGCGGCGTCGAGCGGTTCCTCGCCGGGATCGATCCCGCCCTGCGGCATCTGCCACGCCTCCAGCGTCGAATCGAGCCGCTGGCCGACGAAGATTTGCCCGTCACGGTTCATCAGCATGACGCCGGCACAGGGGCGATAGGGGAGGGTGGTCTTGTCCATGTCGGCTCCCTTACCGCGTGCCCGCCGCCTGCGCCATCACCCGGTCGGCCTCCGCCTCGGTCACGATCGCCTTCAATGCCGCCAGCGCGCCCGCGACATCGCCGACGCTGGAGGGGATCGCGCGGCGCAGCGTCACGAACCCATGGATATTGCCGCGCGCCTCGCGGAAGGTGACGGCCACGCCCGCCTGCGCCAGTTTCGCGGCATAGGCCCGCCCCTGATCGCGGATCGGGTCGAGGCCGGCGGTCAGCACCAGCGCGCGCGGCAGGTCGTGGCAGTCGCCGAGCAGCGGCGACCCGCGCACCTGCGACGGGTCCGATCGATAGGCGTCGGCGAAATACTGCAATCCCTCGCGCGTCAGCAGATAGCCATCGGCGAACTGCTCGAACGACGGATAGACCTGCGAGAAGTCGGCCGCCGGATAGATCGGAAATTGTGCGATCACCGGTACGGCGGCGGGTGCGTCGCGTAAGGCCATCGCGGTGGTGATGGTCAGCTTGCCGCCCGCGCTGTCGCCCGCCAGCACCAGCGAGGCGACCTTCAGCCCCAGTTCGGGCGGCGCATCGGCCACCCACCTTGCCGCCGCCTCGGCATCGTCGGGCGCGGTCGGCCATGGATGTTCGGGGGCGAGGCGATAGTCGACCGACACCACCGGCAAGTCGAGCGCGCGCGCCATTTCGGCGCAGAAGCCGGCATGGGTCGCGACATCGCCGATCACGAAGCCACCACCGTGATAGAAGACGACCACCGGCCCGGCGACCCGGTCCTCGCGGGTGTCGAACACCCGCGCGCCGATCGTGCCGCCCGCCACCGGAATCACCACGTCGCGCGTCACCGCCAGATCGCCGACGCCCAGATCGGCGACATCCTTCATCGCCAGATACTGTGCCCGTGCCGCCGGGGCATCGAGTTCGTGCATCCGTGGCCCCGGCACACGCGCCAGATAGTCGAGGAACACCCGCACATCGGGCCGGACATACGGATCGGACAAACGGCGTCTCCTGTGGACCATGCGCGTTGCGGCACGGGGCTTGCCCCCTACCTATGCAGCGTGATCCCCGTCGTCCACCACCCCGACTATGTCGCCGAGGCCCCGCCCGGCAGCCGCTATCGCTGGGGCAAGAACGGCCTCGTCCGTGACCTGCTCATCGATCTGGGCGACCGGGTGGAATGGCACGAAGGCCCGCCCATGCCGCGCGCGTGGATCGAGGCGGTGCATGACGACGACTATGTCGCCGAGGTGATCGAGGCGCGGGTGCCCCCGGCCAAGGAACGGCGGATCGGTTTCGCCGTCACCCCGCCGATGGCGCTGCGTGCGCAGGCGGTGCCCGGCGGCACCTATGCCGCCGCGCGGGTGGCGATGGCGCGCGGCTATGCCGCCAACACCGCCGGGGGCAGCCACCATGCGCTGGCCGATACCGGGGCGGGCTATTGCGTGTTCAACGACCTCGCCATCGCCGCCTACCGGCTGGTCGAGGAGGGGACGTGCGCGCGGGTGCTGGTGGTCGATGTCGACGTGCATCAGGGCGATGGCACCGCCTCGCTGCTCGCCGGGCGGCATGGCCTCGCGACCTATTCGATCCATGCCGAAAAGAATTTTCCCGCGCGCAAGGCCCGCTCGACGCTCGACGTCGGCCTGCCCGACGGGATGGGCGACGACGAATATCTCGCGACGCTGGAGGCAACACTGGTGCCGCTGATCGATTCGTTCGCGCCGTCGCTGCTGCTGTATCAGGCAGGGGTCGATCCGTTCGCCGGCGACCGGCTCGGGCGGCTGGCGCTCACGCAAGGCGGCCTGATCGAGCGCGACCGCTGGATGGGGCGGCTGGCGCGCGCGAAGGGACTGCCGATCGCCAGTGCGCTGGGTGGCGGCTACGGCGACCTCCTCGAAGTAGCACATCGCCATATCGCCTCGATCGTCGCGGTGGCGGAGGGAACCGGGGTCGCTGCGCAGGCGTAACGTCGCTCGATGACCGATCCCGTCCTGCTCTGGCTCCGCCAGGACCTCCGCCTGCGTGACCACCCCGCGCTCGTTGCCGCCGCCCATGCCGGGGTGGTGATCCCGGTCTATGTCCTCGACGACGATGCACCGGGCGACTGGCGCATCGGCGGGGCGCAGCGCTGGTGGCTGCACCACAGCCTGACCGCGCTCGACAAGGCGCTGCGCGACAAGGGTTCGCGCCTGATCCTGCGGCGCGGCGACGCGGTGAAGGAATTGCGGGCGCTCCTGACCGAAACCGGCGCGGGTGAAATCCACGCGATGCGCCACTACGAACCATGGTGGGTAAAGGCACAGGACGCGCTCGGCGATTGCCTCACCCTCCACGACGGCAACCACCTGCGCCCGCCCGAAAGCGTCACCACCGGGTCGGGCGGAATGTTCAAGATCTATTCGTCATTCTGGAAGGCGCTCAACCGGATGCTGCCGCCCGACGATCCGGTCGCAGCGCCCCGCAGCATTCCCGCGCCGCCCAAATGGCCGAAGTCGGACACCCTCGCCGACTGGAACCTGCTGCCGACCAAGCCCGACTGGTCGACCGCATTCACCGCATGGACCCCCGGCGAGGACGGCGCACACGCCGCGCTCAAATCCTTTGCGAAGCGCCTCGGCGACTATGACACCGCCCGCAACCTGCCCTCGATCGACGGCAGCTCCAACCTGTCGCCGCACCTCCACCATGGCGAGATCACCCCACGCCAAATCTGGGCCGCGCTCGACGGGTCGGGTGACAGCCTGACGACCTTCCGCAAGGAACTGGCGTGGCGCGACTTCGCCAGCGGCGTCATCTTGTCGATGCCCGACTATGCCGACGCCAATGGCCGCGCCCGCTACGACAAGATGCCATGGCGCACCGGTGCCGCCGCGAAGCGCGACCTCAAGGCGTGGCAGGAAGGGCGCACCGGCTATCCGATCGTCGATGCCGGCATGCGGCAATTGTGGCAGGTCGGCTGGATGCACAACCGGGTGCGGATGATCGCCGCCTCGTTCCTCATCAAGCATCTGCTGATCGACTGGCGCGAGGGCGAGCGCTGGTATTGGGACTGTCTGGTCGATGCCGACTACGGCAACAATGCGGTCAACTGGCAATGGGTCGCGGGCACCGGGGTCGATTCGAACATGTTCGGGCGGATCATGGCCCCGCTGACCCAGTCCGAAAAATTCGATGCCGCCGGTTATATCCGTCGCTGGGTGCCCGAACTGAAGCATCTGTCCGATGCCGCGATCCACGATCCCGACGCCGCCGGATGCCGCCCGAAGGACTATCCCGAAAAGCGGATCGAGCATCGCGAGGCACGCGAACGCGCGCTGACAGCGGCCAAGGGCGTCTGATAGCCACTTGCCGCGTGCGCTGCGCCGTGCTGTCAGGCGCGCGATGTCCGTCGACCCGTTCTCCCTGCTTGCCCCGCTGTTCGCCCGCGCCCTCGACCGGATCGACCATGGCCTCGCCGTCGGCGCGATCGAGGCGACGCTGCCCGACGGGACCCGGCGTAGGCTTGGCGGGCGCGGCGACGGACCGGTGGCGATCGTCGTCCTCCACCGCTGGCGCGCGATGTGGCGGCTGGCGCGCGGCGGATCGGCCGGCTGGTACGAGGCTTGGGCCGACGGCGACTGGTCGAGCCCCGATCCGGTGCCGTTGTTCGACCTGTTCATGCGCAATGCCGGGACGCTCGGCACCGCCGCGCGCGCCGGCGGCGTGTCGCGACTGCTGCGCCGGCTGAACCACCGCGCGCGTCGCAACGACCGGCCGGGGGCAAGGGCGAACATCGCCGCGCATTACGACCTCGGCAACGACTTCTACCGCGAATGGCTCGACCGCACGCTGACCTATTCCAGCGCGATCTTCGCCGACGCCCACGAACCGCTCGAAGTCGCGCAGCACCGCAAGCTCACCGCGATCCTCGACCGCACGGCGACGCGGGCAGGGGATCGCATCCTCGAAATCGGCTGCGGCTGGGGATCGTTCGCCGCCGCCGCCTCGGCCGCCGGGCGGCGGGTCGAGGCTATCACGCTCTCGCAGCGCCAACTGGCGCAGGTCGAGGCACTGGCGCTGCCCGGCGTCACCGTCGCCCTCACCGATTACCGCGACGTCACCGGCACCTATGACGCGATCGCCAGCATCGAGATGGTCGAGGCGGTCGGCCATGAATATTGGCCCGCTTATCTCGACACGATCGCCGCCCGGCTAAAACCCGGCGGTCGCGCCGCGCTCCAGTATATCGCCATCGCCGAACCGCTGTTCGACGCCTATGCCGGCAATGTCGACTTCATCCAGGCGCACGTCTTTCCCGGCGGCATGCTGCTGTCCGAACCGCGCTTCCGCGCGCTGGCCGAGGCACGCGAGCTGGCGTGGCGCGACGTCCATCATTTCGGCCTCGACTATGCCGAAACGCTGCTGCGCTGGCGGCAGACGTTCGATACCGCCCGCGCGCAAGGCCGCCTGCCGATGATCGACGACCGGTTCGCCGACCTGTGGCGTTACTATCTGATGTATTGCGAGGGCGGGTTCCGGGGCGGCGGCATCACCGTGGCGCAGGTGACGCTGGTGAAGGGCGGCTGATCCAGGCCCGGTCGACATTCAACGAAATGGCTTCCCAATCTGCTCCCCTCCCTGGCAAGGGAGGGGTTGGGGGTGGGTTGGCCGGCTGTGGAGCGCGTACGTTTCCTCTCGGGCCGACCCACCCCCGGCCCTCCCTTGTCAGGGAGGGGAGCCGCTGGCCCTAACCGCACAGCGCCACACCCTTGGGAGTGCGCAGCGCCTCCGCCTCCGACGCGCTCTCGCTCAGCCGGTCGAGCGTCAGCCCGGCGAGCGACGCCCGCCGCGTACACAGTCGTTCGCACCCAGCCGGCAGCTTGCCCGGAAAACGCACCCGGTCGCCGTCGAACCCGGCGTCGAAACGGCAGCCCTGCCCGAAATCGACCGACAGCGTCTCGCCCATCCGCGTCGCGCTGCCGCGCGCGGTGCAGCCGATGCCGTCGCCATAGTCGATGAACCCGCCGATCCGCACCGTGTCGCCCCGCTCGATCAGGCACAGCCGGTCGCCCTCGCGCGCGAACAGTCCGGTCGCGGCACGGGTGGCGGGATCGCGCACGATGCCGCGCTCGATCGCCGCCGCCTCCAGCGCCGCGCCGCCCTGCGCCGGTGCGTTGCTACCCGGCCCCGAACAGGCGGCGAGCAGGAACAGCAGCGCCAACGCCCTCATGAAACCGGGACCAGCCGATCCCCCTCGATCCGGCGAAAGAAGCAACTGTCCGCGCCGGTATGGCACGCCGGCCCGGCGGGGATGCAGCGTAGCCACAGCGCGTCCTGATCGCAATCGATCCGTGCCTCGACCACGCGCAGCACGTTGCCCGACGTCTCGCCCTTCTTCCACAACCGCGCGCGGCTGCGCGACCAGAAGGTCGCCTCGCCGCTCTCGATCGTCAGCCGCAGCGCGTCGGCGTTCATATGCGCGACCATCAGCGGTTCGCCGCTGGCGGCATCGACGGCGATCGCCGTCAACAGCCCGTCGCCATCGAATTTGGGGTTCAGCACCAGTCCGGTGTCACGGTGTTCCATCGCCGCAACTCCTATCGCCGATCACGGTTCCGCCGCAATCGACGATCAAAGGGCGACAAATCGATTCCGCCTGCCTATATGGCGGTCGTGTGACACGCTTACCCCCGGAAGGGCCTATGTTCACCACCCATCCATTCGACGACGACAAGCTGCGCGAAGAGTGCGGCATCTTCGGTGTTTCCGGCGCGGACGGCGCGGCGGCACTGGTGGCGCTTGGCCTCCACGCGCTCCAGCACCGCGGCCAGGAAGCGGCCGGCATCTGTAGCTGGGACGGGGCGATGTTCCATACCCAGCGCGCACAGGGCCATGTCGCGGGCAATTTCGACCGGCCGGAAATCATCGAATCGCTGCCCGGGGCCACCGCCTGCGGCCATGTGCGCTATTCGACCACCGGCGAGACGTCGAACCGCAACATCCAGCCGTTGTACGCCGAACTGGCGTCGGGCGGCTTTGCGGTGGCGCACAACGGCAATCTTTCCAACGCGATGCGGCTGCGCAAGGATCTGGTCCGCACCGGATCGATCTTCCAGTCGACCAGCGATACCGAGGTCATCATCCACCTCGTCGCGACGTCGAACTATCGCACGCTGCTCGACCGGTTCATCGACGCGCTGAAACAGGTCGAGGGTGCCTATTCGCTGATCTGCATGACGCCCGAGGGGATGATCGCCTGCCGCGATCCGCTCGGCATCCGGCCGCTGGTGATGGGCCGTCTGGGCGACGGTGCCTATATCTTCGCGTCGGAAACCGTGGCGCTCGACGTGGTCGGCGCGGAATTCGTCCGTGAGGTCGATCCGGGCGAGCTGGTGATCGTCAAGAACGGCGAACTGCGCTCGATCCGCCCGTTTGCGCCGCTGTCCCCGCGTCCCTGCATCTTCGAATGGGTCTATTTCTCGCGGCCCGATTCGATCAGCGACGACCGGTCGATCTATTCGGTGCGCAAGGCGATCGGTGCCGAACTGGCGTCCGAAAATCCGGTCGATGCCGATCTGGTGATCCCGGTGCCCGATTCGGGCGTGCCCGCCGCGATCGGCTATGCCCAGGCATCGGGCATTCCATTCGAACTCGGCATCATCCGCTCGCACTATGTCGGGCGCACCTTCATCCAGCCGGGCGACAAGGTCCGCCATCTCGGCGTGAAGTTGAAGCACAACGCCAACCGCAAGCTGATCGAGGGCCGCAAGATCGTCCTGATCGACGATTCGATCGTGCGCGGCACCACGAGCCTCAAGATCGTGCAGATGATGCGCGATGCCGGCGCGGCCGAAGTCCATATGCGCATCGCCAGCCCGCCGACGCGGCATAGCTGCTTCTACGGCGTCGACACGCCCGAACGCGCCAAGCTGCTCGCCGCGAAGCTCGATCTTGGCGGGATGACCGATTATATCCAGGCCGACAGCCTCGCCTTCGTGTCGATCGACGGGCTGTACCGCGCACTTGGCGAAGCGGCGCGCACCGCCGTCCGCCCGCGCTATTGCGACGCCTGCTTCACCGGTGACTATCCGACGCCACTGACCGATCAGGATGAAACCAGCTCGGTCGATCAGCTCGCCATGCTGGCCGAACGGGTCGGATGAGCGAGCGGTTGAAGGGGCAGTTGGTCCTCGTCACCGGTGCCAGCCGTGGCATCGGTGCCGCGACCGCGATTGCGCTGGCCGGGGAGGGGGCGCATGTCGTCCTCGTCGCGCGCACGGCGGGCGGGCTGGAGGAGGTCGAGGACGCGATCTATGCCGCCGGCGGATCGGCGACGATCGCCCCGGTCGACCTCTATGACCTGACCGCGATCCCCCGCCTCGTCTCGGCGATCGCCGAGCGGTGGCGGGCGCTCGACGCGCTGGTGCTGAACGCCGGCGCGCTTGGCACGCTGGGGCCGGTGCCGTCGTTCGACCTGAAAGAGTTCGACAAGGTGATGGCGCTCAACGTCACTGCCAACGCCGCGCTGATCGCCGCCTTCTCGCCGATGCTGCGCCTTGCGCGTGCCGGGCGAGTGGTTGGTGTCACCTCCTCGGTCGGTGCGGCCCCGCGTGCCTATTGGGGCATGTACGGCGCGTCGAAGGCGGCGTTCGACAATCTCGTTGCCAGCTATGGCCTCGAAATGGCGAACATCTCGCCGGTCCGCACCGCGATCGTCGATCCGGGTGCCACCCGCACGAAGATGCGCGAGCGCGCCTATCCGGGCGAGGACCCGCAGAGCGTGAAACCGCCCGAACGGGTGGCCGATGCGATCGTCGCACTGCTGGCCGACGGGTTCGAGACGGGCACCCGCATCCGGGTGGATTGAGCACGCGGCTGCTGTCCTACACCGCCGTCGAACGATAGATCGGGCAGGGGAGGCGATACCGCTTCTCCTGCTCTTTCTCTGTCGTCGACATATCGCCCGGTCCGCCTGTCGCGCGGTGTCGTGGTTAGTGTAAACTTTGTAAACTTTGGGGGGAATTACGGCTCGATCGTCGGCGTCCACGGGCGTTCGCGAAACCATTTGGTGATGATGTATTTCGTGCCCTCGACCACCGCCATGCCCTCGTGCAGCGTGGCGAGGTTGGGGCTGCCGTCGGGGTTCATGTTGTCCCACGCCACCAGCATGCCGGGACGCGGATTGAACCGTACCCCGGCCTGCGGAAACCAAGTTGCGCCGCCCTGTTCGACTTCGTTCAGATAGACCATCGCCGTCCACGTCCGCTGCCCGCCCTGCACCGCCATCGACGCCCAATAGGGTTCGTTCTCGTTGAAATAATCATTGTGCGCGCGGAACTGCTGCCCCGGCGCATAGCGCTGCCCCTGCATCGTCTCGCCATGTTCGGGCGGCAGGCCCAGCAGATGCGCGATCTTCTCGTCGATCGGCTGCAGCAGCGGGTGCCAGCGGTCGAGATCGCAACTGTCGCTGGTGCGGAAATTGGGGTCGTTGGTGCTGGTCAGCAGCGTCGACTTGCGCCGCCCGTTGTCGATCGTCGCGATCAGCAGCGCGCATTCCTCGTCCGACAAGAAGCCCGGCAGCGCGAAGAGGACGGCGGCATCGGTCTTGGCGCGGCGAATGCCGGGCACGGTCGACAGGTTTTCCTCGACCTCCCGGCCGAAATCGGCCCGGACGGGGGAGGGGGTGCCGGGCGGCTTGCGAAGGGCGGTGGTCATGGGGAGCGTTCAATCAAATCGGGAGCATGGTGTCGAGAGCGCGGTCGAAATCCACCGCAACCACCCGTCATTCCGGCGAAAGCCGGAATCCATGGATGCGGACGGTATCGCTGGAGTCGTGAACACCCCGGCACAATGGATTCCGGCCTTCGCCGGAATGACGAAGAAGCATCAATGCCCCACCGGCGTTTCCATCAACTCCACAAGCACCCCGCCCATGTCGCGCGGATGAACGAACACGATCAACGTCCCATGCGCCCCGATCCTAGGGTGCCCCAGCACCCGCGCACCCTTTGCGGTCAGCTCGGCGATCGCGGCATGGATGTCCGCCACCTCGAAGCAGAGGTGATGTTGCCCGCCGCCTGGGTTCTTCGCAAGAAACCCCGCGATCGGCGAGGCGTCGTCATACGGCTCGATCAGCTCGATCTGGGTATTAGGCGCATCGATGAAACACACCTTCACCCCCTGCGCCGGCAGATCGAACGGCTCCCCGATCGCCTCCGCACCAAGCAGGCTGCGATAGGTTTCGATCGACGCCGCGATCGACGGCGTGGCGATCCCGATGTGGTTGAGGCGGCCGAGGGTCATGGTGGTATCTCCTAACATCCGCCAAGCGTGTCGCGCTCGCCGCCTTCGGGAACATAGCGCTCGCCGCGCCGGACATAGCGGGCGTCGAAATTGCGCGCGCCGGTGAAGCGGACGACGAACGACCGGTTGGGCACCACGTCGACGATCTTGCCGACCGTCGTCTTGGCCTGTTCGCTCGGCACCGCGCCGTCGTCGCTCGCCATCACCTGGATCGTGGCGAGTTCGGCGGGGCCGGCCGGGCGCAGTTCGGTCAACGTCGCGAACGAACAGCTATAGCCCTGCCACGTACCGCCGCCCTCGGTATAGACGACCGGCAGGTCGCCGATCGTGCGCGATACGCTCCATTCGGAAATGCTGCCGCTGCTGCCCGATCGTACCGCGAACGGCAGCGCGCGGATGACGTGGATGCCGCCTGTGTCCTGTCGTAGATAATGGATCGCGACGGCGCCTCCCTCGACATGCGCCGCGTCGGGGATCGTGCCAGGGTTGACCAGCACCTGGCCGAACGGCGTGTCGACCAGTTGCCCGTCGGCATAGACCATCCGCGACCCCTCGGGCGTGCGGGCCTCCATGCCATCGGGAAACGCCGCACGCTGCGCCGCCGCCAGCGTCAGGCCACTCGGCGAGGGCTTGGGCGTCGGCGATGCGGCGGGGGCGGGGACGGCAGGCCGATGGTCGACGAACAGCCGCACCGCCGCGAACCCGGCCACCGCCAGCACGACCACGATCAGCGCGAGGCGTAGCAACCGGCTCACAGCGGAATGTTGTCGTGCTTCTTCCACGGGTTCTCAAGCTTCTTGTTCCTGAGCTTCCGCAGTCCCAGCGCCACCCGCCGCCGGGTGGAATGCGGCAGGATCACCTCGTCGATGAACCCCTTGCTCGCCGCCACGAACGGGTTGGCGAAGCGGGTCTCATATTCCGCCGTCCGCGCCGCGACCTCGGCCGGGTCCTTCGACCGGAAGATGATCTCCACCGCGCCCTTCGCCCCCATCACCGCGATCTCGGCGGTCGGCCACGCATAGTTCAGGTCGCCGCGCAGATGCTTTGACGCCATCACGTCATACGCCCCGCCGTAAGCCTTGCGGGTGATGACGGTGATCTTCGGGACCGTCGCCTCGGCATAGGCGAATAACAGTTTCGCGCCGTGCTTGATGATCCCCGAATGCTCCTGCCCCACGCCGGGCAGGAACCCCGGCACGTCGACGAAGGTCACGATCGGGATGTCGAACGCATCGCAAAAGCGCACGAACCGCGCCGCCTTCTTCGACGAATTGATGTCGAGGCACCCGGCCAGCACCATCGGCTGGTTGGCGACGATGCCGACGGTCCGCCCCTCGATCCGGCCGAAGCCGATCAGGATGTTGCCGGCATGGCCCGGTTGCAGTTCGAAGAAGCTGCCGTCGTCGACCGTCCGTACGATCAGTTCGTGCATGTCATAGGGCTGGTTGGCGCTCGGCGGAATCAGCGTGTCGAGACTCGGCTCGATCCGGTCCCACGGATCGTCGGAGGGTCGTACAGGCACGCCGGTCCGGTTGGAGGCGGGCAGGAAGTCGATGAAGTCGCGCGCGGCCAGCAGCGCCTCGACGTCATTCTCGAACGCGCAATCGGCGACCGAGGACTTGGTGGTGTGGGTGATCGCCCCGCCCAGTTCCTCCTGCGTGACGATCTCGTTCGTTACCGTGCGGACCACGTCGGGGCCGGTGACGAACATGTAGCTCGAATCCTTCACCATGAAGATGAAGTCGGTCATCGCCGGCGAATACACCGCACCGCCCGCGCATGGCCCCATGATGAGCGACAACTGCGGCACCACACCCGACGCCAGCACGTTGCGCTGGAACACCTCGGCATAGCCGCCGAGCGATGCGACGCCCTCCTGAATCCGCGCGCCGCCCGAATCGTTGAGGCCGATCACCGGCGCGCCAATTTTGAGCGCCATATCCATGATCTTGCAGATCTTCTGCGCATGCCGTTCGGACAGCGATCCGCCGAACACCGTGAAATCCTGGCTGAAGACATACACCAGCCGGCCGTTGACCGTGCCCGATCCGGTGACGACGCCATCGCCGGGGATCACCTGATCCGGCATGCCGAAGTCGACGCAGTTGTGCTCGACATACATGTCGAGTTCCTCGAACGACTCCGGGTCGAGCAGCACCTCCAGCCGTTCGCGGGCGGTCAGTTTGCCCTTGGCATGTTGCGCCGCGACTCGCTTCTCGCCGCCGCCCGCGCGCGCGCCTGCACGCCGTTTCTCCAGCGCTTCGAGTGCTTCGAGCATCGTCTCTCCTTGGCCGCTTGCTGCGGGTCTTGTCCCCCTCTTGCCAGCAAGCACGCCCCGAGCGCAACATTCTTGCGTCAACCGAAGCGATAGCCCGAGACGACCCAGCCCATCACCGTATCGCGATAATCGCACACCGCCGGCCCGTCGCCGCCTGCGCCCAGTGCGATCATCAACGGCAGAAGATGCTCGGCCTCCGGGTGGGCGAAGCGGGCGTGGGGCAGCGTTTCCCAATCGATCACCCGCTGCGCCCGCGCCGCAGGATCGGGATCGGTGACGGCGGCGGTGAGTGCTGTGTCCCATTCGGTGGCGACCGGCGTCACCTGCGGTCCGCGTGCGCGCAGGTTGTGGAAGCTCATCCCCGACCCGACGATCAGCACGCCTTCGTCGCGCAGCGGCGCCAGCGCCCGGCCGAGCGCGACATGCGCTGCGGGATCGAGGCTGTCGATCAGCGAGACTTGCACGAGCGGAATGTCCGCCCCGGGCACCGCGACCATCATCGGCACGAACACGCCATGGTCCCAACCGCGCGCCGCCTCGTCGGCGGTGGCAAAGCCGGCCGCCGCGAGCAACGCCGCCGTCCGCCGTGCGACCGCGGGCAATCCCGGCGCGTCCCACCGCAGGCGATAGGTATGTTCGGGAAAGCCGTAATAGTCGAACAACAGGCCCGGCCGTTCGCCGACATGGACGGTCGGCACCGGCGCTTCCCAATGGCCCGACACCATCAGGATCGCCCGTGGTCGTTCCGGCAACGAGGCGAGGAGGCCTGCCAGATACGCTTCCATCGGTCGCCACATCGGATCGGGGGCCGCACCGGGGTTGAGGAAAAAGCACGGGCCGCCGCCGTGCGGGAGGAAAAGGGTAGGGAGCGTCATGCCCCGAACGTCGTCCCATCGCCGCCCTACAACAAGATGCTCGCAAGGAAACGACCCGTTTCGCTTGGCGTCGCGCCGCCGACCGCCCTACAAGGCGTCGGCATGAGCCGCCTGACCGTCAACAACAATCCGGTCGAATACCGGATCGATCCCGACACGCCGTTGCTGTGGGCGCTGCGCGACGTGTCGAACCTGACCGGCACCAAATATGGCTGCGGCACCGGGCATTGCGGGGCATGCGTGGTCGATGTCGATGGGCGCGCGGTCAAATCGTGCCAGGTATCGATCGGCAGCCTCGAAGGCACGTTCGTCACCACGATCGAGGGGCTGTCGCGCGATCGCAGCCATCCGGTGCAGGCGGCGTTTCTCGCGGCGCAGGTCGTGCAATGCGGCTATTGCGTGCCGGGGTTCGTGATGGCTGCCGCCGCGCTGCTGCGCCAGAACCGCGATCCCGGAGAAGCGGAGATCGCGCAGGCGCTCGATCATCTGTGCCGCTGCGGCATCTATCCCCGGCTGATCGATGCGGTGCGCCGGGCGGCGGCGGCGCAGCGCGGCGACACCGTGCTCGAACCACCCCCGCGCCCCGGCATCGATCGCGCCGAGGCGGCACGCGAGGTGCCGGCGCTCACCCCGCCGGAGTGACCGGTTCCATACGAACGAATCCTTTCAATCGCCTGTCATCGCCATTCAGCAACGGTTGATCGCTTGTGGGGCATAACGGCGGCATCGAAGCCGGCGATGTCTCCGGCGGTGGAGGAAGCATCATGAAGTCCCGTTTCCTGCTGGCACTGCTGGGTGCGACAACGCTAATCCCGGCAACCGCGATGGCGCAGGATGCGCCCGACCGTCCCGGCCCGCGCGGCCGCGAGCGGATCGAACGGCAAGGTGGCGGCGAAGCGCCGGGCGCGCGTGCCGAGTTCAACACCGCGGTACGGGTCGAGGCTCCCGAAGCCCGTGTCGAGCGTCCGCAGAGCGACGCCGGCCCACGTTGGCAGGGGCGGCCCGACCGGGGCGATCGCGGCGACGGCGGCAATGCGCGGCCCGACCGTCCGGATCGTGGCGAGCGTGGCGACGGCAACCGCTGGCAGGGCCGACCCGATCGTGGCGACCGTCCCGACGCCGGTGCCGGTGCCGGTGCCGGCTGGCAGCCGCGCCCGGATCGTCCCGCCCGCCCCGAAGGCGTCGATCGGCGCGAGTTCCCGCGCGATGGACAGGGTCAGGTCGATCGCGACGCGCTGCGCCGGCAATGGCAGGACGGCCGTCGCGGCGAATGGCAGCGCGATCAGCAGCGTGGCCAGCAACAGCGCGACCAATGGCAACGCGATCAACAGCGTGACCAGTGGCAGCGCGACCAGGACCAGCAACGCGGCGACTGGCAGCGTAACCGCGACCGTCGTGACGGTGGCTGGAGCCGCAGCGACGGCGACTGGCGCGACAACGGCCGCTATCAGAACGACCGGAACGATCGCAGCCAGTGGAACCGTGGGTGGCGCGCTGATCGCCGCTACGACTGGAACCGCTATCGCGACTCCAATCGCGGGCTGTACCGCCTGCCGCGCTATTATGCACCGCAAGGCTATGGCTATGGCTATCGTCGCTTCGGCATCGGTGTGACGCTCAATTCGTTCCTGTTCGGATCGAACTACTGGATCAACGACCCCTATTATTATCGCCTGCCCGAAGCGTACGGGGCCTATCGCTGGGTGCGCTATTACAACGACGCGCTGCTGGTCGACGTCCGTACCGGCCGGGTGGTCGACGTGGAATACGACATCTTCTGGTGATCCTGCCGTGCCGCGATGGTCGTAACCGACCGTCGCGGC
>NZ_LMKU01000012.1:207072-221389 GCF_001421635.1 Sphingomonas sp. Leaf25
CCGCAAAACCGTAACAAAAGATACGGGAGAGCGATTCGATGGCGGATGATCTGCGCGTGACGCGCGACGGCGACGTGTTGCGCCTGACACTCGACCGGCCCGACCGGCTGAACGCCGCGCCCCCGGCACTGTTCGATGCGATCCGCGAATGTTTGGGCCATCTGGACGGCGCGCGCGCCGTCCTATTGTGCGGCGAAGGGCGCGCCTTTTGCTCTGGCGCGGACATCGCCGCCGCCGCCGGCCTTGCCGACCCGCATGGCGCGCTGACCGATCATTATCACCCGACGTTGCAGGCGATCGCCGACCTGGACGTGCCGGTCGTCAGCGCAGTGCGCGGCGCGGCGGCGGGCATCGGGTGCAGCCTCGCGCTCGCCGCCGATTTCTGCGTCGCGGCGGACAACGCCTATTTCCTGCAAGCCTTCATCAACATCGGCCTCGTCCCCGATGGCGGGGCAAGCTGGATGCTCCCGCGCCTGATCGGGCGGGCGCGGGCGGCGCGGATGATGCTGCTGGGCGAACGGATCGATGCCGCGACCGCGCTCGACTGGGGCATGATCCACGCGGTCGTGCCCGACGATACGCTGGAGGCGGAGGCGCTGGCGCTCGCCCATCGGCTGGCGGCGGGGCCGACCGTCGCGCTGGGCCTTGCCCGCCGCAACCTGACCCACGCGCTCGACAGCAGTTACCCGGACGCGATGGCGCGCGAGGCCGAAGCGCAGCGCACCGCACGCGGCACCGCCGACGCCATTGAAGGGGCCGGCGCGTTTATCGCCAAACGAAACCCCCGCTTTCTCGGGCGTTAATGGCAAACCTCGACTTCACGGCCCGCTTGGCCCAAGGAACCGCATGATGACCGGCCCGACGATCGACGACTGGCAGAAACTCGCCGCCCGCGAGGTAAAGGATGCGGACCTCACCTGGACCACGCCCGAAGGGATCACGGTCAAGCCGCTCTATACCGCCGCCGACGCGCCCGATCCGGGGCTGCCCGGCTTTGCGCCGTTCACCCGCGGGGTAAAGGCGTCGATGTACGCCGGCCGGCCATGGACCATCCGCCAATATGCCGGCTTCTCCACCGCCGGGGAATCGAACGCCTTTTACCGTCGCAATCTGGCGGCGGGGCAGAAGGGGCTGTCGGTCGCGTTCGATCTGGCGACGCATCGCGGGTACGACAGCGATCATCCGCGCGTTGCGGGCGATGTGGGCAAGGCCGGGGTCGCGATCGACACGATCGACGACATGAAAATCCTGTTCGACGGCATCCCGCTCGACACCATGTCGGTCAGCATGACGATGAACGGCGCGGTGCTGCCGTGCCTCGCCTTCTACATCGTCGCGGCGGAGGAACAGGGGGTCGGGCCGGAGAAACTCTCGGGCACCATTCAGAACGATATTCTGAAGGAGTTCATGGTCCGCAACACGTACATCTATCCGCCCGAACCCTCGATGCGGATCGTGTCGGACATCATCGCCTATACCGCCGAGCATATGCCGCGCTTCAACAGCATCTCGATCAGCGGCTATCACATGCACGAAGCCGGGGCGACCGCCGTGCAGGAACTGGCGTTCACGCTGGCCGACGGCATGGCCTATGTCCGTGCGGCGATGGAGCGCGGGCTGGACATTGATGCGTTCGCCGGGCGGCTGTCGTTCTTCTTCGGCATCGGCATGAACTTCTTCATGGAGATCGCCAAGCTGCGCGCCGCGCGCACGCTGTGGAGCCGGATCATCGCCGGGTTCGGCGGCAATGCGCGCAGCCAGATGCTGCGCACCCATTGCCAGACCAGCGGCGTGTCGCTGACCGAGCAGGACCCGTACAACAATATTGTCCGCACCACCGTGGAAGCGATGGCGGCGACTTTCGGCGGAACCCAGTCGCTCCACACCAACAGCCTCGACGAAGCGGTCGCCCTTCCGACCGACTTCTCCGCCCGGATTGCGCGCAACACGCAATTGATCCTTCAGGAAGAAACGGGGATGACCCATGTCGCCGATCCGCTCGGCGGCAGCTATTATGTCGAGGCGCTGACCAAGGAACTGGCCGACAAGGCATGGGCGCTGATCGAGGAGGTCGAGGCGGCCGGTGGCATGATCGACGCCGTGAACTCGGGATTGCCCAAGGAACATATCGAACGCGCCGCCGCCGCGCGTCAGGCGCGGGTCGACCGTGCCGAGGACGTGATCGTCGGCGTGAACAAATACCGGCTGGCGCAGGAGGACCCGATCGACATCCTCTCGATCGACAATGCCAAGGTCCGCACCGACCAGATCCGCCGCATCCATGCGGTCCGCGCCGGCCGCGACGAGGCTGCGGCGCAGGACTGCCTGACTCGGCTGCGCGAAGGGGCGGCGGGCAAGGCCAATCTGCTGGCGCTGTGCGTCGCGGCGGCGCGTGCGCGCTGTACGCTGGGCGAAATGTCGGCGGCGATGGAAGTCGCCTTCGGCCGTCACGCGGTGCAGGTCACGCCGGTCAAGGGTATCTATGGCCCGGCGCATGCCGACGACAGCGGCTGGCTTCGCGCGGGCGAGGGCGTGGCGGCGGTCGAGCGGCGGCTCGGGCGCAAGCCCCGCATGCTGGTCGCCAAGATGGGGCAGGACGGCCATGATCGCGGCGCGAACGTCGTCGCCAGTGCCTTTGCCGATCTGGGGTTCGAGATCGTGTCGGGGCCGTTGTTCCAGACGCCGCAGGAAACCGCCGACCTCGCGATCGAACGCGGCGTCGACGTGGTCGGCGCATCCAGCCTCGCCGCCGGGCACAATACGCTGATCCCCGAACTCATCGCGCGCTTGGGCGACGCCGGGCGTAGTGATATTCGCGTCATTGCCGGCGGGGTCATCCCGCCGCAGGATTATGCGCTGCTCCGCGAGGCCGGGGTGGCGGCGATTTTCGGACCGGGCACCAATCTGGTCCATGCGGCGGGCGAAGTGTTGCGGCTGCTCGGCCATAATTTGCCGCCGGTTGGAGAGACTGTGGAATGAATGTGATTGCGTCTGTCGAGCCTGCCACGACCGTCGACGTGGGGGACGTCCGTACCGACTGGACCCGCGCGGAAATTGCCGACCTGTTCGACCTGCCGTTCGACGAACTGATGTACCGCGCGCAGACCGTCCACCGCGCGAACCATGCGGTCGGGCAGGTGCAGCTCTGCACGTTGCTGTCGATCAAGACCGGCGGCTGCCCGGAGGATTGCGGCTATTGCTCGCAATCGGCCAGCGCCGACACGAAGCTGAAGGCTGAAAAGCTGATGGAAGTGCAGGCGGTGCTGGCCAGCGCGGCCGAGGCAAAGGCGGCGGGCTCGCAGCGCTTCTGCATGGGGGCGGCATGGCGCAACCCCAAGGACCGCGACATGGACGCGGTGATCGCGATGGTCGAGGGGGTCCGCGCGATGGGCATGGAAAGCTGCATGACGCTCGGCATGCTCACGCCCCAGCAGGCGCGGCGGCTGGCAGATGCCGGGCTCGATTATTACAACCATAATATCGACACCTCGCCTGAGAATTACGCCAACATCATCTCGACGCGCAGCTTCGAGGATCGGCTCGACACGCTGGCCCATGTCCGCGCGGCGGGGATCAACGTGTGCAGCGGTGGGATCGTCGGGCTGGGTGAGACGCGCGCCGACCGCGTCGGTTTCGTCCATGCGCTGGCCACGCTGCCGCGCCATCCCGAAAGCGTGCCGGTCAACGCGCTGGTGCCGGTGAAGGGCACCGTGCTCGGCAACATGCTCGCCGACACGCCGCTGGCGAAGATCGACGACATCGAATTCGTCCGCACCGTCGCGGTCGCGCGGATCACCATGCCGATGAGCATGGTCCGCCTGTCGGCAGGGCGCGAGAGCATGGGCGACGCGACGCAGGCGCTGTGCTTCATGGCCGGCGCGAACTCGATCTTCACCGGCGACCGGCTGTTGACCACCGGCAACGCCGGTGACGATGCCGACGCGACGCTGCTGGCGAAACTCGGGCTGACACCGATGGTGGCCGAGGAACCGATGCGGAAGTCCGCATGCTGCTAACGCTGCTGTTCCTCGCCGATGCGGTGGGCGGCAATTGCGCCAAGGCGCCGACGCAGGCGGCGGCGAACGATTGCGCGGCCTCGGGCTGGCGGGTGGCCGACGCCGACATGACCCGCGAATGGGGCGTCGCGCGCGCGGCGATGCTGGCGCGCGACGCGCGCGATACGACGCGCGGCGGCGGGTTCGGCTATGGCGCGGCGCTGCTGGAGAGCCAGCGCGCGTGGCTGAAATTTCGCGACACGCGATGCGTGCTCGAAGCCGGTGTCGATGGTCGCAGCGTCGACGGCGGCGACGCACGGCCGTTGGTGCGCTTTTCGTGCATGGAGCGCATGACGATCGCGCGGACGCAGGCTTTGCGCCATCTGCGCGGCGGTTGATGCTGACCCCGGCAAACGGGGCGGATGAGGAGAGTGACGTGTTCAAGAAGATTCTGGTCGCCAACCGGGGCGAAATCGCCTGCCGCGTCATGCGCACCGCGCGGCGGATGGGGATCGCGACCGTCGCGGTCTATTCCGATGCCGATGCCCGTGCGCCGCATGTGCTGATGGCCGACGAGAGCGTCCGGCTGGGTCCGGCGCCCGCCGCGCAAAGCTATCTCGACCCCGAACGGATCCTCGCAGCCGCGAAGGCCACCGGCGCGGACTGCATCCATCCGGGCTATGGCTTCCTGTCGGAGCGCGAGAGTTTCGCGCGCGCCTGCGCCGATGCCGGTGTCACCTTCGTTGGCCCGCCGCCGAATGCCATCGCGGCGATGGGCGACAAGATCGAATCCAAGAAGCTGGCGCAGGCCGCCGGGGTCAACGTCGTCCCCGGCTATCTGGGCGAGATCGCCGATACCGACGAGGCGGCGCGGATCGCCGCCGACATCGGCTATCCGGTGATGATGAAGGCGTCGGCGGGCGGCGGCGGCAAGGGCATGCGTCTCGCGTGGAGCGAACAGGACGTCCGCGAAGGCTTTGAGGCGACCAAACGCGAGGGGCTGGCCAGCTTCGGCGACGACCGCGTGTTCATCGAGAAGTTCATCGAATCCCCCCGCCATATCGAGATTCAGGTGCTGGGCGACCAGCACGGCAATATCGTCTATCTCGGCGAGCGCGAATGCTCGATCCAGCGCCGCCACCAGAAGGTCGTCGAGGAAGCACCGTCGCCGTTCGTCACCCCGGCGATGCGCAAGGCGATGGGCGAACAGGCGGTCGCGCTCGCCCGCGCGGTCGGCTATCATTCGGCGGGTACGGTCGAACTGATCGTGTCGGGCGCGGACACCAGCGGCGAGGGGTTCTATTTTCTCGAAATGAACACTCGGCTGCAGGTCGAGCATCCGGTGACGGAGGAGATCACCGACCTAGACCTCGTCGAACAGATGCTCCGCGTAGCGGCGGGCGAACCGCTCGGTTTCACGCAAGACGACGTCAAACTGACCGGCTGGTCGATCGAGAACCGCGTCTACGCCGAGGACCCGTACCGTTGCTTCCTCCCCAGCACCGGCCGCCTGACCCGCTACAATCCTCCCTCTCCTTCAGGGAAGGGGCCGGGGGCGGGTCAGTCCAAAGTCCGCGTTGACGACGGCGTGGTGGAAGGGGGCGAGATTAGCATGTTCTACGACCCGATGATCGCCAAGCTCGTTACCTGGGCACCGACCCGCGAGACTGCGATTGATGCGCAGATCGCCGCGCTCGACGCTTTCGAGGTCGCGGGCGTGGGCAACAACATCGATTTCCTGTCGGCGATCATGCAGCATCCGCGCTTCCGCGAAGGCGCGCTCACCACCGGCTTCATCGCCGAGGAATATCCGCAAGGCTTCCACGGCGCCCCGGCCGATGCAGCGTTGCTACGCAAGCTTGTCGGGATCGCGGTCGCCGCCGATCTCGACCGCAGCGACCGTGCCGCCGGTATCGACGGCCAACTCGGCAACCGGATCATCGGATCGACGCAGCGGGTGGTGACGATCGACGATCACCGGTTCGAGGTGAGCGTCGATGGTCATTCGGGCGGGCTGCTGGTCAACATCGACGACGAAGCGCCGCTCGACATCGCGATGCACTGGCGGCCCGCCGACCGGGTCGTGACCGCGCGGATCGACGGCGATCCGCTGACCGTGCGCATTGCCCGCACCATCACCGGCTGGCGGCTGACGACGCGCGGGCGCGTGCATGACGTCGCCGTCCTGCCGCCGCATGTCGCAGCACTCACCCGGCACATGATCGCGAAGGTTCCGCCCGACCTGTCGCGCTTCCTGCTTTGCCCGATGCCGGGGCTGCTGACCCGTGTCGAGGTAGCCGAGGGCGACCGGGTCGAGGCGGGCCAGCCGCTGGCGGTGGTGGAGGCGATGAAGATGGAGAACATCCTGCGCGCCGAACGCCCCGGCACCGTCGCGCGCATCGCCCATGCGCCGGGCGACAGCCTCGCGGTCGACGCGGTCATCATGGAGTTCGAGGGGTAGGGGACCATCCCGTTCGGCCGTTACCGCTGAAACCGTCACCCCAGCGAAGGCTAGGGTCTCAAGCGGCTCTTGCTGTGCGCCAGCCTCATGAGATTCCAGCCTTCGCTGGAATGACGTCGGCTCCGAACGGGCTGCACCCCAAAACACGACGCGTGCGGAACCCTTTGCCCGCCCGGTGCTTATCGGGCGGGTGACGATCGTTTCATCCGCGCAACCATGGTGGGAAGCCGCCACCATCTATCAAATCTATCCGCGATCCTTCGCCGATGCCGATGGTGACGGCGTGGGCGACCTGAACGGTATCGCGGACCGGCTCGACTATCTGGTCGACCTCGGCATCGACACCATCTGGATCTCGCCGATCTTTCCCTCGCCGATGGCCGACTTCGGTTACGACGTCGCCGACTATACCGGCATCGATCCGCGCTTCGGCACGCTCGCCGATTTCGACGCGCTGCTGGCGAAGGCGCATGCGCGGGGCCTGCGCATCCTGCTCGATTTCGTGCCCAACCACAGTTCGGACCAGCATGCGTGGTTCCGGCAGAGCCGCTCGTCGCGCGACGATCCCAAACGCGACTGGTATATCTGGCGCGATCCCGCCCAGGGCGGCGGCCCGCCCAACAACTGGATCAGCGATTTCGGCGGCCCGGCATGGACCTATGACGCGGCGACCGGTCAATATTATTCGCGCGCGTTCCTGCCCGAACAGCCCGACCTGAACTGGCGCAACCCGGCGGTGCGCGCGGCGATGCTGGACGCGATGCGCTTCTGGTTCGATCGCGGCGTCGACGGTTTCCGGCTCGACGTGCTGTGGCATATCGTCAAGCACGCCGGTTTCCCCGACAACCCGCTCAACCCCGACTATCACCCCGGCATGGGCGAGATGCACCGCGTCCATCAGCTCCATTCGACCGACCAGCCCGAAGTCCACGCCATCGCCGCCGAGATGCGCGACTTGGCCGACCGCTACGGCGCGGTGCTGGTCGGCGAAATCTATCTGCCGGTGCCCAGATTGATGACCTATTACGGCACCGCCGATATGCCCGGTGTCCACCTGCCATTCAATTTCCAGTTGATCGAGGCACAGTGGAACGCCGCCGAACTGGCGGAGCGTATCACCGACTATGAAGCGGCCTTGCCGCCCGGCGGCTGGCCCAACTGGGTGCTGGGCAACCATGATCGCCCGCGCATCGCCACCCGCGTCGGGCCGGTGCAGGCAAGGGTTGCGGCACTGCTGCTGCTGACGCTGCGCGGCACGCCGACGCTGTATCAGGGCGACGAACTGGGCCTGCCCGACGCCCGCATCCCCACCGACCGCGTGCAGGACCCGCGCGAGCTGCGCGAGCCGGGCCTCGGCCTCGGCCGCGATCCGGTCCGCACGCCGCTCCCATGGGACGCGGCGGGCGGCTTTACCACCGGCGAGCCATGGCTGCCGATCGATCCCGCGCACCTGCCGCTGAACGTCGCGGCGCAGGCCGATGATCCGGCGTCGATGCTCGCGCTCTACCGCCGCCTGCTGGCGCTGCGTCGCGCCACCCCGGCGCTGGCCACCGGCGCGATCGACACGGTGACGGCGAGCGGCGATGTCCTGCGCTACGACCGCAGCGACGGCACGACCCGCTATCGCATCCTGCTCAACCTCGGCGACACCCCGGTCCCGGTCGACACGGCCGGAGCGATCCTCACCACCGACCCGTCGGGCACCGCCGATCCCCATCTCCTGCGCCCCGCCGAGGGCGTCATCCTGAAAGTCTCCTGATGCGTATCGCCATGCTCGCCCCCATCGCGTGGCGCACGCCGCCGCGCCACTATGGTCCGTGGGAACTCGTCACCAGTCTGTTGACCGAGGCGCTGGTCGCGCGCGGGCTCGACGTGACGCTGTTCGCCACGCAGGACAGCCTCACCTCGGCGACGCTCGCCGGGGTGGTGCCCGCGCCCTATAGCGAGGACCCGGCGATCGATGCCAAGGTCTGGGAATTCGCCCATCTCGCCCATCTGTTCGAGCGCGCCGGCGAATTCGATCTGATCCACAATCAGGCCGATTTTCCCGCCCATGCCTTTTCAGGGCTGGTCGACACGCCGATGGTCACGACAATCCACGGCTTCTCGTCCGACCGCATCCTGCCGATGTACGCGCCCTATCAGGACCGCGTTCGCTATGTCGCGATCAGCGACGCCGACCGGCATCCGTCGCTCAAGTATGCCGCGACGATCCACCACGGCATTCCGCTCAGCGACTTCCCGTTCGATGCGGTGGGCAGCGACGATCTGCTGTTCTTCGGCCGGATGCACCCCGATAAGGGTGCCGCCGCCGCCATCGCCGCTGCGAAAGCGGTCGGCAAGCGCCTCCACCTCGCCGGCATCGTGCAGGACGACCGCTATTGGCACGAGGAGGTCGAGCCGCATGTCGATGGCGAGCGTGTCGTCTATCACGGCGCGGTCGGCGGCAAACGGCGCACCGACATGCTGGGGCAGGCGAAGGCGCTGCTCCACCTGATCGGCTTCGACGAGCCCTTCGGCCTGTCGGTGATCGAGGCGATGGCCTGTGGCACGCCGGTCATCGCATATAACCGGGGATCGATGCCCGAACTGATCGAGGACGGGGTCAACGGCTTCCTCGTCGACACGCTCGACGAAGCGATCGCCGCGATCGGCCGGGTGGGCGAGATCGACCGGGCCGCCTGCCGCGCGCGTGTCGCCGAACGCTTCTCGGTCGAGGCGATGGCCGAGCGCTATCACGCCTTGTATCGCTCGATCCTCGGGGAATGAAACCGGCCTGATCCCTGTCGGTTATCGGCTCTGCAATCCGAACGGAGAGGGCCGATGCCACGCGGCGACAAGAGCAGCTATACCGACAAGCAGAAGCGCAAGGCCGCGCATATCGAGGAAAGCTACGAAGCGCGCGGGCTTCCCGAAGACGAGGCGAAGGCCCGCGCGTGGGCGACGGTCAACAAGGATTCGGGCGGCGGCAACAAGTCCGGCTCGGGACGCGGCAAGCCCGACAGCCACGCCTCGGCCCGCGCCGGCGGCAAGGCATCGGCCGATCGCTCCGCCGCCGATCGCTCGGCGGCGGCGAAGAAGGGCTGGGAAACCCGCCGCCGGACCGCCAGCACCTGACCGGGATGCCGGATCAAGCGTCGTCGCAGGCCGCTTCAAGTACGGCATAGACGAGGTCAAGGTCGTCCTCGCCGATGCAATAGGGTGGCATGACGTACAGCGTGTTGCCGAGCGGCCGGAGCAACACGCCCGCATCGCGGAACCGCGCGGTCAGGTGCGGCACGACCGGCGAGAGATACCCTTCCGCCCCGCCCAGATCGAATGCGGCGATCGTGCCGATCCGCCGCGCCGCCGTGACCCGGGGATGCCGCGCCAGCCGCGCCAGCCGCTCCGCCTGCCGCTGCGCCAGCAGCGCGATCCGCTCGACGACCGGCTCGTCGCGCCAGATGGCGAGGTTGGCATTGGCGGCGGCGCAGGCGATCGGGTTGGCGGTGTAGCTCGACGAATGGAAGAACATCGTCGCCCGGTCCGGCCCGTAATGCGCCTGATAGATCGCTTCACTGGCCATCGTCACCGCCAGCGGGATCGCCCCCCCGGTCAGCCCCTTCGACAGGCACAATATGTCGGGCACGACCCCGGCCTGCTCGCAGGCGGTGAGCGTGCCGGTACGGCCCCACCCGGTCATGACTTCGTCGGCGATGAAAAGCATGCCATGGCGTCGGCAGATGCGCGCCATCTCGGCCAGCACGGCGGGCGGGTACATCATCATGCCGCCCGCGCCCAGCACCAGCGGCTCGACGATGAACGCCGCCGCGCCCAGTCGGCATGCCGCCGCCAGCGCATCGTAACTCGCCTGTTCGCGGCCCGGCGCGGGGAAGGGGATGGTGCCGACATCGAACAGCAACGGCGCATAGGCCCGGTTGAACACCCCCCGCGCCCCCACCGACATCGCCCCGATCGTATCGCCGTGATAGCCGTGTTCGAGCACGAGGATGCGGTGGCGGTCCTCGCCCCGGTTGCGCCAGTATCCCAGCGCCATCTTCAGCGCGACCTCGACGCTGGTCGATCCTGAGTCGGAAAAGAACACCCGCGTCAGCGCTTCCGGCAAGATCGCGCGCAGCCCCGCCGCCAGCGTCTCGGCCGGTTCATGGGTCCATCCGGCAAAGATGATCTGGTCGAGCGTGCTCGCCTGGTTGGCGATGGCGGCGGCGATGCGCGGATGGTTGTGGCCGTGCGTCGTCACCCACCACGACGAGATCGCATCGACGATCCGCCGCCCGTCGTCGGTCCACAATGCCGCGCCATCGCCGCGCACGACGCGCGGGATCGGCTCGCCCAGCCCATGCTGGGTAAAGGGGTGCCAGATCGGCGAGTCGCTCACAGGAAATCGCTCCGGTCGAAATGGTCGGCGAATGCCGCCGTCAGCGTGTCCGGCCCCAGTCGATCGAGATGCGGCAGCCGTCCGAGCCGCCGGACGCCCCCCAGCCGGACGATCGTCGCCTCGCTGTCGGACATGCTCTCGCCGACGAAGGCAATGCCCCGCACCGGAACCCCCCGCGCGCGCAACGCCTCGATCGACAACAGGCTGTGGTTGATCGTGCCGAGCGCGGTCCGCGCGACCAGCACCACCGGCACCCCCCAGCGCGCGAACAGATCGGCGAACGTCGTGGTGCCGACGATCGGCACCAGCACGCCGCCGGCCCCTTCCACCACCAGCGGCCCAGCCACCTGCGGCAATGCCAGCCGGTCGAGGTCGATCGTCACCCCGTCGATCGCGGCGGCGCGGTGCGGCGAACAGGGGGTGGCAAGCGCATAGGCTTCGGGCAGGATGCGATCGCCCGGCAGGCCCGACAGCCGCGCCACCCGCTCGCGGTCGGTCCCGTCGCCGGTCCCGGCCTGCACCGGTTTCCAGTAGGACGCGCCGATCGCCCCCGCCAATCCGGCGGCGAACACCGTCTTGCCGACATCGGTATCGGTCCCGGTGACGACGATCACGCTCACCGCAACCGCCCCAGCACCCCGGCCAGCGCCGCGACATCGTCGAGCGTCACGTTCAGCGTCAGCGAAATCCGCAGTCGCGCCGTTCCCGCCGCGACGGTCGGCGGGCGGATGCCGCGCACGTCGAATCCGGCGGCCTGAAGCCCCTCGGCCAGCCGCATCGCCGCCACGTCCTCGCCGACGATCAGCGGCAGGATCTGCGATCCGGTCGCCTTCACGCCCAGCGGCGCCAGCAGCGCCGCCGCCGCGTCGATCAACGCGGCAAGCCGCGCCCGCCGCTCCGGCTCGTCGGCCAGCATCCGCAGCCCCTCGCGCACCGCCGCCGCCATCAGCGGCGAGGGTGCGGTCGAGAAGATGAAGCCGCGCGCGCGGTTGACAAGGAACTCGCGCACCACCGCCGGGCCGCATACCAGCGCCCCCTCAGCACCCAGCGCCTTGCCGCAGGTGCGCAGCGTCACGACGTTCGGCCGCCCTTCCAGTGCATGCGCAAGGCCACGTCCGTCGGGGCCGAACACCCCGGTCGCATGCGCCTCGTCGATCAGCAGCATCGCGTCGTGCCGCTCGGCGACCGCCGCCAGTGCGGTGAGCGGTGCCCGGTCGCCATCCATGCTGTAGAGGCTTTCCACCGCGATCCACGGCGTCCCCGTGCCGCCATCGCCACGCCACGCTTGGATCGCGTCCTCCACCGCATCGGCATCATTGTGCGCCGCCTTCACGGCGGGCGCCCGCGCCAGCCGCATGCCTTCATGCGCGCTGGCATGGACCAGTGCGTCATGGACGATCAGGTCGCCCTTCTGCGGCAGCGTCGCCAGCAGCGCGGCATTGGCGGCGAACCCGCTCGAAAACCACAGCGCCGATTCGCTGCCGAAGAAGGCGGCGGCCTCCGCCTCCAGCGCGTCATGCTCGGCATGATTGCCGCGCAACAACCGCGATCCGCCCGCGCCGACCGCCACGCCGCGCGCCAGCGCATCGCGCACCGCCCCCGCCAGCCGCGCCGACCCGGCCAGCCCCAGATAATCGTTCGACGCGAAATCGATGCCCGTCATCGGCACCAACCGCCGCCGCCGCCCGATCGCTGCCAGCCGGTCGAGGTCGTCGGCATGGGGGCGCAGCAGGGCAGGGGAGGGCGCAGTCACGGTCACAGTCGCCGGCGCATATCGGCTCGGGGCCAAGCGTGCAAATCCATGCGCGCGCGATGGCGTCGCCCGGCAGGACCGGCTAGGTTGCGATCATGGCAGACGGCACCCCGATCCCGACCGATCCCGAAACCCCCGTGCGGCGGACGGGCGCAACCGGCACCGCCGCGCAGCCGCCGTCCGATCCGGTCGACGCGGTGGTCGACGCCCCGACCGAGGAACTGCGCCGCGACCGGCTGCTTGCCTCGCTCACGCTGATCGCCGGGGTCGGCCTGCTGCTCGCGCTGCCCTTCGCGCTTCAGGCGGGCGCGCGCTTCTTCCTGCCGCTCACCGCCGCGATCGTCATCGCCATCGCGCTGGTGCCGCTGCTCGAATGGCAGGAGCGTCACCGCGTTCCGGCACCACTCGCCGCGCTGTTCTGCGTGCTGTTGTTCCTCATCATCGCCAATGGCGCGCTGGCCTCGATCGTCGTGCCGGCATGGGGCTGGGCACAGATATTGCCTGAACGGATCGACCGGGTTCAGGCGAACGTCGCGCCGCTGATCGATTTCTACGCCAGCCTCGAAAAATTCGTGAACGGCCTCATCACCAACGTCGCCAGCGCGCCCACGCGCCAGACGACCACCGCCGTCGCCCCGCCGCAATCGCTGCTCGACCTGTTCGCCACCTCGGCCCCGTCGGCGCTGCTGGAGATGTTCTTCGCGATCCTCGTGATCTATTTCTTCCTCGCCGGCTGGACCAACCTGCGCCGCGCGGCGATCACCAAGCGGACCAGCTTTGGCGGCGCGATGGCGACCGCGCGGGTGATCCAGAACGTCGTCGACGACACTTCGGCCTATCTCGGCACCATCACCCTCATCAACCTGATGCTGGG
This sequence comes from Sphingomonas sp. Leaf25, assembly GCF_001421635.1. Taxonomy (NCBI): domain Bacteria; kingdom Pseudomonadati; phylum Pseudomonadota; class Alphaproteobacteria; order Sphingomonadales; family Sphingomonadaceae; genus Sphingomonas; species Sphingomonas sp. Leaf25. The sequence continues at coordinate 220,534 of NZ_LMKU01000012.1, forward strand.
CGTCATCGTCGCGATCGCGCTATGGTATATCGGCATGCCGACGCCGCTGATGTGGGGCGGGATCGTCGCGCTGCTCAATTACGTGCCTTATCTGGGGCCGATCTTCGCCGCGCTGCTGCTGGCGCTGGGCGGACTGATGACCTTTACCGACATCTGGTGGGCGCTACTGCCGGCCGCGATCATGGTCGGCGCGCATCTGGTCGAGGCGAACGTCATCACCCCGCTGGTCGTCGGCCACCGCCTGACGATCAATCCGCTGATGATCCTCATTACCCTGAGCTTCTGGGGCTGGGTCTGGGGCACGCCCGGCGCGCTGCTGGCGGTGCCGCTGCTCATCATCATCCAGACGGTGCTGAAAGGCGCGGGCAAGCCCGACATCGCCGGCTTCCTGTTCGAACACGGCACGCTGATCCAGGATATTCCGCCGCCGCAAAGAAATACCGCGAACGGCAACACCGGCGTTGACAGCCCCGGAACGGCTCCGTAAAGCCCGCCTCCTCGCTAGAGAGCGGGTGTAGCTCAGTTGGTTAGAGCGCCGGCCTGTCACNNNGCGCATCCTTTGGATGCGGTGGCCCTTCGCGAAGTTCCAGATCGTTACCGTCGATGTCTCGGACGCACGCCTAAACACGTCATCCCAGCGAAAGCTGGGATCTCCCGGTGACAGCACGAGGCAAGTGCCGCTTGAGGCTCCAGCCTTCGCTGTAGCGACGCTTGCCGGCGGCTGGATCGAACTGCAGCGCTACGGGTCCCAACTTTCTGCAAGCGGATCGTTGACAGGCCGGAACGGCGCTTCTAAAGCCCGCCTCCTCGCTAGAGAGCGGGTGTAGCTCAGTTGGTTAGAGCGCCGGCCTGTCAC
>NZ_LMKU01000012.1:221396-333556 GCF_001421635.1 Sphingomonas sp. Leaf25
CCCCTCATGGGAACGGCGCCTACCGCCAGCGACCGGTTTCCATCCAGCGCAGCATCGCCCGCATCGGCAGTACCCACAACCACGCGATCCCGGCGACAAGATAGAAGCCAAGCTGCACCAGCCAATGCCAGCCGCCGATCGTGCCGGACAGCATCGCCACCGCCACCGCCCACAGCATCAGCAGGACGAGAATGGCGAGCACGCCCACCGGTTTGCGCCAACTCGGCTCGTTCACAATATATCTCCAAAAATCCGAACGTCGCATTCGGTGACGATCGCGTGCAGCGGCACGTCCCACGGATCGGCCGGCAACACCGCCACCGCCTGTACCTCCCACGCGATACCGATTCGCCGCGCGTGCGGATATTCGGCGAATGCCCGGTCGTAATGCCCCGCCCCCTGGCCCAGCCGGTTGCCGACCGCGTCGAACCCGACCAGCGGCGTCAGGATGATGTCGGGCACCACGCTTGCCGCATCGGCCGGCGGCTGGCGCAGCCCGAACGGACCGGCGACCAGGGTCGCCGCCACCGCGAACCGGATTGGAGAGGTGCGGTCGATCACCACCGGCAGCGCCAGCGTAGCGCTGGCCGCCCGCACCGCATCGTCGAACGCCGCCGGATCGGCTTCGCTCCCGATCGGCACATAGCTGGCGACGACCAGCCCGGGCCGCAGCGCATCGAGGAACAGGGCAGGGGGCAGGATCGCACCGCCACCACTGGCGACGAACGTGTCGCGCAAACCACGCAACCGCGCGCGCAGAGCACGCTTGTCGTTCATGACTGCATGGGGTGGCGGGACCACCATGGGCCGTTTGCCGGAGTATCCACCGACGCACAGTACGTCAGGTGGGGATCATGTACGTCAGACCAGGATCTGCGCAGGGACAACCCCCTTGGATGAAGAGATAGCCTCAGGGATAGTTCAAGGCTCGCACCGGGCAGTACCCGCCGACCCCTATGTAGGACGCGCGGCGGGGCAGGGCAATGGCATGTGTATAGCTCTCCCTCGCCCCTGAAAGGGGAGAGGGATGCGCAGACTTGGCGTTTGCGAAGCAAATGCTTAGTCGAAGCTGGGAGAGGGGTAAGCGCTTGCGAAAGCAAGCGCGCGAGCCTTCAGAGCACTCGGCTCGCTCTAACCTGCACTACCGTTCCTCACTCCCCCGCCGGCTCCTCCAGCGCCGCCGCCACCGCTTCCAGACGTTCGGCGATTCGCTCCAGCACCGCCGGGGGCAGCCCCGCCGCCGGGTTCGCCTCGCGCTCCGACAACTGGTCCGCCAGCATCAGCGCGATATACAGCAAGGTCCGCTCGGACGATCCGCCCGACGCGCGCTGCGCGGTGGCGGCATGCCGTTCCAGCATCGCGCCGAGTGCGCGCAGCGATGATTCCTCGCCGTCGCGACATGCCACCAGATGCGGCCGCCCGGCGACCGTCAACGTCACCTGTGCCATCAGTCCGCTCCCGCTTCCTTGGCGATCAGCGCGTCGATCGCGCCGATCGCATCGGCCATCCGCGCCTTCAGCACAGTATGGCGCCGTTCGAGCGAATCGGTGGCGAAGGCACTCACCTGCCCGGCGCGTTCGATGCGCGCCAGCGCACGTTCGATCCGCTCGATCGCGGCGGTGTGGGGATCGTCGGTCATACCAGGAAGCTGGGTTTGCTAAACATGTTAAACAAGATGCTACCTTGCCGGTTGACGGATCGTCGCCACGGTTCCAAAGGCTCGCGCGACACCGTTGTTTCCAGCGCCCAACAGGAGTGCGCGTGACCATTTCCCAGCTCGAACTCGCCAACGCCATCCGCATCCTGTCGATGGACGGTGTCGAAGCCGCCAATTCGGGGCATCCCGGCATGCCGATGGGCATGGCCGACGTCGCGACGGTCCTGTGGTCGAAATTCCTGAAATTCGATCCCGCCGACCCGCATTGGGCCGACCGCGACCGGTTCGTCCTGTCGGCGGGGCATGGATCGATGCTGATCTACTCGCTGCTCCACCTGACCGGCTATGCCCGGCCGACGATCGGCGACATCGCCTCGTTCCGCCAGCTCGGCAGCCCGTGCGCCGGCCACCCGGAGAATTTCGAGCTGCCCGGCATCGAATGCACTACCGGCCCGCTGGGGCAGGGCCTCGCGATGGCGGTCGGCATGGCCACCGCCGAACGCCACCTCAACACCGTGTTCGGGGACGACCTGGTCGATCACCGCACGTGGGTGGTGGCCGGCGACGGCTGCCTGATGGAAGGCATCAACCACGAGGCGATCGGCCTTGCCGGGCATCTCGGCCTCGGTCGCCTGAACGTGCTGTGGGACGATAACCGCATCACCATCGACGGGTCGACCGACCTGTCGACCAGCGAGGATATTCCCGCCCGCTACGCCGCGACCGGCTGGCACGTCGTCGCCTGCGACGGCCACGACTTCGCCGACATTGAACGCGCGCTGGCCGAGGCGCTGGCCGATCCGCGCCCGTCGCTGGTCGCCTGCCGCACGGTCATCGGCAAGGGCGCGCCGAACAAGGGGGGCAGCCACAAGGTCCATGGCTCGCCGCTGGGGGCCGAGGAAATTCTGGCGACCCGCGCCGCCTTGCTGTGGGAACATGAACCCTTCCATCTGCCCGAGCCATTGACCGATGCGTGGAAGGCGATCGGCGCGCAAGGACAGGGCCTTCATGCGGCATGGAACGATCGGCTGGCAAGCCGTTCGGATCGTGCCGAATTCGAACGCCGCATGGCCAACCGCCTGCCTGACGGCTGGTCGCTCGGCGATCACATCGCGTCGCTGATCGCCGAGCCGAAGAAGATCGCCACCCGCGTCGCCTCGTCGCTGGCACTCGAAGCGATCAACGCCGCGCTGCCCGAAACCATCGGCGGCTCGGCCGACCTGACCCCGTCGAACAATACCCAGACCAAGGCGCTCGTACCGCTGACCGCAACCGATTATGCGGGCCGTTACATCCATTACGGCATCCGCGAATTCGGCATGTCGGCGGCGATGAACGGCATGGCGCTGCACGGCGGCGTGCTGCCCTATGGTGGCACCTTCCTCGTGTTCGCCGATTATGCCCGCCCCGCGATCCGCCTCTCGGCGTTGCAGAATGCCGGCGTCGTCTATGTCATGACCCACGACTCGATCGGTCTGGGCGAGGACGGCCCGACCCATCAGCCGATCGAGCATGTGATGAGCCTGCGCCTCATTCCCGGCCTCGACGTGTATCGCCCGGCCGACGCGGTCGAGACGGCGGAATGCTGGGAACTGGCGGTGCAGCGCCGCGACGGCCCGTCGCTGCTCGCGCTGTCGCGTCAGAACCTGCCGCAACTGCGTGACGACGCGAGCGAGAACCGCTCGGCAAAGGGTGCCTATCGCCTCAAGGCCGCGCAGGCCGACCGCCGCGTCATCCTGATCGCCAGCGGTTCGGAGGTCGAGATCGCGACCAACGTAGCCGCCGCCCTCGAAGCGCAGGGCGTCGGCGCCGACGTCGTGTCGATGCCCTGCTGGTCGCGCTTCGACGCGCAGGACGCCGCCTATCGCGAGGACGTGCTGCCCCACGCCCGCCCGAGCGAAATCCTCCGCGTCTCGATCGAGGCGGGAACGACGATCGGCTGGGAACGCTACACGATGGTCGACGGCTTGCGCTTCGGCATCGACCGGTTCGGCGCATCGGCCCCGGCGGACAAGCTCTACGATTATTTCGGCCTTACCGCCGATGCCATCACCGCAAAGGTGCTGGCGCGGCTCGCGAACTGAGGGAGACGAGGATATGACGAAGGTAGCGATCAACGGGTTCGGACGCATCGGCCGTCTGGTGGCGCGCGCGATCCTCGAGCGCCCCGACAGCGGCCTCGACCTGGTGGCGATCAACGATCTGGCCGACGCCACGTCGAACGCCTGGCTGTTCAGCCGCGATTCGATCCACGGCAAATATCCGGGCGAGGTGTCGGCCGACGGTGACGATCTGGTCGTCGACGGCAAGCGCATCCGCGTGACCGCCGAGCGCGATCCCGCCAATTTGCCGCACGGCGAACTGGGCGTCGAGCTGGTGCTCGAATGCACCGGCTTCTTCACCGATCGCGCATCGTGCCAGAAGCATATCGACGCCGGCGCGCGCCGCGTGCTGATCTCGGCACCGGGCAAGAACGTCGACCTGACCGTCGTCTACGGCGTCAACCACGACAAGCTGGAGGCGGGCCACACGATCGTCTCGAACGCATCGTGCACCACCAACTGCCTCGCGCCGGTCGCCAAGGTGCTGAACGACAGCATCGGCATCGAACGCGGGCTGATGACCACGGTCCACGCCTATACCAACGACCAGAAGATCCTCGACCAGATCCACCCCGATCTGCGTCGTGCCCGCGCCGCCGCGCTGTCGATCATCCCGACGACCACCGGCGCCGCCCGTGCGGTCGGCGAAGTGCTGCCCGAACTCAAGGGCAAGCTCGATGGTTCGGCGGTGCGCGTGCCGGTGCCGACCGGCAGCCTCATCGACCTGACCTTCACGCCGAAGCGCGACACGACGAAGGAAGAGGTCAACCAGTTGCTCAAGGACGCCGCCGAGGGTGCGCTCAAGGGCGTGCTGGAATATTCGACCGACCCGCTGGTGTCGGCCGACATCGTCCACACCCCCGCCTCGTCGACGGTCGACAGCCTCGAAACCGCCGTGCTCGACGGCAAGCTGGTCCGCGTCGTGTCGTGGTACGACAATGAATGGGGCTTCTCGAACCGCATGGTCGACACCGCGACCGCGATGGCGAAGCTGGGCTGAGCGCGATGGCGGGCGGTATCCTCAAGGGCATCGCCCGCCACGCCTTCTCGCGCGGGCCGATCGAGCTTGTCCCGTCGGTCCGCGTGACCTGTGAGGGCGGGCTCGACGGCGATTTTCGCGGCAGCCTGAAACCCGGTCGCAACAAACGGCAGGTGTCGCTGATGGAAGTTGGCGACTGGGCGCAGGCAATGACGCTGATCGGCCACGACCTGCCGTGGTGGGAACGCCGCGCCAATTTGCTGGTCGAGGGGTTCGACCTGCCGCAAACGCTGGGCGCGCGCATCCGCGTCGGCGCGGTGCTGCTCGAAATTACCAAGGAATGCGATCCGTGCAGCCGCATGGAGACGATCGCCGAGGGCCTGCGCGCCGCGCTCACCCCCGACTGGCGCGGCGGTGCGCTGGCGCAGGTGGTCGAGGGCGGCACCATCGCCGTCGGCGATACGATCGAACTGGAATAACCCCGTCAGGGCATCGCCCGGGAGTAACATAATGAGCCGTAATTTCAAGACGCTCGACGACATGGGCGACCTGACGGGCAAGCGCGTGCTGGTCCGCGAGGATCTGAACGTGCCGATGGCCGATGGCGCGGTCAGCGACGACACCCGCCTGCGCGCGACCGTCGGCACCGTCGGCGAACTGGCCGATCGCGGCGCGATCGTGCTGATCCTCGCCCATTTCGGCCGGCCCAAGGGGCAGCCGAACCCTACCATGTCACTCGCCCCGGTCACGAAGCCATTGGCGGAGGTGCTGGGTCGCGAAGTCCGCTTCGTCGACTGGGACGGCGCGGCGGACGCGATCGCGACGATGCAGCCGGGCGATATTGCCGTGCTGGAGAATACCCGCTTCTTCGCCGGCGAAGAGAAGAACGATCCGCAACTCGTTGAGAAGATGGCCGTGCTCGGCGACTATTACGTCAACGACGCCTTCTCGGCGGCGCACCGTGCCCATGCCTCGACCGAGGGGCTGGCGCACCGGCTCCCCGCCTTTGCCGGGCGGCAGATGGAAGCCGAGCTGGACGCGCTCGACAAGGCGCTGGGCAACCCGCAGCACCCGGTCGCGGCGGTCGTCGGCGGCGCCAAGGTGTCGTCGAAGCTCGACGTGCTGAAGCATCTGGTCGGGCAGGTCGATCACCTCATCATCGGTGGCGGCATGGCCAACACCTTCCTCGCGGCGCGCGGCGTCGATGTCGGCAAGTCGCTGTGCGAGCATGACCTGACGGGCACGGCGGACGAGATTTTCGACGCGGCGGAAAAGGCCGGCTGCACCATCCACCTGCCCTATGACGTCGTCGTCGCGACCGAATTCCGTCCGAACCCGGCGACCCGCACCGTCAACGTCCACGAAGTCGCCGCCGACGAGATGATCCTCGACGTTGGTCCCGCCGCCACCGAGGCGCTGGGCGATGTGCTGAAGAACTGTCGCACGCTGGTATGGAACGGCCCGATGGGCGCTTTCGAGACGCCGCCGTTCGACGTCGCGACGGTCGCGCTCGCCCGCACGGCGGCGGCGCTGACCACCGACGGTTCGCTGGTGTCGGTTGCTGGCGGCGGCGATACCGTCGCCGCGCTTAACCAAGCGGGCGTCTCGGGGCAGTTCAGCTTCATCTCGACGGCAGGCGGCGCCTTCCTCGAATGGATGGAAGGCAAGGAACTCCCCGGCGTGGCGGCGTTGGCCCGCTGATCCCGACCGCCAAGGCTGATCGTCGCATCCGCCTTGGCGGCCCACCGCCAAAACCACCCACGATCGTCATTCCGGCGAAGGCCGGAATCCATACACGCTGACTTGTCGCCTCCAGCGAGGGCGGCAGTTGCGCCAGAAAATCTGGTTCACGCGGAGGTGCGGAGGAGTTACGCCAGCGGTGACGCCCCCCCCCCCCGCCAGCGGCTTCAACGTCCGTGGCAACCGGACGCGGCGTCTCCCGATCGCGCACCACGCGCCCGGAACGAACCTCCTCCGCGTCTCCGCGCCTCCGCGTGAACCCCATATTCTTTCTCTCGAACCGCCCGTCCCAAAGCGCACCCGCTCTGCGCCTTTGCGCCTCTGCGCGAACAACTCCTTCTTCAAAGCCCCCAGCAACCTCTAACAATCCGCTTGATCCCGCCTCCGACCCCCGCTACCCGTTCAACACGTTAAACGGAAGGCGGCCCCCGCGTGCTCGGCGTACGACTCGATACCGAACTGGAAGAACGGCTGGCGAATGTCGCCCGCTCGCAGGGCCGCTCGAAGAGCGACATCGCCCGCGACGCGGTGCGCCGCTACGTCGAACTGCATGACGAGGCGTTCCGCGCCGAAGCCCGCCGCCAGTCCGAACGCGCCGCCGCGCGCGACGACGGCGCCGACTGGGCCTTTTTCGACCGGGTGGAAGCGGAGGACGGCCGGTGGAAATAAGACGCGGCATGATCGTGCTGGTCGAGGGGCCCGAAGCACTGGCGGTCAAGCGTCGCCCGTTCCTCGTCGTCCAGTCGGACCTGTTCAACGAGGCCCATGCCTCGGTCACGCTGGTCCCGATGACCAGCCTGACCGGTGGCGAAACGCTGTTCCGCGTACCCTTTGCGCCCTCCGACACGACCGGCATCACCGTCGAGAGCGAGGCGCAGGTCGACAAGATCAAGACGCTGCGCCGCAGCCGCATCGTGCGCGTGCTGGGGCAGGCGACCGCCACATCCATGGAACAGGTCGACCAGGCGCTGCGGCGCTGGCTGGCCCTCTAAAGCAAGGGGACCGACATGAACACGGCCGAAATGACCGCGAAGATTGCCGACGGACAGGGTTTCATCGCCGCGCTCGACCAGAGCGGCGGATCGACGCCCAAGGCGCTGAAAGGGTACGGCGTCGAGGATGGTGCATGGGAAACCGACGAACAGATGTTCGGCCTGATCCATGACATGCGCGCCCGCATCATCACCTCCGACGCCTTCACCGGTGACAAGGTGATCGGCGCGATCCTGTTCGAACGCACGATGGACGGGCAGGCGGGCGGCAAGCCCGTACCGCAGGCGCTGGCGGACAAGGGTGTCGTACCCTTCCTCAAGATCGACAAGGGGCTGGAGGATGAGGCGAACGGCGTCCAGTTGATGAAGCCAATGCCCGAACTCGACACGCTGCTCGCCCGCGCTGCGACGCTCGGCATCTTCGGCACCAAGGAACGCTCGGTCGTCAATCTCGCCAACGAAGCCGGTATCGCCGCGATCGTCAGGCAGCAGTTCGAGGTGGCGCAGCAGGTCATCGCCCATGGCCTGATGCCGATCATCGAACCCGAAGTGAACATCAAGAGCCCCGAGCGCGCCGCCGCCGACGCGATTCTGCTCGCCGAACTGGTGAAGGCGCTCGATGCGCTGGACGGCGACGACAGGGTGATGCTGAAACTGTCGCTGCCCGAACAGGCCGGCCTGTTCCAGCCGCTGGTCGACCATCCCCGCGTGCTGCGTGTCGTGGCGCTGTCGGGCGGGTTCGCCCGCACCGAGGCTTGCGCCGAACTGGCGAAGAACCCCGGCATCATCGCCAGCTTCAGCCGCGCGCTCCTCTCCGACCTGCGCGCGCCGATGACCGACGCGGAGTTCGACGCGGCACTGGGCGAAGCGATCGACGAGATTCACTGCGCCTCGACCGAAAAGACGCTGGTCGCGGCGTGATCGCGATGCGGGCCGGGATCACCATGGCGGCGCTGCTGCTGGCGACGATTTCGGTCCGCCCGGCTGCCGCCTGTTCGATGATGCGTGGGTACAAGGTGCCGACCAACCTCGAACTGGCGGCAACGGCGGATACGATCGTCATCGCGCAAGTCGATGGCGAGCGGAAGGGCAAGGACGCCTTTGGCGGCGTGGTGCTGGCGACACCGGTGACGTTGCTCAAAGGGGCGGTGCTCCCGCCGAGAATAGAGATTGACGGTGCGCATCTGTCCGACAGCCCGGACATGATTTTCCGCAACGACCCGCGCGAGTTGCGCCGCCCTAATCCCGGCGCACTGATCGGCGGATGCGTCCGCTATATCTTTCCGACCGATGCCCGGTTGCTGCTGTTCCTGAAGCATGACGATGCGGGCAAGCTGGTGCCCTATCGGTCGTCGTTCTCGCGCGATGCGGAGGATGTCACTGGCCCGGAGGCGCTCTGGGCGAAGGCGGTGCGCGAGTATGTCGCCATCGCTGCCCTGCCCAAGCCGAAGCAGCGCAAGGCGATGGAGGCGCGGGTCGCAGCGCTGAATGCCACCGGCGATGTGGATGATGCGGCGATCGCCGCCGACCTGAAGGTCGAGCTGTCGCACCGACGCCTGCCGCCGTTCGACTGATTTCCCGCTTCCCTCCGCGCCGCCGCCGGGGCAGGGAAGCATGATGACCCAAGACGAAGATCCGCTCGGCGCGCTTTCCCCCGATTTTGCGCAACAGTTCGTCCGCGATGTGCGCCGTCCGCCGTGCCAGCTTTACCTCGTCTCGCCGCTCGACGTGACCGGCACCTTCCCCGACCGGCTGCGCAGCGCACTGGATGCCGGCCCGGTCGCCGCCTTCCAGTTCCGGGTGAAGGATGTCGACCAGCATGCCGCCGCGCGGCTCGCCGAACCGCTCCAGCGCATCTGCGCCGATCACGACGTCGCCTTTCTGGTCAACGACAGCATCAGCCTGACCAAGCGGCTCGGCGCGGACGGCGTCCATCTCGGGCAGGACGACGGCGATCCGCGTGAGGCCCGCGACGTGCTGGGGCCGAACGCGCAGATCGGCGTCACCGTCCACGACAGCCGCCACCTCGCGATGGAAGCGGGGGAGGCGGGGGCGGACTATGTCGCCTTCGGTGCCTTTTACCCGACCACGACCAAGGCGGTGCGCCATGTCGCCGAACCAGTCCTCCTGTCCTGGTGGTCGGCGGTGTTCGAACTGCCGTGCGTCGCGATCGGCGGCATCACCCCGGCCAATGCCCGCCCGCTGGTGACGGCGGGGGCCGACTTCCTCGCCGTGTCGGGTGCGGTGTGGAACGGTGACGAGGCTGCCGCGATTCGTGCTTTCGGCGAGGCGCTGGCGCGCTGACGAAACCGCGGCGGTCGTCGATCGTTATCCTGCCTCAACGAAATAGGTTTGGGGCAGCGTATGAAGCGATTGGCACTGGCGGCGATCCTCCTTGGGGGGGCAGCCGTGGCGCAGGCCCCTGCGCCCAAGCCCGCGTTCGATCCGAACGTCCTGCATGCCGAGGTGCTGCTCGACCGTCACGGCTTTCCCACCGGCGTGATCGAGGGGAAGGCCAACGCCGCCTTCGCCAAGGCGCTGCGCGGGTTTCAGACGGCGAAGGGCCTGCCCGTCACCGGCAAGCTCGACGCGCGCACCACCGCTGCGCTCAATCCGGCGATGCGCCCCGCCACGGTGACGCTGACCCTGTCCGAGCGCGCGCTGGCCGGGCCGTACACCAACCCCATCCCGAAGGAATATGCCGATCAGGCGAAGCTGACGACGATCGGCTATCGCTCGCCGCTCGAAAAGCTGGCGGAGATGTTCCACACCACGCCCGAAACGCTGGTCGCGCTCAACAGCCGCGAAACCCTGCTGCGGCCGGGCACGCGGGTGGTGTTCCCCAACGTCCTGCCGGCGTCGCGCAGCTACCCCGGCAACCTGTCCGACCAGTTTCGCCAGACGCTGGCGACGCTGAACGTCGACGCCACCCAGCCGCAGGCCGACCGGGTGGTGGTCGACAAGTCCGAAGGCTGGCTGCGCGCCTATGCCGGCGATCGCATCCTCGCCCAGTTCCCCGCGACGATGGGGTCGGCGCACGATCCGCTGCCGATCGGCGAATGGACGATCAAGGGCGTCGCCGCCAATCCCGACTGGCAGTATAACCCGGCGATCCTGCGCACCGCCGACAAGTCAGACTCCAAGCAGATCGTGCCGCCGGGGCCGAACAATCCGGTCGGCGTCGTCTGGATCGATCTGTCGAAGGAGCATTACGGCATCCACGGCACCCCCGAACCGCAGAACATCGGCAAGACCGAGAGCAACGGCTGCATCCGCCTGACCAACTGGGACGCCGCCCGGCTGTCGCTGATGGTCAAGCCGGGCACCCCGGCAGTCTTCCAGCCATAAGGGTAGGGGAGGGGCGGTATGAACCGGATCGGCTGGGCCTTCCTCGGCTTCTTCGGCGTGGCCATCCTGCTGGCGGCGTTTCTGATCGACACCGACGACGAACGTCCGCCGGCGTTTGCCGCGCCCGCCGTCGTCGCCCCCGCCGCCCCTTTGCCCGCCGGCGTCCTGACCGTACCGGTGGAGGGCGCGCCATGGCGGGCGATCCGCGATAGCTGGGGCGAAGCGCGCGGCGACGGTACGCGCGGCCATACCGGCACCGACATCATGGCGCCGAGCGGAACTCCGGTGCTGGCGGCGGCCGACGGCGTGGTGGAGAAGCGGTTCTTCAGTGCGGGCGGCGGCGGGATCACGCTGTACCTGCGCTCCCCCGACCGGCGGCTGTCCTATTATTACGCGCATCTGGCGGGGTATGCGGCGGGCATCGCGGAGGGCGCGCGTATCCGTGCCGGACAGGTGATCGGCTATGTCGGCGACAGCGGCAACGCCGGGCGTGGCAACACCCATCTGCACTTCGGGATCGAACGGATCGACCCTGCCCAGCCATGGTATCGCGGGCAGGCGATCGATCCCTATCCGCTGCTTGCCCGTGGCCGGCGCTCGGAGTAAGGGCGCGGCTTCGCTTTTTCCAACAGGTATGGTTCTCCATGAAGATCAGCGGCGTCGACATTCGCCCCGGCAACATCATCGAATATGAAGGCGGCATCTGGCGTGCGGTGAAGATCCAGCACACCCAGCCGGGCAAGGGTGGCGCCTATATGCAGGTCGAATTGAAGAACCTGCGCGATGGCCGCAAGAACAATGTCCGCTTCCGCTCCGCCGAAAGCGTCGAGCGTATCCGCCTCGATACCAAGGATTTCCAGTTCCTGTATCCCGAAGGCGACATGCTGGTGTTCATGGACAAGATCACCTACGATCAGGTGTCGCTGCCGCGCGACCTGCTGGGCGATGCCGCCGCGTTCCTGCAGGACGGCATGGATGTCGTCATGGAAATGTACGACGAGGAAGCGATCAGCGTCCAGTTGCCCGACACGATCGAGGCGACGATCGTCGAGGCCGATGCGGTGGTGAAGGGCCAGACGGCATCGTCGTCGTACAAGCCCGCCGTGCTCGACAACGGCGTGCGCGTGATGGTGCCGCCGCATATCTCGTCGGGCACGCGCATCGTGGTCGATGTGTACGAGCAGACATATGTGAGGCGGGCGGATTGAGCCGAGCGGACGGACGGAATAGCGAGCGCTATTCCGCCGCTCCGCCGGCTCGGCCGGCGCGCGTAGCGCGACCGACGACGCGGGCTTGGCCCGCGGCGCGACCAGTATTCCACGGGAAGTAAGATCATGTCCGCCCAATCCGGCCTCATCACCGTCATCGAACGCGCCGTCCGCAAGACCGGCCCGCGCCTGCGCCGCGATTTCGGCGAGGTCCAGCATCTCCAGGTCAGCCGCAAGGGGCCGGCGGACTTCGTCTCGATCGCCGACAAGCGCGCCGAGGAAACGCTGGTCGAGGAACTGCGCAAGGCCCGGCCCGACTGGGGCATGCTGCTGGAGGAAGGTGGCGAGATTCAGGGCGATCCCACCAAGCCGCGCTGGATCGTCGATCCGCTCGACGGCACCACCAACTTCCTCCACGGCCTGCCCCATTTCGCGATCTCGGTCGCGGTCGAGGAGCCGAACGGTGCGGGCGGCAAGCCCGAGATCACCTGCGCGATGGTCTATAACCCGATCACCGACGAGGGCTTCTGGGCGGAGAAGGGCCGGGGGGCATGGTTGCAGGGGCAGCGGCTGCGCGTCTCGTCGCGCCGCGACCTGTCCGAAGCGCTGATCGCCACCGGCATCCCGTTCCTCGGCCATGGCAATTTCGCCGAATGGACCCGCATCTTTGGCGCGGTCGCGCCCGAGGTCGCCGGCATCCGCCGTTTCGGTTCGGCGGCGCTCGATCTTGCCTATGTTGCCGCCGGTCGGTTCGACGGTTTCTGGGAGTCGGGCTTGAGCAAGTGGGACATCGCCGCCGGCATGCTGCTGGTGCGCGAGGCGGGTGGCTTCGTCACCGACTACCGCGGCGCTGACCGCGCCTATGAAAAGGGTGAGGTGCTGGCGAGCAACGAGCAGATGCAGACCCGCCTGCACAAGTTGGTCGCCGGCGCGCTGCGCTGAGGCGCTATCTGGCCTGACAACCATCATCGTCATTCCCGCGAAGGCGGGAATCCATAGACGCTGACGCATCGTGCTGAGCCGCGACGTTTGCGGTTATGGATTCCCGCCTTCGCGGGAATGACGATTGTGGAGCAAATGGCCCATCGTGAACTGCGAATGATTCTCACCCTGTTCCGCCCTTGATGCCCCGCGCCCATCGGCCTAAAGCCGGGCGCAATCCTTACCGCAACCGCGAGAGACCCTGCCTTGGTCGACCTGTCGCAATATCTGCCGATCCTGATGTTCCTGGGCATAGCCCTGGTGCTGTCGACGGCGTTCGTCGTCCTGCCGATGGTGGCCTCGCGCTTCACCGGCTCGCACAAGCCCACGCCGGAAAAGCTCAGCGAATATGAATGCGGCTTCCCCGCGTTCGAGGATTCGCGCAGCCAGTATGACGTGCGCTTTTATCTGGTGGCGATCCTGTTCATCATCTTCGATCTCGAAGCGGCCTTCCTATATCCTTGGGCAGTCTCGGTTTTCGACCTCGGCTGGACCGCGTGGTTCTCGATGATGATCTTCATCGGCGAACTGGCGCTGGGCCTCGTATATGCTTGGAAGATGGGAGCTCTCGAATGGGAGTAGAACTCACGACGCCGCCGCACGGCTTCGGCGCGGGTAACGCCGCCGGCGTGCCGGCGCAGGCCCCCGATCAGGGTTTCTTCAACGACCTGAACGGTGAACTGACCGACAAGGGCTTCCTCGTCACCTCGACCGAAGACCTGTTCACCTGGGCGCGGACCGGATCGCTGTGGTGGATGACGTTCGGGCTGGCGTGCTGCGCGGTCGAGATGATCCACGTCAACATGCCGCGCTATGACATGGAGCGGTTCGGCGCCGCGCCGCGCGCGTCCCCGCGCCAGTCGGACGTGATGATCGTCGCCGGCACGCTGTGCAACAAGATGGCCCCGGCGCTGCGCCGCGTCTATGACCAGATGTCGGAGCCGAAATACGTCATCTCGATGGGAAGCTGCGCCAACGGTGGCGGCTATTACCACTATAGCTACAGCGTCGTGCGCGGATGCGACCGGGTGGTGCCGGTCGACATCTACGTCCCCGGCTGCCCGCCGACCGCCGAGGCGCTGCTGTACGGCGTGATGCAGTTGCAGCGGAAGATTCGCCGTTCGGGGAGCATCGAACGGTGAGGGCACCCGCACCCCGCTATGCCGCCAACGACGGCGTGATCGATGCGGCGAAAGCGGTGCTCGGCGATCTGCTCGTCGAGGCACAGGACCTCGTCGGCGAAGTGTCGCTGACCGTCGACCGCGACCGGCTCGTCATGGCGATGGAATTGCTGCGCGAGACGCCGGGCCTCAAGTACGAGATGCTGGCCGAGATCGCCGGCGTCGACTATCCGGAGCGGCCTGAGCGGTTCGACGTCGTCTACCATTTGCTGTCGATGACGCGGAACCATCGCATCCGCATCCGGGTGACGACCGACGAGGATCATCCGGTGCCGTCGGTAACGGCGATCTGGTACAACGCCGGCTGGCTCGAGCGCGAAGTGTACGACATGTACGGCGTGCTCTTCACCGGTAATGCCGATCTGCGCCGCATCCTGACCGATTACGGCTTTCGCGGCCATCCGCTGCGCAAGGACTTCCCGCTGACCGGCTATGTCGAGATGCGCTATTCGGAAGAGGCCAAGCGCGTGGTCTATGAGCCGGTGCAACTGGCGCAGGATTTCCGCACGTTCGACTTCATGAGTCCGTGGGAAGGGGCAGAATACGTCCTGCCGGGCGACGAAAAGGCCGCCGAACCCAAGCCCGCCGTCGGGCAGGCGCCCGGCGCACAATCGCCCGCAACCGCCGATCAGGTGAAGCGCGCCGACGAACGGGCCAAGGATGCGACGCCGCAGGTCGACAAGCCGAAAGTGACCGAAAGCGCGGCCGATACCGGTGCGGGCAAACCGCATCCCGGCAACCGGCCCGACAGCAAGCCCGTCGATCCCGACGTACCTTCGCCCGATGCGAAGGCTTCGTCGGCGGAGAACAAGTGATGGCCGATTACGATCAGCACATCGACGCCGCCAACCCGACGCCGGGCGATGTCGAGATCCAGAACTACACGATCAACTTCGGGCCGCAGCATCCTGCGGCGCACGGCGTGTTGCGGCTCGTCACCGAACTGGACGGCGAGATCATCGAACGGATCGATCCGCACGTCGGCCTGCTCCACCGCGGCACTGAAAAGCTGATCGAGTACAAGACGTACGCGCAGGCGCTGCCGTACATGGACCGGCTCGATTACTGCTCGCCGATGTGCATGGAACATAGCTACGTCCTCGCGGTCGAGAAGCTGCTCGACATCGAGGTGCCGCTGCGCGCCCAGTATCTGCGTGTGTTCTTCGCCGAATTGACCCGCATCATGAACCACATGCTGAACCTCGGTTCGCATGTCATGGACGTGGGCGCGATGACGCCGAACCTGTGGATGTTCGAGCTGCGCGAAGACACGATGAACTTCTACGAGCGGGCGTCGGGTGCGCGGATGCACGCGAATTTCCTGCGCGTGGGTGGCGTGCGGCAGGACGTGCCGCTCAAGCTGCTGACCGATATTGCCGAGTGGCTCGACACCCGTCTGCCGCGTCTGTTCGGCGATGCGATCAGCCTCGTCGCCGAGAACCGCATCTTCAAGCAGCGCAACGTCGACATCGCGATCGTCAGCCGCGAGGATGCGGTGCGCTGGGGCTTTTCCGGCCCGATGATCCGTGGTGCGGGCATCCCGTGGGATATTCGCAAGGCGCAGCCGTACGACGCCTATGACAAGGTCGACTTCGACGTGCCGGTCGGCACGCACGGCGACTGTTACGACCGGTTCATGGTCCGCGTCGAGGAAGTGTATCAGTCGGCGCGCATCATGAAACAGTGTCTCGCGCAGATGCCCGAGGGACCGGTTGGCAGCCTCGATCGCAAGGTCGTCCCGCCCAAGCGCGGCGAGATGAAGCAGTCGATGGAAGCGCTGATCCATCACTTCAAGCTGTACACCGAGGGCTATCACGTTCCGGCGGGCGAGGTCTATGTCGCGACCGAAAGCCCCAAGGGCGAATTCGGCATCTACATGGTGTCGGACGGCAGCAACAAGCCGTACCGCGTGAAGATCCGCCCGACGGCGTTCAGCCACCTGCAGGCGATGGACTTCATGTCGAAGGGCCATATGCTTGCCGACATCACCGCCATTCTGGGTGCGATGGACATCGTGTTCGGGGAGTGCGACCGGTGAGCCGGATCGATACGGTAACGGCGATGATGGAGCGCTACAACGCGCGCGACGCGGCGGGATATGCCGCGTTCTTTGCCGACGATGGCTGCGAGGCACTGTATCGCGGTGACGTAGTGCGCGATGGTCGCGAGGGCGTCGAGAGCGGCATGGCGGCGGTGTTCGCCGAGTTTCCGCAGAACCATGCCGAAGTGTTGCAGTCGTTCGAACTGGGTGAGCGTGTCGTGCTGCACGAACGGGTCCGCCGTTCGCCCGATGCCACCCCGTTCGACGTGATGACCGTCTATTCGTTCAGCGGCGACAAGGTCGACCGCGTGGAGTTTATTCGCTGATGGCCGACGCCCCCACCATTCCCGATGAGGCCGAAGTCCGCGCCCGCTGGAGTTCGTTCGCCTGGAACCCGGCGAACGCCGAAAAGGCACGCGAGATCGTCGGCCGCTATCCCGCCGGTCGCCAGCAGTCCTGCACCATCCCGTTCCTCGACCTCGCCCAGCGGCAGGTCGGCGCGGAGACGCAGACGCAAGGGTGGCTGCCGGTTCCGGTGATCGAATATATCGCTCGCGAACTGGGCATGCCCTACATGCGCGTCTACGAGGTCGCGACCTTCTACACGATGTTCAATCTCGCGCCGGTCGGTCGCTATCACGTGCAGGTGTGCGGCACGACGCCTTGCATGCTGCGCGGGTCGGACGACGTGTTCGCCGCGTGCAAGAACCGTGGACTGGTCAAGGGCAAGACGACGCCGGACGGCCTGTTCACGCTGACCGAGGTCGAGTGCATGGGCAATTGCGCCTCCGCACCGATGGTCCAGATCAACGACGACAATTACGAAGACCTCGATTACGATCGCACCACCGCGATCATCGAGGCGCTGGCGAAGGGCGAGACGCCGAAGCCCGGCACGCAGGAGCCCGGCCGCCACACCGTCGAGCCGGTCGGCGAGCCGACCAATCTTGCCGCGATGATGGCCGGAAACCATGATTACCGGCCCGAATGGGGCAACGGCCAGGGGCCTGTGGCATGAAGGCGCTGGGCAGCCTGTTGCTGGCGATCCTCGTCGGGATCGTCGTGTTGTGGATCGCGCTCGAACTGTTCGTCGGCGCGCTCAAGCTGCTCGGCATCGCGATCGGCATCGGCGCGATGGTTGCCGTGTATTTCATCGCCGAGAAGGCGATCGGGAAGGGACGATAAGGATGCTGGCCGACAAGGATCGCATCTTCACCAACGTCTATGGGTTCCAGCCATGGAACCTCGACGCCGCGCAGAAGCGGGGTGACTGGGACAATACGAAGGCGTTGCTGGCGCTGGGGCAGGACAACATCATCGACCGCATCAAGGCGTCCGGCCTGCGCGGGCGTGGTGGTGCGGGCTTCCCGACCGGCACCAAATGGTCGTTCATGCCCAAGGCGCCGAAGCCCGACCGGCCGAACTTCCTCGTCATCAACGCCGATGAATCCGAACCCGGTTCATGCAAGGACCGCGAGATCATCCGCCACGATCCGCACAAGCTGATCGAAGGCGCGCTGGTTGCCGGTTTCGCGATGCGCGCGCGTGCGGCGTACATCTACATTCGCGGCGAATATATCCGCGAGGCCGAGGTGCTGTTCGCGGCGATCGCCGAGGCCTATGCGAAGGGCCTGCTCGGCAAAAACGCCTGCGGGTCAGGCTATGACTTCGACGTGTTCGCCCACCGCGGTGCCGGCGCGTACATCTGCGGTGAAGAAACCGCGATGCTCGAATCGCTCGAAGGCAAGAAGGGCCAGCCCCGGCTCAAGCCGCCGTTCCCGGCGGGCGCGGGCCTGTATGGCTGCCCGACGACGGTCAACAACGTCGAATCGATCGCGGTCGTGCCGACGATCCTGCGGCGTGGCGCGGAGTGGTTTTCCAGCTTCGGCGCGGAGAATAATCGCGGCACCAAGCTGTTCCAGATCAGCGGCCATGTGAACCGTCCGTGCGTGGTCGAGGAAGCGATGAGCATCCCGTTCCGCGAACTGATCGAGAAGCATTGCGGCGGCATCCGGGGTGGCTGGGATAATCTGCTGTGCGTCATCCCCGGCGGATCGTCGGTGCCGCTGGTGAAGGCCGAGCACATCATCGACGCGCCGATGGACTTCGACGGGCTGAAGGCAGTCGGGTCGGGCCTGGGCACGGCGGCGGTGATCGTCATGGACAAGTCGACCGACGTGGTACGCGCGATCAGCCGCTTGTCGTACTTCTACAAGCACGAGAGCTGTGGCCAATGCACGCCGTGCCGCGAAGGCACCGGCTGGATGTGGCGGGTGATGGAGCGGCTGCGGACCGGCGATGCCGATTTGTCGGAAATCGACACGCTGCACCAAGTGACGAAGCAGGTCGAGGGCCACACCATCTGCGCGCTCGGCGACGCGGCGGCATGGCCGATCCAGGGCCTCATCAAGAACTTCCGCCCCGAACTGGAGCGGCGGATCAACGAGAAGCGCGGCGGTGGCTCGCTGCCGATGCAGGAAGCGGCGGAATAATGCCTAAGGTCAAGGTAGACGGGGTCGAGGTCGAGGTGCCGCAGGGTGCCACCGTCCTCCAGGCATGCGAAGCGGCGGGGAAGGAGATTCCCCGGTTCTGCTATCATGAACGGCTGTCGATCGCCGGCAATTGCCGGATGTGTCTGGTCGAGGTGAAGCCGGGGCCGCCCAAGCCGCAGGCATCGTGCGCGCTGCCCGCGGCCGACAATCAGGAAATCCGCACCGACAGCGCGATGGTGAAGGCCGCGCGCGAAGGCGTGATGGAATTCCTGCTCATCAACCACCCGCTCGACTGCCCGATCTGCGACCAGGGCGGCGAATGCGATCTGCAGGACCAGTCGGTTGCCTATGGCCGTGGCCATTCGCGCTATGACGAGAACAAGCGGGCCGTCACCGAGAAGTACATGGGTCCGATCGTCAAGACGGTCATGACCCGCTGTATCCAGTGCACCCGCTGCATCCGCTTTGCCGAAGAGGTCGCGGGCGTCGAGGAGATCGGCGCGATCTATCGCGGCGAGAACATGCAGATCACCAGCTATCTCGAACAGGCGGTGACGAGCGAATTGTCGGGCAATGTCGTCGACCTGTGCCCGGTGGGTGCGCTGACGTCGAAGCCCTATGCGTTCGAGGCACGGCCGTGGGAGCTGAAAAAGACGCTCGCGATCGACGTGATGGACGCGGTCGGCACCAATATCCGCCTCGACGCACGCGGGCGGCAGGTGCTGCGCTGCGTGCCGCGCATCAACGAGGACGTGAACGAGGAGTGGGCGCACGACAAGACGCGCCATGCCGTCGATGGCCTCGTCCGCCGTCGCCTCGACAAGCCCTACGTCCGCAAGGGCGGCAAGCTGGTCGCGGCGGAGTGGGACGAAGCATTCGCGGCGATTGCGGCGGTCAATGCCGGGTCGTCGGTTGCGGCGATCGCGGGCGATCTGCTCGATTGCGAGACGATGTTCGCTGCCAAGGCGCTGGTGAATGCGCTCGGCTCGTCGCTGCTCGAAGGGCGGCAGACGGGCATGGCCTATGACGTCACCAACCTCGGCGCGGTCGCGTTCAACACGACGATCGCCGGGGTCGAGGACGCCGACGCGATCCTGCTCATCGGCAGCGACCTGCGCCACGAAGCACCGCTCATCAACACCCGCGTGCGCAAGGCGATCAAGAAAGGCGCGCGCGTCTTTGCGATCGGGCCCGAAGTCGACCTGACCTACAAGGCCGAATGGCTCGGCGATGATCTGGGCCTGCTGAACGGTCTGCCCGATCGTGCCGCCGAGGCGCTCGATGCGGCCAAGCGGCCGATGGTCATCGTCGGGCCGGGCGCGCTGAAGAAGGGCCATGGTGCCGCGCTCAAGCTGGCGCAGGACGGCAATCTCGTCCGCACGCTGGAGGACGGCACGTCGTGGAACGGCTTCAACGTCGTTCATCTGGCCGCCGCACGAATGGGCGCGCTGATGCTCGGCTATGCGCAGGCGGGGGGTATCGCCGATATTGTCGCGGCGAACCCGAAACTCGTGTTTTTTCTTGGCGCGGACGAAGTCGACTTCGCCCAGTTCGCGAACAGCACCAAGGTCTATATCGGTCATCATGGCGACAAGGGCGCGGCGGCGGCCGACATCGTCCTGCCGGGGGCCAGCTATGCCGAAAAGCCCGGCACCTATGTCAACATGGAGGGCCGGGTGCAGCGCGGCGACCGCGCGGTCTTCGCACCGGGCGATGCGCGCGACGACTGGACCATCCTGCGGGCGCTTGGCGAATTCCTCGGCGTGACGTTGCCGTTCGACGATTTCGCCGGGCTGCGTGCGGCTATGGCGGCGGCGGTTCCCGACCTCGGCCGTGAAGCTTTGGTTCGGTATGACTGGAACCCGCCGGTACTCGACGCTAAGGCATCGGGCGCGGTGACCTATCCGGTCGCCGACTTCTATCTGACCAACGCCATCTGCCGGGCCAGCCCGACAATGCAGCGTTGTTCGGCCGAACTTGTCCATGGCCAGGATTTCGCGGAGGCCGCCGAGTGAGCTTCTTTTCCAGCCCGACGACCGCGATGGTCGGTTGGGGTATGAACCCGAGCGTGGCGTGGACTCTCGCCACGCTGATCGGCATCCTCATCATCGCGCTGCCGCTGATGCTGGCGGTGGCGATGATAATCTACGCCGATCGCAAGATCTGGGCGGCGATGGCGCTGCGCCGCGGACCGAACGTGGTCGGGCCGTTCGGCCTGCTCCAGTCGTTCGCCGACGGGTTGAAGGTGTTCCTCCAGGAAACGATCGTGCCGTCGTCGGCCAATCGCGGGCTGTTCCTGCTGGCGCCGATCATCACCTTCACCGTCGCGCTGATCGTCTGGGCGGTGATCCCGTTCGACGTCGGCATGGTCGTGGCGGACATCAACGTCGGGCTGCTCTATATCCTCGCGGCATCGTCGCTCGGGGTATATGGCGTCATCATTTCGGGCTGGGCGTCGAACTCGAAATATCCCTTCTACTCGGCGCTGCGTGCCGCCGCGCAGATGGTGAGTTACGAAGTCGCGATCGGGTTCGTCCTCATCGCCGTCGTGCTGTGGGCTGGGTCGTTCAACCTGACGACGATCGTCCTCGAACAGCGCGGGCATATCTTCGGCTTCATCAACGGTTTTGGCTTCAATCCGCTGCTGTTCCCGATGGCGGTCGTGTTCCTGATCTCGTCGCTCGCCGAAACCGCGCGTGCGCCATTCGATCTGACCGAAGCGGAGTCGGAACTGGTTGCTGGCTATCAGACCGAATATTCGTCGATGGCCTTCGCGCTGTTCTGGCTTGGTGAATATGCCAACGTTATCCTGATGTGCGCGCTCAACGCGCTGCTGTTCTGGGGTGGCTGGTTGCCGCCGGTCGACTGGGCACCGCTTTATTATGTCCCCGGCATTATCTGGTTCCTCGGCAAGACGTTCTTCTTCTTCTTCGTCTTTAGCTGGATCAAGGCGACGGTGCCGCGTTACCGTTATGACCAGTTGATGCGGCTGGGCTGGAAGGTGTTCCTGCCGATGTCGCTGATCTTCGTCTTCCTCGTCTCGGGCTGGCTGATGATCCAGCGCGTGGGAGTGCCCGCATGAATATCGCCCAGACCATCCGATCGTTCACCCTGTGGGAGTTCGTGAAGGCGCACGCGCTGACGCTGCGGTATTTCTTCAAGCCCAAGGCGACGATCAACTACCCGTACGAGAAGAACCCGATCAGCCCGCGTTTCCGTGGCGAACATGCGTTGCGCCGCTATCCCAACGGGGAAGAACGCTGCATCGCGTGCAAGCTGTGCGAGGCAGTGTGTCCGGCGCTGGCGATCACGATCGAGGCCGAGCCGCGTCAGGACGGCAGCCGTCGCACGACGCGCTACGACATCGACATGACGAAGTGCATCTATTGCGGGCTGTGCCAGGAAGCGTGCCCGGTCGATGCCATCGTCGAGGGGCCGAATTTCGAGTTCGCGACCGAGACGCGCGAGGAGTTGATCTATCACAAGGATAAGCTGCTCGCGAACGGCGACCGTTGGGAACGCGCCATCGCCGCGAACCTTGCGAGCGACGCGCCCTATCGGTAAGGGCGCCGGTGTTCCGTAACGGCGGGGACCGGGTGTTCCGCTCCGCCGATCTAATGACAAGCGTATCGTCCCGCAGCCAGCGGGGCGAACAGGGGGAAGAGCAGCGCTCGTGATCCAGACACTCGCCTTCTATCTGTTCGCCACGATCGTGGTGGCATCGGCTGCGCTGACGATCACGTCGCGCAATCCGGTCCATTCGGTGTTGTGGCTGATCCTCGCCTTCTTCAACGCCGCCGGGCTGATGGTGCTGGCCGGCGCCGAGTTCATCGCGATGCTCCTCGTCATCGTCTATGTCGGTGCGGTCGCGGTGCTGTTCCTGTTCGTCGTCATGATGCTGAACATCGACTTCACCGAGATGCGCGCCGGTTTCGTCCGTTACCTGCCGGCCGGCCTCGCGCTCGCGGTGCTGCTCGCGGTCGAGCTCATCATCGGCGCGTACGCATGGACCGCCGGACGGATCGATCTGGCGCGGCGTGTCGCGCCGGTCGATGTCGCGGTGCCGAATATCGAGGCGATCGGGCGGCTGCTCTATACCCGCTACCTCTATGTGTTCGAGGGCGTCGGCTTGGTCCTGCTGGTCGCGATGATCGGGGCGATCGTGCTGACCCAGCGCGTGCGGGTCGACTCGCGGCGGCAGAATATCCATCGCCAGGTCAGTCGGCGGTCGAAGGATGCGACGCGCAACGTCAATCAGCCCATCGGGCAGGGGGTCGAGTTGTGATCGGGATCACCCATTATCTGGTCGTTGCGGCGATCCTGTTCACGCTCGGCGTGCTCGGCATCTTCCTCAACCGGAAGAACCTGATCGTCATCCTGATGTCGATCGAGCTGATCCTGCTGGCGGTGAACATCAATTTCGTCGCCTTCTCGGCGCAGCTTGGCGATCTGGTCGGTCAGATTTTCGCGATGTTCGTGCTGGCGGTCGCCGCCGGCGAGAGCGCGATCGGGCTGGCCATCATGGTCATCTATTTCCGTGGTCGCGGTTCCATCGCGGTCGACGACGTCAACCGGATGAAGGGGTGATGCCGGTGATTGGGATTTCGGAGGCGTTCGCATGAGCGCCATCCATATCGTCGTGTTCCTGCCGCTGTTGGCGTCGGTCGTCGCGGGACTGTCGAACCGGGCGTTCGGCATTGCGTTCCCGAAGATCGTGACCACGGTGGGGCTGCTGGTCGCTGCCGCGCTGTCGTGGAGCATCTTCGTACCGTTCCTCGCCGGAACCGCGATCGCCGGCGTCGCGCCGGTGTCGACGTGGATCGTGTCGGGCGGAATGGACATCGCATGGGAACTGCGGGTCGATGCGCTGACCGCGGTCATGCTGGTCGTCATCACCAGCGTCTCGGCGCTCGTCCACCTCTATAGCTGGGGCTATATGAGCGAGGACCCCGATCAGCCGCGGTTCTTCGCCTATCTGTCGCTGTTCACCTTCGCCATGCTGATGCTGGTGACGGCCAACAACCTCGTCCAGATGTTCTTCGGCTGGGAAGGCGTCGGTCTGGCGTCGTACCTGCTGATCGGTTTCTGGTTCCGCAAGCCATCGGCCAATGCCGCCGCGATCAAGGCGTTCGTCGTCAACCGCGTCGGTGATCTGGGCTTTATGCTCGGCATCTTCGGCACCTATCTGGTGTTCGGGACGATCTCGATCCCCGCGATCCTCGAAGCTGCGCCGTCGATGGCCGGTTCGACGATCGGCTTCCTGTGGTTCCGCGCCGACACGATGACGGTGTTGTGTCTGCTGCTGTTCATCGGCGCGATGGGCAAGTCGGCGCAGCTCGGCCTCCACACGTGGTTGCCGGACGCGATGGAAGGCCCGACCCCGGTGTCGGCGCTGATCCACGCCGCGACGATGGTGACGGCGGGCGTGTTCATGGTGTGCCGCCTGTCGCCGATGTTCGAAGTGTCGCCGACCGCGCTGTCGGTCGTGACCGCCGTCGGTGCCGCGACCTGCCTGTTCGCCGCCACGATCGGACTGGTACAAACCGACATCAAGCGGGTCATCGCCTATTCGACCTGTTCGCAGCTTGGTTACATGTTCTTCGCGGCGGGCGTCGGTGCCTATGGCGCGGCGATGTTCCACCTGTTCACCCACGCCTTCTTCAAGGCGTTGCTGTTCCTGGGGGCCGGTTCGGTCATCCACGCGATGCACCACGAACAGGACATGCGCTATTACGGTGGCCTGCGGAAGCATATCCCGCTCACCTTCTGGGCGATGATGGCGGGTACGCTGGCGATCACCGGTGTCGGTATTTACGGCATTGGCGGCTTCGCGGGCTATCACTCGAAGGATGCGATCCTCGAGGCGGCATGGGCATCGGGTCCGAACGGCTATGGCGCGTTCTACGTCGGCACGTTCGCCGCGCTGCTGACCAGCTTCTATTCATGGCGGCTGATGTTCCTGACCTTCTTCGGCAAACCACGCTGGGCCGGGTCGGAGCATATCCAGCATGCGGTGCATGATGCCCACGGCTACCACGGTCATGACGACCACGCTCATCATGGTCACGATCAGGAAGCGCATCCGGCGGCGGAAGATGCCGGCCATGCGCCGTCGACGCACGACGCGCATGCTACCGATGTTGTCGAAGGCACGGCGGGCTATCATCCGCACGAAAGCCCGTTGCCGATGCTGATCCCGCTGATCGTGCTGACGGTCGGCGCGGTTGCCGCCGGCTATGTCTTCCATCACTGGTTCATCGAACCGGAGGCGGGTGAGACGTTCTGGAAGGGCAGCCTGTTCTTCAACGAGCATCTGATGCACGCGATGCACGAAGTGCCGTTGATGGTGAAGCTGGCCGCGACGATCGTGATGCTGATCGGGTTCGTGAGCGCGTTCTACGTCTACATCGCCCGGCCGGGCACGGCGGCAGCGATCGCGGAGACGTTCCGCGTGCTGCACCGCTTCCTGCTCAAGAAGTGGTATTTCGACGAGCTGTATCATCTGCTCTTCATCCGACCCTCCTTCGCGCTGGGACGTTTCTTCTGGAAGCGCGGCGACGAGCAGACGATCAACCGCTTCGGCCCCGACGGGTCGGCGGCGCTGGTCGGCCTGTCGAGCCGCTTGGCGGTGCGGATGCAGACCGGTTATCTTTATACCTATGCTTTCGTCATGCTTATCGGCCTGACGGCGGCTGTTACCTGGGCGATCGCGTCGTGATGCGCGGTTCGAAGCAAATGGTTCGGGGGAATAACAAGTGAACGGCTTCCCGATCCTGTCGGCGATGCTGGTCGTACCGGCGGTCGCGGCGGTATTGTGCCTGTTCGTGTCGGCCAACGCCGCACGCTGGACCGCACTGATCGCCACGCTGATCGACTTCGCGCTCGGCATCGTGCTGTGGACCAGTTTCGACGTGGGCGGCGCGCAGTGGCAGTTCGTCGAACATGCCGATGTGTTCGGCCGCTTCGCATGGGCGCTCGGCATCGACGGGTTCGCGCTGATGCTCATCATGCTCAGCGCGTTCCTGATGCCGATCTGCATCGGCGCGTCGTGGCGTTCAGTGACGACCCGCGTGCCCGAATATATGGCGCTGTTCCTCGGCGTCGAAGTGCTGATGATCGGCACCTTCGCGGCGCAGGACCTGCTGCTGTTCTATGTCTTCTTTGAAGGCGGCCTGATTCCGATGTACCTCATCATCGGCATCTGGGGCGGGGCGAACCGCATCTACGCTTCGTACAAGTTCTTCCTGTACACGCTGCTCGGCTCGGTGCTGATGCTGATCGCGATGATCTACATGGTCAATGTCGCGGGCACGTCGGACATTCCGACGCTGATGGCGTATGATTTCCCGGCGCATGTCCAGACATGGCTGTGGCTCGCGTTCTTCGCGTCGTTCGCGGTCAAGATGCCGATGTGGCCGGTCCACACCTGGTTGCCCGACGCGCACGTCCAGGCACCAACCGCAGGGTCGGTCATCCTTGCCGGCGTGTTGCTGAAGCTCGGCGGCTACGGCTTCCTGCGCTTCTCGATCCCGATGTTCCCCGAAGCGACCGGCGAGTTCACCTGGCTGATCTTCGCGCTGTCGGCGGTCGCGGTGGTTTATACCTCGCTCGTCGCGCTGGTGCAGAACGACATGAAGAAGCTGATCGCCTATTCATCGGTCGCGCATATGGCGATCGTGACGATCGGCCTGTTCGCCTTCAACCAGCAGGGCATCGAAGGCGCGATGATCGTGATGCTCAGCCACGGGCTGGTATCGGGCGCGCTGTTCCTGTGCGTCGGCATCATCTACGACCGGCTGCACACCCGCGAGATTTCGCGCTACGGCGGTCTGGCGATCAACATGCCGCGCTATGCGGTATTCTTCCTGTTGTTCACCATGGCGTCGATCGGTCTGCCGGGCACGTCGGGGTTCGTCGGCGAGTTCCTGAGCCTTGCCGGCACCTATCAGGTGTCGACGTGGGCGGCGCTGATCTGCACCACCGGCATCATCCTCGGCGCGGCCTATTCGCTCTATCTCTATCGTCGCATCGCACTGGGCGATCTGGTGCATGACGATGTGAAGGCGATGCAGGACGTCAATCCGCGCGAACTGCTCCTGCTCGCGCCGATCGCGGCGGTGGTGCTGTGGATGGGCGTGTATCCCGAAAGCTTCCTGAAACCCATGCGCGGCGACGTCGCGCTGCTGATCGAACGGATCGAGCGGGCGAACCCGGGGTCGGATTCGCGTCCGACGGCCGGCAATCCGGCGGCTGCGGCCGCGCAACATCACACGAGCGGCGGCGAAGCGGCGCACGGGGAATCGCACTGATGAGCTACGCCCAACAATTGACGATGACGCTGCCCGAGCTGGTGCTCGCGGTGGGGGCGATCGTGCTCATGCTGGTGGCGGCATGGGGTAAGGAGGCGGCGACGCGCGGTGTCAGCATCGCGGCGGTGGTGATCCTTGCCGGTGCGTCGGTCGCGCTCGTCGGCAACGGATCGTCGGGCGGCACCGCGTTCGGCGGCATGTACCGCGCCGATGCCTTCGCCGGTTTCGCCAAGATCCTGATCTTCCTCGCCTCGGCGGTTGCGATCATCGTCGCGCCGCGCTTCTTCGCGCGGACCACGGGTGACGACCTCAAGCCCGAATATCCGATCCTCATCCTGTTGTCGGCCTGCGGCATGGGCATGATGGTGTCGGCGTCGGACCTGCTGCTGCTCTACGTCGGGCTCGAATTGCAGAGCCTTGCCGCCTATGTCCTCGCCAGCTTCATGCGGCGCGACACGCGCTCGGCTGAAGCGGGCCTTAAATATTTCGTGTTGGGCGCGCTGGCATCGGGCATTCTGCTCTATGGCATCAGCCTGGTTTATGGCTTCTCCGGCACGACACTGTTCGACGATATTGCCGCCGCCTATGCTGCCGGGACCAACACCGGGCTGCTGTTCGGGCTGGTGTTCGTGTTCGCGGGGATCGCGTTCAAGCTGGCGGCCGTACCGTTCCATATGTGGACGCCCGACGTGTACGAAGGCGCGCCGACCCCGGTGACGGCGTTCTTCGCATCGGCACCCAAGGTCGCGGCGATGGCCATGGCATTGCGCGTGGCGATCGAGGCGATGGGGCCAGCGGTCGACCAGTGGCGGCAAATCGTGGTGTTCGCCGCGCTCGCTTCGATCGTGCTCGGCGCGGTCGGCGCGATCGGGCAGGGCAATATCAAGCGGCTGCTCGCCTATTCGTCGATCAACAACGTCGGCTTCGCGCTGATCGGTCTCGCGGCCGGCACGCAGGCGGGTGTCGCGGGCGTGCTGTTCTATCTCGCCATCTATATCGTGATGACGCTCGGTTCGTTCCTGATCGTGCTCCAGATGCGTGGCGAAGACGGGCAGCCGGTCGAGAGCGTCGCGAGCCTTGCCGGTCTGTCGCGCACGCGACCGGCGCTGGCGCTGGCGCTGGCGATCTTCATGTTCGCGCTGGCCGGTATCCCGCCGCTGTTCGGCTTCTGGGCGAAGTACGCCGTGTTCGATGCCGCGGTGCAGGCCGGGCTGTTCCCGCTGGCGGTGATCGGTATCGCCGCATCGGTCATTGGTGCCTATTATTACCTGCGCGTCGTCAAGACGATGTACTTCGACGATCCGGCCCCGGCGTTCTCGCGGGAACCGGCCCTCATCGAAGGTGGTCTGATCGCGGCGGCGGCGGTCGTGATCTCGCCAGTTGGCATGTTCCTGATCCCGGCGCTGACCGGGTGGACGATGACGGCGGCGCGGGCACTGTTCTGAGCGTCCGCACCGTCGCCGAAACCGGGTCGACCAACGCCGACCTGCTGGCGGCGTCGACCGAGGGCGCACCCGAGGGCGCATGGCTCAGGGCGGAGCGGCAGACCGCCGGACGTGGTCGCATGGGCCGCACTTGGGCCGATGCGACCGGTAATCTGTTCGCCAGCACCATCGTTCGCCTGCGGTTGGACGATCCGGTCGCACCGTCGCTGGCGCTGGTCGCAGCGGTTGCGCTGCACGCCGCGATCGATAGCGTCCTGCCGGGGCGCGCCGCGATCAAATGGCCGAACGACCTGATGATCGACGGGGCGAAACTTTCCGGCATCCTGCTCGAACGTAGTGGCGAGGCGGTCGTGGTCGGCTTCGGGGTGAACCTTGCCATGGCACCGGTCGTACCCGGTCGGCGGACGATCTGCCTTGCCGATCAGGGGGTACGGATGGCCCCGGACGACATGCTCGACCGGTTGCGTGCATCGTTCGCCCATTGGCTGGCCGAATGGCGTCGTGCAGGGGCTAACGGCATTTGCGATGCGTGGATGCGGGCAGCGCATCCGGTCGGGGCGTCGCTTCGGGTTTCGTTGCCTGACGGGACCCGGACCGAAGGGACGTTTGCCGGTCTGGACCCGTCCGGGGCGCTGCTGCTGGCGCAGGGCGGCGGCGCGGTCCGCACGATCCATGCCGGGGATGTCGACGCCTGAACCGGGACGCTTGTCGAGGGGCAGGCGGGATGCTAGCCGATCGTTCATGTCCGTCGAACCTCACACCGTAAAGCGCGTGGCCGGCCTTGCCCGGATCGCGATCACCGACGCCGAAGCCGATCGGCTTGCCCCCGAACTGGGCAATATCCTTGGCTGGATCGAGCAACTGGGCGAAGTCGATACCAGCGGCGTCGCGCCGATGACGGCGGTGATTCCCAACCATCTGCGCCTGCGTGCCGATGCCGTCACCGACGGCGACGTGCGCGACCGGGTGCTGGCGAATGCGCCGCAGGCCGAACATGGCTTCTTCACCGTGCCCAAGGTCATCGAATGATCCGTCGCCGTATCCCGACCGACCCGACCTGCCGCGCAAGGATTGCCGAATGACCGACCTTACCGACCTTGGCGTCGCCGCGATCCGTGACGGCGTGCGCGACGGCAGCTTTTCCGCGCGCGACGTCGCCGATGCGTTCGTAGGCGCCGTAGCCGCCGCCAAGCCGCTCAATGCTTTTCTCGTCGAAACGCCCGACCATGCGCGCGCTGCCGCCGATGCCGCCGATGCCGCGCGCGCGGCGGGCGAGACGCTGAAGCCGCTGGCCGGCGTGCCGATCGGCATGAAGGACCTGTTTTGCACCAAGGGTGTCGAGACGACGGCGGCGAGCGGTATCCTGAAGGGCTTCGTGCCGCAGTATGAATCGACCGTCTCGGGCAAGCTGTGGGCGGCGGGCGCGGGGATGCTCGGCAAGCTGAACCTCGACCAGTTCGCGATGGGATCGTCGAACGAAACCAGTGCGTTCGGCAACGTCGTCTCGCCGTGGCGGCGGCCGGGCGATACTGCGCCGATGGCCCCGGGCGGATCGTCGGGCGGATCGTCGTCGGCGATCGCGGCGCGGCTGTGCCCGGCGGCCACCGGCACCGATACCGGGGGGTCGATCCGTCAGCCGGCCGCGTTCACCGGCATCACCGGGATCAAGCCGACCTACGGCCGTTGCTCGCGCTACGGTGTCGTCGCCTTCGCCTCGTCGCTCGATCAGGCGGGGCCGATGGCGCGCGATACCCGCGATTGCGCGATCATGCTGGAGGCGATGGCCGGGTTCGACCCGAAGGACGCGACCTCGCTCGACCTGCCGGTTCCGGCATGGGAAGCGGGACTGAACGCCGATCTTCGCGGCAAGCGCGTGGGTATCCCGAAGGAATATCGCGTCGACGGCATGCCGGCGGAGATCGAGGCGTTGTGGCAGCAGGGGATCGACTGGCTGCGCGATGCGGGGGCGGAGATCGTCGAGGTGTCGCTGCCGCATACCCGTTATGCGCTGCCGGCCTATTATATCATCGCCCCCGCCGAAGCGTCGTCGAACCTCGCGCGCTATGACGGCGTGCGCTACGGCCAGCGGGTGCTGCCCGATGGCGCGGGATTGCAGGACATGTATGCCGCCACGCGCGCCGCCGGGTTCGGTGACGAGGTGAAGCGGCGCATCCTGATCGGTACCTATGTGCTGTCGGCGGGCTTCTACGACGCCTATTATACCCAGGCGCAGAAGGTACGGACGCTGATCGCGCGCGATTTCGAGAAGGCGTGGGAGAGTTGCGACGTGCTGCTGACTCCGACCGCACCGTCGGCGGCGTTCGCGCTCGGTGAGAAGTCGGCCGATCCGATCGCGATGTATCTCAACGACGTGTTCACCGTGCCGTCGTCGTTGGCCGGGCTGCCGGCGATGAGCGTGCCGGGCGGCGTCGACAAGGACGGGCTGCCGCTGGGGTTGCAGATTATCGGCAAGCCGCTCGACGAACAGGGCGTGCTGAACGCAGGTCTTGCGATCGAGCAGCGCGCCGGGTTCGTCGCGCGCGCGGACAAGTGGTGGTAGACCTGTTCGACCTGCTGGAATTTCTCGGCGACTTGTTGCCGTTTGATTTTGGCGGGTCGAACAAGCGGCAGGGTGATCGTCCTGCCAAGCGTCGTCGGATCGACCGGAAGACCGGGTCGGTAAAAACGAAGCGGCACGTACGTCACACGTTGCTACGTCGCCCGAAGCACGGATTGAACGAGAATGACTGAATCCACCTATCGCATCCGTGGCGCGACCGGCGACTGGGAGGTCGTGATCGGCCTCGAGGTCCATGCCCAGATCACGTCGAACGCCAAGCTGTTCTCGGGCGCGGCGACCGCGTTCGGTGCCGAGCCGAACACGCAGGTCAGTCTGGTCGATGCGGCGATGCCGGGCATGCTGCCGACGCCGAACCGCGAGTGCATCCGTCAGGCGGTGCGGACCGGCATGGCGATCGACGCGGTCATCAACAAATGGTCGCGGTTCGACCGCAAGAATTATTTCTATGCCGATCTGCCGCAGGGCTATCAGATCAGCCAGCTCTACCATCCGCTGGTGGGGGAAGGCTCGGTCACGATCGTCCTCGACGAGAAGGATCCGAACAGCCCGGGCAAGAGGATCGGCGTCGAGCGTATTCACGTCGAGCAGGATGCCGGCAAGCTGATGCACGATCAGCACCCGACGCGGTCCTATGTCGATCTCAACCGGTCGGGCGTGGCGTTGATGGAAATCGTCAGCCGCCCCGACATGCGCTCGCCCGCCGAGGCCGGGGCCTATTTGTCGAAGCTGCGGTCGGTGCTGCGCTATGTCGGGTCGTGCGACGGCAACATGGACCAGGGGTCGATGCGTGCCGACGTCAACGTCTCGGTCCGGCGGCCGGGCGAGGAACTGGGGACGCGGACCGAGACGAAGAACGTCAATTCGGTCCGCTTCGTGATGGCGGCGATCGAGCATGAGGCGAACCGGCAGGTCGCGGTGCTGGAGGATGGTGGTCGCATCGTTCAGGAAACGCGGCTGTTCGATCCCGACAAGGGCGTGACCCGGTCGATGCGGTCGAAGGAAGACGCGCACGACTATCGTTATTTCCCCGATCCCGATCTGCTGCCGCTCGAACTCGATGATGCGTTTCTGGACGAGTGTCGCGCGTCGCTGCCCGAACTGCCCGATGCCAAGCGGGCGCGGTACGAGAATGATCTCGGGCTGTCGCGCTACAATGCGGCAGTGCTGACCGCCGAGGTGGAAACGGCCCGCTGGTTCGAGGCGCTGCTGGGCGAGGGTGGTTCGGACGTGTCGGCAAAGTCGGCGGCCAACTGGTTGATTTCCGACCTGTTCGGTGCGCTCAACCGCCTTGGCAAAAGCGTTGCCGACAGCCCGGTGTCGCCCGCGCAGGGGGCCGAACTGCTGCGGCTCGTCGCCGATGGCACGCTGTCGGGCACGCTGTCGAAGCAGGTGTTCGAGATCATGCTCGAAACCGGGCAGGGGGCGAACGCCATCGTCGAGGAGCGCGGGCTCAAGCAGACCAGCGACACCGGCGCGATCGAGGCGGTGATCGCCGACGTCATGGCGAAGAACGCCGACAAGGTCGCCGATTATCGCGGCGGCAAGGACAAGCTGTTCGGCTTCTTCGTCGGACAGACGATGAAGGCGATGGGCGGCAAGGCCAACCCCGGCGTCGTCAACGACTTGCTCAAGAAGGCGCTCGGCTGATGCGTCTCGCGCGGCGGATGGTGCTGGCGGCACTGGTCGTCGTGGCGAGCGTGCCGGGTTCCGCGCAGACGCCGGAGCCGCTGCCGCGTGTCGCGATCGTCACGACGGCAGGCACGCTGACCGTCGAGGTGGAGACGAAGCGCGCGCCGATCAGCGCGGCGAATTTCCTGCGTTACGTCGACCAGAAGCGACTGGACGGCGTCAGCTTCTACCGGATCGTCAAGGTCGGGCCGGAGTTCGGTTTCGTCCAGTTCGGCCCGCATACCGATGCGAAAAAGTATCTGCCGCCGATCCAGCACGAATCGACCACGCAGACGGGCCTGTCGCACACCGACGGCACGCTCTCGATCGCGCGACTGGGCCTTGGCACGGCGCGTGGCGAGTTCACCATCTCGGTCGGCGATCAGCGTCGCGCGCTGGATGCCGCGCCGGGCGTCCCGGCGGACGGGCAGGGCTATGCCGCGTTCGCAAGGATCGTCGGCGGGCGTGAGGTGCTGTTGAAGATTCTCGACACACCGGTCGATCCCGCCAAATCCACCAGCGGCGCGTTCAAGGGGGAAATGCCCGCCGCGCCGGTCAAGGTCCTGACGGCACGGCGGGTCACGACTGGCTGACGCTTACTGCGCGTCGGCGCCCTGATTGCGAACGACACCGCCCGATCCGCCGGCGGTGTCGGGTGACACGGTGGATTCGGTGGGCGAGGTCTGGCCAACCGTCGTGTCGCCGCGTTCGACATCGCCATTGGCGGTGTCGACCGCTTTTTCGATGTCGCTGCGACGGTCGGTGTCGTCCTGCGGCGCGCTATCGGGGTGCGGGCTGCGGTCGCGGTCGCTCATTTCAATGCTCCATCACGGGTTGGCCGGGGACCGGCGTTACGCCGGGATCGCCACCGGGCATTGGGCTTGGCACGTCAATATCGGGACCGGGCACGTCGATCTCGGGCGGCGGTGCGACGGGTTGGCCCGGTTCGGTCTGCGGTACCGGATATTCGGGCGGCGGCGTGATCGGCGCGACGCCGGGATCGGGGGCGGGCGTCTCGGCGGGGATCGGGGGCTCGACGGGCATGGCATCAGTCTCCTTCGCATGGCTCAACGCGACGGCGAGGGCAGGGTTGCGGCTATCGTTACGATCTGCGAAGCGTGGCGACTTGCCCCGGCGTGCATGGCTGCTATAGACGCGCCCGTGCCGGCGGCGTCCGCTCGGCGGGCGTGGCGGAACTGGTAGACGCGCTGGATTTAGGTTCCAGTATCGAAAGATGTGGGGGTTCGACTCCCTTCGCCCGCACCAGTGACGCCGCCGCCCGGTCGAGGCTGGAGCCGCCCCGAATCGATTCCTTTGACGAAAGCTTCGAGAATGCAGACTGTCGAGACGTTGAACGAGGGCCTCAAGCGCGCCTACACGCTGACCATCACCGCCGCCGAAATCGACGCGAAGGTCGATGTCGAGGTGAAGCGCGTTGCGCCGACGGTGAAGATGCCCGGTTTCCGCCCCGGCAAGGTTCCCGCGAACCTGATCCGCAAGATGCACGGTGATGCGTTGTCGCAGGACGCGCTGAACAGCTCGATCCAGGACGGCATCCAGTCGCTGCTCGCCGAGCAGAAGCTGCGTCCGGCGACCGCGCCGCAGGTGTCGCTGGAAGGCGACTATGCCCGTGGTCAGGACGCAGCGGTCACGGTGTCGCTCGAAGTGCTGCCCGACGTGCCGGCCCCGGCGATCGACGGGCTGAAGCTCGAACGGCTGACCGTTCCCGCCGACGAGTCGGTCGTCGACGCACAGGTCGAGCAGCTTGCCGCCAGCAACAAGCGTCACGACGACGCGCCCGAGGGGCATGAAGCCGCCACCGGCGACCTGGTCGTGATGGATTTCGTCGGGAAGGTCGACGACGTCGCATTCGATGGCGGCACCGGTGAGGGCATGTCGGTCGAGATCGGCTCGGGTCGTCTGATTCCCGGCTTCGAGGATCAGTTGGTCGGCGTGAAGCAGGGCGACGAGAAGACGATCAACGTTACTTTCCCCGACGACTATCAGGCCGAGAATCTGAAGGGCAAGGCCGCGACCTTCGACCTGAAGATCACCGACGTGAAGGTCCCGGCCGAAGGCGGCCCGGACGACGAGTTCGCCAAGTCGCTGGGCCTCGAAAGCCTCGAGCAGCTTCGTGGGCTCATCAAGGGGCAGGTCGAGCAGGAACTGAACGGCCTGACCCGCACCCATATGAAGCGCAAGCTGCTCGATCAGCTCGCCGCCGGTCATGATTTCGACGTGCCGCCGTCGATGGTCGAAGCCGAATTCGAGCAGATTTGGGCGCAGCTCCAGCATGAAGCCGGCCACGAATCGGACCCGGAAGCGGCACGCGCCGAGCTGGAAGCCGAGCGTGACGACTATCGCCAGATCGCGGTCCGCCGCGTCCGCCTCGGCCTGCTCCTGTCGGAAATCGGCCAGGCCAACGGCATCGAAGTGACGCAGCAGGAAATGCAGCGCCTCATCATGCAGGCCGCGCAGCAGTACGGCCCGGAAGACCGCCAGCGCTTCATGCAGTATGTCCAGCAGGAGCCGATGGCGGCGGCGCAGCTTCGCGCACCGCTGTACGAGGACAAGGTCGTCGACTTCCTGTTCGGCAAGGCCGAGATCACCGACCGCGAAGTGACGCGCGAGGAACTCGAAGCCGAGATCGAGAGCGAGGAAGGTGCGGTGCCGCACGTTCATGGCCCTGACTGCAACCACGATCATGACCATGGTCACGACCACGCGCATGACCATGCGACGCCGGTGAGCGACAAGGACATGGAACCGGCGGCTGCCAATGCCCCGGCCGAGGCCGAGGCTCCCAAGAAGAAGGCAGCGACGCGCAAGGCTCCGGCGAAGAAGGCCGCCGAAGGCGATGCGCCGGCAGAGGGCGAGGTAGCGGACGCTGCCGAGGCCGCGCCGAAGAAGCCGCGCGCCAAGAAGAAGGTCGAGGCCGCTTCGGACGAGACTGCCGAGGGCTGATCCGTTCGATCGGTTGCGACGACGAAGGGGCGGTATCGATCTTGCGGTCGGTGCCGCCCCTTCGTTGTGGGGCGGCGCGGAACGCTTTCCGCTTTTCCGCCATGCCGAATCCGAATAGCGGATGCGCGTGACCGAGCATTCCTCCCGCATCGCCGTCCTGCTGCCCTGTTACAACGAGGAAGCGGCGATCGCCGCCACGGTGGCGGGGTTTCGTGCCGCGTTGCCCGATGCGACGGTCTATGTGTACGACAACAACTCGACCGACCGCACCATCGAGGTCGCGCGGGGGGCCGGCGCGGTGGTCCGCAGCGAACGTATCCAGGGCAAGGGCGCGGTGGTGCGGCGGATGTTCGCCGACATTGATGCCGACGTCTATGTCATGGCCGATGGCGATGCGACCTATGACGCCGAGGCCGCGCCCGCGCTGGTCGCGCGATTGTTCGACGAGCAGTTGGACATGGTGGTCGGACAGCGGGTGAGCGAGGCGCTGCTCGCCTATCGGCGCGGGCACCGGTTCGGCAATGCGATGCTGACGGGTATGCTGGCGCGGCTGTTCGGACGGAGTTTTACCGATATTCTGTCGGGCTACCGCGTCTTTTCGCGCCGGTTCGTGAAGAGCTTTCCCTCGCTGTCCGCCGGGTTCGAGATCGAAACCGAGATCAGCGTCCACGCGCTTGAACTGCGCATGCCGGTCGCGGAAGTCACGACGCGCTATTTCGCGCGGCCGGAAGGGTCGGCGTCGAAGCTGTCGACCTATGGCGACGGTTTCCGTATCGCGCGGACGATCGCGACGCTGTACCGGATCGAGCGGCCACTGTGGTTCTTCGGTGCGATCGGGCTGGTGCTGGCGCTGACCGCGCTGATCCTCGCGATCCCGCTGGTGATTACCTATGCGAACACCGGGCTGGTGCCGCGGTTCCCGACCGCGATTCTTGCGACCGGGCTCGTGATCCTCGCCTCGCTATGCCTGTTCAGCGGGCTGATTCTCGACACGGTGGTGCGCGGTCGCCGCGAGGTACGCCGCCTTGCCTATCTCGCCTATCCGGCGCCCGGCAGGGTATAGGGGCGGGACCGCCGGAGAGGCGGCGACGGTCTGGACGAGATAGCGTTAGCGTATCGTCGGCTGGACGGGCGACGATCCAGCGCTCGACGGATTGTTACGGGAATCGATCGCGGAACAGCGCTCGACGAACATATGGGGCGGCCAGTCGATGCGACGGCGGCGGACGCCACGCTTCGCCCCTTGCGCCGCCTTCGCGCAGCGCCGATGTAGGGCACCGAAACCTACTGAGCGGGAACCCAATGCAGGATATTCACGACGGCCTCGTCCCCATGGTCATCGAACAGTCGAGCCGTGGCGAGCGCAGCTTCGACATTTATTCGCGCCTGCTGCGCGAGCGCATCATCTTCGTCACCGGCGGCGTCGAGGACCATATGGCCTCGCTCATCACCGCGCAGTTGCTGTTCCTCGAATCGGAAAATCCGAAGAAGGACATCTGGATGTACATCAACTCGCCGGGCGGCGT
This sequence comes from Sphingomonas sp. Leaf25, assembly GCF_001421635.1. Taxonomy (NCBI): domain Bacteria; kingdom Pseudomonadati; phylum Pseudomonadota; class Alphaproteobacteria; order Sphingomonadales; family Sphingomonadaceae; genus Sphingomonas; species Sphingomonas sp. Leaf25. The sequence goes on from NZ_LMKU01000012.1 coordinate 258,611, forward strand.
CGTCACGGCGGGCATGGCGATCCACGATACCATGCAGTACATCCGTCCCCGCGTCGGCACCGTCTGCATCGGCCAGGCCGCGTCGATGGGCAGCTTCCTGCTGGCATCGGGCGAGCCGGGCATGCGTGTCGCGCTCACCAACGCGCGCATCATGGTTCACCAGCCGTCGGGCGGCGCGCAGGGCATGGCATCGGACATCGAGATCCAGGCGAAGGAAATCCTGCGCATCCGTCGCCGGATGAACGACCTCTACGCGAAGTACACCGGCAAGCCGCTGGAGGAGATCGAACGGGCGATGGACCGCGACACCTTCCTCGAAGCCGATGAGGCAAAGGTATTCGGGCTGGTCGATCAGGTGTTCGACAAGCGCCCGGGCGTATCGGAAGACGCGACGTCGGCCTAAGATCGAGCAGGGCCGGCATAGTGCCGGCCCTGCTATCGGTAGCGTGCCTTCAGGCGGGCGCGGACTGGAATGTCCCACCAGCGATAGACTGCCCAGGCGGCGGCGATACAGCCGCCTACCACGAACAGCCCGCCAATCGGCGTCCACGCCGATCCTTTGAGGCCGACCCGCGCCCACGCGCCGCCGAACAGCAACAGCAGCGGCGCATGCATGGCATAAAGCGGATAGGATAGTTCCGCGCCGAAGCGCGTCATCCTCGGCATGTTCATCCTGCTCCCGGCCGCCGCCAGCACCAGCAGCGGAAAGACCCCAGCGGTCAGTACGAAATCATACCAGCGCGGATCGAGCCAAGGCTGCGGCAGGATCGTGATCGACAATGCCAGCGCTGCGATGATCCACGGTCGCCGGCCGCCACGGGTCAACCAGCCGGCACGATGCGCGTGGAGCGACAGGACACCGGCCGCAAACCCTGCCGATGTTCGCAAGCCGCCCAGTGCCCAGCTTTCGCGGGCCGGCCCCATCGGTCCGAACCCGCCGAGCTGCCAACCCAGGATCGCCAGCACCGCGAACGCTACCCCGGCGAAGATTATGAGGTTCCGTATCGTCCACCATCGTATCGTCCGTGCGAAGATCAGGTTGACCACCAGTTCCCAGAAGATCGACCAGATCGGCGGATTGACCGGCCACGGGTCCCCGGCCACCCATGTCGCGGGCCATGGCACGATGGCGGCGGCCATGGCGGCAACCTCGCCCGTTCCGATCGGCAGGCCATTGGCCCTGAGACGGACGACATAGGCGACGATGCCGATGCCGGCACCGGCGACGATCATCGGGTACAGGCGGATCGCCCGATCCCGCACGAACGCCGGCAGCGTGCCGGACCCGACCAGTCGATCGCCATAGGCATGGGCGATCACGAACCCGCTCAGGACGAAGAAGAAGTCGACGGCGACATAGCCGTGCGCGAACCACCATCCCGACCCGAACCACGGCTGGGCATGGTAGAGCAGGACCGCGAACGCAGCGACACCCCGGAGCGCGTCCAATGCCGCATATTGATGGCGGGGGCGGGGCGGGATCACCTCTGCCGAACCACGGATGCGTCACCGCGATGATCGACCCGGTAGAGTTGGGTACGGCCATTGTTCCAGACCAATGTCACCGGATGATCCCGCCGTATCCGGTCGCGGTCGCTGTTCAGGATCCAGAGATAGTCGATGTCGCGCCACGGCACCCGCGCCAGCGAATCGTCGAATACCGGCCATTGTCCGCGCCGGCACCCCTGGCGCGGCACGGCCTGCCCTTGCAGGGTCCACCAGTTCGACCCGGTCCGGTCGCGAACCGAGAGCAACTGGCCCGGAGCCGCGAACAGATCGTTCACCAGCGCGTCCCGGCGGATCGTGGCGACGCTCGGCAGATGCCAGAGCCGTGGCAACTGCCAACGCTGCTCGCAATGTTCGCGCACGAGCGCCATGACCCGGGCGCCGCGCGGCAGGCGATCGAGCGCGGCGATCTGTGTCTGCGCGGTATGTTCGGCCGCCAGTTGCGACGTGGTGACGGAAATCAGCCGCGCAGCGAACAGCGCCAGCGCGACCCAGCCGACCCAGCGCGGAAGCGCGCGCACTTCGCGTACGGCGAGGATCGCCAGCATGACCGCGACGGGGATCAGCCGGGTCGCGGCGAACATCGACCCGAGCAATTCGTTCGGCATTGCAAGCGACAGGATCGCCAATATCACCGCCGGCACGACGATGACCGGCACATAGGCAAAGCGGCGTGATCGCCAGACTGGCAGGGTCGCGGCTGCAAGGACCGCGATGGTCGCGGTCCCATCCAACGCGATCCACCGGTCCCGCAGCATACCGGCCAGCCAGATCAGATCGTTCCTCCAGTCAAACCACAGTCCGATGGCATTGTGGCTGTCGCCGCGCCACGCGATCAGGATCGCCAGCGGCCAGAGCAGCGGCAGGACGGTGCCTCCGCCTTGCCTCACCCATGCCGCAGGACGTGCGCGTTCCTGCCATAGCGTGGCGATCGTCGCGCCACCGATCAGCACACCGAGCACGCCCCATCCGATCGCATGGGTAACGATGAGCAGCGGCGCGGCGACGGCGGCAACAAGTATGCGCCGCCCCTGGCCGGACCGTAGCCACAGCGCGAATACCAGCAACGCCAGCGCCACCGACAGGCAAGAATTCAGAAAGCCGAACTGAAACGGATAGGAATGCGCAAGCGGCAGCGCGAACAGGCTGATCGTCGTGATACGGCCATGAACCGCGCGTACGACCGCGAAGATGCCGAGAACGGTAAGCGCCGGGATCAGCGCGGTTACGATCGTCACCGCTGGCAACAACCCGAACAGCTTGCCAAGCGGAACGACGAGCAGGTCCACGCCCAGATTGGGAATGAGCCGCCACGTGAAATCGAAATGCCCGGCCAGTTCGGGCGACTGTCCGATCGTCTGCTGAATGTGAAACCGGGCGACATGCGCCGGGACGTCGGTCAACCACGGTATCGTTGTCCAGCAGAGCGGAACCGCCGCTGCGACCGCCAGCAACACCGTCGCGCGTTGCGTCTGCCACCAGGCGATCGGCGTGGCGTCCTGCATATTTCCCCCCGGTTTCGCTATTTGCCTATCGCGGCAACGGGAAGCCGGTCAAGCGACGGGTGGCGAGGACTTCGCGGCATCGCGACAGCGTTCAGACGCGGGTTTCCGGCGATATTCTATCGGAATGCAATAGCTCGGCACGGCAATTCCGAATGCGGCAACACCGGCCGGTCCCATATTGTCAGCCGCAGGTCGTCGCTCGCGATCGAAGCCGTGAAGGGTGAATCAACGAGGATGGTCCGGATGAGTCCTTCATCCGTCAGCATGGTGTTCGCACAGAAGCGAGGGCGCCACCCAAGCTCCTTCTGTCGTACTTCGGGGCCATCGAAATCCGTACCGGGCCGGGAATGGCGGGACAAGCGGGGTGGTGTTGCCGTCACATTCCGCTGTTGGCGACTTGTTTCGGGCGCGGGGTGTCGACATATTGCGCACAAAGGCTCGATCGCGTGTATGTGGATCGGGACGGGATTCAGCCCATGGGGCGTCTGGGAATATGGTATGACGAAACTGAGCGGTGGCGACTCCAAAAGCACCCTCTACTGCTCGTTCTGCGGCAAGTCGCAGCACGAGGTGCGCAAGCTGATCGCGGGACCGACCGTGTTCATCTGCGACGAATGCGTCGAACTGTGCAACGACATCATCCGTGAGGAGACGAAGTCGGCACTCGTCGCCAAGAAGGACGGCGGCGTGCCGGCGCCGCAGGAAATCTGCAACGTGCTCGACGACTATGTCATCGGGCAGAAGCAGGCGAAGCGCGTGCTGTCGGTCGCGGTCCACAACCACTACAAGCGGTTGAACCACGGTCAGAAGGGTGCCGACGTCGAACTGGCGAAGTCGAACATCCTGCTGGTCGGCCCGACCGGCTGCGGCAAGACGCTGCTGGCGCAGACGCTGGCGCGCATTCTCGACGTGCCGTTCACCATGGCCGATGCGACGACGCTGACCGAGGCGGGCTATGTCGGCGAGGATGTCGAGAACATCATCCTCAAGCTACTCCAGGCATCGGACTATAACGTCGAGCGGGCGCAGCGCGGGATCGTCTATATCGACGAGATCGACAAGATCAGCCGCAAGGCGGAGAATCCGTCGATCACCCGCGACGTGTCGGGCGAAGGCGTGCAGCAGGCGCTGCTCAAGCTGATGGAGGGCACCACCGCGTCGGTGCCGCCGCAGGGCGGGCGCAAGCATCCGCAGCAGGAATTCCTGCAGGTCGACACGACCAACATCCTGTTCATCTGCGGCGGGGCGTTCTCGGGCCTCGAGAAGATCATCGCCGACCGGTTGCAGGGCAAGTCGATCGGCTTCGGTGCCTATGTCGCGGCGCCCGAAGAGCGTCGCACCGGCGAAGTGTTGCGCCAGACCGAGCCAGAGGATCTGCTCAAGTTCGGACTGATCCCCGAATTCGTCGGTCGTCTGCCGGTGATCGCGACGCTCGAGGATCTCGACGTCACTGCGCTCATCAAGATCCTGACCGAGCCGAAGAACGCGCTCGTCAAACAGTATCAGAAGCTGTTCGACATGGAGGGCGTGAAGCTCGGCTTCAACGAAGAGGCGCTGGTCGCCGTTTCGAAGAAGGCGATCGAACGTAAGACCGGCGCACGCGGGCTTCGCTCGATCCTCGAGGGTATCCTGCTCGATACGATGTTCGACCTGCCGTCGATGGACGGCGTGGACGAGGTCGTGGTCGACAAGGACGTGATCGACGGCCGCAAGGAACCGGTCCGCGTCTATGCCGAGAAGAAGAAGGCCGGCGACGCGGCGTAATCACGACCTTTCCCGAATGAATGGCGGGTGTCGGGCGACCGGCACCCGTTTTTCGTCGCGGTATACCCCCGTCCTTTCGGTGAAGGCCGAACAAGCGGACGGCTTTTCCGATCGACGCCCTCGCGCTATTCCACCGATCATGCCGATCGATCTTATCTGCCTCGATGCCGACGACACGCTGTGGCACAATATGCGGCATTTCGAGGAGGCGCATGATGCCTTTACCGCGATGCTCGAACCGTTCGCGGCGGCGCAGGTGGCGCGCGAAACGCTGGATGCCTGCGAAGCGCGGAACCTGAAACTCTATGGCTATGGTGCCAAGGGATTCACCCTGTCGATGATCGAAACCGCGATTCAACTGGGCGGGCCGGATTTACCTGGATCGGTCGTCGCCGATCTGCTCGCCGCCGGCCGGCGCCTGCTCGCGCATCCGGTCGAACTGTTGCACGATATTGAGCTGACGCTCGACCGGCTGGCACAGCGTGGCCGGCTGGTGCTGGTGACGAAGGGCGATCTGCTCCATCAGGAAGCGAAACTGGCAGCGTCGGGACTGGGCGACCGGTTCGCCGGGATCGAGATCGTCAGCGACAAGACCGAGGCGACGTTCACCCGGTTGTTCGCGCGCTACGGCGTCGCTCCCGACCGCGCGGTCATGGCCGGCGATTCGATGCGCTCCGATGTGTTGCCGGCACTCGCGGCGGGGGCATGGGCGGCATTCGTGCCGCAACCACTGGCATGGGGCCATGAGACGGCGGTCGCGCCGGACGATCATCCCCGTTTTCGACGACTCGCCGATCTGGCCGAACTACCCGACTGGATCGACGCGATCGTATAAAATCCGGCCGGGACGGATACATCGCGCACTACTGTGCATTGCTTTACCGTAACGATTCAAAGGGGGCATGATGGCAGGGGCGACCGATCGGGAAGCAGCGTTGGCGGCGGAACGGGAAGAAGTGGTGGTGACTCCCGCCACCAAACGGGCGCTGCGCGACCGTGCGGCGTTGCCGTTGTGGTCGCTGATTATTCCGGCGCTGGGGCCAGTCGCCATCCTCCTCAATCTGGCTAAGACCAGCGGAATCGGCGTGCTCGTCGCCGCGATCATCATGTTCGGTTGCGTGATCGCCGCCGTCCATCATGCCGAGGTCGTCGCGCACAAGGTCGGCGAGCCGTTCGGCACGCTGGTGCTGGCGGTCGCGGTGACGGTGATCGAGGTGTCGCTGATCGTCTCGCTGATGCTCTCCGGTTCGGGCGACGTCGCCACACTGGCGCGCGACACGGTGTTCGCGGCGATCATGATTATCCTGAACTTCATCGTCGGCATCTGTCTGCTGGTCGGCGGCATCCGCCATCACGAACAACGGTTCGTGTTGCGGGGGGTGAGCGCCGCGCTATCGGTGCTGGCGGCGATGGCGGTCCTGTCGCTGGTGCTGCCGAACTATACCTCGACCGTGCCGGGACCGACGCTCTCGTCGTCGCAGCTTACGTTCGTGGCGATCGTATCTTTGATCCTCTATGCGACCTTCGTGATGGTCCAGACAGTGCGGCACCGCGATTATTTCCTGCCGGCGGCCGATGGCGCGCTGCCCAAGGATGCCCATGCCGAACCGCCGAGCGTGAAGACGGCGTGGATCGCGTTCGGCGTGTTGCTGGTCGCGCTGGTCGGCGTGGTGTTGCTCGCCAAGGACCTGTCGCCGACGATCGAGGCGGCGGTGCTGGGCGCCGGGTTGCCGCTGACGGTGGTCGGCATCCTGATCGCCGGGCTGGTGCTGGCACCCGAAAGCCTGGCAGCGGTCAAGGCTGCGCGCAAGGACCGGCTCCAGACGAGCCTCAATCTTGCCATGGGCTCGGCGCTGGCCACGATCGGGTTGACGATCCCGAGCGTCGCGGTCGTCTCGCTGGTGATGGGCTGGCCGCTGTCGCTGGGGATCGACGCGAAGTCGATGGTGCTGTTCGCGCTGTCGATGCTGGTGTCGACGTTGACGCTGGGCAATGGGCGGACGACGGTGCTAGCGGGGATCGTCCATCTGACGATCTTTGCCGCCTATCTCTTCACCACCGTCATCCCCTGATCGGCTATCGGCGCTGCCGGGCGGCCAACGCCAGCCCGGCAGCGATCTGGACCATCGCATACAGCCGCCGTCGCCCCGGCCGGTTCACGAACGGGCGGACGAGCAGTTCGGCCCCGCCGGCGTCGCTGCGCCACAGGTCGACGTGGCGCTCCGGCTGGAGCAGGCCCAGCAGACCGTCGCCAATCATGAAGGTGGCGGCCATTTCGGCCGCGCGTTTGGACAGATCACGCATCCGTCCTCAACGCGCGGTGGCAGGTGATGGTGCCTGCATCCGTTCGAGCGCCGCCGATCGGCGCAGCACCCGCGCCATGGGGTCGAGGACGACATGCGCCCCCGCCGGCACCGGCAGGACCGCCACGCCCCCGGTCATCGGCACCTGCTGCACCACGCCATCGACGGCAATCTCGACCGGCAGCGGAAAAGGACGGTTGCCCGGCACCGCCCAGCGGAGCGTCAGCGTGTTGCCGCCGCGCCGCTCGACCAAGTCGGGCAGCGCCGCCTCGCGCAGATAGACGTCGAAGAACCACCCGAGATCGCGGCCGCTTTCCTGCGCGACGGCGGCGGTGAAGTCCTGCGTCGTGCCGAACCGGGGGTGGAAGTTGCCGGGCCGGGGGTCGGGGCGGCCATAGACCAGCCGCCGGGTCGCCGCGAGGAACGCCCGGTCGCCGATCAGGTGGCGCAGGGTGTGGAGCATCCACGCGCCCTTGAAATACACATCCGCCCCCGGACCCGCCGCCGTCTCGCCGGTCGATTGCGGCTTGCCGGCAATCAGCGGTGCCCTGGCCACGATCCGCTGCTGCTGCGTGAGCAGCATCGCGGTGTAGCGGGCATCGCCTTCGCGCCACCGGGCATAGAGTGGCTGCATATATTGGGCGAAGGCTTCGTGCAGCCAGAAGTCGTCCCAGTCGGCCGCCGTCATCTGGTTGCCGAACCATTCGTGGCTGAATTCATGCTGGAGCAGCCAGTCGAACCCCTCGGGCGCGGGCTTGTAGCCGTTGCCATAGGCGTTGATCGTCTGATGCTCCATGCCGAGATACGGCGTCTCCACCACGCCCATCTTCTCCGCCCCGAAAGGGTAGGGACCGATCGCGGTTTCGAGGAAGTCGAGCATCGGCGGGAATTCAGCGAACAGCCGCGCGGCCTTGGCGTCGTTTCCCTCCAGATACCAGAAGGACAGCGGGATGACGTTGCCGTAGCGGCTGCGATAGCGGCCGGTCAGTTCGCGATACGGCCCGACCGAGATGGCGAGCGCATAGGGGTTCACCGGCCCCGATTTCCAATGCCAGGTCGATCGCCCGTCGCGCAGGCGATCGATACCGGTCAACACGCCGTTGGCCGGCGCGGACAGTCCCGCCGGAAGGGTCAGGTGCAGCGTGACCCCGCCCGGCTCGCCTTGCGGAAAGTCGAGGCAGGGCCACCACAGGTCGCATCCCATGCCCTGTGCGGTGCTGGCGAACCATGGCTTGCCGTTCGATTCGGCCCAGACGAAGCCGTCGTCCCATGGCGCGCGCCGGGCGACGCGCGGCGGCCCGGCATAGGTCACGCGCACCACCGCCGTTCCGCCGGCGGCGATCGGGCGATCGATCCGTATCTGCCCATCCACCTGCCGCCATGCCTCGCGCGGGAGCGGGACGCTGCCCAGCGCAACGTCGGAGACGGTCAGCACCCCGTCGAGATCGAGCGTGATCCGTGGCACCGCCGCCATGGCGACGATCGTCAGCGTCGCCCGCCCGGACAGCCGTCGCCTGGCCGGCAGCGCCTCGATCGCAATGTCGGCCTGTTCCAGCCGGAGCGCCGCGCGTTCGGGAGCGATCGCACCGCCCGACCGCGCCGTCATCGGTGGAACAGGGGCGGGGAGGGACGCCGGCGCCTGTGCCGCCAGCAGCAATGCGGCGAGCGATAGCGTCATGATACGTCTCGGTGATTGATGGCGTCGCCCAAGCCACCATATAGTGTCATGGATCCGGCAGGGTGGCCGGGTCGTGGAGTCTGCATGTCGAAGATCGATCCTGTTCCTGCCCCATCACTGACGCTGCCGGTGTTGCCGCTGCGCGACATCGTCGTCTTTCCGCACATGATCGTGCCGTTGTTCGTCGGTCGCGACAAGTCGGTCGCTGCGCTCGAAGCGGCGATGGCGGGATCGAAGGAGATTTTCCTCGTCGCCCAGCTCGATCCGGGCGAGGACGATCCGGCGCGCGAGGACCTGTACGATGTCGGCGTGTCGGCCGAGGTCATGCAGATGCTTAAGCTGCCCGACGGCACCGTCCGGGTGCTGGTGTCGGGCAAGCGCCGCGCGACGCTGACCTCGCTGGAGACGGTCGACAATCATCTGGTCGCGACGATCGATCTGGCGGCGGACGATGACACGACGCTGGAGGACGCGGCCGAGGGTGTGGACGAGCGTGTCGAAGCGGCCGTCGCCAATCCGAGTGCCGAGCTGAAGGCACTGATGCGCTCGGTCGTCGATCAGTTCGAGAATTACGCCAAGCTCAACAAGAAGCTTCCGGCAGAAACCGCGACGCAACTGGCCGAGCTGGAGGACCCGTCACGGCTGGCCGATGCGGTCGCGGGCAATATCGCGGTCAAGGTGGCGGACAAGCAGGCGCTGCTGGTCGAGGCCGATCCGCACAAGCGGCTGGAAATGGTGTTCGCCTTCATGGAAGGCGAGCTGGGCGTGCTCCAGGTCGAGAAGAAGATCCGCAGCCGCGTGAAGCGGCAGATGGAGAAGACCCAGCGCGAATATTATCTGAACGAGCAGTTGAAGGCGATCCAGCGCGAACTCGGCAACGAGGGCGAGGATGGCGACGGCGACGAGATCGCCGAGCTGACGCAGAAGATCGCGACGCTGAAACTCAGCAAGGAAGCGCGGACCAAGGCGACGTCGGAGCTCAAGAAGCTCAAGACGATGGCGCCGATGAGCGCCGAGGCGACCGTCGTGCGCAACTATCTCGACGTGCTGCTCGGATTGCCATGGGGCAAGAAGTCGAAGCTCAAGAAGGACATCGCCGTCGCGCAGAGCGTGCTCGACGAGGACCATTATGCGCTGGAGAAGGTCAAGGACCGGATCGTCGAATATCTGGCGGTGCAGGCGCGGACCAACAAGCTCAAGGGTCCGATCCTGTGCCTCGTCGGCCCGCCCGGCGTCGGCAAGACCAGTCTGGGCAAGTCGATCGCCAAGGCCACGGGCCGCGAGTTCATCCGCCAGTCGCTGGGCGGCGTGCGCGACGAGGCCGAGATTCGCGGCCATCGCCGGACCTATATCGGGTCGCTGCCGGGCAAGATCGTCACCAATTTGAAGAAGGCCGGCGCGTCCAACCCGCTGTTCCTGCTCGATGAGATCGACAAGCTGGGTCAGGATTTCCGTGGCGATCCGGCATCTGCGCTGCTCGAGGTGCTCGATCCCGAACAGAATGCGAAGTTCAACGATCACTATCTGGAGATCGACATCGATCTGTCGGACGTGATGTTCGTGTGCACCGCGAACACGCTGAACCTTCCGCAGCCGCTGCTCGACCGGATGGAGATCATCCGGCTGGAGGGCTATACCGAGGACGAGAAGGTCGAGATCGCCGAGCGCCATCTGGTCGCCAAGCAGGTCGATGCCCATGGTCTGAAGCCCGGCGAGTTCGAGCTGACCGAGGGGGCGTTGCGCGACCTGTTGCGTTATTACACGCGCGAAGCCGGTGTCCGCACGCTGGAGCGCGAGATCGCCAAGCTGGCGCGCAAGGCGCTGCGGCGTATCCTCGAAGGCAAGGCGACGTCGGTCACGGTGACGCCCGACAACCTCGCCGAGTTCGCCGGGGTGCGGAAGTATCGCTTCGGCGTGGGTGAGGAGGAGCATCAGATCGGCGGCGTCACCGGGCTGGCATGGACCGAGGTCGGTGGCGAACTGCTGACGATCGAGAGCGTGACCGTGCCGGGCAAGGGCGGGGTCAAGACGACCGGCAAGCTCGGCGACGTGATGAAGGAATCGGTCGAGGCGGCGTGGAGCTACGTCAAGGCGCGCTCGCCCGGGTATGGCATCAAGCCCAGCCTGTTCCACCGCAAGGACGTGCATATCCACCTGCCCGAAGGGGCGGTGCCGAAGGATGGTCCGTCGGCGGGCATCGGTCTCGTCACCTCGATCGTCTCGACCTTGACCGGCGTGCCGGTGCGGCGCGAGGTCGCGATGACCGGGGAGGTGACGCTGCGCGGACGGGTGCTGCCGATCGGCGGCTTGAAGGAAAAGCTGCTCGCGGCGCTGCGCGGTGGGATCAAGACGGTGCTGATCCCGGCCGAGAACGAGAAGGATCTGGCCGAGATTCCGGCGAACGTCCTGCGCGGGCTGGAGATCGTGCCGGTCGCGCATGTCGATGAGGTGTTGCGGCTGGCGCTCACCGAACCGCTGGTCGCGATCGATTGGAGCGAAGCCGACGATCTGGCCGCGCAACCGCCGCAGCCGGTGCCCGGGATCGGCGAATCGCGGCCGCATTGACCGGCAGGACGGTGGCAGGGGCGGCGTTCCCTGCCACCGTTCGTCGCATTCGGCGGCCCGTGACTGCGTTGCATTCCTGGTGGTTGCGAAACTCCCGCCATTTTGCTTTGACACCCGGCGGTGAAGCGGCCTTATTGCCGCGTTCGAGTGTACCGGTATTTTTAAATCAAGGGGTTTCGTCGGGATGAACAAGCAGGAGCTGATCGGACAGGTCGCCGACCATTCGGGACTGACCCGTGGCGACGCGATGAAGGCGGTCGAAGCCGTGTTCGACGTCATCTCCGCCGCGCTCAAAAAGGGCGATGAAGTCCGCCTCGTCGGGTTCGGCACCTTTTCGGTGTCGCGGCGCAAGGCATCGACCGGTCGCAACCCGCGCACTGGCGAACCGATGACGATCAAGGCATCGTCGCAGCCGAAGTTCAAGGCCGGCAAGGGCCTCAAGGATTCGGTGAATTAAGCGCTGGACAGCGGTTATCAGTCGGCCTAGAGGGCCGTCCTCCGGGTTTCCGGGCGCGTAGCTCAGCGGTAGAGCACACCCTTCACACGGGTGGGGTCACAGGTTCAATCCCTGTCGCGCCCACCAGATCAACGGCCGTCCGGCCCGCACGACCTTCCAACGAAGGCGGCGGGCGGGGCGGCCGTTTCTGATTCCGGTGCGCTTCGCGGTCGGACACGGCTGGTTGTAATAATTACGCCATCATTTCTACGTCGAACCGTCATCGAAACAGCACGCAAGAGTCATGCGCCGCGCCTAACGGGCGGGTCGTGGGTCGGCCAAAGGGGGAAACCTTGGACGATCGCCGGGTCAAAGAGCCCGCAGCAACGATCAACCACGTTTCGGGAGTTCACGGTGATGGCCAACAGCAAGCGCTTCGGCTTTATTCTTTTGGCGACGACGGCCAGCGCCGCGCTGGCAGGGTGCAGCGGCGCCGACGGCGTTGCCTCGCCGGGTGCGGGCAGCGTGAACATCACCGTTCCGGCACCGGCCCCCACGCCGACGCCGACCCCCGCCGCGACGCCGTCGGCGATCACCGCCGCGCAGTTCGCGACGGCGACGACCGTCAACGGCATCAGCATCACCCCCGACGAACAGCTCGCCATCGTCAACGCCGGCACCAACAACAACGTCAGCGGCATCGGTTCGGTGCTGAATGGCCTGTATCCGGTCGCCAACGCCTCGGCGACGACCGCGACCGACCCGTCGACGATCAACAGCTTCTTCACCAGCACCAACTACGTCGGCGCGCTCAACGGCCCGTCGGACACCGCCTTCCAGGGCTGGACCTGCAACGCGCCGGGCATCGACTTCGGCGGCAGCGCCACGTCGTGCTCGTCGACGACCGCGCTCGCCAACTACATCGGCACCTCGGCCGAGGCATCGGCCGCAGTCTGCCCGACCGGTACGATCGACGACGGTCTGGTGCAGGCGCGCAAGGCGTGCCGCATTCCGCAGACCATCACCAGCAACCTGACCCTGACGCGCGTCCCCGGCGTCTTCTATCGCCTGCGCGGCCAGACCGAAGTCGGCACCGATCTCGGCTCGACTGGCGGCACCGGCGCGACGCTGACGATCGAACCGGGTGTCGTCGTGCTGAACGACGCGAGCGAGGCGACCAACGACCTGCTGCTCGTCAACCGCGGTTCGCGCCTGAACGCGATCGGCACCCGCGCGCTGCCGATCATCTTCTCGGGCCAATTCAACATCGGCGGCAACAACAACTTCGGTGACGGTTCGCAAGGGTTGTGGGGCGGCATCATCCTGCTCGGCCGCGCCGCGACCGGCGTCTGCGCCGCCGGCACCGGTCCGAACAACGCCGACGGGTCGTCGACGACCTGCCAGCAGGCGATCGAGGGCGTGACCGGCCGCTTCTACGGCGGCCCGACCGCGACCGACAGTTCGGGCCAGATGTCCTACGTCCAGATCCGCTATTCGGGCATCGCGATCAGCGACGGCAACGAGTTGCAGGGCCTGACGCTGGGCGGCACCGGCTCGGGCACCGTGCTCGACCATATCCAGAGCCACAATTCGGCCGACGACGGCGTCGAGATCTTCGGCGGCACCACCAATGCGAAGTATATCGCGATCACCGGGGCCGACGACGATGGCTTCGACATCGACAACGGGTATCGCGGCTTCATGCAGTTCATGATCGCGGTGCAGCGCGCGTCGGGCGCGACCAGCGACTCGTTCTCGACCGAGATCGATTCGAACAACAACGAAGACCTGCTGCCGCGTACCTACAGCACCTATGCGAACTTCACCTTCATCCAGACGGCATCGGCCCCGGCCGCCATCCGTCAGCGGGGCGGGTCGGACATGCGCTATGTCAACGGCATCGTGAAGTCGCCGTCGGGCGTGCCCTGCCTCAACCTGATCGCAGGCGAAACCAGCGCGACGGACCGTTCGACGATCCGCGCCGCCGACACGACCAAGCAGGATGCCGGCCCGCCGGTGTTCAGCTCGGTCTATTTCGCCTGCTCGGGCCGCTGATCCGCCCGAGCGTCGCTATCCAGCGATGACACGCCGATGCCGGGGCGGGCCACTACGCCCGCCCCGGCATTCGTCTTTCAAGAATTCCTTGTTGGAGCCCCGGTCATGCAGCACCGTCGCGCCTATGCTACTCTTCTTCTCCTGACGTCGCAGTTGGTCGCGCCGGCCGTGCTCGCGCAGACCGCCGCTCCCAGCGCACCCGCCCCGGCACCGGCGACCGCACCGCCGGTGCAGACCGGCACGCAGCCCGATGCGAACCAGCCGGGGTCTACGATCGACCCGGCGACCGGTGCCGAAACTGCCGTCGAGGTGTCCTCGCCCGGCTTCGATCAGGACACGGCCGAGGAAATCGTCGTCGTCGGCCGCAACATCCCCAACGTCGTGCGCGCCACGCCGCAGGTCGTCTCGGTCCTGTCCGAAGCCGACATCGCCCGCACCGGCGACGGCGATATTGCCGGCGCGCTGACCCGCGTGACCGGCCTGTCGGTCGTCGGCGGCGGTTTCGTCTATGTCCGTGGTCTCGGCGATCGCTACTCGTCGTCGCTGCTTAACGGATCGCCGTTGCCCAGCCCCGAGCCGCTGCGCCGCTCGGTCCCACTCGACATCTTCCCGACCTCGATCGTCGGATCGGCGATGGTCCAGAAGACCTATTCGGTCAATTTCCCCGGCGAATTCGGCGGCGGCGTCATCAACCTGACGTCGAAGGCGATCCCAACCAAGAATTTCGTGTCGATCGGCGGATCGATCAGCGCCGACACGGTCACGACCAGCGAGCTGGGCTATACCTATGCCGGCGGCAAGGCCGACTGGACCGGGTTCGACGACGGCACGCGCGGCGTGCCGGACTTCATCCGCAACGCCGACAAGGGCACCGGCCTGATCCCGGTCGATCAGGTCGCCCGCCTGTCGAACGCGCGTACCACGCTGCTCCAGACCAACAACCAGTTGCCGGCCAACTTCTCGGGCGAAATCTCGGGCGGCTCGGTCTATGACATCGGCAGCGACCGCCTCGGCCTGATCGGGTCGGTCGGCCTGTCGAACACGTTCCGCACCCGCGACGCGATCCAGCAGGACACCGTCAGCGAGAACGGCAACATCCGCAACGATTTCCGCACGGTGCTGACCGACAACCGGGTCGTCGCCAACGCGCTGCTCGGCGTCGGCTATCAGTTCGCCGACAGCACGGTCCGCTGGACCAACGTCTATATTCACGACACGCTGAAGCAGGGCCGCCTGTCGGCCGCCGAACAATATAACAACCCGAGCGGCCTGCGCGTCCAGCAGAACACCAACTGGTTCGAACGCCAGCTCATCGAAACCCAGTTGGTCGGCGAATTCAAGCTGACCGACGCGCTGAAGTTCGATGCGCGCGGGGCCTTCGCCAATTCGAAGCGCAACGCACCCTATGAGCGCCAGTTCGACTATCTGTGTTCGAACCGCACGACCAACGGCCTGTCGATCACCACGCAGGGCGCGCCGGTATCGTCGCGCTTCAACTGCAACGGCGCCTATCAGGTCACGCAGCGTTTCTCGCCGTTCGCCAGCGTCGTGTTCAGCGAGCTGAACGAAGACCTGTACACCGGCCAGGCCGACCTGTCGTACAAGCTCCCGACCGACCGGCCGATCACGCTGTCTACCGGTTATTTCTACTCGGACACCAGCCGCAACTCGCGCCGTCTCCAGTTCAATTACCAGACGAGCCAGGGGGCGGGCACCGCGCCGGGCTTCCCCAACAACCTGCTGCGGCCCGATTATCTGCTGGGTCCCGACTCGCTTTACAATGCGTGCCCGTTGCAGGGGGCAGGGCGCTGCACGATCGAGTTGCAGTTCAACACGCCGCTGGGTGCCTATGCTTATGATGCGGGGCTGCTGATCCATGCCGGCTATGTGCAGGGTGAGGCTGAACTGGCCGACGGCCTGCGCGGCGTCGTCGGCGTGCGGTACGAAACGGCGAAGGAAACGGTGACGCCGGTCGATGTCGCGCCGACGATACTCGATAATGATTACTGGCTGCCGGCGCTCACGCTGACCTACAACTTCACCAACAACATGCAACTTCGCCTGAGCGGCTCCAAGACGATCTCACGCCCCCAGTTCCGCGAACTTGCCGCGCAACAGTTCCGCGATCCCGATTCGGATCGCCTGTTCTTCGGCAACCCGTTCCTGGCCGACACCCAGCTCTATAACGGCGAAGCACGGTACGAATGGTTCTTCGGTCGCGATCAGCGGCTGACGCTGGCCGGCTTCTACAAGCGGATCGACAATCCGATCGAGCAGGTCGGCTTCTACACCGGGTCGGACGACCGGTTGCAGACCGGCTTCACCAATCTGCCCAAGGCGACGCTGTATGGCGGCGAGTTCGAGATGCAGAAATACTTCCCGCTCGATTTCATCGATGGCGGGTTCTTCGCCACGCGCCGCGCACTGGTGCTGGTGAACTATACCTACACCAAATCGTCGATCACCGCCGATGCGACCTGCGTGCCGAACGTGCTGGGCCAGCGTCTCGCGCCCTGCACCGCGGCGGGCTTCGGTCCCGCCGAGTTGCAGTTCCGCGACGGCGCACCGCTGACCGGCCAGTCGGACCATCTGGTCAACGTCCAGCTCGGCCTTGAGGACACGGCGACGCTCTCGCAGCTTACCCTGCTGTTCAACTATGCCAGCGACCGCGTGACCAATCGTGGCCCGGCCAACCTGTCGGGCGTCGGCTTCCAGCCCGACATCATCGAGCGTCCGGGCATCCGCCTCGACATCGTCGGGCGGCAAGGTTTCGAGATCGCCGGCGCCAAGCTGGAGGTGAAGGCCGAAGCGCGCAACCTGACGGGAACGCGCTTCACCGAAGGGCAGACGTTCGACGGCGGGAACATGGTGTATATCAACCGCTACGATCAGGGGCGGATTTTCTCGCTGGGCGTCACGGCGGCGTTCTGAATGATCTACAGGCCGGGAGTCTGATCGCTCCCGGCCTGACGCAGAATGTCCGACAGACGATCGTCGTCGCTGCGCGCCACGTTGAACCGCATGTGATCGCGCCATCCCCCGCCGGTGCTGAACACCGGCCCCGGGGCCAGCACGATCCCCTGCGCCACCGCACGCCGCGCGAGATCGACGGCGTCGACCCCGTCCGGCAACCGTGCCCACAGGAAGATGCCGACGGCCGGTTCGATCCACGGTTCGACGCCGACCGCGCGCAACCGCGTGACTACCCGCGCGGTCGCCCGGGCGAGGCGGGTTCGCACCCCCTCGACATGGCGGCGATAGCTGCCATCGGTCAGCACCGCATGCAGCAGGTCGGCGGCTAGCGGGCTGCCGGCCACCGAGGTGGCGATGCGCAGGTCGGCCAGCCCCTCGATCCAGTCGGGTCGCGCCGCGATATGGCCACAGCGCACCGCCGCCGACAGCGATTTGGAAAAACTGCCGATACGGATCGTCCGGTCGAGCCCGTCGAACGCCGCGAGGCGTGGTGCCGGGGCATGTTCGAAATCGACGAAGATGTCGTCCTCGACGATGACCATGTCGTGCGTCTCGGCGATCTTGAGCAGCCGGTGCGCGGTCGGCGCGCCGAGCGTCGCCCCGGTCGGGTTATGCACGCCCGAGTTGGTCAGGTAGAAACGCGGCCGATGCGTCGCGGCCGCGGCTGCGAAAGCGGTGACGTCCGGCCCGGTCGAGGTCATCGGCACGCCGATCACCGTGGCGCGGTGCGCGCGCAGCAGCGCTAGGAAGTTGAAATAACAGGGATCGTCGACGATCACCGTATCGCCGGGCTGGAGCAGGAAGCGGCAGACCAAGTCGAGCGCGTGCGTGCCACTGTCGGTCAGCAGTATCCGGTCGGGGCCGGCGTCGATCCCCTGATCGGCCATGCGCCGGGCCAGCAGCGCACGCAGCGGGAGCGAGCCGAGCGGCGAGGCATAGCCCGACAGCGCGCCATCGCCACCACCACGGGCGGCACCGCGCATCGCCTTGCGCAGCGCGTCGCCCGCCAGCCAGTCGTCGGGCAGCCAGCCACAGCCGGGCATCGGATCGTGCCGCTGCTCGCCCAGCGACTGGCGCAGCATCCACAGCGGATCGACCTCGCGTTCCGATACGGGGGCGATCCGGCCGAGCGCGAGCGGGGCCAGTGGTGCTGCGACATAGAAGCCCGATCCCGGCCGCGACCGGATCATGCCTTCGGCCGCCAGCCGGTCATAGGCGTCGACCACCGTCGAGCGCGCGACCCCGCTCGCCTCCGCCATCGCCCGGATCGACGGGAGCCGTGCGCCGGGGGTGAGCGTGCGCGCCTCGATCCGATCGCGGATCGTGCGGACCACTCGGCTGGTGCGGGTTTCGTCGGGGGAAATAGTCGCCATTGTGCTGCCGGTGTCGCCAATACAGTTCGACGCGATCGTACCGATGCGTGTCTGTCGACGCCAGTCGGCGCGCGATAGGACGAGCCCGCATCCGCAGGAGATCCACGACCATGACCCGCCCGTTCCATCTCGTCGACGTGTTCGGCACCGGCCCGCTGACCGGCAACCCGCTGGCGGTCATCGCCGATGCCGAAGGGCTGTCGGGCGAGGAGATGCAGGCGATCGCCG
Source organism: Sphingomonas sp. Leaf25 (assembly GCF_001421635.1). NCBI lineage: Bacteria > Pseudomonadati > Pseudomonadota > Alphaproteobacteria > Sphingomonadales > Sphingomonadaceae > Sphingomonas > Sphingomonas sp. Leaf25. Next base: position 276,997 of record NZ_LMKU01000012.1, read on the forward strand.
GCTGGCTGAACTTTTCGGAGACGACCTTCCTGTTGGCGCCGACCGATCCGGCGGCGGACTATCGCGTCCGCATTTTCACCATGGCGCACGAACTGCCCTTTGCGGGGCATCCCACGCTGGGCAGCGTGCATGCTTGGCTGGCGGCGGGCGGGCGGCGGAAGCAGGAGGGGACGATCGTGCAGCAATGTGGCGTCGGGCTGGTGACGATCCGGCAGGGGGGCGACAGTCTCGCCTTCGCTGCCCCGCCGCTGTTGCGCGGCGGCACTCCGACCGAAGCGGAGATCGCCGAGGTGGCGACGCTGCTGCGGATCGACCGCGCGGCGATCGTCGATGCGGCATGGGCGGACAATGGTCCGGGCTGGATCGCCGTCCTGCTCGAATCGGCCGACGCGGTGCTGGCGGTCGAACCGGCACGCCACCATCCCGAGCATATCGACATCGGTATCGTCGGCCCGCATGCGCCCGGCGCGGAAAGCGCGTTCGAGCTGCGCGCCTTCTTCACCGACGCGCATGGCGGGCTGATCGAGGACCCCGTGACCGGCAGCCTCAACGCCTCGGTCGGGCAGTGGCTGTTCGCCAGCGGCCGGGTGAGCGGCAGCTATATCGCCGCGCAGGGCACACGGCTGGGGCGGACCGGACGCATCCATGTGTCGCAGGACGCCAGCGGACAAGTGTGGGTCGCGGGCACCACGCGGACGCTGTTCACCGGGCGGATGCAGCGCTGATGCAGGTCGCGATCCTGACCTTCGACGGCTTCAACGAACTGGATTCGTTCGTGGCCGCCGCGATCCTCAATCGCCTGCGCCCGCACGGCTGGGCGGCGCACATCACTTCGCCGGACGAAAGCGTGACGTCGATGAACGGCGTCACCGTTCATCGCCAGCGCCCGATCACATTCGTGGAGGAAGCCGATGCGGTGCTGATCGGCAGTGGTATCCGCACCCGTGAGATCGCCGCCGATGCGGGCCTGCTTGCGCGGCTTAGGCTCGATCCGACGCGGCAGTTGATCGCGGCGCAATGTTCGGGGACGCTGCTGCTGGCCAAGCTCGGACTGATCGGCGACCTGCCGGCGTGTACCGATCTGACGACGAAGCCATGGGTGGTGGAGGCGGGCGTCACCGTCATCGACGCGCCGTTCGCCGCGCATGGCAATGTCGCGACGGCGGGCGGCTGCCTTGCCGCACCCTATCTCGCCGCATGGATGATCGCGCGCCTCGGCTCGACCGCCATGGCGCGCGAGGCACTGCACTATGTCGCGCCAGTCGGGGAGAAGGCCCGGTTCGCGGATCACGCCATGGCGGTCATCGGCGCAGCGCGGGCGGGCGATGACCTCGCCTATCGTACATCGCACCGTGGGTAGCGGGCGGACGTCAGGCACAGCCCTCCGCTTCGCCGGTCGACGGACAGATCGAACAGCGACGCGATCAGCGCGACCGAGCGGTCGGGCGTATCGAGCGGGAAGCGGCCACTGACGCTGAGCCGTCCAAGCATCGGGTCGGCGAGCCGTATCGGCGTGACGCTATAGCGTTGCAGCCGCGCGACGGCGGTGGCGAGCGGGATGGCGTCGCCATCGATCCATGCGCCGCGCCAGCTCATCCGGTCGGCATCGCCCAACCGATGGAGCAGGATGCCGCCGTCGCGAACGCTGGCATAGCGTCCCGCCTCGACCACCACCGGCTCGCTGCCGGGTACGTCGAGCCGGACGCGGCCGCGAAAGACCCGCAGCTCGCTGCCCCCCGGCAGTCGTTCGGCGCTGAAACTGGTGCCGAGCGCGGTCATTGTCGCATCGCCGGTGTTCACGCGAAACGGTCGCGTGCCGTCGTGGCGGACGTCGAAGCGCGCCGCCCCCGTGGCGAGCGACAGGTCGCGCCCGCCGCTGCCGAAGGCGATGGTGATGCGGGATGCGGCATCGAGCGTCATCGCCGATCCATCGGGGAGCATCACCGCGCGCCGCTCGGCGATCACGCTGGCATAGTCCCGCCGGTCAACGGGGCCGGGGGCGACCGCCCGCCAGCCGAGTGGCACCGCGACGACCACCAGCGCCGCCGCCGCGGCGATGGTGAGCCTCCGCCGCAACCGGGTGCCGACCGCACGTCCCCGCCAGCGCGCCCGGCGGGGTGCCGCTGCCGGCGGCAGGGCGGGCTCGCTCGCCACCGCATCGAACAGGGCCGGATCGCCCAGCAGGCGACGGAACCGGTCGAACGCGACGGCATGATCGGGCGACTCCGCCAGCCACGCGCGCAGTTCGGCACGGCCGGCGGCGTCCAGCGTTTCGGCGCGATCGGACCAGTCGGCGGCGATCGCCAGCACCCCATCGGCGATCATTGCCCAAGGTCCAGTGCGTCGGCGACAGCGGCAAGATCGATCATCGCGCGGACGAGGTGCTTCTTCACCGCTTCGATCCCCATGCCCAGCTCCTCGGCGATCTCGCCGCGCGACTTGCCCTCGATATGGCGTTTGACGAACACCGTGCGGCGCTGCGCGGGCAGGGTGGCGAGGACGGTTTCGAACCGGGCCAGCCGTTGCCGGTAATCCAGCGTGGCATCGGGCAGCGGCGCGGCGCAGACCAGGTCGGGATCGACGGGCTCGCCCGCCCGCCCGTCGCGCCGGGCACCGGCATAGACGACCGAATCTGCCACGCGGAACGCATAGGCGAGCGGTTGCTCGATCGCCTGTCGCCGGTCCTGTTCGATGACGCGCAGCATAGTTTCCTGCACTACCTCCTCCGCCTGATCGGGATCGCGCAGCCGTTTGCGGGCATAGGCGAGCAGCCGGGCATAGCCCGCCGTCAGCGCCGCCGCCGTGCCGCTCACGCGCGCGTCCCCTGCCCGTAGAGCGGGCGGCACCGGGATCGGGGACATCGTGGGGGCACAGGTGGCGGCACGCCGGTCCTTTATCGCGTGGCGGCACGCGGGCAACGACAATCGGGCGGGACCGCCGCAGCGGCCCCGCCCGGGTATTCAGAAGGTGACGCGCACCCCGCCGAGGACGGTCGCACCGGAATGGGTCGACACGTACAGGCGCTTCATCGAGTCCGAATATTGCCGTTCGCGCTGATCGGTCAGGTTGATGCCGTCGAGCGTCAACTGCATTCCCGGCACGATGGTATAGCGCGCCGAGAAATCGACATAGAAGGTGCTCTCATAGCCGGTGATGTCCTGATCCTTGCCCAACGTGCTGAACACTGGCGACGCGCTGAAGACATAGGGGCTGCGATAATTGCCCGAGACGCGCGCGTTGAAACGATCGTCCTGATAATAGAGTGTCGCATTGGCGTTGACCCGACTCAATCCCTCCAGCGTCGTCCGCGTGCTGCCGGGGATGATCGTCGCATAGTCGAACTTGGAATCGATCAGCGTCAGGTTCAGCACCGTGCCCAGATGATCGAACGGCGCGGGCAGGAACGTGAAGTCGCTCTGCCCCGACAGTTCCAGACCGGTGATGTCGGTCTTGCCGATGTTCACCGGCCGGCTGAACGAGGCGACGTTGGTCGTGTCGGTCAATCCGGGCAGCAGGCTGGTCGGCAGGCCGGTGGTGCCGAAGGCGACGTTGTTGATCGTCCGGTTGGTGATGAACCCGTCGAGCTTCTTGTGGAACAGCGCGGCGGCGACATAGCCGACCTTGCCGAAATAGCGTTCGATTGACAGGTCGAGGTCGGTCGAGCGATAGGGCCGCAGGTTCGGATTGCCGATCGATACCGTCACTTCGCCATTGTCGCGCGCCACGCTGCCGTTCACCGCCAGCGATCCGAGGCCCGGCCGGTTGATGTTGCGTGCGGCGGCGGCCCGGACGATCAGCCCGCGTGCCGGTTCGACGACGAGGTTCATCGCCGGCAACACGCCGTCATAGTCGCCGCGCACTGTCACCTGTCCGACATTGGCGACACCCGACGAGATCACGTCGGTACGGTAATAGCGGAACCCGGCATTGCCGCGGAACGGCAGCGCGCCGAGCATCTGGTCCCAGTCATATTGCACGAAGCCCGCGCCGGTGCGTTCCTCGACAGTGAAGACGTTCTGGCGCGTGCCGAGATAATCGGCGCGGTTGACGCCCAGCGCCTGCAATGCCTTGGCATAATCGACGACGGTCCAGTCCTGTCCGGGATAGTCGCGATAGGTGCGGGCATAGGCGGCGATGTTCGAGCTGACCGCGCCCGACCGGAATTGCGGCAGCAGCACATTGTCGACGCCCTGACCATAGCCGCCGTTGCCGAACCGGCGCCATTCGCCGCCGACGCTGATCGTGCCGCCGGGCATCACGTCCCAGCCAAGCGAACCCTTGGCATTGTCGAACGCCGAATCCTGATAGCTGGCGCCGATGTTGATGTTGCGCGCGTGCCAGCGCTTGGCATCGGCGGTGTCGTATTTGTAGGTGTTGACCAGCGAATAGGTGCCGCCGCGATAGTCGGACACTACGTCGCCATAGGTTTCGAGGTAGAATTTGTCGCTGAGGGGGATCGAGAAGCGCGACCGCTCGACACCGCCCAGCGCGGTCAGCCGGACGCCCGGTGCCACTTCGGCGTCGCCGCTCAGCACCAGTTGCCTGAACACGTTCTTCGTGTCCTGCCGCCGCGTCTCGGTCGCGGTGTTCGCGCCGCTGACGTCGAGGTACACGACCTCGCGCTGGTCGTTATACTGGAGCGCGTTGATGGTGGCGTTGGGATAGGTGACGCCGGCAAAGGTGCCGCCGCCGCCCAGCCACGTCGAACCGCCACCACCGCGCGAGGCCAGATGGGTTTCGAACCGGTCGCCGCTGAACCGGCCGTACAGACCGTCGAGCGTCACCGTAGCGTTCGGCATCGGCTTCCACTGGATCGATCCGGTCAGGCCGATCCGCTCCTGCGTGCTGTCCCATACCGACAGGCGATTGCCCCGCGCGAACCGCAGCGTGCCCGATCGCACCGCCGCCTGATCCTCGGCCGATAATTTGGCGATGTTGCTGCCGGCGGCGTTGTTCAGCCGCCAGCGATAGGTGTCGAATCCTTCCTCGCGCGTCTGGCGCCGGCTGTACGCCCCCGACAGCAGGATGCCGACATCGCCCCAGTTCTGCGACACCAGCGCGGTGAAGCGCGGCTGCACGTCGCGGGTCAGGCTGTTGGTGCCGATCTGTCCGCCGATGGCCGCGCGAAAGCCCTTGTTGTCGAACGGTCGCGCGCTGAACAGCCCGACGGTTCCGGCGAGCCCGCCCTCGGTCTGGTCGGCGGCATAGGATTTGCGGACGTCGACCCGGCTGAACAGTTCGGCGGCGAACAGGTTGAAATCGAACGCGCGGTCGCGGGTCGTCTGTCCCCGGCTGTCCTGCGGCGAATCGACGTTGCCCAGCACTTCCATGCCGTTCAGTTGCACCCGCGCGAAATCGGGGCCGAGGCCGCGCAGGCTGATCCGGCGTCCTTCGCCCGCCTCGCGGTTGATCGCGACGCCGGGCAGGCGTTGCAGCGCTTCGGCGAGGTTCAGATCGGGGAAAGCGGCGATGTCGGTCGCGGCGATCGAATCCTGAATGCCGGTCGCGCGACGCTTCATATCGCGCGCCTGCGCCAGCCCGGTGCGATAGCCGCTGACGACGATCTCGTCGGCGGCACCCGTGTCGGTCGTATCGCCCGGCGCGACCTGCGCCAGCGCCGGTTGCGCGCACAGGATCAGCGCGGTGGATGCCATCCACCGCCAGCTATTGTTCTGCATGAAAATTCCCCAATCAAACCCCGGTATCGTCCGGCATCGAACGATTGACCGGGAAGAACATCGACCGGTTCGGGTGGGGACAAAGAAATTTGTAAAAGTTTTGTGACAGTTATTGCAGTTTTGTTACCGGATATAAGCCACCGCTACCAAGAACGTAATCTAACAGGAATGTCCCCGATCGACAGGAACGATACTCTACCGTTCATACAGACAGCAGCAGGTTGGATCGATGTTCGTTTATCTACTCGCCATCGCGGCGGTTCAGCCCGGCTACCTCACGCCGGCGCAACGCCCGGACCTGACCGCGATCCTGCCCGGGCCGCCCCTGGCCGGCAGCGCGCGGGCCGATGCCGATGCGCGAATCTTCGCGACCGAACGCGGTGTGCCTGACGATCCGCGCTGGCGGCTGGCGGCGGCCGACGTGTCGTCGGACCTGCCCGAGCGTTTTGCCGACGCGATCGGATTTCGGCTCGATCTGACGCGGCTGCCCGCGACGCGGCGGCTGCTCGACCGGTTCGGCAGCGACCGGTCGGCGGCGATCGGCCAGGCCAAGGCATATTGGCAGTCGCGTCGGCCGTTCGTGGCAAGCGCCGCGCCGATCTGCGAACCACGGACGGCGGCGCTGGCGGCGAACGGCGACTATCCGTCCGGCCATACCGCGCACGGCTGGGCCTTCGCGCTGGTAATGGCGGAGCTGTTGCCCGACCGCGCGCAGCCGATCCTCGCCCGCGGGCGCAGCTATGGCGCGAGCCGCTGGATCTGCGGATCGCATTCGTGGAGCGCGGTCGAAGGCGGATACCTCGCCGCCGCCGCGATCGTCGCCCGCGACCATGGCGAGGCGGCGTTTCGCGCCGACCTGCGCCGCGCCGCGCGCGAACTCGCCCGCTACCGCCGGCGGCTCAGAACCGCCAGTTGATCGCCGCCTCGACGATGCGGCCCTGCTGGGCACGGCCGACGAAAATTTCACCGGCGGGGGCGCGGACCTCACCGCCGATCGCATCGCCCTGCATCACCGCGATCGCATCGAACAGGTTGGTCGCGCGCAGTCGCAGCGTCAGTTCGTCCCGCAACCGCCAGCGCGCGCCGATGTCGATCAGCGCGAACGGCGGCAGCGGCAAGGTGTTGGCATCGTCGGCATAGCGCCGCCCCATCGCCGTCGCATCGAGGTCGAGGGTGATCGGCACGCCCGGCACGTCGCCGACCAGTCCGATGCGGGCCATCGCATAGGGCACCCGACGCGGGGTCCGCCCGCTCAGATCGGTACGGACGACCGTGCCGTCGATCTGTTCGTCGACGCGATAGTCGATCAGTCGTGGGTCCTGCAGCGTCGCCGCCAAATCTATCCCGATCGACGGTGCCACCCGCCAGTGCGCATCGATCTCCACGCCGATCGTCCGCGCCCGTGCCCCGGTCCGGTCGGGGACGATCGCGCCGCTGTGCGGATGGACGACCAGCGTGTCGATCGCGATCCGGGCGAAGCGGCTGGCGAACAGCGTCGCATCGACCGACACCCCCGTGGTCCGCCACAACAGGCCCAGTTCCTGCTGGCCGACCTGCGTCGTGCGGCGGGGGTCGGCATCGGCGCTGCGGAACACGCCGGGGTCGGGCATCCGCGTCGCCCGCGTCGCCCGCGCGAACAGGCCGATCGCAGGGGTCGCGCGCCAGTGCAGCGCCGCCGTCGCGCTCCCCCCGGCGACCCGCGCACGGGCCGGCCGGGTCTGCCCAGATGGTACGACCAGCGCATCGTCGGCGATCGTCGCGGGATCGCCCCCATCGATCCGGACGGGCTGCGCGATCGTGGCGTTCATCGTCAGCCATTCGTGACGCAGCCCGGTGTCGAGGCGCAGGTGCGGCGTCAGGTTCCATTCGTCGGCGGCGAACAGCGCTGCCGTCCGCTGCCGCGCGTCGATCGCCTCATAGGTGCTGCCGCGGCTGAGCATGCCGTGGTCGGTCAGACTGCCGATCGTCCGCCCGTCGCCGTCGATCGCCACCAGATCGAGCAGCCGCCCCTGGCCCCGCGCCTCGACCAATGCCCGCGCCACCGCCCGCGCAAACCGCCAGCGATAGGCGACGCCGTAGCTGCCGAACGTCAGGTCATGCCGCCCGGCGAGATCGATGGTGCGGGTGGCGGTCATCTCGCCGATCGTTTCGCGCAGGCGGACATCGGCGGCGACGGGGTTGATCGTCTCGACCAGATCATTGCCGGGCAGCGCCGCGAACGGACTGCCGTCGACCGTCCGGCGCAGCGCGACGCCGGCCAGCGCCGGAAAGGTGGCCGCAAGCCGTGGCACGGCGGCATCGAGCACGGCCCGCGCGCTTTGCGGCACGCCCGAGGTCGACAGCGCATAGCGGTTGGTCCGCGACAGGCGCTGTCGCCCGCGCCACGTGACGCGCCAGTCGCCTACCGGCAGCACCATCGTCGCCGTCGCCGCGACCAGTCGATTGCGATTGTTGCGCGCGACCGGACGCACCCCCGTCGCCGCGAAATCGACCCGCGCCAGATCGGGGCCGAACCATGAATCGCGCCGTGGATCGAACCCCGGCAACGGCGTCACCTTCGTCCCGATGCGGCGCAGCGGGAGCGACGAGACGTTCAGCGTGTCGTCGTTGAGCAGCCGTACCGCCAGCGTCAGCCGGCCGTCGCTGCCGATCGGGCGGTCGGCGCGAAGCCGCGCCTGCCATCCGCCCAGCGTCGTCGCGATCCGCCGGACCCCCGGATCGCGCGACACACCGCCGCCCGCGATCACCGACCAACGGCCGATCCCGGCGTTGCGATAGCCCTCCAGCCGCAGCAGCCCGCTATCGTTGACCGTCACCCGTGCCGCGCCGCCGCCACCGGCCGTTGGCGCACGGGTACGAAGGTTCAGGATGCCCCCCGGCGCGTTGCTCGCGAAGATGGCCGACGGCCCGCCGCGCACATGATCGGCGCTGTCGATCATCAGGTCGGGGCGGACGAACTGGTCGATGTCGCTCCACGGCAGCGTGTCGTGCTGCACCGGCAATCCGTCCTCCTGCACCGCCAGCGCCTGATACCCGTCGAGTGGCAGGCCACGCACCCGGACGGTATTGGCGGCGGTGCCGGCCGATGGATCGACCCACAGCCCAGGCACCGTCGCCAGCACTTCGGCCAGACTGTCGGGTTGCCGCTGGGCAAACGAATCGGCATCGATATGCGTCGCGGAATAGCTGCGATCCTGTGCCGGCCGTGCGGTGACGCCCCGCCGCCCGGTGACGACGATGTCGGCCACGACCGGAACATCGCCGGGACCGGATGGAGCTGCCGCCAATCGCAACCGCTGTGGCGGTGGCACGGCGGCGGCGCGGACGACGATACCATGCGCCTCGCGCCGGCAATCGAGCCGCGCCGCGCCGCACCACCGCGCCAGCGCCCGCGACAACGCCATCCGCCCTTTCAACGGCGGGCCGGTGCGCCCCGCCAGATCCTGCGGCCGCGCGACCAGCGGCTGGTCGGCGCTGCGCGCGATCGCCCGTAACCCCGGTCCCGCCGGCCCGCGCGGCAGGTCGACGACGATGACCGGATCGTCGGGCGCTGCGATCCCCACCAGCAGCGCGATCAGCGGCACCATCGTCCCCGCCCGTCCATTCCCGATCGTCCGTCGCCCTGCATCGCGCGGTGGCGCATAGCGCCGGATCATTACGCCGGTATGGCGTCGGGCCAGATTTCGATCGAAGCCGAACCGGGCGGCCGGACCATCCCGGAGCGCCGATCGTTCACCGTCGATGCCCATCGTCCCCGAACCCGCAAGTGATTCCCGCACCGGATGGCGGCCACGCCGCCTCCTCCTCACCCGCGCGGCACGGGCATTCGCCCATGGTCGCGCCATTGCCGAACGGGCGGCGGCGATCGGCGGGATCGAGATCGTCGAATTGCCGGGCGACCGCCTCTCGCTCGACCTGCCCGACGACCCCCGCCGTGCCTATGCCGCCGCCAAATCGACGCTCGCGGTCGTCGTCGCGCCGCCGTCGAAACGCCGGCTGCAACCAATCGCGCCGAGTGCCGACTGGCGGGTCGACCTTGCCGAAGGATGCCCGGCGCATTGCGGCTATTGCTATCTCGCCGGATCGTTGAAGGGGCCGCCGATCACCCGCGTCTATGCCAATCTCGAAGAGATACTGGCCGTCCTGCCGGATCATGTCGGGCAGGGGACGATCACCTCGCGCGATCGGCATCGTGCGCACGAAGGCACCACGTTCGAGGCATCCTGCTACACCGATCCGCTGGCGCTGGAGCCGATCACCGGTTCGCTGTCGGCGACGATCGCGTGGTTCGGCCGGTGGCAGGCGCCGGTGCAACTGCGCTTCACCACCAAGTTCGCCGATGTCGCCCCGCTGCTGGCTATCGACCACGGCGGCCGTACCCGGATGCGGGCGTCGATCAACCCGCACGCCTTCGCCCGGTTCGAGGGCGGCACCTCGCCGGTCGCGGCGCGGCTTGCCGGGCTGCGGCGGATGGCGTTGGCGGGATACCCGATCGGGCTCACGATCGCGCCGATCCTCGCCATGCCGGGCTGGCGCGAGGCCTATGGCGCGCTGATCGACGATGCCGCCGCCGCGCTTGGCGGAATCTCCGATCTCGACCTGACCGTCGAGCTCATCACCCATCGCTTCAACGCCGGATCGAAGGCGGTGCAGGAAAGCTGGTATCCCGGCTCGGCGCTCGACATGACGATGACCGGTCGCACCACCAAAACCACGAAGTTCGGCACCGAGAAACAGGTCTATGATCCGGCGACGATGCGGTCGTTGCGCGGCTTCTTCGAGGAACGGATCGCGGCCGCGCTGCCGGCGGCGCGCGTCCTCTACTGGACATGACGGTCTTCTTCACCGCCGACACCCATTTCGGCGATCACCGGACGATCAATATCCAGCGCCGCCCGTTCGACAGCGTCGCCGCAATGGATGCGTGCCTGATCGAACGGTGGAACGCCGTCGTCGCGCCCGACGATAGCGTGTGGCATCTGGGCGACGTCACCCGCCGTCCGGCCGACCTCCCCGGACTGCTCGCCCGGCTGCACGGCTCCAAACACCTGCTCCGCGGCAACAACGATCCCGATGCGACCGCCGTCGCTACCGGCTGGGCCAGCGTCCGCGACTATGCCGAGATTGCGGTCGACGGCCACGCGCTGGTCCTGTGCCATTATCCGTTCCGAAGCTGGCACGGGCAGCACAAGCGCGCGATCAATCTTCACGGGCACAGCCATGGCCGGCTGAAGCCGTTGCTGCGCCAGTTCGACGTCGGCGTCGACGTTCATGGTTTTGCCCCGGTCACGCTGGCGACGTTGCTCGCGACCCGCCCGGCGCGATGACGCGACGATCCGCTACGCCAGCATCGCCGCGAATGCGGGGGTAAGGATTTCGCGCAGATCGTACCCGTCGCGCACCACGATCCGGGCGGCAATGCGCATCGCCGCGATCAGCCGGTCATCGGGCCATGCGATGGTGATCGCGGTCGCCAGCGCATCGGCGAGCGCGGCGGTGGCGGCGATGACGCTCACCGCCGCCACGCCGTTGGCGGCAGGATGGCCGCTGCGCGGATCGATCGAGTGCCGCCCGCGCCGATAGTCGCCCGAGGTCGCCACCGCGCACTGGTGCAGCGCGATCCGGATCGGGGGCAGGGCGATACCGGGCGGGTCTTCGAGGTCGACCCACCATGGGTCGCCATCGGGGCGCAGGCCACGCCCGACCAGTTCGCCGCCGATCTCGACGAGACAATGGAAGATGCCATGGCCGGCGAGACAATCGGCGACGGCATCCACCGCATGCCCCTTGGCGACACCCGACAGGTCGAGCGCCAGTCCGCCGGGTTGGCGCAGGCGTCGCCCGGCGGCATCCCATCGCAACCGCCGCCAGCCCGAACCGGCGCGCGCTGCCGCGATGGCCGCTTCGCCGGGCGAGGGTTGCGGCCCCGGCGGGCCGAACCCCCACAGGTCGACGAGATGCCCGATCGCCGGATCGAACGCGCCGCCGCTCGCATGGGCGATCCGCAGCGACAGGTCGATCACCGCCGCGAAATCGTCCGGTAGGCGGACGATGGTTCCGGCGGGCGACGTGTTGAAGCGGCACAGCGTCGACGTGCCGTCCCAATGGCTCATTTGTCCGACGAGGTCGTCGAGACGAACGTCGATCGCGCGTCGTATCGCCGCCGGATCGGCTTCCGCCGGCATGGCGCAGCGTACGCTCCAGCCGGTGCCCATCGTCCGTCCGGCCAGCGTCGCCACCGGTGCGGAGGGATCATGCGTCGCCAGCATCGCCGCGTCGGGCATCACCGGCAACGCGATGCGCGGGAGCGGGGTCAGGGCGTCATCACCTCCAGCGTGGTGACATAGCCCATCCGCCGTGCCGTGGCGCGCGGGGCGGTGGGCTTCGCATCGTCATGGGTGGCGTTCAGCCAGTACATGCCCGCTTGCGGCCAATCGAGAGCCAGCACCCCGTCCGCCCCGGTGGTGAGTTCGCGCGCACCCTCAGCATTGCGATAGCGTTTGCCGCCGGGCACCACCGTGACCTTCAGCCCCGGCGCGGGCCTGCCGTCGATCAGGAAGCGGAACCGCGCGGTTTCGCCCGCGACCAGTTCGTCGGGATGGGTGAGGTAATCGATCTCCAGCCCCTTGCCCACGGGCTTCAGCACGGCACGGGTCGGCTCGCCCGCCGTCACGAAAATCTCGTTGCGGTTGCTCGTTTCGGTCAGCGTCACGTCGGTTGCATTGGCGGGAATGTCGGCGACGGTCAGCGGCGGGCGGCGCACGCCGTCCGGCCCCGGCGGGCCACCGCGTCCACCGACGCGCTTCTCCTCGCCGTTCACCTTGAAGCTGCCCATCAGCCCCGACATCTCGGTCCCGATCTTCCACGTACCCGGCTTGTCGAGCTTCACGTCGAACACCGAGCGATAGCGGCCGGTCGCGCCGTTCTGCACCTGTCCGGCGGTGCCGTCGGGTTGCCAGACCTTGACCCCGTCGAGGCGGCCGGGCTGGTGATCGGCGTAGAACAGGTCGTTCGACGCGGCGAAATCGACTGTGACCCAGCTATCGGTGCCCGAAAACACCGTGCCCGACGGCAGCAGCCACAGGCGGTGCGCGGACACGCCGGCGGGGATCGACAGGAGAACGGCGGCGGCGAGCAGGCGCCGGGCGAAACGGGGCATCAGCGGTTCCTTGGTCAAGAGGTCAGCGGGCGGCGATGGTGACGGCACCCAGTTCGTGCGATCCGCTGGCGCGGGCCGCCTTGGCGGGTATGGTCAGCGGCACCTGCACCAGTTCGCGGCCGCCGGTTTCGCGCGCCGCCTCGACGTTCAGCACATAGGGGCCGGGGCGAAGGTCGGCCGGCAGCGGGATGCTGTGGGTGCCCGGTGCGCGGGTCGCCCCGCTGATCCCGTCGGCGGGCAGGCGCAGGCTGCGTCCGCCCTTGCGCCACCACGCCCGCAGATCGGCCAGCCATTTGGTCCCCGGTTCCGCCCCGGTCTTGCGGACATCATACCACAGCGCCAGCGTGCGCGGCGCGCCGCCACCGGCGGGTTCGATCCAGATCGCGACATAGGGGCGGTGATATTCGGCGACCGACAGGCGCGGGATGGTGACGCTGACCGTGCCGGTCGGCGGCGCGGGCGCGGCGGCGACGGTGGCACCGCCCAGCACCGCGAGGGAAAGGATACGCATCGGGCAAGCCCCCTTCGTCAATGGATCAGGAATAACGCGAGCACGACCGGCAGGACGATACCGGTCGCAACCAGTGGCCAGGTAGTCGGACGCCGCTTCGCATGGAGTTGCAGCAGCAGCAGCCCGGTGATCGAGAACAACACGCACGCGACGGCGACGACGTCGATGAACCAGAACCATGCCGTCCCGGCGTTGCGGCCCTTGTGCAGATCGTTGAGGTAGCTGATCCAGCCGCGATCGGTCGTCTCGGCACGGATCGCGCCGCTGGCCCGGTCGATGCTGACCCATGCGTCGCCGCCGGGCCGGGGCAGCGCGACATAGGCTTCGCCATCGGACCATTCGACCGGGCGGTCGGTGACGTTCAGGCCCACCGCCTGCTCGACTGCGGTGGCCACGACGGATGGCAGCACCGCTTTCGCGCGCGCCGCGGGTTCGAGCGACGCCGTCAGCCCGGCGGGCAGGGTCGCGCTACGTTCGGCGACGACCGGTTCGGCGGAGATCGACCCCGCGTGGTTCAGCGTGATGCCGGTGACGGCGAACAACAGCATCGCCGCCAGCGCGATGCCGGCGCTGATCCAGTGCCATGCGATGATCTGCTTCGCCCACCACGCCCGCCAGTTGCGCGGCCGCCTGCGCGGACCGGCCGACATCCGTGCCCCTCGTTCGGCGTGAAGATTGCTGTTGGTCATCTACCCCTCTGCACCGCAATTACTGCGACCCATTATCATTAGCAAGCGATGATACAGGGTCGTTTGGCGGCTACAGCCGACCGGACGGCGCCGGCCGTCGCTCGTCACGCATCGGGACGAAGCCGATAGCCGACGCCCAGTTCGTTGGCGATCAGGCTACCCATCGGCCCCGGAGTTTCGAGCTTTTGGCGCAGGTTGCGGATGACGATGCGCAGATATTCAACCCGTGGGTCTTCGTCGCCGCCCCATGCGGCGGTGAGGAGGCGGTCGTGCGTCACGACGCGGCCGAGATGTCGCGCAAGGACGGCGAGGACGTCGAATTCCTTGCGCGTCAGATGCAGTTCGCCGCCACCGCGCGATACGATTCGCCGGTCGAGATCGATGCCCACATCGCCGCAGCGGACGACCTTCGGCGTCGTTTCCGGCGATTGGCGATGGCGCAGCGCCACGCGCAGCCGGGCGAGGAGTTCCTGCGTATCGAACGGCTTGGTCACGAAATCATCGGCGCCAAGGTCGAGCGCGGTCACTTTTTCGTCCACGGCGTCGCGCGCGGAGACGATGAGGACCACGGCCGGCCGCAACAGCGGGATCAGGCTCAGCCCGTCGCGGTCGGGCAGCCCCAGGTCGAGCAGGATCGCATCGGGATGTTCCGCCGCCGCCTGCTGCAACGCCGCCCGGCCGTCCCCCGCCTCGATCACCAGATAGCCGGCGTGGAGGAGGGTGTTGCGCAGCAGGCGGCGGATCGCGGCTTCGTCGTCCACCACGAGGATCTTGGCAGGCATCAGACAAGTCCTTCGGGTGCGGCATCGCGGACGATCAGCGCGGCGGGGAACATCAGCGCGAAGACGGCACCGGTCCCGTCGTCGCGATTGGCGGCCTCGACGGCCATGCCCATCGCCTCGGCGAATGCCTTGACGATGGCGAGGCCAAGGCCGGTTCCACCGACGGCGCGGTCCGACCCTTCGAGGCGGCGGAACGTCTCGAACACCTCCGCCTCGCGGCCGGGCGGCAGTCCGGGGCCACGATCGGACACCAGCAGGCGCAGCTCGCCGAAGCGGTGCCGCCCCTCGATCACGATCTCGGTCCCGCTGTCGCCATAGCGGCCGGCATTGTCGAGCAGGTTGAGCAGGCAATGGTGCAGAAGCTGCGGATCGGCGCGGACCAGCGGCAGGTCGGGCGGCACGTCGAACCGGACCGGATGGCCGTCCAGCGCGCGGCGCGCGTCATGCGCGGCACCGCTGACGGCTTCCTCGAGGTCGACCGGCTGGATGTTGAGCCGGAGCGCGCCGGCCTCGACCCGCGCCATGTCGAGCAGGTTGGCGACGAAACGGTTGAGCCGCGCGGCCTCGGCCTTGATCGTGCCGATCAGTTCGGGAGTCGCGCCGTGATCGAGCTGGTCGGCGGCGGCGATCACCGCCGTCAACGGCGTGCGCAGATCGTGGCTCACCGACGACAGCAGCGCCGCGCGCAGCCGGTCGCGCGTCCGCACCGTCTCGACATCGCGCATCTCGACCTCCAGCCGCAGCCGTTCGAGGACGAGCGCCGACTGGTCGAGCAGGCTGCCGAGCAGCGGCAACTGATCGGGCCGGACCGGATCGGCGGCCGATTCCTTGGCGATGCCGAGGACGCCCAGCACCCGCCCGCCAGCCTTCAGCGGGCGGAACAGCCATTCCGACGCCGCCAGCGTCCCCGATCCCTTGCCCGCCGCCGTGCCGGTGTCGAGCGACCATGCGGCGGCGGCGGTGTCCATGGTGCCAAGGCGATAGCCGGGGTCGCTCGCACCAAGGATTTCGAGCGTCCGGTCGGCCCCCGGCACCATCAGGATCGCCTGCACGTCGAGCAGTCCGCGAACATCGTCGCAGATCCTCTGCGCGGCGACGCCGATGTCGTTGACGCTGGTAATCTGGCGCAGGAAACCGGCCAGCGTCGCGTTGGTCCGCGCGCTGGCGGCCGCCAGATCGGCCTGTGCCCGGACGCGCGACGTCAACTGGCTGGTCGCGACCGCGATGCCGAGCAGGACGACGACCGACACCAGATTTTCGGGATTGCTGATGCTCAGCGTGCCGACCGGCGGCAGGAAGAAGAAATTATAGGCGAGGCTGGAGGCGATGCCGGCATAGACGCCGGTGCGCAGGCCATACAGGCTGGCCGCCGCCATGACCGGCAGGAGATAGAGCAGCGCGACGTTGCCGAGGTCGAGGATGCGGAACAGCGCGCTGGCCACCGCGGTGATCGCCGCGACCATCGCGGTCGTGACGACATAGCCGGCGGGCGTCCCCCATGGTGCCGGCCGCCGCCGGCCGCGCGCCGCCGGATCGGCGACCACCGGCAGGACATGGACGGCGACGCCGGGCGTGTCGCGGATCACGCGATCGACGACCGATCCGTGCAGCAGTTCGAACCAGCGCGACCGCCGCGATTTGCCCATCACCAGTTGCGTCGCACGCGCGTCGGCAAGGAAGCTCTGGATACCGGTCACGACATCGGTCGCCGGCACGGTCGCCACCGCCCCGCCGAGCTGGGTGGCAAGGGTCATCGCCGCCGCGATCCGCCGGTGTTCGACGTCGGAGAAATGCGCGGTACGCGGGGTTTCGATGAACAGCGCGGTCCACGGTCCGCGCAGGCCGTCGGCGACCCGTTTGGCGGCGCGCACCAGTGTGTCCGAACCGGGCAGTTCGTTGATCGCGACGACGATCCGGTCGCCGCCCGCCCAGGTGCCGCCCAGTCCCAGCGCGCGGACGTCGTCAAGCATCCGCGCGTCGACCGCCTGCGCCGCGCGGCGCAGCGCCAGTTCGCGCAGCGCCGACAGGTTCGATTTCGAGAAGAAGTGCGACAAGGCCCGTGTCGCTTCGTGCGGCAGATAGACCTTGCCCGCGCGCAGCCGCTCGATCAGCTCGTCGGGAGGAATGTCGACGACCTCGATCTCGGCCATTTCCAGCACGAAATCGGGCACGGTTTCGCGGACGCGGACCCGGGTGAAGCTGGCGACGACGTCGTTCAGGCTCTCGACGTGCTGGATGTTGACCGTGGAATAGACGTCGATCCCGGCGGCCAGCAGTTCCTCGACATCCTGATGCCGCTTGGCATGGCGGCTGCCCGGCGCGTTGCTGTGCGCCAGTTCGTCGACGAGGACGAGGCGCGGCGCACGGGCAAGGATCGCGTCGAGATCCATCTCGTCGAGGCTGCGCCCTTCATGGGCGACCGGGCGACGCGGCACGATCTCATGACCACGGGTCAGCGCCTCGGTTTCGATCCGGCCGTGCGTCTCGACGATGCCGACGACCACGTCGGTGCCGTCGCGGCGGCGGGCCGCCCCTTCCGAGAGCATCTCGAAGGTCTTGCCGACGCCGGGGGCGGCGCCCAGAAAGACCTTCAGCCGGCCGCGACCCTCCTGCGCGGCGGCGCGCAGGAGGGCGTCGGGATCGGGGCGGCCGTCACCCGGACGCGCCATCAGCGTGGGCGCGCGCCGGGCAGGGCGTCGAGCGCGCGATTGAGCGCCAGCACGTTGACATGGGCGTCGCCGAGCACCGGCGTCCCGGTCGTCGCCGCCACCAGCGCGCGGACCCGATCGACCGGCAGGCCCCGGACGCGGGCGATGCGCGGTGCCTGCACCAGCGCGGCGGCGGGGGACAGGTCGGGGTCGAGCCCCGAGCCGCTGGCGGTGACGAGATCGGCGGGGAGGGGACCTGCCACGCCCTCGGCGCGCCGCGTCGCGACATCCGCCTTCACCCGGTCGGCCAGCGCCTGCGAAGCTGGGCCGAGGTTCGATCCCGACGAGGCGAGCGCGTCATAGCCCTTGCCCGCCGCCGATGGCCGTGTCTGGAAATAGCGGTCCGACGTGAATGCCTGTCCGACGACGGTCGATCCGATCACCGTGCCCCGTGCGTCGCGGACGAGGCTGCCGCCGGCCTGTGCCGGGAACAGCATCTGGCCGATGCCGGTCATCGCCAGCGGATAGGCGATCCCGAGAAGCAGCGCGAACAGGATCGTCATCACGATCGCGGGTCGCAGCGCGGAAGAGAAATCCTTGCCCATGTCGATATTCCTTTAGGCGAGACCAAGGCCGCTGACCAACAGGTCGATCAGCTTGATGCCGATGAACGGGGCGATCAGGCCGCCCAGACCGTAGATCGCGAGATTGCGGGCGAGCAGCGGGCCGGCCGCCATCGGGCGATAGGTCACGCCGCGCAGCGCGAGCGGCACGAGGCAGGGGATGATGACCGCATTGAAGATAATCGCCGACAGGATCGCGCTTTCGGGCGAGCCCAGCCGCATGACGTTCAGCACGCCCAGCCCCGGATAGAGGACGACGAACATCGCCGGGATGATCGCGAAATATTTCGCCACGTCGTTGGCGACCGAGAAGGTCGTCAGCGCGCCGCGCGTCATCAGCAACTGCTTGCCGAGCCCGACGACCTCGATCAGCTTGGTCGGATCGCTGTCGAGGTCGACCATGTTGCCCGCTTCGCGCGCGGCCTGCGTGCCGGTGTTCATCGCCACGCCGACATCGGCCTGCGCCAGCGCAGGCGCGTCGTTGGTGCCATCGCCGCACATCGCGACCAGCTTGCCCCCTTCCTGTTCCTTGCGGATCAGCGCCAGCTTGTCCTCGGGACTGGCCTGCGCCAGGAAATCGTCGACCCCGGCCTCGGCGGCGATCGCGGCGGCGGTGAGCGGGTTGTCACCGGTAATCATCACCGTGCGGATGCCCATGGTGCGCAGTTCGCCGAAGCGTTCGCGGATGCCCGCCTTCACCACGTCCTTCAGGAAGATCGCACCCAGCAACCGTCCGTCACGCGCGACCGCCAGCGGGGTTCCGCCCGCGCGCGAAATCTCGTCGGTGATACGGCGCAGTTCGGTCGCCGCCGCCGTCTGCCCCGCGCCGGGATTGGCGCGCAGGATCGAATCGACCGCGCCTTTCTGGATCAGCGACCCGCCGATGCGCACGCCCGAAATCCGGGTCTGCGCGGTGAACGCGATCACCTCGGCATCTTCGGGCAGCGCGGTCGTCGTCACCTGAAACCGCTGCCGCGCCAGCGCCACGATCGACCGGCCCTCGGGGGTTTCGTCGGCAAGGCTGGCGGTCAACGCCGCCTCGGCCAGTTCGGCGTCGCCGGTGCCGCCGACGCTACGGAATTCGGATGCCTGCCGGTCGCCGATGGTGATCGTGCCGGTCTTGTCGAGCAGCAGCACGTCGATGTCGCCCGCCGCCTCGACCGCGCGGCCCGATTTGGCCAGCACGTTGAAGCGGACGAGCCGGTCCATGCCGGCGATGCCGATCGCGGAGAGCAGCGCGGCGATCGTGGTCGGGATCAGCGTGACGAGCAGCGCGGAAAGGATCGCCACCGGTATCCCGCCGCCGGCATAGCGCGCGAAGCCGGGAATAGTGGCGACCGCGATCAGGAAGATGATCGTCAGCCCGACCAGCAGCAGCGTCAGCGCGATCTCGTTCGGCGTCTTCTGCCGCTCGGCCCCTTCGACCAGCGCGATCATCCGGTCGAGGAACCCCTTGCCGGGTTCCACCGTCACCTTCACGCGGATTTCGTCGGAAATGACGCGCGTGCCCGCCGTCACCGCCGAACGATCGCCGCCCGCCTCGCGGATCACCGGCGCGCTCTCGCCGGTGATCGCCGCCTCGTTGACCGAGGCGACGCCGGAGACGACCTCGCCGTCCGACGGGATCAGGTCGCCGGTCTCGACCAGCACGACGTCGCCGACGCGCAACTGGCTGGCCGGGACGTCGTCCCATGCGCGGCCGGCTCCGGTCAGCCGCTTGGCGGTCAGGTCGGCCTTGGTCGCGCGCAGCGACGCGGCCTGCGCCTTGCCGCGCCCCTCGGCCAGCGCCTCGGCAAAGGTGCCGAAGAGGACCGTCAGCCACAGCCAGACGACGAGTTGCAGCTTGAACGCGGTGGTGAGGTCGTCCTGCCCGATCACGAGTAGGACGGTCATCAATGCGGCGACCACGGCGGTGACGAACATCACCGGATTGCGGACGAGGTCGCGCGGGTTCAGTTTGACGAACGCCGCCCGGCAGGCCGGCAGGACGAGGTCGGCGGTGAACAGGCTGTTCGATTGGGTCTTTGCCATCATGGCCCCCGTGTCAGGACAACTGGCCGCGGATCATCGCAAGATGATCGGCGATGGGACCGAGCGCGAGGCCCGGCAGGAAGGTGAGGCCGCCGAGGATCAGGATGATGCCGATCAGCAGCCCCACCCACAGTCCGCCCGTCGTCGGGAACGACCCCGCGCTTTCGGGCGTGTATTTCTTGGCGGCGAGGCTGCCGGCGACGGCCAGCATCGGCACGATGATGAAGAACCGGCCGACCCATATCGCCACCCCCAGCAGCCCGTTGTAATAGGGGGTGTTGGCGGTGAGGCCGGCGAAGGCCGACCCGTTGTTGGCGACCGCGCTGGTGAAGGCGTAGAGGATCTCGCTGAACCCGTGCGGCCCCTTGTTGAGCGGCCCGGCCAGCCCCTGTTCCAGCACCGACGACAGTGCGGTGAGGCCGAGGATCATGAGCGGCAGCACGGCGATGGCGAGTACGGCCAGCTTCACCTCGCGCGCCTCGATCTTCTTGCCGACATATTCGGGGGTGCGGCCGACCATCAGCCCGGCGACGAACACCGCGAGGATGGCGAAGAGCAGGAAGCCATAGATGCCGGCACCCACGCCGCCGATCACGACCTCGCCCAACTGCATGTTGAACAGCGGGATCAGCCCGCCCAGCGCGGTGAAGCTGTCGTGCATCGCGTTGACCGCGCCGCACGACGCGGCGGTGGTGACGACCGAGAACAGCGCGGAGGCGGCGATGCCGAAGCGGACCTCCTTACCCTCCATGTTACCGCCCGCCACACCGATGCCGTGCAGCACCGGATTGCCCGCCGCCTCGGCCCAGTAGGTGACGGTGGTGCCGACAAGGAACAGGATCATCATCGCCGACAGGATCGCCCAGCCCTGGCGCGTGTTGCCGACCGCCTTGCCGAACGTCCACGTCAGCCCCGCGCCCAGCACGAAGATCGACAGCATCTGCACGAAATTGGTCAGCGCGGTCGGATTTTCGAACGGATGCGCGCTGTTGGCGTTGAAGAAGCCGCCACCGTTGGTGCCGAGCATCTTGATCGCTTCCTGGCTGGCGACCGGTCCCAGCAGGATCGACTGGCGCGCGCCTTCCAGCGTCTGGACGTCGACGATGCCGGCCAGCGTCTGCGGCACGCCGCCGGCGATGTAGACGAGCGTCAGCATGACACAGGCCGGCAGCAGCAGGTAGAGCGTGATCCGCGTCATGTCGGCCCAGAAATTGCCGATCGCCTTCGCCTGGGTCCGGGCGAAGCCGCGGAACAGTGCGAAGGCAAGGGCGATGCCGGTCGCCGACGACAGGAAATTGAGGACGGTCAGCCCCAGCATCTGGGACAAGTTCGACATGGTGCCCTCACCGGCATAGCTCTGCCAGTTGGTATTGGCGACGAAGCTGATCGCGGTGTTGAACGACAAATGCTCGCCGACACCGGCCAGCCGCTGCGGGTTGCCCGGCAGCACGCCCTGCAACCGCAATACGCCATAGGTGAAGAACGTCAGCAGCGCGTTGAACGCCAGCATATGCACGGCATAGCGCCGCCAGCCCTGTTCCTCGGCCGGGTCGATGCCCGACAGCCGGTAGAAGCCACGCTCGACCGGCCCGAGCAGGCGGTGGAGCGGCGTGCGGCGGCCTTCGTACAGCGCGAAGAGCCACAGGCCGGCCGGTTTCGTCAACGCCAGCAGGACGCCGGCGAAGGCGAGGATCAGGAGCCATCCCTGAATGGTCACGGGTTCGCCTCCTTCAGAAACGTTCGGGGCGGAGGAGGACCGCCACCAGATAGATGAGAAGGCCAAGCGCGGTTATCGCCGCTAGCCACAGGTCGGGAGTCATCGCGCGCTCCCTCAGGCGTTGTCGCACAGGCGAACATAGGCGAGCGTCAGCGCCACCAGTCCGGCCATGATCGCGATCCAGAGCAGATCCTGCATATACGGTCCTTTCGGGGTTCAGAAGGCAGCGGTCAGCGCGACCAGCAGCGTATCGCCGGCGATGGTGCCGGTGCCGTCCTGGCCCCGGCTGAAGCCGGGGCGGAGGTAGCGGGCGTCGCGGGACGAAATGTCGGTGCCGACATAGCCGACGCCCAGCGTCAGGTTGCGCCATGTCGTATCGACACCCAGCGACCAGTCCCAATAGGCGCCGGTCGGGGCGACGGCGGTGGCGTTCGGACCCAGGCCGTCCTGTCCCCGGCTATGGCCGAGATGCGTCTTGGCCGTGATCGGCGTACCCGCCACCGCCAGCGCGCCGTCGCCCCACAGGTACAGATTGTCGTGCTTGGCGCCGGGGTTCGTATGGATACCGGCGGCGGCATCGGCGCCGGTGGCGTACCATTTGCCGATCGCCTGCTGGGGCGGCGCATAGGCGGCACCGGCGGTCAGCGTAGCCGGGCCGGCGGTGCCGGTCAGCTTGACATAGGGTTCGGCGAAATCGGTCTTGTCCGCGCCGCCGGGATACAGATACCAGGTGAGGCCGACGTCGAGCACGGCATTGTCGGCAAGCCTGGCCTTGTAGCCGCCGATCAGGTCCAGTTCCATGTTCGCGCCGCCGAACGTCCCCCATCCGGCAAGGTTCGAGGCCCATAGGCCGATGTACGCCCCGCTTTCATGCGCGACGGTCATCCCGCCCTGCACCGCCATGCCTCCGTCCGACTGCGACACGCCGCGAAACCGGTAATCGGAAGCGATGGTCGCCGATCCGCTGACGGTGATCGCAGGCGGCGGCGCGGCCGGCAGCGACTGCGCATGCGCGGCGATCGGCAACGTCGCGCATGCGACGGCCATGGCCGCAGGACGGAAGTTCATCGTGACACCCCTTGCAGACGGCACCGTCCCGTGACGGGCACCTTCAGGGCGTTGCGATTAGGCGCATGCCGCGTAGCAATTCGAGATCGATTCCGGCAAAAGCCGTATAGCGCGCATATAGGCGACGCATTTTATCCGTCCGTACCGGTTCTCCCAAGCGACGCTCGATCACCCTGCGTCGGCGAGGGACCATGGCGGCGGGAGACATTCTCAACGGGAGAAGCCGATGTTCATCATCTGGAGTGGCTGGGGCGCGCTGACGATTGTCATCGTGGCGGCGGTAACGATCGTGGTGGGTGCGATCGGACAGTTGCTGCTCACCGCCATCGGCTATCCCGACTGGGCGTTCGTCGCGGTGAGTATCGGCCTGTTCTCGGCGGCGGCGGTCAACTGGATCGTCGGCAGGCGAATGAACGCGGCACCGCCGCGCGAACTGGTCGACCCCGCGACCGGGGAGCGCGTCGTGCTGACCCGGACGCACCGGCTGTTCTGGATCAGGATGGAATATTGGTCGTTTCTCGTGGCGCTGCTGGGCTTCGTCCCGTTGCTGGCGCTGCCGGGAGCGCTTCATGGCTGACCGGCTCGCGCGATCGATCCTGCTGCTGCCGCTCGCGTTGTGCCTACAGGGACCGGCGGCGATGGCGGCCACCGACGCACGGCCGGTCTACCGTGAGATCGGTGACTGGCTGCTCGCATGCGACAATCTGCGCAATTGCGTGGCCCGGGCGGCGCGCGACCCGGCCGCCGCGCCGGTGGCGGGCGACGATGCGGAGGTCCGCATGGACATCGCCCGCGATTCAGGACCGAACGGCGCCGTCACGGTCCGGTTGCAGGCCGAGCATCGGATCGATCCGACAAGCATCCATATCGGCACACGGCCGCTGCCGCGGGACCTGCCGTGGCGGATCGGCGGCGATCGACAGGACGCCTCGCTGACCGGGGAGCCGGCCCGGCGGTTCGTCCGCGCGATCGTCGATGCGCCCGCACTGATGCTGGCCCGCGCCGGACCGGCGCAGATCAGCCTGCGCGGGCTGGCCGCCGTTCTGCTGGCGATGGACGAGGCGCAGGGGCGGGTGGGTAACGCCAGCGCACTGGTCCGCCCCGGTTCCGGCCCGGCCGACCTGACACCGCCGCCGATGCTGCCGCCGCGTATCCGGGTCGGTCCACCCGCGCCGGCACTGGCCGATGCGCAGCGTCTGGCGCGGGCTGTCCGGCGCGGACAGGCCACCATCATCGCCGCGCATGAATGCGATCGGTCGTCGGACGACGACGCGGCCTATCCGCTCACGCGGACGGAGGCGATTGTCGTCCTCGGCTGTGGCCGGTTCGCCTATCAGACGTCGGTTCTCCTGTTCCGCACCCCGCGCGACCGGCCGGCGGCGGCGACGCTGCTGACGCTGCCCGACCCGCCCGCCGCGCGTCCGACCGACGCGGCCAGCGCCGGCGAATATGTCGAGGGCGATTATGATCCGGCGACCCGAACCTTCGTCGAGGTTTCGAAAGGCCGGGGCATGGCCGATTGCGGCAGCGCGACCGAATGGACCTTCGACGGTACGGCCTTCCGCGTATCCGCCTTTCGCTGGCAGGACCGTTGCGCCGGGACGACACCCGGCGAATGGCCGGTACTGTACCAGACGCGGCGGTAGGCGAAAGCGGAAGGGGACGACGAAACCAGGGTCAGCTACCGCACATCGGACGACCATCTGCCTTCAATCTGGGGGTCAGGCTGCCGGTCCGCCGCCGGCCCAACGCCAGATATTGGCAGCCGGTTTCGGGGTCGCGCCAGACCCGCACCCGTTCGTTCCCCGTGCTACGGCGAAGCACTTCGGCTTCGGTCGTCGCAGTGTTGTCCGGCACAGACCGGGACGAATCGAACTTGTCACAGCCGGCAAGCAGCGACGTCAACAGACAAAGGGCCAAAGCCGCGCGCATCATTTCCCCCGCCATCGGCATATCCAACGACGCCAGCCTATGGCCTGGACCGTTCCGGCGCAAGGTCGGGCCATGCCGCATGATTCTGCCGCCAGCGGCACAAAGAACGAACCGTGTCTTGCCATCCGACTCCGCCCTGCCGCATAGTGCGGCCAGCGATGCCGATCCGTCCCGAGCACACCTATCTCTATCCGATCGATTGGCGACATATCTCGCATTTCGTGAGGTTCGTGCGCGCGAAGGGTTGCTGCGAACATTGCGGCCGGCGGCACCTGCAACGGGTGTTCCACATGGGCGACGGCCGATGGTGGGATGCCGACCGGCGCTACTGGCGCAACGGGGAGGGGCGGCGGGTGCGCCGTCCGACCGAGGACATCCTCCATGCCGGGCGATGGACGTCGGTGGTACTGGCCTGCGCCCACCTGACCCATGATCCCAGCGACAGCCGGTTCGAGAAGCTGGCCGCGCTGTGCCAACGCTGCCACATGATCCACGACGCGCCCGAGCATCGCCGCCGCCGCTGGATGAACGCGCATTATCGCCGGGCGCTGGGCGATCTGTTCTACGGGCCTTATCCCGAACGCGGCGCCGACTGGATCATGCCGACGCCCGCAAGCATGCTTGACGATCCCCGGTTGCTCTACCTGCGAGTGTAAGCTGGCCCGGAAGCATCGGGAGCAAGGTGCGTGGCGAGCCGGCCCGACCGGCTCGCCACCCGGATCACGCCAGCGTACGCACGCCGGGTTCGCGGGCGTAGAAGCGCCGCGCCGCCGCAGCGACGAAATCGTCCTCCACCCCGACGATCCCGTCGTCAGGTTCGACGCCGGCCTTGTCCAGCAACGGTTTCGCGCCCGCGCTCGCGCCGATCGCCTTGAGGTGGCCGAAGGCATCCATGACGAACTGCACCGCCGCCGCTTCCTTCATCAGCGTGCGACAGCCCGCGTCGGACACGATCACCGCGACCGCGTCGAAGAGCTGGCTCGGCGTACCGGCAAGCTGGCCATCGGCCTTGCGCTTCGATCCGTCGGCCAGCGTCGCGCCGCCGACCTTGGGCGCAAGCAGAACCGGCTTGCCCTTCGCCGCCTTGACCGCCGCGACCAGCGTGTCGATCGCCGCGCCGTCGCTGCCGTCGGTGAACAGGATGCCGACGCTGCGTCCCTCCAGCGTCGTCTTCATGTTCTTGTGGATCGACAGCGCGTCGGACGGTGCCATGTCCACCGGCTCGCGGGCGGGCTTGGCCTTGGCCGGCAGTTCGATGCCGAGGCCGTCGGCGACGCGCTTCGCCAGATCCTCGTCGACGTTGCGCAGGTTCGCGACCATCCGCGGCGGCACCTGATCGAGCACGCCGACCTTCGACAGTTCGAACACGAACGACGACGCGATATGCGCCTGCTCGCTCTCGGTCTGCGAGCGATAGAACAGGCGCGCCTGGCTGTAGTGATCGGCGAACAGTTCGGCGCGGACGCGCAGCTTGTCGCCCTGCTCGTCGGGACCGGTCGCCGCGTTCACCGTGACGAAACCGCGCTCGACACTCTCGCGCGGGCCGCCGTCCTCGCCATGCGCGGCAAGGCTGTTGGGTTCGTAATTGGCCCGGCCCTTGGGCACCTGCGTCTGCATCTTGCCGTCGCGCTGGAAATTGCCGAACGGACAACGCGGCGCGTTGATCGGGATCTGGTGGAAGTTGGTCGTCCCCAGTCGCGAATTCTGCGTGTCGAGATAGCTGAACAGCCGCCCCTGCAACAACGGATCGTTGGAAAAGTCGATGCCCGGCACGATGTTGGTCGGCAGGAACGCGACCTGTTCGGTTTCGGCAAAGAAATTGTCGGGATTGCGGTTCAGCGTCAGCGTGCCGATGATGCGCACCGGCACATCGTCCTCGGGGATCAGCTTGGTCGCGTCGAGCACGTC
The DNA here is from genome assembly GCF_001421635.1 of Sphingomonas sp. Leaf25. Lineage (NCBI taxonomy): Bacteria > Pseudomonadati > Pseudomonadota > Alphaproteobacteria > Sphingomonadales > Sphingomonadaceae > Sphingomonas > Sphingomonas sp. Leaf25. The sequence continues at coordinate 303,743 of NZ_LMKU01000012.1, forward strand.
ATAGGGCTGCGCCTGGGCAAACGCCTCGTCGAACACCTGGATGCCGAGGTCCCATTGCGGAAACGCGCCGGTATCGATCGCTTCCCACAGGTCGCGACGCTGATAGTCGTTGTCGGCGGCCTGAAGCTTCAGCGCCTCGTCCCAGATCGTCGATTGCAGGCCGAGTTTCGGCTTCCAGTGGAACTTGACGAAGCTGGCCTTGCCCTCGGCGTTGACCAGTTTGAAGGTATGGACGCCGAACCCCTCCATCGTGCGGAATGAGCGGGGCAGGGTACGGTCCGACATCGCCCACATCAGCATGTGCGTCGTCTCGGGCATCAGGCTGGCCCAGTCCCAGAAGGTGTCGTGCGCGCTGCCGGCCTGCGGATAGGCGCGGTCCGCCTCCATCTTCACCGAATGGACGAGGTCGGGAAACTTGATCGCATCCTGGATGAAGAACACCGGAATATTGTTGCCGACGAGGTCCCAGTTTCCTTCGCGCGTGTAGAATTTCACCGCGAAACCGCGCACGTCGCGCGGCGTGTCGACCGATCCCGCGCCGCCCGCGACCGTCGAGAAGCGCACGAAGACCTCGGTCTGCTCGCCCTTGGTGAACACCGCCGCCCGGCTCAGGTCCGACAGGTCGTCGGTCGCCTCGAACACGCCATGCGCGCCCGAACCGCGCGCGTGGACGATCCGCTCGGGGATGCGTTCGTGATCGAAGTGAAAAATCTTCTCGCGGAGAACGAAGTCCTCCAGCAGCGTCGGTCCCCGCGCACCGGACTTCAGGCTGTTCTGGTTGTCGCTGATCGGTACGCCGTGGTTGGTGGTCAGGACGGCGTCGTCACCGGTTGCGCGCTGGTGCGTTTCGCCGCCCTTGCCGATCGCTGTGTTCGTGTCGCTCATGTCGATCCTTCGTTCCCCGGATGGGCTCCCCCGTCCTAACGAAGCAGCGCCGCGAAGGACCCATTCGCGAACGCTTATCAACAGCTTGCCGGCAACGGACCGCGACATGACCCCGACGCCGGGTCTGGCGTCGGCTCACGCTCCCGTCACCCCCGATACCGGGCCTCGGCAAGATCGAGTTCGCGCACCAGCTTCCGTGCGGTTTCGCTGCCGATGGTCCGGCCACGGATCAGTTCGGTGAGTTGCTCGCGCTCTGCCTTCACCCCGATCAGCCCCAGTTCGGCCGACAGCCGTTCCTGCGTCCGCATCGCATCGGCGGTGCCGCCGGTCAGCCCGTCGATCCGCTCGCGATAGAAGTCCATCACCCGCGCGCCGGCGGCGGCATACAGGTCGGGATCGTCATGCGCTTCGGCCAGCGCGTGCTGCTGCCGCTCGATCGCGCGTACCGCCGCCTTGGCGGTGGCGATGCGGGCGCCGTCCTCCTCGGCCTGACGCGACGGTTCGGCGGGAAGCGTCAGGCCGTTCAGCAGCACCGGCAGCGCAACCGTCGCCAGCAACAGCGAGACGATGATGACCCCGGCGGCGAGGAAGATCGCCAGGTCGCGCGCGGGAAAGGCGGTGCCGTCGTTCAGCGTGAGCGGCAGGGTCAGCACGCCGGCCAGCGTGATCGCGCCGCGCACCCCGGCGAACGAGGTCGTCGCGACCAGTCGCCAGTCGGGGCTGCGCATCGCTCCCGGCCGTGTCTTGCGCAGGATGGTGAGGCGTAGCGACACCCATACCCAGCAGAACCGCAGCAGCGCGAGGCCGCCGACGATCGCGAGGACATAGACCGCAAGCCACCATGGCGAGGCGTGGCCGGTCAGCGCCACCGTTTCGCGCGCGCCGTCGAGGATGGCGGGCAATTGCTCGCCGAGCAGGACGAAGATGATGCCGTTCAGCGCGAACTGGACCATGTCCCACACCGAATTGCGGCGCATCCGCGTGACCGCCATCGCCTGTCGCGAGATTTCGGCATAGGTCATCGTCACGCCCGCCCCGACCGCGGCGAGAATGCCCGAGGCATGGACATGCTCGGCAAGCAGATAGGAGCCGAACGGGATCAGCAGGCTGACGAGGATCTGCGATCCGGTATCCTCGCCGTAGCGGCGCGTCACCCACGCCTTGGCGCGCGACACGGTGAGGGTGAGCGCGACGCCGATCGCAAGGCCCGCGCCCGCGACCCACAGGAAGTTGAACGCGGCCTGCGTCGCCGAAAAGCTGCCCGTCAGCGCGGCGGCGATGGCGAAACGCAGGCAGACGAGGCCCGAGGCGTCGTTGAGCAGCGACTCCCCTTCGAGGATGTGCATCATCCGCTTGGGGATCGGCACCCGCGCGGCGATGGCCGATACCGCGATCGGATCGGTCGGCGAAACGACGGCGGCCAGCGCGATCGCGACCGCCAGCGGCATCGCCGGGATCATCCAGTGGATGAAGAACCCCATGCCCACCACGGTCAGCAACACCAGCCCCAGCGCCAGTTCGACGACGGTCGACAAATCCTTGAACAGCTCGTCCTTGGGGATGCGCCAGCCATCGAGGAACAGCAGCGGCGGCAGGAAGAGGAAAAGGAACAGTTCGGGGTTGAGCGTCACGCGATGCGCGGTCGACAGCCCGATCACCCCGCCCAGCGCGATCTGGACGAGCGGCGTCGGCATCGACCACGGCAGCATCCGCGCGATCGCGCCGCTGACGACCACCGCCAGCAACAGGAACAGACTGATCGACACGACTTCCAAATAGCTTCTCCCCAGACGTCAGCGGGTTGGTAGAGAAGTGTCGCGGTGTAGGGCAACCTGCAACTGGCCGACGGCACGCTGGTCGGGGTGTTTGCCGGCCGGGCGCCGACCCACCTTTACGATCCAGGCCGGCGTCGGGCAGGGCGATCATGCGTGGCCGATCGGGTATCCGTCCCGCCGGGGCGCCACCCAGTATCCGCATCGACCCGGGAAGAACGTCTGGCGTTCGGACGCCAGAAGCCGGGCTCGAATGTTGGCGTCTCGTTCAGACGATCACATCGTGTCGGTCGATCGTACGAAAACCAAAGCCGCGATAGCGCGGGATGACCTGATCGCCATCGACCGCGATGTCCATGTACCCCTCGTCCGTGCCCAGGAAACTGCCCTGCCACCAGTTGCCGCTGACCGCCCCGCCGGTAATGAACGGGATACCGTTCAGCGTCACCGTCTCGGCGACATGGCTATGCCCCTGGAGCACCGCGATCACGTGATAGGGGCGCAGGACGCGCAACACCTCGCGGGCGTTCACCACGTTGGTCCAGTTGTGCGGCGTCCTCGTCCATTCCTCCGGCTCGTAGATCGCCAGCGCGGTGACGATCGGGATATGGGTCGCGACGATGATCCGCGTACCCTTAGGCTGCGCGGCCAGATCCCGCGCCAGCCAGGCGAGTTGTGCCGGATCGATCCGCCCTTCATAGCTGCGATCCGGGGTCAGCCCGATCGAATCGAGCACGACGAAATGCACCCCCTTGTGATCGAAGGCGTAATAGGTCGGGCCGAAGCGTTCGATATAATATTGCTTGCCATAATCGGGCGCGGACGGTGCGACGCCGCTGGTCGGGAACACGCCGAAACAGTCGTGATTGCCCAGCACGTGATGCACCTTCGATCCGATCGCCTGTTCGGTTTCGACATACAGGTCCATCAGCCGGTTCGCCCGCGCGCGGTCGACTTCCAGCGCGTCATAGACATGGTCGCCGCCCTGGATGACGAAGTCGTAACGCCCGCGCGCGACCGCACGGAAACATTGGCGGCATCCGTCCACCGCCTGCAATTCGGGCTGGATATGGCAATCGGTGACGAAGGCGAAACGGAAGGACGGGTCCGCCCGGCCGCGATCAGCGGCACGCGCGGCGGGCAGCAGGAGCGGTGCGGCGAGCGCCCCGGACAGCAGATGACGACGGTTCATGGCAAATCCTTCGCAACGACGGGCGGCCCGATCCCGATGACCGCGCCGCCCGCCCCCGTCTTGTTTCAGAAATGGGCGCGGATCGTGGCGTAGAGCTGACGCGGTGCGGCGACCTGCAACGTCGTGTAGGTGCCGCCGGGGTCACTGTTGCGAAAACCGCTGGTGCCGAGCGAGGCATAATAGCGGCGATCGAACAGGTTCACGACATTGACCAGCAGTTCGGCACCGGGCCGGGCCTTCGTGCCGGTCAGGCGATAGCCTGCCGAAAGGTCGACCGTCGCTGCGCCGGGCACCGGGCGGTCGTTGGTGAAGGTATAATAGCGGCGGCTGCGATAATGGCCGCTTACCTGTCCCCACAACCGGCCGTCGTCATACGCCAGTTCGAGGTTGCCGGTGTTGCGCGGCGAGGCGACGACCTGATTGCCCGCGATCGCCACCGGCGCACGGCCGGGCACCGCGACATCATCGTCATAGGTCGCGACGTTATAGCCCCAGCTTCCGTACAACGACCAGTCGGGGGCGAACCGCCAGTTGGCGGCGCCCTCGACGCCGCGCGACGTCACGCTGCCGACGTTCTGGAGCACATTCTGGTTGCCGACGATCGTCGCGCTGATCGACGATGCGAGCAGCCGGTTGGCGAAGCGGACGTGATAGCCGGTGAGCGACAATTGCAGCGCGGCATCGTGATAGCGATAGCCGCCCTCGATCGTGCTGGTCGTCTCGGGCTTCAGATCGTCGCGGATGAAGTTGAACCCGGCCTGCGTGGTCGAGAACGGGCCGCTCGCGGCGGAGGCGACGAAGCCCGCCATGTTGCGCGTATAGTCGGCGAAGACTTCGTTGTGCGCATCGAGCCGGTAGAGCGCGCCGACGGTCGGCAGGAACCAGTTGGTCGCGCGGATTGTGCCGTCGATCGGCTGGCGGCTCGTGATCGTCTCTGCCGTGTTGCTGGTGACGAGCGCCTTCACGCCGGCGTTCAGTTTCAGCGCCTCGCTCGCCTGCCACGTATCGCCCAGATGTACCTGCGTGATCTTCGTCGTGAAGCGATAGTTCCAGCGGGTGAAGAATGGATTCTCATAGAATTTCTGGAACCGGCGCGGTGCGACGCCCGCCTGCAACCCGTAATAATACGCCTGCTGATGGAAGCGATTGTCCTCGATCCAGATCCCGCCCTCGACATGATGATCGCCAAGGTCGGCGGCAAGGCGGGAGATCAACCCCTTGCGGTTGATGTCGTATTTGACCGCCGATACCGAAACCGGCGACCCGCCGAATGCCGCGGGCGAGGGGTCATAGGGGCTGGCGAAGGTGCCGATACCCTTGTCGAGATGCCAATAGACGGTCGTGCTGCCGCTGATCGCGTCCGACAGGCGATAGGCGAGCTTTTCATACGCCAGCATGTCGCGCCGTACGCCGCCGCCGTTGTAATAGACGTCGTCGGCATTCTTATAGGGTGCGGGTACGGCGGTTCCGTTCTGGAGCGCGCGCGCCAGCGCCTCGGCCAGCGCGAAATTGTCGGTCACGTTGTCGACGTCCCAGCCCAGCCGGTTGACCAGATCGAACGACACGTCCGCATAATCGTCCTCGCGACGATCCTGCAGGTTGAGATAGGTGGTCGAGGTGACCGCGTCACCGATCGGCTGCACGAACTGGACGTTCAACTGGTCCTGTTTCTGCTTGCCGGACCCTTTCCATTTGCCGGTATTCTGATGCGCAAAGGACAGCGCCACGCGCCCGCCGCCGGGCAGGATGCCGCTGTTCGCCCGGGCGAAAGTGCGCCACGTATCCGCGCTGCCATAGGTCTGGGCGAGGTCGATGCCGAAGCTGTCGGCCGGCGGCAACGACGTGAAATCGATCGTCCCGCCGATGTTGCTGGTGGAGGCGGTGCCCAGCGCGCCGCTGCCCTGCGACAACGTCACCGCACCGTTGTTCTCGGTGATGAGGGCGCGGCCGATCGCCAGGCCGTTGTTGTTGCGATACTGCATGTTGCCCAGCGGGACGCCGTCGAGCGTATAGCCCATCTGGTCGGTGGTGAAGCCGCGGATGGTGATCTGCTGCGCCCATTCATACGCACCCAGCGGGTCGGACGACACGAAGTCGACGCCGGGCAGCTTGGCGAGCGTCTGCAACGGCGACGTGCCGGGCGCTTCCTTGGCGAGTTCGCGCGGCGACAGCGTCTGGCTCTGGCGCGACTGGCCGCGACCAAGCACGATGATCTCCTGCGGTTCCGGCTCGGGCGCGGTCGCCGCACCGATGGTCGTCGGGCGCGGTGCGGCGGCAGGCGCGACCGCGCGGAGCGCGATCATCGTCGCGCTCCGCGTGCGGATTTCAAGCGGCTGCCCGGCCATCAGGTGGCGGAGCGCGGCGTCGCGGGTATAGGAACCGCGCAATGCCTTCACCTTGCGTCCGGCCAGCGCGTCATAGGGGAACAGGATCTGCACCCCCGCCTGTTGTGAAAAGCGGTTGAAGGCGACCGTGGCGTCACCTGCCGCGATGTCGAAATGATAGGTCCGCTCCGCAGCCTGCGCAGCAGCGGGCACCGCCGCGCACAGCAGCGCGACGCCGTTCAGATACCGAAACATGCAATCCCCCGAACAATGTGTCGTTCGGAATGCAGGACGGGTGGTCGGGGACGAACCGCTATCGCTTCGGCAAATTTATTTACGCGGTGACCAGAATGATCGTGCCGTTGGCGTCACGGCGCGCGGCGATGCCGAAGCTGGCCCGCATCGCTGCCAGGAATTCGCGAACGTCGCCGTTCGAGAAGCGTCCGCCAAGGCGCAGACCGGCCAGCCCCGGTTCGCCGATCCTGATCTTGTCGCGCAGATAGCGGTTGTATTCGGCGAGCGCGGCGTCGAGCCGGTCGCCTTCGAGCACGAGTACCCCCTGTCGCCATCCACGTAGCCGATCGATGGCCGCATCGTCGCCCGGTTCAATGCGTGCCGTCCCGCCCGCCAGCAACAGCCGTTGGCCGGTACGCGCGGTCCGGCCGTTACCGGTCCCGCTGCCTTCGAGCACGGTCAGCGTACATGCCGCACTGCCAAGCCGGGCGTTGAACGACCCGCCACCAAGCATGAACCGCCCGGCGGAGGTCCGCAATTCGACTGGCGTCGCATCGCTGCGGCAGTCGATCGCCGCCTCGCCCCGGTCGAGCCACAGCATGGGTCGGTCGCCACCGGTTCGCCAATACAGGATGCTGTCGGTGTTGAGATCGACCGTCAACTGGTCGTCGATGCGGATCGTCCGGCGTTCGCCGACATCGGTGACGGCACGTTCGCGAGCATAGGCGCTATAGGCGAAGCCGCCGCCCATCGCCGCCACGACGCCGGTGCCGATCGCACCGCGCAGGATCGCGCGCCGCGGATGACGCCGGGGTGCGGGCGGCGGCGGTGCCTGCTGCTGCAACAGTCGCAGCGCGCGCACGCCATCCAGCGCCCGCCAGGTCGCGGCGACCTCGGCAAAGGCGATTGCGTGCCGGACATCGGCATCGCGCCACCCCTCGAACGCCGCACGGTCGGCCGTACCCGCGTCGAGCGCCGCCAGCCATGCCGCCGCCGTGTCGGTCAGTTCCGTGCCTTGTGCGTGCTGGTCCATTCCGTCCGGCTATTCTCTTGCGCGCCCGATTCCGCCGAACGCATCGCCGTGGTGAGCAGCGACAATCCCTTGGCGAGATGCTTTTCCACGGTAGAGACGGAGATGGAAAGCCTTTCCGCTATCGTGCCCGGCGAGAGGCCGTCGATTTTGCGCAGCCGGACGACGCGCGCGCATTGCGGCGGCAACGCATCGATCAATTGCAGCAGATGATCGAGGTCGGACTTCGCCGATGCGACCGAGAAGGCATCGGGCGCCGGATCGGCCAGCACCAGCGTGTCGATCGACGCCAAGTGATCGATCGACACCACCTGCGCCCGGCGCAGCCGCTCGATCGCGAGGTTCTGGACGATGGTCAGCACGAAGGCGCGGGGATGCTGGATTGCGCGGTAATCGGCGACGGCCAGCACGCGGGCATAGGCCTCCTGCACCAGATCGTCCGCCTCGCCGGCACCACAGAACAGCGCGGCCTTGCGAACATAGGCCGGCCCGGACGGCAGCACCTCGGCCATGAACCATCGGTCAATGTCGCGGAGCCAGCTCACACCCGTTACCCTCGAACGTCACGGCCGCTCCTAGTCGACCGATGTGACGCGACAGCGACAGCCCGAACCGGTGCTCCCTCACCCCGGCGAACATGGCGTCGTCGAGAGCATGAACCCGGCGACGCCGATCGGGCCGACGCAGGCGGCGCGGCTGTCGGACAGGCTCGACCTACCGCTTGCCGGCCTTCACCTGCTTCCACTCGCGATCGGCGGCATGGGCTGCCCCGACCCCAGCACTTCGATACCTTTCAGCAACTGCGCATCGCCGCTCTCGCCAAGCGGGCGGGTGACGTCGACATCGACCGGACGTGGGTGCATTTCGAGGTCACGGCCGGCGGTATCGCGGATGCGGGTGTGCGGCACGCGCATGATCGATCCATCGATGAGCGCCGTCGGGCTGGTATAGATGATCCAGCCCGCCGTGGGCTGGCCGACGACCTTGCCCAGCCCCAGCGTGCGATAGCCCTCGGTGAAATCCTCCGCGTCGGACAGCGACGATTCATCGGTCAGCAGCACCGTCGGCAGCCCCAGCGCGCGCTGGCCAAGCGCCTGGCGGCTGGGCACAGGTGGCTGGCCGCGGGTCTGCATGGTCAGGAAGTTGCGCCGTGCGAACACGTCGAGCGCATAGCCGTTGACGAACCCGCCGTCGTTGTGGCGCAGGTCGATCACGACCCCTTGTCGCGCCTGGTTGGTGGCATCGAGGTCGAGATAGAGCTGGGTCAACGATTCCGCCGACATGTCGGGGATATGGACATAGCCAAATCGCCCGGCCGACAGCCGTTCGGTCATTGCCCGCCGCTCCGCCACCCATGCCCGGTAGCGCAGCCCGGCGGCGACGCTGGCCGAAACCGGGCGGACCACCGTCTGGCGGCGCGTACCGCCGCGATCGATCGTCACGCTCACCCGGTCGCCGACCCGGTGGTCGAGCAGCGCGTCGAGATTGTCGTGCGGGCCGATCGCCACCCCGTCGATCGCGACGATCCGGTCGCCCGGCGCGATCGCGGCGCTGACCGCCGCCGGGCCGTTGGGCACCAGCGTCGCGACGACCAGCCCGCGTCCCGCCTCGGCGGCGGCGGGATCGAAGGTGACGCCGAGATTGCCGACCCGGTCGACCGGCAGCGCGCCGTCGCCGCGCATCGGCCGGTTGATCCCCATGTGCGACGCATTCAGTTCGCCGAACATCAGGTTGATGACCCGGCGCAGTTCGTCGGGCGTCGCCGCCGCCAGCGCATGGGGGCGGAAGCGCGCTCCGATCGCGCGCCAGTCGTGCCCGGTGAAGCCGGGATCGAAGAAGCCGCGATCGAGCGTGCCCCATGCCTGATCGAACACGATGCCGCGTTCGGCGGCGAAATCGACGTCCATCTCCGCGCCAATGTCGACCATCTGCGGCTTCGGTTCGGCGAGCGGCGTGGTCATCACCCGCCCGTCCTCCAGCCATGCCAGCAGCTTGCCGTCGCCCGACAGGTCGAAATCGCCCTTGGGCCGGTCGGTGGCGGTGATCTGTTGCGCCGACGGCGGCGTGGCGGCCTGTTCGTCGAGGCTGTAGCGATAGAGATTGTCGCGTTCGCGTTCCTGCGCGCGGAACACCAGCGTCTTGCCGTCGGCGGCGATCACCGGCGCCTCGGCGCTCATCCCCAGCGGCAGCACGCTGGCGCGATCGCGCAGGCCGTCCCACTCGATCCGCACCACCGGGCGGACCGGGGCGGCATCGGCGACGGGTTTCGGCGCGGCGGCCTTGGCGGCATCGGGCGTCGCGTCGGGTGTGTCGTCGAACAGCCCGCGGAACAGATCCTCGCGATAGCGTGGCACGCGGGGGATCAGGTCGATGCGGACGATGCGCGACGGCTCGGTCCGCTGCGCGGTGTCGAACAGGATGTAGCGGCCATCGGGCGACCATGCGATCTGCCCCAGCCAGCCATTGGCGAGAAACCCGACCTGTCGCGCTTCGCCGCCCGCCGCCGGCACGACATGGACGTTCACGAACGACCGTGCGTCGCGCACCGGAAAGGCGATCCACGCGCCATCGGGCGACCACACCGGACGCGGCCCATCCTCGTCCACCGCCAGCGCGCCGGTGAACAGCAGCGTGTCGCTGGCCGCGACCTTGCCCTGTGCCGGGCGATAGACGCGCAATTCGCGGCGGTTGCGGACATAGGCGATGGCGCGGCCGTCGCCCGACCATGACGGCGCGACGGCGACGCCGGCCCCGGTCAGCATCGTTTCGCGCCCGCCAGCGATGTCGCTCAGCGCAAGGCGGCGATCCTGCCCCGCTTCGGTGACGTAGAGCAGCCGGCGCGAATCGGGCGACCACGCGACCTCGCGCTCGGCGGCGAGGCTGGTGGTGATGCGCTGCGCCGGGCCGCCGTCCTTGGCCGCGGCGGCGAACACCTCGCCATGCGCGATCAGCGCGACCTTGCGCCCGTCGGGCGACAGCGCCATGCGATCGAAGCGGGCGAAGCGTTGATGGCGGCGCGGTTCGGCGGCGGGGGCACCGCGCAGGCGGATCGGCACCGGAGCCGCCGCGCCCGTCGTGGCATCGAACCGCCATACGCCCATGTCGCGTTCGAACACGATGTCACCGCCCGCCCGCGCGCCCGAGGGGAACAGCAGCCGGCCATCGGTGAAGCGGGTCAGTTGCTGCGGCACCGCGCCAGGCGTCAGCGCGACGCGCCACAGATTCTCGGTGCCGTCGCGGTCGCTCATATAGGTGATCGCACCGCCATCGGCCGACCAGATCGGCCATGCGTGCTTGGCCCCGTCGCCCAGCAGCAGGCGATAGGCCCCGGTGCCGTCCGCCTGTTTCAGCCAGACCTCGTTCTCGTCGATATGGCTGTGGCCGTTGCGCCACCATTGTGTGTTGGCGATGCCGCGCGCGACTAGCGCGATCCGCCCGCCATCGGGCGAAGGGGCCGCCTGAAATTCGGACAGATAGCGTTCGCCGCTGACCGGTTGCGGCGTGCCGCCCGTGACCGGCACCCGGAAGATGTCGCTCTGGCGCGCGACGTCGCCCGCGCTCGATGCGAAATAGAGCCACTGGCCGTCGCCGGACCAGCCGTCCAGTTCCTCGTTCGCCTCGGCATAGGTCAGCCGGGTGATCGCGCCGTTGTCGAGGTTCAGGACATGGATGTTGGTGCTGCCACCCCGGTTCGAGGTGAAGGCGAGGCGGCGGCCGTCGGGCGAATAGCGTGGCCGCCCCTCGGTCGCCGGATCGGTCACGAGCAGGCGGGCGATCCCGCCAGCGGCGGGCACTTCCCAGATGTCCCCGCCCGACACGAACGCGATCGTCGTGCCGTCGGGCGACAGCGCCGGTTCGGACAGCATCGGTCGCGCTACGGACGCGGCGGGGTCCTGTGCGGCAAGCGGCACGGCGGCGGTGGCCAGCAACAAGGCGGCGAGGCGGGCGATCATGCGGGCAACATCCATGCGAAACGCGAAACTGGCAAGGGGCCGGGCGTGTCGCCACGCCCGGCCCCCCGGCGGATCAGAAGCCCTGCTTCAACCGGACGAAGAACGACCGGCCGGTCAGGTTGTACTGGTTCCCCGCGACCGATCCGATGCGGTAGGTGAAGGCATCGGGGCCGATCACCGCCGGTCGCCGGTCGAACAGGTTTGTCACGCCGACCTGCAGGGTGGTGCGTTCCAGCACCTGCGCACGCAGCGAGGTGTAGGCGGTGACATAAGCCGGCACCGACAGTTTCTCGACCACTTCGGCGAAGTCGTTGGAATTGCCATAGGTGTTGCGGCCGGCATAGGCGCCGTAGAAGCGGAAATGATCGGTGCCGGGAACGAACGCTTCCTCGTCCGTCCAGTAGCGCGTGTCGTCGACCTTCCCGATATAGTTCGCGCCGACGAACCAGCTCAGCTTGCGCCAGCTCAGGTTCGCCTCCGCATAGCCGCTGAGTTCGGGGAAGCCCGACAGGCCGTTGCGCTCCAGTTTCGTGCTCAATGCGTCGCGCGTGACCGAGGTTTCGAGCGCGCGGGTGCCGCGCAGTTCGAAGCCCAGCCGAACCTCGCCGGGCAGCGGCACCGCCAGTTGCAGCGCCACGTCGATGCCGCGCGCGCGCTGTTCGGACAGATTCAGATAGCGGTTCGACACTTCGGTGATCGCGCGCGTCACCGGATCGCGGGTGATCTGCGAACAGAAGCTCTGCCGCTCGGGGCCGCTCAGCCGGTAGCAACTGCCGATGATGTTCGACACGCCGAAGGTCGTCACCTGGTTGCGGACGCGGATGTCGTAATAATCGACCGCGAGCTGCAAGCCGGCGAACCCGGGCCGCACCACCACGCCGAAGTTGAGGTTGGTCGACGTCTCCGCCTTCAGATTGCCCGCGCCGCCGCCGCTGATCCCGCGGATCGAGGTGATGTTGGCGGGGGTGAAGTCGGCGGCGAAGCCATCGGCGCGGCAATTGGCGGCGACGGTCGCGTTGGCCCCCTCGCCATAGCGCTGGCAGGGATCGGTATAACCGAAGAACGACGTCTGGTCGGCGAGGTTGAGTTCGTAGATCGTCGGCGCGCGGAACGACGTGCCATAGGAAGCGCGCAGCGCGATCGGCTTCACCACTTCCCACGCGCCCGCCACCCGGTAGGTGCCGTTCGATCCATAGGAGCTGTAATCGGTGTAGCGCCCCGATGCGGTCACTTGCAGGCTGCGGATCAGCGGCAGGCCAGCGAGCAGCGGGACGCCCAGTTCGCCGTACACTTCGCGCACCGTGTCCGACCCTGCCGTGCGCCCGGCGGTGGAGAAGGCGAAATAGTTCTGGTTGCGCGCGTTATAGCCCGGCGTGTCGTCGAGATCGTCGGTCCTGATCGTGCCGCCGACCGCGAGCGCCACGTCGCCGGCGGGCAGCGTGAACAGCGTGCCCGACAGGCTCGCCTCCAGCGCGAACTGGTCGTAGCGGGTATGGCCTTCCTCATAGCCTTCGAGGAAACTGCGTTCGGCATCGCTCCAGTTCTGGTCGACGAGGAACCGCTTGGTCAGCCACGGGATCGACACGCACGGCGTCGGGCCGGAAATGGTGATCCGGCGCGCGTCGCAGGCGGTGCCCGGCGCGGTCGCCGCGTTCAGCCGGTCCTGATAATAGAAGGTCTGGCCATAGGTGCCGCGCGACAGGCCGACCCGGGCATTGGCGTCGTAGCGCCAGCCTTTGAGCGCGCCGCCGGTGAAGGTGCCGCGCAGGCCGAAGCTGGCCTGGGCGAAGTCGACACGCTGTTCGGCGCGGAACGGGCGCACGACCTGCGGCCCGACGACGCCGGGCGAATTGCCGCCGCTGGCCGCGATCAGCGCCGATCCGACGGTGTTGTTGGGATTGGTCGCCGCCAGCAGCGGATAGAGGAAATACCAGCTATTGGACGTCGACTCGCGATGCGAATACAGGCCGGTCAGATAGAACTCGCTGTGCCCCGCAACGTCGAACCCGGCCGAGAAGAACGCATTGAGCCGGCTGTACGGCGAGATCGAATCCGCTTCCTCGAACGCGCGGCTGGTATTGGGCGAATAGGCGAAGGTGTCGGGGAAACCGGCGCGGTTGGTGCGTACCCAGTCGCGCAGCGGCGCGGTCGCCGGATTGGCCAGCGATTGCAGGTTCAGCGCGGCGGCGGGGTAGGGGCCGTTCGCCCGGCCCGGATCGAGCGTGAAGCTGCCGCCATACCAATAGGGATCGAAGAAGATGCCGGTCGGATTATGGTTGTAGCAGCGGAAGTTGCCCGACCGGTCGCGGGCATCGACCCGCTCGCCGCTGGTCGGGGAATAGACGAAATCCTGCGCGCAGGCGGTTTCCGCCCGGTCCTTCAGGTTCAGTTCGTATTGCCGGTCATATTCGACCGCCAGCGACGCATAGAAATTCTCGTAATTGCGGCCCCAATAGGCGTTGGCGTTCAGATACTCGCCGCCGCCCGCCTGCGACACGCGCCCGAAGCCGCCGATCTCCAGCCCGTTGCCGCCCTTGCGGGTGATCGCGTTGACGACGCCCGCGATCGCGTCCGATCCATAGACCGACGATGCGCCGGTGGTCAGCACCTCGACCCGGTCGAGCGCGATCGCCGGAATGACATTGTAATCGACCGGCGCGACCTGGCTGCCGGTGCCCGACGGCGCGATGCGCTGCCCGTTCAGCAGGGTAAGGGTGCGGATCGCCGACAGGTTGCGCAGCGATATGGTGCTGACGTTCGCGCCGCCGCTGACGACCATGCCGCCCGCCCCGGTCGCCGCCATCTGGTTGTTGACCTGTTGCGTGCCCAGCGCCGCCGTCGATCGCGCGACCATTTCCGCGGCGGTGGCCAGGCCGGCATTGGCTGCCGTATCGGCGCGGATCACCTGCACCGGCGCGGTCAGCGAAAATTCAGAAGGCAGCCGCGAACCGGTGACGACGATGGCGTCGTCGTCGGCGTCCGGCACGACCGGATCGGTCACGGGCAGCGGGGCCGCGTCGGGATCGGCCGATACGGGATCGGGCGCGGCGCTCTGCGCGCCGCGCTTCGGCGTGGTCTGCGCGGATGCGGCGGTGCCGTGGATCAGCGCGATGGAAAGAACGAGCGACGATACTCCGGTATGATAGCGCATGATGTAGCCCCCAGCTTCATGACTGCTTTCACCCCTGCGTGATGCCGTTGTGGCGGTGCGGAATCTCTTTCGGATTCCATTGTGCGCTTGCTAACACCAAACCGGACGGGGGTTCTCACCAATCTTTCCCCGGAAATCGTGTATCGATGCACGATATTGCAGCGAAAGGATGATCGGATGACGAAAACCGACGCGGTTGATCTCGATCGAATCGATTATCGCATTCTTCGCGTGCTTTCGTCGCAGGGGCGGTCGAGCGATGTCGCGATCGGCGAGGAAGCCGGACTGTCGAGCAACGCCGTCGCACGCCGCCGCCGGCAGATGGAGGAAAGCGGCGTAATCGCCGGCTATTCGGCCGACATCAATCTGCGACGCATCGGGTATGGCCTGCTGATCCTCGTCCAGATCGAACTCGCCTCGCAATCCGACCGGGCGATCGGGGAGTTCGAGCAGGCGATCCAGCGCTGCACGGCGGTGTCGAAATGCTGGTTCGTTTCGGGCGACGTCGATTTCCTGGCGCTGGTGCATGTCACCTCGCTGGAGGACTATGACGAAACCTATCGTCAGGAACTATCGATCCTGCCGAATGTCGCGAAAATCCGCAGCTCGTTCGTCCTGCGGCGGGTGCTGGACCGGGCCACGCCGCCGTCCGCGATCAAATATTGATCGGCCGTCGCGCAACGCGCGCATCGCGGGGACACGGGTTTTCGGCAGGCGTCGGCGCTCGGCTGGCGTAGATCCTCGACCGGGTTCTCGCCACATTCCCCAGACCCGGTGCCGGCCGATCGTCGGGACGACGACGCGGCCGGACGTTGACCGCACCGCGCAGGTCGTTCCGGGACACCGCCTTACCCGGTGGTTTCCACCGATTACCACTGTTTGCCACCCCTTGCCCGGTTCCTTACCCTCCGCCTGATCCGCCATCGTTGCCGCACAGCAGATAGGGGGCAGGCTAATGCGGGGCGACATCGGTGCGGCACGACGATCGGGGGCGGTGGCGGCGGGCATAACCCTGCTGGCGCTTGCCTCGCCGCTGGCGGCGAAGCCCCGGATCGACCCGGCGGGCCTGACCCCCGCCGTCCTGCGCGGCGACGGCGTGGCGGCGCTCCGGGCGGGCGATCCGGCGGGGGCGATCCCGATGCTGTCGGAACTCGCCTCGCGCCAGCCGCGCGACGCGACCGCGCAGACGCTGCTGGCGCTCGCCTATCACCAGTCGGCGCAGGTGCGCGGCGACACCCCCGATCTGGCGCTGGCCGGCTATGAGATCGCGGCCCGCGCCGATCCGGGCGAGATGTGGCCGGCCGCCCTCGCGGGCCGGGCGACGTTCGATCAGGGCCGCTATGGCGAGGCGAGCGAGCATTTCGCCCGCGCCGCCGCGCTCCGCCCGGGCGACGCGCGGCTGCTCGGCGCGCTGGCGGCATCGGCCTATATGGCGGGCGATCCGGCGCTGGCGATGCTGGCGGCGACCCGCGCGACGGCGATCGACGGCGAACGCGATGCCGGGCTGCTGCGCCTCGCCGCGCTGGCAGCAGCAGCAGCGGGCGATCCCGCCGCCGCCCGCGCCCGCCTCGCCCGGCTACAGGTGGTCGCCCCCGATCTCGCCGCCCCCACCGGCGCGCGCGTGGCGCAGATCGAACGCACCGCCGCGCTCGACGCCGCGCCCGATCCGGCACCGGTGGTCGAGGAGGGCGTGCCCGGCCAGGTATCGGTCGACGTCGCGATCATCCTGTCGCAGAATACGCGGCGCGAGCGGACGGGGATGAACCTGCTCGACGGGCTGAGCCTGCAATATGGCCTGACCCGCACCGGCACCCGCACCACCCGCGACGACGGCGCGGGCGGGGGCAGCAACGAATATCAGCGCGTGCTGACCAGCGCGATCGGCGTGCCGCAGCTCAACTACAACCTCAACCTGTTCAGCCGGGGCGGGCAATTCTATTCGGTCGTCGCCCGCCCGCAACTGACCGCCTATCGCGGCGAGGCCAGCGAGTTCTTCGTCGGCCGCACGATCAAGGTCGCGGTCAACGGCATCCAGTCGGGATCGCTCGAACAGATCGACATCGGCGTCGCGCTGAAAGTCACCCCGGTCGAGATCACCGCCACCGGCACCCGCGTCAAGGTGGAGGCGGAGCGCAGCTTCGTCACCGCCGACCCGGCGGGCTCGTTCAGCGAGGCGCTGACCACCTTCCGGCAGAAAGTGCTGGCCACCGCCGAGATCCGCTTCGGCGAGACGCTGCTGCTCTCGGGCCTCAACGAAACCGTCGACGACGCGACCTTTTCCAAGACCCCAATCCTCGGCGACCTGCCGGTGGTCGGCAACCTGTTCCACGAGCGCGCCCGCACCCAGCGGCGCGACGCGGTGATCGTGCTCGTCACCCCCGCCCGTGCGACCGGCATCGCCGCGCGCCCGTTCGCGCGCGGCGACCATGCCGCGCGGCTGACGCGGCTGTGGACGCAGGTGGTCGACCCGGCGAGCAACGCCGCCGCCACCGCCGCCCGGCTGGAGCGCACACGCTTCTTTACCCGCATGACCCGCGGCGACGTGACCATGCCCTTTCCCGACGCGGTGCAGGCGGCGGGCGAGATGCTCTCCGACCTCCTGCTCCCCTCGCATCGCTGACCCGAAAGGATTTCCGACATGTCCAGGACCCTGTCCCGCGCGCTCGCGCTGCTCCTCGCCGCCACCGCGCTGCCGGCACTGGCGCAGGACGCGCCGCCGCAGTTCGTCGCCTATGACGACGTGCCGTTCGGCCCCGGCGACCGCGCGCTGCCGCTGGCGGTGAAGCTCGATCCCGGCGACACCTCGGCCAATATCGCGATCTGGGTCGTCTATGGCGACGATGCGGCCGAGGTGCGGGCGGCGACGCTGACCGGCCAGCAGCCGCGCGGCCGCGTCGCGATCACCGCGACCTCGGCCGAGGGGGTGGCGCGAGCGCGCTTCGTGTTTCCCCACTCCGACAACACGACGCCCAACGCGCAGGACGTCCGCGCGCGCAAGCTGTCGTCGGGCGACCGCGTCTTCTACAAGGTGGTGAAGGCGCGTGGGGCCGCCCTCGTCGAATCCCCGGTCGTCGCCTTCGTCATGCCCGACAAGCTGACCATCGCCAATCTGGGCGATTCCTATGCCAGCGGCGAGGGCGCGCCGTATCGCACCGGGGCGAAATGGGACAATGAACTGTGCCATCGCAGCGGCAATTCAGGGCAGGCGCGCGCCGTCGCCACGATCATCGACGAAAATCCCGAAACGGCCATCGCGTTCAAGAACGTCGCCTGTTCGGGCGCGCAGATCACCGAGGGGTTGTTGCTGTCGCAACTCAGGCCGAGCTGGATCTGGGAAGAGGTCCAGACGAATTTGCAGACGCCGGTCCGGCCGCAACTGGCGGTGGTCCGCGACTGGCTGGCCGACAATGGCTATGCCGAACTGAACATCGCGATGGTGTCGGGCGGCGGTAACGACGTCGATTTCGGCGATTTCGTCCGGAATTACCTCGTCCTGCCGGGCGTCATGGGGCCGGACGACGAAGCCGGCGCCAATTTGCGCCGCCGCATCGCGCAGGACGTGCCGCAGCTCTATGCCAGTCTGCGTCAGGCGTTCGACGCGAACTTCACCTACGACCGGGTGCTGGTGTCCGAATATGCCGATCCGATGCGCGGCGCGGACGGCGCCTATTGCGACCTGCCGCCATTCAGCCCGCGATCGGAATTCGCAGCACTCGACGCGGCGTTCCTGCGCCCGCTCAACGCCGCGATCCGCGGCGCGGTCGGCGACGGGCCGAAATGGTCGGTGGTGGCGACGGCGGATCGCGCGCGGGGCCACGGGCTGTGCAACGATCGCGAACCCTATTTCAACAACCACCTGGTCGCGTCGTTCGCGATGCAGGGCGATGCCTATGGCATCGTCCATCCCACCCGCACCGGCCATGCCAGCACCTACCGGCCGGCCTATGAGATCGCGCTGCGCGACGCCGTGCGCGACATCCGCCGCAAATGGGCGATACTCGCCGCAAAGCGCAGCGCGAGGGAAAAGGCGCAGGCCGCCGCTACGGCCCGCGCCATCGCCGAGCGCACCGCGATCCGTCCCGGTGCCGCCGGCGCCGTGCTGCGCGTCTCGGTGCCCGCCGGGCTGGTCAACCGTCCGCCGCTGACCGCGCCGGCCGGCGACCGGGCGGCGATCACCGATCTGCTCGCCCGCGCCCGCGCCGAGGCGACGGGCAAGGGGGTCCCGGGCGATGCCATTCCCGACAATCGCATCGCCGACGGGCGCGAATGATCCGTCGCGTGACCCCCGTCCTCCCGTCCTTCCCGTTCGAACCCCGGAGTATCGCTCATGACCACCCCTGCCTCGACGTCTGTCCTGTCCCGCCGCCACCTGCTGGCCGGCACGACCGCCATCGGCGGCCTGTTCGGCATCGGTGCGCCGATCGGCGCGCAGCCACGCTTCGCCAAGGTGCCAGCCAAGCTGCCCGCGCTGTTCACCGCCATCCCCGACGGGATCAAGGGACCATGGGGGCTGGTGCGCGCCACGGTGATCGACGGCGAACTCTGCCCGTTCCTGATCCGCTCGGCCGATGGCAACGGCCTGTTCGATTTCGGTGGGCGGATGGCGACGATCCGCCTCGGCGACGAGGCCACCGGCCTGACGCTGACCGCTGAGGGGTTCGCGGTCGGCAAGGACAAGCCGCGCCCGCTGAAAGGCAATGTCGCCGCGCTGGTCAAGCTGATCCGCGGCAACAAGGGCTGGACGCGCAGCGCGATGCAGCTCCGCTCAGCCTATGCCACCGCCTTCCCGGTGCTGGCCGCGCAGAAGAAACAGCCGGTCGGCAAACGGCAGATGGCGACGATCGGGCAGGTCTGGGACGATCTGGGCAGCGCCGCCAACTGCACGACCACCACGATCACCGAATCGGTCGAACGCCGGGTGCGCGAAACGGTCGACGTCTGGATGTCGGCGCAGGAACGCTATGCGAAGTGTTTCGACGAGACGGTGCGCGACAGGGACGGGGCCTGCGGATGGTTCGGCGCCGGCGATCCCTCGTTCCAGCCCGCGCGGGTCTGTGCCGCGACCTATTGCGTGGGCAAGGGGTTCGTCGACATCGTGGTCGGCACGATCACCGTCTGGTCGACCATCGTCGATGAAGTCACGCGCGAAGTGACCGAATGCACCGCCCCGCTGCGCGGCTATCTGCCCGACCGGTTCGACCTGCCCACCCTGCCGATCCCGGAGCTGAAGGAACCCGATTTCATCCGCCAGATCCGCGAAGGCATCATGCAGTCGCAGGACGTGCTGCGCGCGGTACAGTTGCTGCGGCGGCACCTCGACGGCGTGCTGTCCGAACTGGGGCCGTTCCGCTGCTTCATCGAAGGCGAATGGAGCATCGCCGCGCTGCCATTGGTCGCGGGCATCGGCATCCCCTTCGGCGTCAACATCTGCATCGATGCCGCCTGCGCCCGTTCGCTGACGCTCGACCGGGTCGGGGCGGACACCGCCGACGCGCTCGGCACCGCGCTGTCGCTGCTGGCGACGTTCCATTCGGGGGTCGCCACCGCGCTCAACATCGCGCCGATCGCCGAACTGGCGACGGCGGTGTCGGGCCTCGGGCCGATGGCGGTCGCGGCGGGGGCGGCGATCGCCTCGCTGCTGATCGCGGCCATCTATCATGCGGTGGTGATCTCGGCGCAACTGACGCTCGCGCTGCGCTTCAGCGACGTCGCCGCCGATGGCAAGGTGTGCTTCCACCATCCGACGCTGGCCGCCGCGCTGCTGGCGGCGGTGACGGTCGGGTCCTTGTCGCCGGTGCTGCTCACCCCGCCGCTGATCGTCAACTGACCGGCGCGGGCCGCCCGCCGCGCGATCCTCTGGGCGCGGCGGGCCGGCGCGGATAGAATGGCGGGCAAAGGGAGCGCCGATGCGGATCGAGGATATATATGCAGCGGCGTTCGGGCGCGAACATCTCGCCACCCTGCTCGAACAACTGGTGCGGTCGTTCGATGCCCAGTCGGGGTTCCTCGCCTGTACCGTGCCCGACGGTGCGGCGTTCCAGGCGCAGTTCGGCAACGACCCCGCGTGGCTCGACCTGTATGCCACCCGCTATCACCAGCACGACATCCTGTTCCCCCGGTTGATGCAGGCGGCCGAGGGACAGTGCGTCACCGCGCACGCGATGCTGGCCGAACCGGCGGTGCGCGCCAGCATCTTCTACCGCGACTATCTGGCGCCGATGGGCGTGGTCGACAATCTGGCGGTCAACCTGTTCAAACAGCCGGGGCTGAGCGCGCATCTGGCGCTCATCCGGCGCGGTGCCGTGGCACCCTTCGCCGATACCGATCGTGACCGGTTGCAGGCGCTGGTCCCGCATCTGCGCCGCGCGGTCTATGTCGGGTCGCACCTGTCGCGCGCGATCGACCAGATGGCGGCGCTGCGCACGCTGGTCGCGGCACGCGGCGATGCGGTGCTGATGCTCGATGCCCAGCACCGCGTGATCGACCATGATCCCGCCGCCGCCGACCTGCTGGCGCTGCGCCACGGCGAACCGGTGCGCCTGCCCGCGCTGGCCCGCGCGATCAACCTCGCCCGGACCGGGGGACAGCCGGTCGCGGTCGAACTGGCGGACGGTGTCGCCACCCCGCTGCCCGTGCTGGTGCAGGTGCTGCCAGTCATCCGCGACCGGTTCGCCGATCTGGGCGACACCGGCGGCATCGCCTGTATCGTCCACCTTACCCGGCTCGACCGTCCCTCGACCATCGCGATCGGCGCGATCGCCGCCTTCTACCGCCTGACCCCGACCGAGGCGCGGGTGCTGGACGATGTCGTCACCCATGCCGACCTGATCGGTATCGGGTCCCGGCTCGGCATGGCGCGGGCGACCGCGCGAACCCATCTCCACCGCATCTATGAAAAGACCGCGACCGGCGGACAGGCCGCGCTGATCGCACTGGCGCATCGCTTCGTCACCATTTCCGGCGGTGACACCCTAAACAGATGATGGACGCACGCCGCCGCCCACCGGGGTAAACATCTGCGCAGACGGGCGGGGTGGGGCGATGCAGACCACATTTGACATGGATCGCGCAACCGCATTGCCGGAGCGGGACGTCGCGTCGCGCTTCGCCGAGGACCGGATCGATGGCTGGAAATCGATCGCGGCCTATTTCGGGCGCGACCGGACCACCGTCATCCGCTGGGCGCGCGAACGGGCGTTGCCGGTCCATCGCCTGCCCGGCGGCCGGGTCGGCACCGTCTATGCCCTGCGCGGCGAACTGGATCGCTGGGCCAGCCGGCCCGTCGATGGCGCGGATGCGGTCGACACCGTCGCACCGGCACCGCCCATGCTGTTGCCTGATTCTTCTGCCGCGTCCGTGCCGGTCGCCCGGGGCCGTCCTCGTCCCCGCCTGCTGGCGATACTGGCGGCGCTGCTGGTGATCGCCATCGTCGCGCTGGTGACGGTGTGGCCCGCCGCACCGCGCGCCTCGGGCGTCGTGCTGCCGGCCGATCCGGCGGTGGCGTCGCGCTTCCTGATGGCGCGCGATCTGGTTGCCGCGCGCAGCCCTGCCACGCTTGCCCGTGGCGTCGCGCTGCTTCAGGCTGTGACGACCGCCGCGCCCGGCTTCGCGCCGGGCCATGCGGCACTTGCCGAGGCGCTGCTGCTGTCGCGCGAGTTCGCGCAGCAGGACGATGCCGAGGCGTTTGACCGCGCGCGCGTGGCGGCGCGGCGCTCGCTGCGGCTTGCCCCCGACCTGCCGATGGCGCGGCGGGCGATGGGGTTCATCGCCTATTGGGCCGATCACGACCGGGCGGAGGCCGACCTGCAATTCGGCGCGGCGCTCGCCGCCGATCCCGACGATGCGCTGACGCGCTTCTGGTACGGCAACATCCTGTCCGACCGGGGCGACCATGTCGCGGCCTTGCGCGAACTGGACCGCGCCCGCCTCGCGCTGCCCGGATCGATCGCGCTGATGACCGATTACGGCTGGGCGCTCTGGGCCGCCGGCCGCGATGCCGAAGGCCGCGCCATCCTCGACTGGGTCGAACGGGCGCACCCCGATTTCCCGGTAGCGCATGAATGCCTGTCGATCGTCGCGCTGGTCGAGGGTGATTTCACCGCCCATGCCCGCCACGTCGTCCGCGTGGCCCGGTTGCGACAGGGGCGGTCGCTGCAACGCGATGCCGCCGGACTGGACCGCGCGCTCGCCGCCGGTCCGGCGGACGTCCGCCGTGTCGTCACCGACCGGGCGGTGCGGCAATTGCAAGCCGGCACGGACCCGTCCCCCGCCGTCGCGATGCTGATCGCGGCACGGGCCGGACGATGGGACGCGGTGGCGGCCCGCCTGCGCATCGGCGAGGCCCGCCGCGAACGCTGGGGCGAGGCGGGGATTCTCGATCGCGTGGTTCGCTTATCCCCCGATGCCAAGGTCTGGGAAGCACGCATCGCCCGCCGGAGAATCTAGAGCATGATGAGGTTTGGTTGAATCGTGGGATTCCCAATGTTCTGCTTTTCTGATTCAAGTTATGTGCTAAAATCGGAGGCCAGCGCGGCATGGCACGACTTTATCCGACAGATCTTCGCGAGCGCGTGTGTTGGCGGTGGAGCGTAACAGCCTGTCGCGCAATGCGGCAGCACGGCGGTGAACTGGCTGCATCGGCATCACAATACCGGTAGCGTCGAGCCGGGATGGATGGGCGGTCACAGGCTGCGCGGGATGACCGTCGATTACCGGACGCTCTGGTCGTTCGTGCACGATGAGGGGCTGAGCTTCCAAAAAAAGCGTTCTTCCCGCCGAACAGTTGCGGCCAGTGATCGCGCGCCGGCGCGAGCAGTGGAAGAAGTACCAGGGACGGCTTGATCCAGCCTGGCTCGTCTTCACCGACGAAATTTGGGCCAAGACGAACATGGCTCCATTGCGCTGATGGGCACACCGAAGTCAGCGATTACACGCCAAAGTGCCATACGGGCATTGGCGCACGACGACGTTCCTTGTCGCCCTGCGCTGCGACCCAATCGACGCACCGTGCGTCCTTGACCAATCAGTCAACGGTCAGATCTTCAACGATTATGTCGAACACTGCCTCGTGCCCACGCTGTCGCCCGGCGATGTCGTCATCATGGACAACATGAGCAGCCACAAACGCTCCGCCGTCCCCAAGGCCATTCGCAGTGCCGGTGCCAGGCTGCTGTTCCTGCCGCCTTACAGCCCCGACCTGAACCCGATCGAGCAGATCTTCGCAAAACTCAAGCATCTCATGCGTAAAGCTGCCGAACGCACCTATGAGGCCACGTGGCGATGTATCGGAACGCTGCTCGACTGCTTCACCGCCGAAGAATGCGCCAACTACCTCGTCAACTCGGGATACGCTCAAACCTGATTTCATCATGCTCTAACGGCTTGTTTGCCGGGACTGTCACCTTCGCCACGAACCGACCCAGCCCCGGCCCAGTTTCGGGTGAACAGTGTCCTGCACTGTTCACCNNNNCTACTCAGGTGGCGTGGTGTAGGACAGTGCGGCGTCAGCGGCGTTCGCCGATCCAGCGGATGAAGCTGTCGGTCCAGGTGCGGCGCGAACTGTCCGCCGGGCTGTGCAGCGCGCCCCAGCCATGGCCGCCGTTTTCGAACAGATGCGCTTCCACCGGCACCTTCATGCGGCGGCAGGCGGCGATCATGTCGAGCGACTGGTCGACCGGGACGGTGCCGTCGTCGATCGAATGGGCGAGGAACACCGGCGGGGTCTGCGTGGTCACGCGCGCAGGGATGTCATAGCGGGCATAGACCGCGTCCTCCGCGTTCGGCCCGGCGAGATTGTCGCGCGATCCACGGTGCGACATGGTGCCGATGTTCGTCACCGGATAGACGAGGCCGGTGAAGGCGGGGCGCGCCGACTGGCGGTCCGCTGTGTCGAGGGGCGCATAGACCCGGTCGTCGTGCGCCACCGTGACCGACCCGGCGAGGTGCCCGCCCGCCGAGAAACCGCAGACGCCGAGCTTGGCCGGATCGATGCCATAGCGGGCGGCATTGGCACGGATCAGCCGCATCGCGCGCTGCGCATCCTGTAGCGGCACGTCCTGCCGCTGTGCCCAGCCTTCGCCGGGCAGGCGATAGGCGAGCGCGAACACGGTGATTCCGGCCGGGTTCAGTGCCTTGGCGACATCGATCCCCTCATTCTCGATCGAGACGAAGCCATAGCCGCCACCGGGGATCGAAAGGACGGCGATGCCATTGGGCCGGGCGGGGCGGAACACGCCGACGACCGGTTCGGCGACGCCGCGCAGCCACAGTTCGCGCGTGCCCGGCCGGCCGTGCATCGACGGGGCATAGGCGGGCAGCGTCGCCGGGCTGCCCGGCGGGCGGCCGGGCCACAGCCGGAAATGTTCGCGCGGCGGCCACGCGGTCGGTGTCTCGCCACCCTGCACCGTGGCGGCACGGGCGGCGACGGGCAGGGCGATGGCCGCCCCCAAGATGGTGCGCCGGTCGATCGTCATGGCATGGTCCCTCTCGCTGTGTCGCTTTGCCGCCGATTGTATCGGTTGCGGCGCGGGGGTCAAAGCGTCTCGATCGCTCTCGACAATCGCCGTGGGTGCGATAGACCTTTGGCACATGCCGGTGGGGACCGGCGATACGGGGGGATGGTTCGGTGCGGCGGATGCTATGGGCGGGGTGCGCCCTGACGGTTTTGACGACGGCGGCGACGGCACGGGCGAGCGAGACGCCGCTGTATCAGCCCGCGCCGGCATGGATCGCGGCGGCACCGGCCGCCCCGACCGGCGAGGGCAGCCCGCCGGTCATGCTGGTCGATATGCAGCACCGGATCGAGGACGGCCGACTGTGGAGCTATGCCCGTCAGCAGACCCGGATCGCGACCAGCGAGATGTTGTCGCAGGCGGCGACGCTGACGCTGCCATGGGCGCCGGACAAGGGCGACCTGATCGTCCACGACCTTGCCATCCTGCGCGACGGCAAGCGGATCGACCTGTTGGCGCAGGGGCAGAAATTCACCGTGCTGCGCCGCGAGGAATCGCTCGAACAGCGCGAATTGACCGGCATCCTGACCGCGACGATGGCGGTCGAGGGATTGCAGGTCGGCGATGTGCTCGATCTGGGCTTCTCGACGACCGAGCGCGACGGCGCGCTCGGCGGGCGGGTGCAGGACGTAACTCCGCTGATCGCCGCACCGGCGCGGATCGGCGCGGGGCGGGTGCGTTTTTCGTGGCCGACCGCCGCCGCGCCGAAATGGAAGCTGCTCGCCGATGGCGTGACCGCCACCCCGGTGAAGAACGGTGCCTATACCGAGCTGACCATCGCGCTCCCGCTGGCGAAGCCCAAGGAGATGCCCGACGATGCGCCGAGCCGCTATCGCCATCCGCCGCTGATCGAGCTGGCGACCTTTGCCGACTGGGCCGATGTGTCGCGGACGTTCGCGTCGCTCTATGCCCCCGACGGGCTGATCGCGCCGGGCAGCGCGCTTGCCGGAGAGGTGGCGGCGATCCAGACGGCGGAGGCGACGCCGATCGGCCGCGCGCAACGCGCGCTGGAGGTGGTGCAGGACAAGATCCGCTATCTCGCGGTCGGCATGGACGGCGGCAATTACGTGCCGCAGAAGCCGGCGCGGACGTGGGACGTGCGCTATGGCGACTGCAAGGCCAAGACGCTGCTGCTGCTGGCCATGCTCAAGGCGATGGGGATCGAGGCGGAGGCGGTGGTCGCCAATGTCGGCGAGGGCGACTTCGTCCCCGAACGCCTGCCGAGTGCCGCCGCGTTCAACCATGTGTTCGTGCGCGCGACGATCGACGGGCAGTCGCTATGGCTCGACGGGACCGGCAGCAACGCCCGGATGGCGGACATCCGCGATACCCCGCCGGCCGGTTATGTCCTGCCGCTTCGCGCCGGTGGGGCGACGCCCGAGCGGATCGTGACCCGCGCCAATGCCCGGCCGATGATCGACCTGACGATCGATGCCGACGAGAGCGGTGCGGTCGACCTGCCGAGCCCGTTGGCGATCACCGCCACGATCCACGGCGGCTTGGCGAGCATGTTGCGGATGGCGAAGTCGCAACTGGGTGCCGAGGAGCAGCGCGACCTGCTGAACGGGATGTTGCAGCAATGGATCGGCGAAGGGCAGTTCGCCGATGTGACGCTGACCGCCGACGGGCCGAGCGGCGACATGGTGGTCAGGGCGACCGGCGTCACGACCACGCCGTGGCGCAGCGAGGACCGGCGGCGCAAGCGTTCGCTCACCTATCGCTACGCGAATTTCGGCTTCGCGCCCGATCGGAGCCGGCCCGAATGGACCGGTATCCCGGTGGTGGTGCCCGCCCCGACCGGCATCCGCAGCCTGCTGCGCGTGAAACTGCCCGAGGGTGGGCGCGGCATGACGCTGGAGGGTACGGGCGACGCCGACCTGCGCGTCGCGGGGTTCGTGGTGAAGCGCACCACGCGGCTGTCGAACGGGGTGCTGACGATCGACGAGCGGGTCGATTCGACCGGCGGCGAAATTCCCGCCGCGCAGGTCGCCGCCGAGCGCGACGCGGTGGCGACGATGCGCGCGCAACTGCCGCAACTGGTGGCCCCGGCCGATACGCCGCGCCGCTGGACGATGACCCCGGCGGCGATCGAGGGATCGGGGCAGGTCAAGGCGATCCGCGCGGTGTTCGCCAAGGCGATCGCCGACGATGTCGAGGAGCCGAGCGGCTATACCAGCCGGGCGACGTTCGAGAGCGCGATCGGCGACCGCCGCGCGGCGCTGGCCGATCTGACGAAGGTGATCGGCATCCAGCCGTCGGTCGACCTGTATCTGCAACGCTCGCAGGTCCATGCCAGGCTGGGCGATCCGGTACAGGCGCTGGCCGATGCCGAACGGGCGCGGGCGATTGACCCCGCGTCGTTCACCGCGATCGGGCAGGTCGCGCAGATGAAGGCGGAGTCGGGCGACCTTGCCGGCGGGCTGGCGCTGCTCGACCAGCGGATTGCGCTGGGCGGTGAATCACGCGTTCCGCTGCGCCGGATGAAGGCGACGCTGCTCGGGGATTTCGGCGCGGCGGCGGAGGCGGTCGCGCTCTATGACACGTTGATCGGCGAGAAGCCGGGGTCGCCGCTGCTGCTCAACGGCCGCTGCTGGGTGAAGGGCACGCGCGCGGTGATGCTCGATACCGCGCTGAAGGACTGCACCGCCGCGATCGAGCTGAGCGACGACACCGCCGCCGCGCTCGATAGCCGGGCGATGGTCTGGTATCGGCTCGGCCGTTATGCCGAGGCGATGACCGATGTCGACACGGTGCTGGCCGATCATCCCGACCATGCGTCGACCCGCTATCTGCGCGCCGCGATCCTGAAAGCGACGAAGCGCGACGGCGAGGCGGCGGGGGAACTGGCGATCGCCCGGCGGCTTTCGCCGACAATCGACCGTGAATATGCACGCTACGGGTTCAAGCTGTGACTTCACCCCACCCTTCCGGGGAGGGGTGAAAAGGAAAACGGCGGGGGATCGCTCCCCCGCCGTTTCCTTGGTCCAGACTTCTTCGACGGATCAGTCGTTGAAGATCTTGCCCCATGCGCGCTTCGGACGGTCCTTCCACGCGCCGCGATGATAGGCGTCCGAGGCGAGGAGCGGCATGACCGATCCGGCTTCGGCGAACACCATCTGTTCGAGCGTGGTGTCGACCTTGCCCCAGCTCGCCGCTTCCTTGAGCGTCGACGACGAGCAGGCGCCGTCGCGCACGTCGGCGACGGTGATCTGCACCGCGTACTTGTGCATCTCGACATCGTCGTGACCGAGGATTTCGGCGCAGACGACGGTGTCCTGGATGAAGTTCTTCGGCACGCCGCCGCCGATCATCAGCAGCCCGGTGGTGCCCGCCTTGATCTTGATGTCGGTCAGTTCGCGGAAGTCGGCGATGGCGTCGAGCACCATGTACGGCTTGCCTTCCTTGGCGCGCTCGACCTGGTGCTTGACCAGACCGAACCCGGCCGAGCTGTCGACGAACGCCGGGCAGAAGATCGGCACGTCATGCTCATAGGCCAGCTTGACGAGACTGTTGTCCTTCTTGCCATGCTCGACGAGATACTTGCCCATCTCGCGGATGAACGCGCGCGACGAATAGGGCTTGGGTTCGAGCGAATTGGCGATTTCACCGATGGTGTGGTCGCAATCCTGGAGCTGTTCCTCGTCGATGTACGTGTCGTAGATGCGGTCGATGTAGAGCGAGCGCAGCACGTTGTCGTCGGGGATTTCCAGCGCCTGATAGTGCTTGTGGCCGAGGCCTTCGAAGAAATCCATGTCGACGATCGACGCGCCGGTGGCGACGATGCCGTCGATCATGTTCGAGCGCAGCAGTTCGGCGTACAGGTCCATGCAGCCGCCCGCCGAGGTGGAGCCGGCGATGACAAGAAAGATCGAGCAGTCCTTGTCCTCCAGCATCTGGTTGTAGATGCCGGTGGCGCGCGCGAGGTCGCGGCTGGTGAAGCTCATCTTGCCCATGGCGTCGATGATCGGGCGCGCGTCGAACTTGGTAATGTCGATATGTTCGACGGTGGTCGAGAGCAGCTCGGCCTTGCGGGTGTCGTTGATCGTCGTGTCGGTCATGATGGTCCCATCATCATCGATAAGCCGTCGTCGTTAAGGGGACGCGGAAACCCGGGTGGCCTCCTGCCCGCGCATGGGGAAGGAGCCAGAGCGGGCCGCATAGCGCCAATGCCATGCAAAGCCCAGCCCCGGCCCCTCCCGCACGGCGCGGGAAGGGGGAGGCATCTGGTTAGAACGAAGCGGTTACAGCTTGACGACGTTGTTCGCGACGAACGCCGGCACTGCTTCGAGTTCGATGTACATCGACTCCATCGGCTCGTCGTCGGTCACGACCGTCTCGCCGTTGCCGAAGCCGTTGAATGCAGTACGCATCGCCGAGCCATAGGCGCCGAGCATGCCGATCTCGAAATAATCGCCGCTGCGGGTATCGGCCGGAAGCGGGAACGGACCCTTCATCTGGTCGATGTCGTCGCAGGTCGGACCCCAGAAGCTGAAGTCCATGTCGCGCGCGTCCGATTCCGGCTGGCGGAGCAGTTGCACCGGATATTTCCAGCCGATGTGCGCCGCATCGAACAACGAACCATAGGCACCGTCGTTGATGAACAGCTCGTTGCCGCGGCGATGCTCGACGCGAACGACGACCGACGCATATTCCGCGCACAGCGAGCGGCCCGGCTCTGCCCAGAGTTCGGCCGAATAGCTGACCGGCAGGCTTTCGAACGCGCGGTGGATCGTCTCGAAGAAACGCTCCAGCGGCGGCGGGG
>NZ_LMKU01000012.1:333569-335609 GCF_001421635.1 Sphingomonas sp. Leaf25
ATCGACGATAGCGGCGCGGACGCGCTCCATCGCGTTGCTGTAGGCGTCAGGTGACATCGTCTGGCTGCCGACGTGGAAGCAGATGCCGAGCGCGTCGGCGACCTGACGGGTCGCCATCAGCAGCTCGCGCGCCTCGCCTGGCCCCACGCCGAACTTCGAGCCGAGCGACAGCTTGGCATATTCGGACGACACGCGCATCCGCACGCACAGCGTCAGATCGGTCGCGCCGTTGGTGGCGGCCACGATCTTGTGCAGTTCGTCCATGCTGTCGAGCGAGAAGGTGCGCACGCCATGCTCGAAATAGGCTTCGGCGATCGCTTCCGGGGCCTTGATCGGGTGCATGAAGTGACAGGTCGCGTCCGGCAGCGTCGACTTCACCAGTCGCACTTCGCCGATCGACGCGGTGTCGTAATGTTCGATGCCGTTGTCCCACAGGACCACGAGCAGATCGGGCGACGGGTTCGCCTTCACCGCATACATCGAGCGGCCCGGAAACTTCTCGACGAAGAATCGGGCGGCACGCGCGGCGGCGTGGGGGCGAACGAGCGTGACCGGTTCGACCGGTCGGCGCTCTGCGATGTCGATCCCGCGCTCGAACGAGGAGTCACGGGCGATAAAGGGGGCAGCTAGCCCCAGCGCGCTATAGTGCTTGGCCAATTCAAGGGACCTCCAATTGCCTTTCGGCATACGGTGACAAAAGCTGCCTTGCGGTTGGAAGTCCCATGGGGCAGCGGAGGCGCGATCTATGACCCCGGTCCCATGATGTAAAGTGGTTCTGCGACGGAAAGAGCAGTTTATGACGATTTTACGACAGCCGACCCGCGCCGGGGTGCGCGACGCCGCCGCGAAGATCGCGGCCATTCTGCCGCCGTCGCCGCTTTTTACGATCGAAATCAACGGGGTATCGGTTGCGTTCAAGGCGGAATCCTTGCAGCCTGTCGGCGCGTTCAAGCTGCGCGGGGCGTGGCATCGGTTGACCGCTTTGAGCGACGAAACGAGGGCGCGCGGCGTCGTCGCCTTCTCCTCGGGCAATCATGCGCAGGGGATCGCCTGGGCGGCGAAGCGGCTGGGGATGCCCGCCACGATCGTGATGCCGTCTGACGCGCCGCGCGTGAAGCTGGAGGCGACGATGGCGCTGGGAGCGGAAGTGGTCCGCTATGACCGGGCGAGCGAGAGTCGCGAGAAGATCGCGGCGCATCTGGCGCATGCGCGCGGCGCAGTGCTGGTGCCGAGCTTCGACGATCCGTGGGTGATCGAGGGACAGGGATCGGCGGGGATCGAGGCGGCGCAGCAGATGGCCGCCGCCGGTCTGCCCGCTCCGAGCCGGGTGGTGGTGCCGTGCGGCGGCGGCGGGCTGGCGGCGGGCATCGCGCTGGCGCTGCCCGATGCCGGGATCACCGTTGCCGAGCCCGAGGGCTGGGACGACATGCGCCGCAGTCTTGCGGGCGGTGCGATCGAACCGGTCGGCGCCAATCCGCCGCCGACCGCGTGCGACGCACTCCAGACGACGCGGGTGGCCGAGCGGACGTTCGAGGTACTGGCGGCGCGCGGCGCGACCGGGGTGGCCGTCAGCGAGGCAGCGATCGCCGAGGCGCAGCGCTGGGCGGCGAAGCACCTGCGGCTGGTGATCGAGCCGGGCGGGGCGGTGGCGCTGGCGGCGATCCTGACCGGGCAGGTGGCGGTGGAGCCGGGCATGCTGGTGCTGCTGTCGGGCGGCAACGTCGACATGGCCGATTATGCGAAGGTGCTGGCGGCATGAGCGGGGGGCAGGCGGGCACGTTGCTGTCGATCGTAATGATCGCCGCGCTGCTGCTGTGCGTCGGCGCGTTCAAGCTGTGGCGGCGTGGTGAGCGCGGCAAGGGCGCGCTGATGTTCACCTGCGCGGTTGTGATGGTGGCGAATGTGGCGATCTGGACGGTGTAGGGTTCGATCGACGGTTACGTCGAACTGACAGCGACATTGCTCCCCTCCCTGACAAGGGATGGGCTGGGGGTGGGTCGGCTCGCGAGAAAAAGGGCGCGTTCCACAACCGACCAACCC
>NZ_LMKU01000012.1:335616-341838 GCF_001421635.1 Sphingomonas sp. Leaf25
TTGGTTTCAATACTCGCGTAGCGCGCTCGGCTGGGTGGCGCGTTGGCGCATCGTCTGGTCGGTCATTGCAGAGGTCGCGGCGTCGATCTGTGCCCATTCGGCGCGGGTGCGGCAGGTGCGCCTGGGCATGATCGTGCCGGTCGCGACATCGCGGCGACAGATTTTCTTTTCGGGCGGGGGCGCGGGCGCGGTTTGGAGCGCGGCGGCGAGGAACAGGGCAGTCAGCATAGCGAGTTCCTGTGGCGGAATGTTGCCGGCTACCGTAGGTGCTCCAAGGAATATGGCAAGATTGATAGCGGGTGGCGGCGCGGCGAAGCCGCGCCGTCGGTCGGCACGGTCGTGCCGCCGGCCGGGCTCGCCGCTGGCGCGCGGATTAGCAACGCTAATCCGCTGCGGCGAGCCTCACTTGATCGGCGAGTTCGGGTCCAGCCGCATGTCCAGATACCGGTCCACGCTGCCCATCAGCTCGGGCATCTCGTTCTGGAAGAAGTGGTTGGCGCCCGGGATCGTGTCGTGATGGATCGTGATGTGGCGCTGGGTGCGCAGCTTGTCGACCAGCTTCTGGGTGGCGGCGGGTGTTACCACCTCGTCGGCATCGCCCTGGATGATGATGCCCGACGACGGACAGGGGGCGAGGAAGGTGAAGTCGTACATGTTCGCCGGCGGCGCGATCGAGATGAAGCCGCGGATTTCGGGGCGGCGCATCAGCAACTGCATGCCGATCCATGCGCCGAAGCTGACGCCCGCGATCCACGTCGTCTGCGCTTCGGGGTGGAAGCTCTGCACCCAGTCAAGCGCCGAGGCCGCGTCCGACAGTTCGCCGACGCCGTTGTCGAACGTGCCCTGACTCTTGCCGACGCCACGGAAGTTGAAGCGCAGCGTGGCGAAGCCGCGCCGCTGGAACGTCTTGTAGAGTTCCTGCACCATGCGGTTGTTCATCGTGCCGCCCGAAGAGGGGTGCGGGTGGAGGATCATCGCGACCGGCGCGCGCGGGCGCGGCGCGGGAGCGAAACGGCCTTCCAGTCGACCTTCGGGACCGGGGAAGATGACTTCGGGCATGGGACGTCCTGTAGATGCGGGGGCGCGGCGATGGCGCAAAGATGGTTGGCGGCTATATAGGACCAACGATCCCACAAGCAATCGGAACGGCCCCGTTTTGACGAAGCGCATCTATCTCGATCATGCCGCGACCACGCCGATGCGCCCGGAGGCGGTGGCGGCGGTGATCGACGGCATGGCGCGCTGGGCCAATCCGTCCAGCCCGCATGCCGAAGGGCGCGCCGCCCGGCGGGCGCTGGAGGAGGCGCGGGCACGGATCGCGAAGGCGCTCGACTGGGACGGCGAGGTGATCTTGACCGGCGGGGCGAGCGAGGCGCTGGGAATCGCGCTGCGCGGTGCCGGTCGGTACGAGACGATCGTGACGACCGTTGAGCATGACGCGGTGTTCCGCGTGGCGGAGGGAAATAACCGGATCCATGTCGGCGGCGACGGACTTGTCGACACCCGCGACCGGTCGTGGCTGCTGGCGGCGCTCGATCCGCTGGAGGCGACCGACCGATTCGTCATCCAGTCGGCGAACAGTGAGACGGGCGTGCTGCAACCGCTGGACGTGATCGACGCGCGGCGGCGCGAGGACTGGATCGGGCGGCGCATCACGTTGCTGGCCGATTGTTCGCAAAGCGCGGGCAAGCTGCCGCTGCCGCCGGCCGACCTGATCGTGGTGTCGGCGCACAAGCTGGGCGGGCCGCCGGGGATCGGTGCGCTGCTGGTGCGCGACCTGTCGTTGCTGACGCCGACGGGCGGGCAGGAACAGGGGTATCGCGGGGGCACCGAGAACCTGCCCGCCGCGCTGGGCTTTGCCGCCGCGCTGGAGGCGCCGCGCGACTGGTTCGACCGGGCGGTGGCGCTGCGACGCGATCTCGACGCGGTGGTGCGGGGCAACGGCGGCGAGGTGATCGCCGACGCATCGCCCCGCATCGCGACGATCGCCGCCTATCGCCTGCCCGGACGATCGGCGGCGGCGCAGTTGATGCGGCTCGATTCGGCGGGGTTCGCGGTGTCGGCGGGGAGCGCGTGTTCGTCGGGGACGCTCAAGACCAGCCATGTGCTGGGCGCGATGGGGATCGAGGCGAAGGCGGCGAGCGAGGTGATCCGCGTGAGCTTCGGCTGGACGACGACCGCCGACGAGGTCGAGCGGTTCGCGGCGGCGTGGAAGGCGATGGCATGACCTATCTCGATTATCAGGCGACGACGCCGCTGGCGCCAGAGGCGTTCGAGGCGATGGTGCCGTGGCTGCGCGACCACCACGCCAACCCGCATTCGCCGCACCGTGAGGGCCGGCGGGCGAAGGCGGCGGTCGAGGTGGCGCGCGGGCAGGTGCTGGGCGCGCTGGGCGGGGATGCGGCGGCGGGGCGGCTGTTCTTTACGAGTGGTGCTACCGAGGCGGCGAACTGGGCGATCGCGGGAACGGTCGCGAAGGGCAGCCGGCCGAAGGTGGTGACGATCGCGACCGAACATGCCTGTGTCCTCGATAGCTGCCGGGCGCTGGGGGGCGAGGTCGTGGTGCTGCCGGTGGGGCGCGACGGGCTGGTCGACCGCGCGGCGGCCGAGGCGGCGATCGATGGGCGGACCGCGCTGGTCGCGGCGATGCTGGTCAATAACGAGATCGGGGTGGTCCAGCCGATCGCTTGGCTGGGCGAACTGGCGCGCGCGGCCGGCGCGGTAATGCTCTGCGATGCGGTGCAGGGGTTCGGGCGGGTGCCGCTGCCGGTCGATGCCTGCGATCTGATCGCGGTGTCGGCGCACAAGGTCTATGGGCCGAAGGGGATCGGTGCGCTGTGGGTGCGGGCAGGGGCGGAGCCGGCGGCGATCCTGCATGGCGGGGGGCAGGAGGGTGGCCTGCGATCGGGCACGCTCAGCCCGGCGCTGTGCGCGGGGTTCGGCGCGGCGGCGGCGTTGCTGAAGGACGACGATCCGGCGCGGGTCGAGGGATTGTGGCGGGTGGCGCGGGACGTGCTGGGACCGGACTGGGTGCTGAACGGTGCGGCCGAGGCGCGCTATCACGGCAATCTGAACGTGCGGATGGAGGGGCTCGATGTGGCGCGGTTGATGAGCGAGTGCCGCACGCTGTCGTTTTCGGCCGGGTCGGCGTGCGCCAGCGGATCGGGCCGCAGCAGCCATGTGCTACGCGCGATGGGGCTCACCGAGCGCGAGGCGCGATCGTCGATCCGCATCGGCTTCGGCCGCTATACGAGCGAGGAGGAGCTGGTGATGGCGCTGGAAACCATCGACCGGGCGGCGCGGAGCCAGTGGCGGTGATCGTCCATCTGACCGGGCCGGACGGGCGTAGCGAGGCGGTGCGCGGGGCGGCGGGCGACCGGCTGCTCGATCTGGCGCAGGCGTATGATTTCCCGCTGGAGGGGACGTGCGGCGGGCAGATGGCGTGTTCGACCTGCCACGTCATCGTCGATCCGGCGGATCATGCGCGACTGCCCGCGCCCAGCGAGGAGGAGGAGGACATGCTCGACTTCGCAGCCGGTGCGGTCGCGACCAGCCGGCTGGCGTGTCAGATCGTGCTGGACGAGTCGCTCGATGGCCTGCGCGTGCGGGTGCCGGCGGGGGCACGCGACGCGCGGCGATAGTCGACGGCATAGGCGATCAGCGCGCCGGCGGCGTAGGCGATGAAGTCGTGGAGGTCGAAACCGCTGCCCAGCACGGTGCGCGCCAGCCGGTTTTCGCCGAGGCCGATGTGGTCGAGGACATGGAAATACTGGCCGAATTCGATCAGGACCGCGATGGCGAACGCGGTCAGCGCGGCGGCGGGCACCGACAGCCGGGTGACGGCGCGCAGGCCCGTGTAGACGAGGATGACCGCCAGCGTATCGCCGACATAGGGGCGGACGATCCGGTCGCGGACGAACAGTGCGATTCCAATCTCGACGATCAGCAGCACGATCGTTGCCAGCGCATATCCCCGGTGCAGTCGCATCGCTCGTTCCCCTCGACGCCGTCCTGCCGTGCGGCGGGCCGCGACGCAACTGCTTGCCCCGAAGCGCCGCGCGCGCGTAAGGACCCGCGATGACCGTGAACGTCGATATGGGGACGGACCCGGCGGGCAAGACCGTTCCCCTTGATCTGGAAGAACTCCTCGCGACGCGCCTGCTGGTGCAGGGCAATTCGGGCTCGGGCAAGTCGCACCTGTTGCGTCGCCTGCTCGAACGCAGCGCCGGCCATGTCCAGCAGGTGGTGATCGACCCCGAAGGCGATTTCGTGACGCTGGCGGGCACCTACGGCCATGTCGTGATCGAGGCCGCCGACCATAGCGAGCGCGAGGTCGCCCGATTCGCCACGCGGGTGCGCGAACATCGCGCCTCGGTCGTCCTCAGCCTCGAAGGGCTGGAGGCCGAGGGGCAGATGAAATGCGCCGCCGCCTTCCTGAACGCGCTGTTCGATGCGCCGCGCGAACATTGGTATCCCGCGCTGGTAGTGGTCGACGAAGCGCAGTTGTTCGCCCCCGCCGGTGGCGGCGAGGTGGCGGAGGACGTCCGCCGTGCCTCGCTGTCGGCGATGACCAACCTGATGTGTCGCGGGCGCAAGCGCGGCCTTGCCGGCGTAATCGCGACGCAGCGGCTGGCGAAGCTGGCCAAGAACGTCGCGGCCGAGGCGTCGAATTTCCTGATGGGGCGCACCTTCCTCGACATCGACATGGTGCGCGCCGCCGACCTGCTGGGGATGGAGCGGCGGCAGGCGGAGGCGATTCGCGACTTGCAGCGTGGGCATTTCCTGGCGTTGGGGCCGGCGGTGTCCAGGCGGCCGCTGTCGATCAAAATCGGCGCGGTGCAGACCTCGGCACGCAGCGGCAGCCCGAAGCTGACCCCGCTGCCCAGCAGCCCGGTGGCGGACATCAAGGACCTGTTGATGGCCCCGGTCGAGGCGATGCTGCCGCTCGGACCGCCGATCCGCCATGTCGCGCCGCCGGAAGACGTGATCGCGGCGATCGCCACGCCGCCCCGGCCGGTGGTCGCGCCCGACCTGCCCGAGCGATCGACCGACGAAACCGACACGATCGTCGCCGAGGTATTGAAGGCGCTGGTCGAGGACGAGGGCGATCAGCCGCGCGCGGCGGCGGTGCTGTATCAGGATTTCGACGTGCGCTGTCGCATGGTCGGGCTGGCGCGGCCGCCACTCGACCTGCCCGGATTCACCCGGCGGCTGGCGTGTGCGCGCGCGGGCATCTTCGCTGCGCCCGAGGACGAATGGGCGCAGGCGCTGGCAATCGCCGAGGTGCTGCCCGACGACATGCTCGGCGCGTTCATGCTGATCGCCCGCGCCGCGCGCGAGGGGCGGCCGTGCCCGAGCGACATGGAGATCGCGCGAACCTATGGCACCAGTTCGATGGGGCGGGTGAAGCGGCTGCTCGCTTATATCGAGGGGCGTGAGTTGATGGTCAGCCGGATCGATCTGGCGGGGAAGCGATCGATCGCGCTGCCGCATCTGGGCTGGACGACGGAGGCGGCGGAAGCGGCTTAACCGCTCCCCTCCCTGGAAGGGAGGGGTTGGGGGTGGGTCGGGTTGCGAGGGACCGTTGGCGTCCGCCCCACACCTACCCCCCCCCCCCCCCCCCCCNGGGAGGGGAGGTCTTATGGTCGCGCGTAGCGATCCCGCAACAACCGCCATGC
Organism: Sphingomonas sp. Leaf25; assembly: GCF_001421635.1. NCBI lineage: Bacteria > Pseudomonadati > Pseudomonadota > Alphaproteobacteria > Sphingomonadales > Sphingomonadaceae > Sphingomonas > Sphingomonas sp. Leaf25. The sequence continues at coordinate 341,295 of NZ_LMKU01000012.1, forward strand.
CGCGCGCAGGCCATAGGCTTCGCCGCCCTTCGCGCGACCCGGCCTGGCGGCGGCGCGCCATGCGAAGGTGTCGAGATGCGCCCAGGCCACGCCCGGGTCCACGAAGCGGCGGAGGAACAGCGCCGCCGTCACCGCGCCGGCCATGCCGCCCTCGGGCGCGTTGACCATATCGGCGATGTCGGACTTGAGCATGTCGTCATAGCCGTCCCACAACGGCATCCGCCACAACGGGTCGTGCTCGGCGATGCCCGCCGCCAGCAGGTCGGCGGCGAGCGTGTCGTCGTTGACGAAGGTGGCGGGCAGATCGGGGCCGAGCGCCACCCGCGCCGCGCCGGTCAGCGTGGCGAAATCGATCAGCAGCTCGGGGGTGTCCTCGCACGCTCTCGTCAGCGTGTCACCGAGGATCAGCCGCCCTTCGGCGTCGGTGTTGGTGTTCTCGACGGTGAGCCCTTGGCGACTGTTCAGCACGTCGCCGGGGCGGAAGCTGTCGGCCGACACGCTGTTCTCGACCGCCGGGACCAGCAGGTGGAGACGGACCGGCAGG
>NZ_LMKU01000012.1:341859-358959 GCF_001421635.1 Sphingomonas sp. Leaf25
TCAGCCGCATGCCCGCCGACGGCTTGATGTCGAGGCCGCCGCTGTCGAAACACACGCCCTTGCCGACGATCGCGATACGCGGATGCGCCGGATTGCCCCATGACAGTTCGAGCAGCCGGGGTTCGCGGCCCTTCGCCGCCGCCTTGCCGACGGCGTGGATCATCGGATAGCCCGACTCCAACTCGCGGCCCTGCGTGACGGTCAGTGTCGCGCCGTGGCGGTCGGCAAGCTGCCGGGCGTGGGCGGCGAGTTCGGCGGGGCCGAGATCGGCGGCGGCGGTGTTGACGAGATCGCGGACCAGCGCGGTCGCCCGTGCCTGTCGCAGCGCTTCGTCGATATGCGCGGGTTCGCTCGACAGGAGGATGCGCGAGGCATCGTCCTCGGCCTTGCGGTAGCGGGTGAAACGGTACTGCGCGGTCGCCCAGCCGAGCTTCGCCGCGCCGGGGGTGCCACCGGCGAGGCGGTAGTGGCCGGCGGGCAGCAGCGCGGGCAGGTGCGCGAGGCACCATGGCGACAGCGCTGTGTTATCGGCGACGACGGTCGCGACCGACCAATCGTCGGGCTGTTCGCCGGGCAGGATCGCGGTCTTGCCCGGCTTGGCGACCAGTCGCTGCGCGGTGCCGGCGGCGCGGACACGCGACGGTTGCCGGGCGAGCCAGGTGTCGAAGCCGCTGCGGTCGATCAGATGGATGGCGCGGGCGTCCTGCCCCCGGTCGGCGATGATCGTCGGTGTCATCGCCGCGATGTAGGGCGGGGGTGGCCATGCGCGCAAGCGTGGGACGGGCCACGCGACCGTGGAATACGTATCGTTCCTCGCGGGCCGACCCACCCCCGGCCCCTCCCTGTCAGGGAGGGGAGCCATTCGGGTCTAGGCCGAAAGCGACATTCGGCGATACTGGTGCAGCGCTTGATCGAACGGGCTGCCTTCCTTCGTCACCCCGGACTTGTTCCGGGGTCCATCTGGCCGCACGCGCTGTCGATCGTGCCTCGGGCGGCATCGATCGCAGCACCGTGGATCCCGGAACAGGTCCGGGGTGACGGTGCGGTTTAGTGCGTTACCGGCACGCCATAGAGGTCGTGATCGTCGGCGTCCTCGATCTCGACCTTCACGATGTCGCCTTGGGTCAGATGCGCGGCGTCGCGCAGGAACACTTCGCCGTCGATGCCCGGCGCGTCGGCGGTGCTGCGGCCGGTGGCGCCTTCGTCGCCGACCTCGTCGATGATGACGTCGATTGTCCGGCCGATCTTCGCGGCGAGTTTCGCGGCGGAGATGGCGGCGGTCCGCTCCATGATCCGGGCGTAGCGTTCTTCCTTCACTTCCTCGGGCACCGGATCGGGCAGCGCGTTGGCGGCGGCCCCTTCCACCGGTTCGAAACGGAACGCGCCGACGCGGTCGAGCTGCGCCTCGTCGAGCCAGTCGAGCAGATACTGGAAGTCCGCCTCGGTCTCGCCCGGAAAGCCGACGACGAACGACGAGCGGATCGCGATGTCGGGGCAGACCTCACGCCAGCCGCGCAGCCGTTCGAGCACCTTGGCGTCGTTCGCCGGACGCTTCATCGCGCGCAGGACGTTCGGCGCGGCATGCTGGAACGGAATGTCGAGATAGGGGAGGACCAGCCCCTCAGCCATCAGCGGGATGACCTGATCGACATGCGGGTAGGGGTAAACATAATGCAGCCGCACCCATGGCGCGATCTGGCCCAGCTCGCGCGCCAGATCGGTCATGTGCGGCACGACCTCGCGCCCCTTCCATGGGCGCGGCGTCCGGCGGATGTCGATGCCGTAGGCCGAGGTGTCCTGGCTGATGACCAGCAGTTCCTTCGTGCCGGCGGCGACCAGCTTTTCGGCTTCGCGCAGGATCGCGTCGGGCCGGCGGCTGACGAGGTCGCCGCGGATCGACGGGATGATGCAGAACGAGCAGCGGTGGTTGCAGCCCTCCGAAATCTTCAGATAGCTGTAATGGCGCGGCGTCAGCTTCAGCCCGCTTTCGGGGACGAGGTCGACGAAGGGTGACGGGATCGGGGGGGCGGCTTGGTGAACCGCCTCGACCACCTGTTCATATTGATGCGCGCCGGTGACGGCGAGGACCTGCGGGAAGCGGGCGCGGATCGTGTCGGCCTCCTGCCCCATGCAGCCGGTGACGATGACCCGGCCGTTCTCGGCGATCGCCTCGCCGATCGCCTCAAGCGATTCCTCCTTGGCCGAATCGAGGAAGCCGCAGGTGTTGACCAGCACGACGTCCGCCCCGGCATAGTCGGGCGACATCGCATAGCCGTCGCTACGCAGTTTCGTCAGGATGCGTTCGCTGTCGACGAGGTTTTTCGGACAGCCGAGCGAAACCATCCCGACACGGGGGGGCGAGGGAAGTCGAGTTGCCATGATCGCATGGGCACATAAGCGTTTCGCCGAAAAATAATAGGGGGCGGCGGAACCTCTCGCCCCGACGGGAAGAACGTGCGCCCGGCGGCGGGGATTATCGCTTCACGACTTCGACGATCATGTCGCCGCGTTCGAGGTGCCGTGCCTCGACGCTGTCGAGCGGCGCCGCGCCCCCGCCCCGATAGACGCGCAGGCCGATGCCGGTGGTGATCGCAGACAGCGGCTGGCCGATCTCATGCTCGGCGACGGGGCGCTGCGCCAGCGCGACCGTGCCGCCGATCGAGGCGAGGTCGAGCAGATAATCGGCGATGTGCGGCCCGCGGCACGATCCGGCGAGCAGCAGCCCGGCGAAGCTGACCGGGTTGATGACCGTGGTCGCCCCGGCGGCGCGCGCCGGAAACTCATTGTCCTCGGTCTTCACGATCACACTGATCGGCACGTCGGGGGCGAGGTGGCGGGCGGTGAGCGTCACCAGGATCGAGGTATCGTCGCGGCCGGTGGCGACGATCAGCGCGCGGGCGGTGGCGATCCGCACGTCGGTGAGCGTCGCGTCGCGCGTCGCATCGGCCTCCAGCACGATGCAGCCGAGTTTCTGCGCGCGTGCGATGTTCGCGGCCAGCGGATCGATGACGACGATGCGGCGCGGCTCCTCGCCGCGCGCGATCAGTTCGTCGACCGCTTCCGCGCCGGTCCGGCCGAAGCCGGCGACGATGATGTGGCCGGTCAGTTTCTGTTGCAGAAGGGCCATGCGCCAACGCTCCCAGCTACGTCGCAGGACGAATTGATAGGTGGTGCCGATGAACAGCAGCACGACGAACACCCGGATCGGCGTGACGATCAGCGCGTCGAACAACCGGGCGCGTTCGCTCACGGGTGCGATGTCGCCATAGCCGGTGGTCGTGATCGAGATCATCGTGAAATAGATGACGTCGACGAAGCTGACCTGATTGTCGTAGGTGTCGCGCAGTCCCGCGCGATCGAACCAGTGGACGCCGACGGCGATGCCGACCAATGTCAGCACCGCCACGACCCGCCACAGGATCGATGCCCAGACCGGGAGCGGCGAGGACTGGCGCAGGATCGCCTTTCCCCGGGCGCGGATCATCGCCGGGGCAGTCGTGCCAGCGGGTCGACGGGCGTGCGGCCGTTGCGAATCTCGAAATGCACCTGCGGCCGGTCGGCATAGCCCGAATCGCCCGACAGCGCGATCTTCTGCCCGCGCTTCACCGCCTGTCCGCGCTGGACCAGCAACTGGCTGGCATGGCCGTACACGGTGGCGAGGTTGCCGCCGTGGCGGATGATGACGACGCCGCCCAGACCGGGCACGCCGGTGCCGACATAGGCGACGGTGCCGTCCGCCGCCGCCGTGACCGGCGTGTCGAGCGGCACGCCGATCTTGATGCCGTTGGTCCGCTCGCCGCTGTCGCCTGCGCCAAAGCGTTTCAGGACGCGGCCGTCGACCGGCCATGCGAACGCGCCCGGCGTGATGCTCGGCGCGGCGACGACGGCGGTCGAGGGCAGGACGCGGCGTGGCGAGGTGACGGGGCGAACGGGGCGCTCGCCCGCCTCGATCGCGGGTTCGCCGCCGGTCAGGATGTCGTCGATGTCGAGACGGAAGGCGGCGGCACGTTCGGCTGCCGAGCGCGGCGCGGCGTCGCCGGGGATCAGGATGCGCTGGCCGGTGCGCAGGATATAGGGTTCGGCAAGGGCGTTGGCGGTGACGATCCGCGACCAGTCGACGCCGTAGGCGCGGGCGATGGCGATGCCCGTCTCGCCTTCGCGGACGGCGTGATAGCGGCCGCCGGGGATCGTCAGCCGCTGGCCGACGCGGATGGTGAAGGGCGGCGGCAGATTGTTGGCGCGGGCGATCGCTTCCGATCCGGCCCCCGTCGTGTTGGCGACACCGCGCAGCGTATCGCCCGGCCGCACGACATAGCTGCCATTCGCGACGGTGCGCGCGCTGGCGACGACGCGACGCGCCTCCCATGCCGGCGGGGGCGAGGGGAGCGCGGTGACGCCGTCGCCCTTCGATTCGGTGGCGGGCGGGGTGCCGGGCGCGGCGAGGGGGCCGCGCTGCGGTGGCTGCACGCCGGGGTCCATCCGGTCGGGGCCGGGCGGGATGCAGCCGGCGAGCGCGGCTGCCAGCGACAGCGCGGCGATGCGTTTGGTGACTGGCTGCATTGGTCCCCCCATGACCGCTCCGGTTCGCGTCGGCGTCAGCCGGCCGGTGTCAGAACCTCGCTCCCGACATAGCGCCGCAGCGCGTCGGGCACCACGACCGACCCGTCGGCCTGCTGGTAATTTTCGAGCACCGCCACCAGCGTGCGGCCGACCGCCAGCCCCGATCCGTTGAGGGTATGGACGAAGCGCGTCGCCTTCTCCCCCTCGGGCCGGTAGCGCGCATTCATCCGCCGCGCCTGGAAATCGGTGCAGGTCGAACAGCTCGAAATCTCGCGGTAGCGGTTCTGCCCCGGCAGCCAGACTTCGAGGTCATAGGTCCGCGCCGCCGAAAAGCCCATGTCGCCGGTACACAGTTTCATCCGCCGGAACGGGAGGGCGAGTTGGTTCAGGACATCCTCGGCCGCCTGCGTCATCCGCTCATGCTCGGCCTCCGACTGGTCGGGGGTGGTGATCGACACCATCTCGGCCTTTTCGAACTGGTGCTGGCGGATGAAGCCGCGCGTGTCGCGCCCGGCCGCGCCCGCTTCGGAACGGAAGCACATCGTCAGCGCGGTGAAGCGCAGCGGCAGTTCGCGCTCGGGCAATATCTGTCCGGCGACGATGTTGGTCAGCGATACCTCGGCGGTGGGGATCAGCCAGCGGTCGTCGGTGGTGCGGAACAGGTCGTCGGCGAACTTCGGCAATTGCCCGGTGCCATAGAGGGCGGCCTCGCGCACCAGCACCGGCGGCACGACCTCTTCATAGCCATGGATGCCGGTCAGCGTGTCGAGCATGAACTGGCCGAGCGCGCGGTGGAGCTTCGCAGCGGCGCCGCGCACCAGCGTGAAGCGCGCGCCCGACAGTCGCGCGCCGGTTTCGAAGTCGAGGCCGATCGCCGGGCCGATCGCGTCATGCTCGCGCGGCGTGAAGGCGAAGCTCGCCGGATCGCCGACGGTCTTTTCGACGACATTGTCGTCCTCGTCCGCGCCCTGCGGCACGTCGGCGAGGGCGAGGTTGGGGATGGTTTCGAGCGCGTGCGTCAGCTCCTGCGCGAGTGCCGCTTCCTCGGCCTCGATCGCGGGCATGCGGTCCTTGAGCGCGGCGACCTCGCCCATCAACGCGGCGGCGGCTTCCTCGTCACGGCGGGCCTTGGCCGCGCCGATCGCCTTCGACGCCTCGTTGCGGCGCGCCTGTCCGGTCTGAAGTTCGGTCTGGAGCGCGCGGCGTCGCTCGTCGATCGCCGCCAGCTCGCCCGATCGGCCGGCAAGGCCACGGCGGGCGAGGGCGGCATCGAAGGCGGCGGGATCGTCGCGGATCAGGCGAATGTCGTGCATGCGCCGGGCTATGGCTGGCGATCCCCACCCATGCAAGCCGCAACCGGTATCGCCCCCGGCGCGTTCCCCCACCCGAAGCCACAAGAGGAGCGAGAGTGATGCGTATTCCCCATGACGCCTGCGTGCTGGTCGCCGACGGGCGCAAGATGCTGTTCTTCCGCAACAAGGGCGATGCCGATGCGCCGAACCTGATCGTCGAGGATCAGCAGCAGCAGGCCAATCCCGCCGACCGTCATCAGAAGACCGACGCCGCCGGACAGGGATCGTCGATCCGGGGCGGCAATTTCGCCAGCGGCGGCGGCAGCATCGGCGAGACCGATTACCATCAGCAGGCCGAGGATCGTTTCGCCGCGCAGGCCGCCGAGGAACTCAAGCGCCGCGCGCTCGCCAACGAGTTCGAGACGCTGATCGTCGTCGCGCCGCCCAAGACGCTGGGCGAGATGCGCAAACATTACCATCAGAGCGTCAGCGCGAAGCTGGCGGGCGAGCTGGACAAGGACCTGACCGGCCATCCGGTCGATCAGATCGAGAAGCTGCTCACCAACGCCTAGGGCCGATCGACATTTAGGTTGTAGACTCATAAGCTCGCAACCAAAGGCGTATCGAGGCGAGTTGGACCATGGCGAGGAAGTTGGCGGCGAGCTTGTCGTAGCGGGTGGCGACACGGCGGAAGTGCTTCAGCTTGGAGAAGAACCGCTCGATGAGGTTGCGCTCTCGGTAGAGCCGCTTGCTGAAGCACGGCTTCCACCTGCGGTTGCTCTTCGGTGGGATGTTGGGCGTGGCGCCCTGATCCTGGATCAACGCGCGGATGCGGTCGGCATCGTACGCTTTGTCCGCCAGCACGATCGTGCGCGGGCCGAGTTGGTCGAGAAGTGCGTCGGCGATCTGACCATCATGCGTCTGCCCGGCAGTCAGACCGAGCCGGATCGGGAGGCCCTGCGCGTCGACGACGACGTGGATCTTGGTCGTGAGGCCGCCGCGTGATCGACCGAGACAGTGATCTGGACCCCCTTTTTTGCCGTCGCGGCCTGTTGGTGCGCGCGAACGGAGGTGCTGTCGATCATCTGGATGTCGCCATCGTGCGCGGCGGTGATGGCGTCCATCAGCCGGTCCCACACGCCCGCCTTCCGCCATCTGACGAAGCGGTTGTAGCAGGTGGTGCGCGGGCCATAGCGCTCGGGCAGATCACGCCACGGCGCACCGGAGCGCAGTACCCAGAAGATGCCGTTCAGCACGCGCCGGTCGTCGACGCGCGGCACGCCTCGCGGCTTGTCGGGCAGCAGCGGCTCGATCACGCGCCATTCAAAGTCGGTAAGGTCATATCGGCTCATGTCGACGCTGAATCACATGTCGGTTCTGGAAGCTAGCAGCAGCCTTGCATTGCCGATCGGCAGCAATCCTGCATAGTTGACGGATGAGAGCCGTTCACCTCGTGTCGCTAACCTTGGGAACCGCTGTCGGCTTCGTGCTCGGCGTCCTGATCGCCGGACCGCAACCAGCACCAAGACCGTCCGCGCAGGAAGTTTCCCAAGCTCAACAGATCGGCAACAGGCTTCTTCCGCCAATGTGGCCGGGCATGTTTCGAGATCAGGCTTGGCTGAACGCGCTGAGACAACGCGGCTACATCTACTGTTATCGAAACCGAACCATCGCCCCAGATTGCGCACGTGAGCAGGACGAGGCCGTTCAGAACGTCTTTTTCGCTCTGACAATCTCGAAAGCGCAGCAGAAGATGGTCGATCAGAGTAGGCTATCACTTCGGGAATTCGAGGTCGCACGAAACCCAGAGCTCCGATCCAGAGTCATCCGATACTGCTCTCGCCTATACGCAGATCACGGCAATCAAGATGCCAGAATCCTAGCGGCCTGCTTCGGAAACCTCTCGGAGTTCTCTCCGCTGGTCCCCATTCCAGTTCCGTAAGTCAGCTCCAAGCGCGGGCTTGGTCGTCCTCGGTTTATGGGTTCACAACCTAGCCAGACGATGGCTCCTGGCGGCTCCCCTCCCTTGTCAGGGAGGGGTTTGGGGGTGGGTAGGCCGGTTGTGGAGCGCTTACGTTTCCTCTCGGGCCGACCCNAGGGAGGGGAGCAGATTGGGAAGCCATTCCACTTCGACAGAGGAAATCTGGCCTCGAACTTTCTCGTCATTCCCGCGCAGGCGGGAATCTATACACGCCGACTGCCCCGATCGAATCTAAGCCGATGCGTTGATGGGTGCCCGCCTGCGCGGGAACGACCGCAAAGGTCTGGTATTGGCCGACACGACACGGGCCGCGCGAGTGATCGCGCGGCCCGTTCGACTCCGCTGCCGGTGCGGCTCAGGCGGTCGATGTCTTCGACTTGGCGAGACGCTTGCGCGCGACCAGCGCGGCGGCGGCGGCACCGAACAGCAGCAGCATCGGCGGGGCGGGAACCGGGGTTGGCCCGCCCGAACTCGTCGAGCTGCCACCGTGCGACGAGCTGCCGCCATTCGAACTCCACCCGCCGTTCGAGCTCCAGCCCTTGCTCGACGATCCGTTCGAGGACGAGGACGTGCTGGTCGAGGTCGACGAGCCGTTCGACGAGGACGAGGTGCTGGTCGACGATCCATTCGACGAGCTGGAGGTCGAGGACGACACGTCGCCGCTGGACGAGGCCGACGACGATACGTCGCCGCTCGAGGAAGCCGACGAGGAAACGTTGCCGCTCGACGAGGATGAGACATTGCCGCTGGACGAGGACGAGACGTTCCCGCTGCTCCCGCCCGAGGCGGACGACGTGCTGCTGGTGCTCGATACGCCGCCGGTGCTGGTCGACGATCCGCCGGAACCGCCTGAGCCACCCGATGCGGAGGAGGTCGACGATCCGCCCGACCCACCCGACGAGGTTGAACTGGACGAGCCACCCGAGGAGGTCGAGGACGACCCGCCGCTGGTGCTCGACGTCGACGAGACGACGATCCCGCTCGACCCGCCGCCCGACGATCCGCCACCGAAGAAGCCGCCCGCGAAGAACCCGCCGCCGCCGAAGCCACCGCCGCCGGTGCCGCCGACCAGCACCGGGCCGGCCCCGCCGAAGCCGCCACCGCCGCCCGACAGCATCGGCATTTCCGCGCCGAGGAAGGCGGGGGGCAGCGGCACGGGCGCGCCCTGGCTGGCGACGGTCACGACCGCCGGGGCGCAGGTCGTCTGCGTCCGGGTGACGACGCGGCGGACCACGCGCTGGCGCGCCTGACGCTGTGCCACTGCCCGTTTGGTCACGACGCGCTTGGTGATCGCCCGCTTGGTAATCTCGCGATGGGGGGAGGATTCGGCGACATGCACCGCACCGCCGCCGATGACGGCGCCACCGCAAGCGCAAGCGCAGAGCTTTGCCAATGCCATCTTAACCGACATGCCGTTCCACTCTTTCCCTACCCGCCCCGTGACCGCGGCGATTCCATGACCCCTGCGGCCATGGCTCACCAAGACGAAACAAAGCGTAAAGTTCAACACCCTTAACCACGATCAGGCGTCGTTAGTATGGACGTCCCCGCCTTGCCAGCGGGTTGTAATGGTTAACGTGCCGTAAAGAGACATGGGAATAGAGCGGTTTTCATACCGCCGCTTCGACTCGGGGTGATCGACCACGACAAACGGTGGGCCAGGCGGCGACGAGTCGGCCGGCGATCATTCCCGTGCGTTCTGCGCGGCTTGTGGTCGAACGCCCCGCCCGATATAGGCCCGCGGGAAAAGACGGGTCGGGACCTTCGCCGGTGGCGTTCGGCGGCATACCGGAGCGGAGACTGGGGATGGCAACGGCTTTGAGCGATACGACACAACCACTCGATATGCCGCCGCCGGTGAACGACGACGGCAGCGGTTATCGTCCGCATAACGACGAACCGTTCATGAACCCGCGGCAGCAGGCCTATTTCCGGGCCAAGCTGCTGGCGTGGAAGGACGCGATCCACCGTGAGGCGCAGGGAACGCTGGCGCATCTCCAGAACGAATCGCTGCGCGAGGCGGACCTGACCGACCGTGCGTCGAGCGAAACCGACTGGTCGATCGAACTGCGCACTCGCGACCGGCAGCGCAAGCTGATCTCCAAGATCGAGGCGGCGATCCGCCGGATCGATGATGGCGAATATGGCTATTGCGAAGTCACCGGCGAGCCGATCGCGCTGGCCCGGCTGGAGGCCCGTCCGATTGCAACCATGACCGTCGAGGCGCAGAGCCGCCACGAACGGCAGGAAAAGGTTTCGCGGGAAGAATAGGGAGTATGGACGCGGGACCGGGGCGGTCCCGCGCCGATGGCGTCAGATGGACGTCATCTCCTGCTTTACCATCAGCTTGCGCTTCTTGAGCGACGACAACAGGCTCTGGTCCGGCGAGGGGCGCTGGGTTTCCATTGCGATCTGGCGGTCGAGCGTGGCGTGCTTCGCTTCGAGAGCGTTGAGGTGGCCGGTCTGCATCGATCCATTCTCCTGCTTGCTTGATGGGGCATGGAGTAAAACACACGAGTTGACGATTGTCGCCATCGTAGGTGCCATTTTCGGTGCGACGTGCAGGAATCGCGGATAGAGTGTTGCGCGGGGCCAATGGAGTGACGGATCGGCAATGGACGAATCGGACCTTGAACAGCGGCTGGCGGTGCTGCGTGTCGAGCATCGCGACCTGGACGATGCCATCGCCGCGCTGGCGGGGGCCGGGGCGGCCGATCAGTTGCAGCTCGCCCGGCTGAAACGGCGCAAGCTGCGGCTGCGCGACGAGATCGCGGCGATCGAGGACCAGTTGATCCCTGACATCATCGCCTGATCGTCACGTTCGGGGACAGTTGGCGCCGACGGTCCACCGATCGAATCGTTTCGTGGTGGGGGCGGGCATGCCATCCTTCGCCTCATGGAAACGCACAGCAGCTCGGCCGTCGTTCAGCGGCGTCTGGTCGATTCGCTCTATGTCGAGGCGATGGTGCTGGCCGACGAGGCGCGCGCCTATTTCGACGATGGCGGGCGCGGCGAGCGGGCGATGCTCGATCCGATGACGCGGGTGGTGTTTTCGTGCGAGTCGCTCAAAATCACGACGCGGCTGATGCACGTCATCGCATGGCTGTTGACGCAGCGTGCGGTGGCGGCGGGCGAGATCAGCGCGGTCGCGGCACGCGATCCGGCGCGGCTGCTGGGGCCGGCGCCCTGGACCGAGGAGCGAGTGTTGCAGGCGATGCCAAACGGCACCCGGACGCTGGTGGCCGCCAGCATCGACCTGTACCGCCGCGTCGAGCGGATCGAGCGGGCGCATGAGGGACCGCCGCCGGCCAGTCCGGCACGGGCGATGTTCGACCGGCTGGCGCTGGCGTTATAGGCTTAGCCGGGCACGGGCGGCCTGATATTCTTCCGCCAACGCCGCGATACGGGTCGCGGCCGGAACCACCGCGTCGACCGCGCCGATGCCCTGGCCGGCGCCCCAGATGTCCTTCCATGCCTTGGCCGTGCTCGCGGCGAAGTCCATCGTCGTGGCGTCGCGTTCGGGCAGGGCGTCGGGATCGAGCCCGGCGGCGACGATCGAGCCGCGCAGGTAGTTGCCATGCACCCCGGTGAAGGCGCTGGTGTAGACGATGTCGGCGGCGTGGCCGGCGACGATCGCATCCTTGTAGGCGGGCACGGCGTGGGCCTCGGCGGTCGCGATGAAGGGTGAGCCGATATAGGCGAGATCGGCCCCAGCGGCCTGGGCGGCGAGGATCGCGCCGCCGTTGGCGATCGCGCCCGACAGCAGCAGCGGCCCGTCGAACCAGCGGCGGACTTCCTGGGTGAAGGCGAAGGGGTTCAGCCGGCCGGCATGGCCGCCGGCACCGGCGCAGACGAGGATCAGCCCGTCGGCGCCCTTTTCCACCGCCTTGTGGGCGAAGCGGTCGTCGATCACGTCATGCAGGGTGATGCCGCCCCAGCCATGGACGGCGGTATTCAGTTCCTCGCGCGCGCCCAGTGAGGTGATGACGATCGGCACCTGCCATTTGGCGCAGGTCGCGACGTCGGCGTCGAGGCGATCGTTCGAGCGGTGGACGATCTGGTTGACGGCATAGGGCGCGGACGGGCGGTCGGGGTGGGCGCTGTCGTGCGCGGCGAGCGCTTCGGTGATCTGGTGCAGCCATTCGTCGAGCTGGCTCTGCGGCCGGGCGTTCAGCGCCGGGAACGACCCGACGATGCCGGCGGTACACTGGGCGATGACCAGTTCGGGGGCGGACAGGATGAACATCGGCGATGCCACGACGGGCAGGGCCAACCGGTCGAACAGGGGAGGAAGCGCCATATACGTTGCATAGCGCAACCCGAATTGCTGTCCATGGCGAAGTTTACAAAGTTTACACTACGCACAATGCTACGGGAACGGGCCGGTCGTTGTTCTACAAGGGCTTGGCGGCATTCTCTCGACAGCGCCCGTGCGTTCTACCCCGATCGCCCGCTGTAGGACAGGTCAGCCGGTCATGACCTGATAGAGCAGGATCGAGTTCAGGGTGATGACCGCCGCGCAGATCGTCCATGCCGCCACCGCGAGAACGGGCCGATTGGCGAACGGCCCCATCTTGCCCTTGTCACCGGTGAACTGGACCAGCGGATAGACCGCGAAGGGCAGTTGCAGGCTGAGCACCACCTGGCTGCCGACCAGCAGTTGCGCGGTGCCGCTTTCGCCATACAGGCTGGCGACGACGACGGCGGGGACGATCGCGATCAGCCGGGTGACGATCCGCCGCAGCCATGCCGGGAAGCGCAGGTTGAGGAAGCCCTCCATCACGATCTGCCCGGCGAGCGTGCCGGTGATCGTCGAATTCTGACCCGAGGCGAGCAGCGCGACCGCGAACAGGATGCTGGCCGCGCCTGCGCCGAGCATTGGCGTCAGCAGTTGATAGGCGTCCTGGATTTCCGCCACGTCGGTGCGCCCGGCGGTGTGGAACGCGGCGGCGGCCAGCACGAGGATCGCGCCGTTGATGAACAGCGCCAGCATCAGCGCGATCGAACTGTCGATCGTCGCCAGCTTCACCGCCTCGCGTCGCCCTTCCGGCGATCGATCGAAGCTGCGCGTCTGGACGATCGAGGAGTGGAGATAGAGGTTGTGCGGCATCACGGTCGCGCCGAGGATACCGATCGCGATGTAGAGCATCGCCGGATTGGTGACGATCTCGGTCGTCGGGATCAGCCCGCGCGCGATGCCGGCGAGCGAAGGCTGCGCGAGGAACAGCTCCACCGCGAAACAGCCGGCGATGATGAGCAGCAGCGCGACGATGAACGCTTCGAGCTTGCGGAAGCCATATTGCTGGAGCAGCAGGATCAGCATCACGTCGAGCGCGGTGATGCACACGCCCCACACCAGCGGAATGCCGAACAGCAGTTGCAGCGCGATGGCGGTGCCGATCACCTCGGCCAGATCGCAGGCGATGATCGCGAATTCGCACAAGCCCCACAGCACCCAGCGGACGGGCCTGGAGTAATATTCGCGGCACGCCTGCGCGAGATCGAGCCCGGTGACGATGCCGAGCTTGGCCGAGAGCGATTGCAGCACCATCGCCATGATGTTCGACAGCAGGACGACCGAGAGCAGCGTATAGCCGAACGCCGACCCGCCGGCGATGTCGGTCGCCCAGTTACCCGGGTCCATATAGCCGACCGCGACGAGATAGCCGGGGCCGGCAAAGGCGCCGAGCTTGCGCCAGAACTGCCCGGCCCCTTCCGGCACGGCGACCGTGCGGAAGGAACCGGGGAGGCTGGGCCGGCGATCGGGCACGGCATCGTTCGCGGCGGGCGGCGGTGCCATCGTCGGTCCCTCCGGGTGATCGGTCAGTTCGCGCCGCTCGTCTTGAGCAGACCGTTGACCCCGGCGGGGAAGAACCCGCCTTGTGCGACCGACTGGTTGGTCAGATAGACCACGTTCAGCACCTGCGCCGGCGTGCGGGTGAAGGTGAGGCCGGTGCCGTCGGTTGGCACGATGTTCGAGGCGTTGTTGACCGCGCGGACCCCCTGATCGAGATCGAGCGCGCCGTCGAGCGCATCGCGCGCGTTCGAAATCTGTTCGGTGCGTTCGATCAGCGTCGGGGCGGCGATGCCCTTGCGGTACAGCACCGAGCGGACGAGGCCGGCATGATACGCCTCCGCCGCGTGGATGCCCGCCGCCGCGTCGATATAGGTCTTGTTGGTCAGGAAGGCGATCGCGCCCTTGTAGGCGGTGACGCCGACGTCTTCGAACAGGAACGCGCCGAGCAGGAAGGATTCGTCGTTCTCATAGACGTCGAACGCCGCGTTCGCGCCGATGATGCCCGCCGCGCGGGCGGCGGCCGAAAAGGCGCTGGCGGCGGTCACGCCGATGTCGATCGCCGGCTGCGCGACCGTCGCCGAGCCGATCGCCGAGCGCAGGAAGGCAACATGGGCGCGTTCGTCGGCAGCGATCTCGCGCGCATATTGCGCGACGAGCGGGTCGGTGAAGTTCACCTGCCGCCCGCCGCTGACCGCGCCTTGCGTGCCGGTGCCGGTCAACAACGTGTTGGGCAGGCCCGCGCCGGTGGCGGCGAACGAGTAGAATTGCGCTTCGAGATATTCGAGGTTCAACGCGAAGTTCAGCACGTCGGCATCGGTCGCGGGCGTCGCGGTGGCGGTTGCCGTGGGGGTTGGCGACGGCGTCGGTGTGGGGGTGGGCGCGGGGTTGCTGTCGTTGCCGCCACCGCAGGCGGCGAGCAGCGAGGCTCCGGCCACGGCGGCGGAGACGCCACCGGCGGCGCGCAGGAAGTCACGGCGATGGGCGCGGCGCACGTCGGCGGCTTCGAGCACCTGAAGGATCGGATCGTTGGTCATCGTGAAATACTCCGGGCTCAGTTCGCGGCGCTGGTCTTGACGGTGCCGTTGACCCCGGCGGGGAAGAAGCCGCCGAGGCTGACCGAAGCCTTGTTGAGATAGACGATATTGAGCACCTGTTGCGGGGTGCGGCCAAAGGCGAGGCCGTTGGCGTCGAGCGGCACGATGTTCGACACGTTGCCGATCGCGCGGACGCCCTGATCGAGGTCGGTCGCGCCGTCGAGCGAATCGCGCGCGTCCGAAATCTTTTCGGTGGCGTCGATCAGCGACGGCGTGGTCAGCCCCTTGGTATAGAGCGTCGTGCGGATCATCGCCGCGTGATACGCCTCCGCCGCGAGGATGCCGGCCGCCGCCTGCAGTACCACCGCGCTGGAAAGCTGCGCCGCCGCGCCCTTGTAGGCGGTGACGCCGACATCCTCGAACAGATAGGCGGCGAGGAGGAAGTCGTTCTCGTTCGCATACGGATCGAACGCCTGGCCCGCGCCGATCAGGCCGGCGGCGCGCGCCGCGTTGGAGAACGCGCTGGTCGCGGTCGCCGACAGGTCGAGCGCGGGCATGGGGATGGCGGTGGCGCCGATCGCGGCGCGCAGGAACTGGACGTGGGCGCGTTCGTCCGCCGCGATCTCGCGCGCGAAATTGGCGACGACGGGATCGGTGAACGTCACCTGCCGGCCGCCGGTGACGGCACCCGGCGTGGTGCCGGTAGGACCGGTCAGCAGCGTCGCGTCGAGCCCGGTGCCGGTGGTGGCATAGGCATAGAATTGCGCTTCGAGATATTCGAGGTTGAGCGCGAAATTGAGCAGATCGCCGTCGGTCAGCCCGCTGCTGGACGTCGCGGTGGGCGTCGGCGTGGGGGTCGCGGTGGCGGTGGCGGTCGGCGAGGGGGTGGGCGATCCGCCCGAATCATCGTTGCCGCCGCACGAGGTGAGCGCCATGCCGCCGCCGATCGCAGCGGCGGCCCCCATGGTGCGGAAGAAGTCGCGGCGCCCTTCGCGGCGGCGCACCCGCGCCTCAAGTGCTTCCATCATCTGCGTGTCGTCGGTCATTCGCCGCATTCCTTACCCTGTGGCCCCGACCGCGCGGTGGCGGGCGACGCGGGCCGATCCCTGGCTGTCGGTCATGGGCCGGGGGCCGGACCATGGTTCAGACAAGCCGCTGTATTGACTGTATCGCGTGCGCGCTAGGGTCTGATCCACTTACGTGGATGCGGTGCCGGCCCGCTCCCCCTCCCGACCACCCATTCAGGATACGCTGTGGGTGGCCGGGAGGGGGAGCGGGCCGGCACCGCCTTCGAGACAAGCGTCATCCAAGTTTTCGCACCGAGTCCCGTTCGATCAGGCGGTGGTCGTGCGGCAGGACGTCGGGCACCGCCACGCCGGCGAACTGGTCGAGCAGCAGGCCGGTGGCGCTGACCGCCATTTCGAACACCGGCTGGCGCACGGTGGTGACGCGCGGCCAGGCGATGCGGCCGATTTCCGAATCATCGAAGCCGACGATCGAGAGCTGGGCGGGCACTTCGATCCCCACTTCGCGCGCGGCCATCAGCGCGCCGACGGCCATGTCGTCGTTCTGGGCGAGGATCGCGGTCGGCGGCTGATCCATCGCCAACAGCGCGCGCGCGGCGGTGAAGCCCGAATCGAAGGTGAAGCGGCCGTCGAGCACCAGCGCGGGATCGATCGCGACGCCGGCGGCGGCGAACGCCTGTTCGTATCCCGTCATCCGCGCGTCGCTGGCGGTATGGGTCGGATCGCCCTTGATGATCGCGATGCGGCGGTGGCCGTGGTCCAGCACATGCGCCGCGATGTCGCGCGCGGCGGCAATATCGTCGAGCGTGACGCCCGGCACTATATCGTCCCAGCGGGTCGGCGCGATCCGGGCGAAGGGCATGCCGATGCCGACCAGCTCGTCGAGAATGCGGCGGTCGTTCGACGCCGGCGGAGCGAGGACGACGCCGTCGACCGCCGCCGAGCGGAGCAGGCCCACGACTTCGTCGGCATGGTCGGCGATCGAGCGGACCGGCAGCACGACCAGCCGGTACGGCTCCCCGCGCAGCCGGTCGAGCACGCCCATCTGCAATTCGACGGTGTAGCTGGGCGAGGGATTTTCGTAGACCAGCCCGATCAGATGCGATCGCTGCCGCGCCAGCCCCTGCGCCATGACGTTGGGATGATAGTCGAGCGCGCGGACCGCGTCGCGCACCTTGTCGCGCACCGCTTCCTTCACATGCGGTTCGCCGTTCAGCACGCGCGAGACGGTTTTGGTGGATACGCCCGCGCGCGCGGCGACGTCGACGATGGTAATGCGCTTGGGGCCGCGCGACCGGGGTGGCTGCATGCGCGGCATCTCGGCCATGGGCGGGCGCGTGTGTCAACCTTGGCGGGGTTGTTTGGAACCGTGCGGCTGCGTGTTTCGCGGTGCCGGCCCGCCGCTCCTCCC
>NZ_LMKU01000012.1:358971-366230 GCF_001421635.1 Sphingomonas sp. Leaf25
CCGGCACCGCCGCGAAACTCGCGCTTTCGCGAATTTCAAACGGGTTTCCGGGCCGGTTACAGGATCGTCATGTGTCCGCCATGCCGTCGCAAAGCGCCGTGGGCCATGGTGGCGGCGAAAGGAAATGTTTCGATGTCGATCGCGCGGATACTGGGCGTCGCCGTGGTTGCCGTGGCCGGCGTGGCGACGGCGATGGTCGACGGGCCGCGATCGATCGCGATCGGCGGGGCGACCTTTGCGGGGCAGGTCGATGCGGCGGGCCTGGTCGTCACCAGCCTGCGCAGCGGCGGCGCGGCGCAAGGGGCGGGCCTGCGCGTCGGCGACGTGGTCGATGGGGTCGACGGCGTGGCCCATCCCGGCGTCGCGCGGCTGGCGGCGGCGGCGCATGGGACCCATGCGGTGCTGCACGTCAGGCCGAGGGGTGACGGGCAGGCCCGCACGCTGCTACTGCACGGCGGCGGAGGTGGTGCGTGAAACTATTGGTGGTCGAGGACGACGACGATACCGCCGGCTACATCGCCAAGGGGCTCACCGAGGCGGGCCATGTGGTCGATCGCGCCGGCACCGGGCGCGACGGGTTGTTCCATGCGATCGACGGCGGCTACGACTGCATCGTGATGGACCGGATGCTGCCGCAGATGGACGGGATGGCGGCGATCGCGGCGATGCGTGCGGGCGGCGTGACGACGCCCGTTCTGATCCTGTCGGCGATGGGATCGCCTGACGACAGGGTCGCCGGGCTGACGTCGGGCGCCGACGATTATCTGACCAAGCCGTTCGTCTTCGCCGAATTGCTGGCGCGGGTGACGCTGCTCGCGCGCCGCGCCGCGCCGGGCACCCCGGTCGCCGAGACGAAGCTGACGTGCGACGACCTCGAGATGGACCTGCTCGCGCGGCGGGTGAAGCGTGGCGGCGTGGGCATCGACCTGCAACCGCGCGAATTCCGGCTGCTCGAATATCTGCTGCGCCATGCCGGACAGGTGGTGACGCGCACGATGTTGCTGGAGGGGGTGTGGGATTATCACTTCGATCCGGGCAGCAACGTGACCGACGTGCATATCAGCCGGCTGCGCCGCAAGATCGACGACGGGCAGGCCCGCCGGCTGCTGCATACGGTGCGCGGATCGGGCTACAAGCTGGGGATCGAGCCCTGACGCGCCGCTGGGTGCGATCGGCCACGCTGCGCTTCGCCGCGCTGGTCTTCGCGCTGCAACTGGCCGGGGCCGGGGTCACGCTGCTGGTGGTGCGGCAGATCACCGCCGACCGGTTGACGCAGGCCGCGACCGGGGAGGCTGAACGGCTGCGCGGGCAGTTGCTCGACGCATGGGCGGCGGGGGGACAGGCCGGCGCGGCGCGCGCGGCGCTGGCACGGCTCGACCGGAGCGACCGGCCGCAGTCGGTGGTGCTGCTGACCGCGCCCGGCGGACGGGTGCTGGCGGGCAATGTCGCGGCATGGCCGCCCGATGTGGTGGCGGGGCCGCCGACCACGATCGAGATCTTCCGCGTCGACCGCGACCGGCCCGAACGGATGCGGGTGATCGGCACCGACCTGTCGGACGGGACGCGGCTGCTGACCGGCCATGTGATCGAGGGCGAGCTGGCGTTCGTCGGCGCGTTGGAGGCGGCGATGGGCGCGGCGATGGCGGTCGCGCTGCTGCTGGCGGGGCTTGCCGGATGGGTCGCGGCGCGGATCATCGCCCAGCGGCTGGAGCGGACCGTCGATACGGTGGCGGCGGTGGCGGCGGGCGACCTGAACCGGCGGGTGGCCTTGAGCGGCGGCGACGATGCGTTCGAGGCGCTGGCGCGCTCGGTCAACGCGATGCTCGACCGGATCGCCGCGCTGGTCGGCGAACTGAAGCTGGCGACCGACGCGCTGGCGCACGACCTGCGCTCCCCGCTCACGCGGCTGCGCGCCACGCTGGAACGCGCGCTGGCCGCCGCCGATAGCGAGGAGGGGCGGCTGGCGGTGCTGCGCGCGATGGACGAGGGCGAGCGGTTGCTCGGCATGCTCGACACCGCGCTTCGGATCACGCGGGCGGAGGCGGGGATCGGGCGCGAGGCGTTCGTTGCTACCGATCTGGCTGCGATGCTGGAGGAACTTGCGGAACTGTTCGAGCCGCTGGCCGAGGATCGGGGGATGGCGATCGCGATGGTGCCCTCGCCGGCTATGGTCGTGCCGGCGCATCGCGAGATGATCGGACAGGCGGTGGCAAATATGATCGATAACGCTTTGAAATATGGTGCGGGAACGATCCGGCTGTCGGTCGAGGAAACGGCTGCGGCGGTCGCGATCGTCGTGCGTGACGAAGGGCCGGGGATCGCGCCGGCGCGGCGAGCGGAGGCGCTGCGCCGGTTCGGGCGGCTGGATGCCGCGCGGCACGAAAGCGGGGCGGGACTGGGACTGTCGCTGGTGGCGGCTGTGGCGCATTTGCATGGCGGTACGCTCGAACTGGCGGATGCCGCGCCGGGGCTGGCGGTGCGCCTGACGATCGGACGATAGCATGGGCGAAGGCTTCGCGCAGGGACTGGTGCATGATGCGGCAGCGGACGTGCGGACCGCGATCGAGGGCGACCCGGCGGTGTTCGCGCGGTGGCAGGCGCTGACGCCGATCGGGCGCAACGAGTTCCTGTGCTGGATCGAGGATGCCAAGCAGGCCGCGACCCGTCAGCGGCGGATCGGGCGGACGGTCGAATCGTTGCGGGAGGGCAAGCAGCGGCCGTGTTGCTGGCCCGGCTGTATCCACCGCACCGACAAGGCACCGGGCAAGTGGCAGCAAGCGGTGCTGATCGACGCGAAACGGTAGCGGCGGTTGCCGGCCCCGTTGCCGCGCGGTACGACCCGGCCATGGCCAAAGCACAACGTCTCGCCCGGCTCGACGATCGCCGCATCGAACTCGAAGCCGACTATGCAGCGGCATTGATCGCGGCGCTGCGGGTAACGGCCGCCGGGAAAGCGGGGCTGTTCGATCATCAGGCGGATCGCCGGGTACGCGCGGCGACCGCCCCCGTCATCGACCATCTGGCCGAGATCGGCGACGCGATCGACGCGGCGCGCGAGCAACTGGGCCTGCCGGCGTTCGAGCTGCAACAACAGTTCCTGCGGTCGCGCGGACCGGTCGGCCCGCAGGCGGTGGGCGAGCCGAAGCAGGCGCAGGCGTGGCTCGACCGGCTGGGGGCCGAGCCTGTGCGCTGAAGCGGCCCTGCCGTCGTCGCGCCGCAATCCGCCGGCATCGTCTTGGGCGACGGGGAGGCGGGGCGGATGTTCTGGGCATGGTCGCTGGTTCAGGCGGTGGCGGTGCCGCCCGGGCGGATCGAGCTGACGCCGTTGTTGCCGCCGGCGCGCTGTCGCGGGGCAGTTTCTGACGACGAGATCCTTGTCTGCGGCGACGTGCGGCAGGAACGCTACCGGTTGCGCCCCGTCGATCCGACCCGCTTTGACGACACGGTGAAGGCGGAGACCGGCGTGGTCGGCGACCTGCGTGCCGCCGCCGAGGTGGAACAGGCGACGGTGGCGCCCGGCGTGGTCAGCAACCGGATGATGGTGCGGCTGAAACTGCCGTTTTGAAATTCTGTCTGGAAACGCGCGAACGTGTGAGATTTTGGGGCTGATCGACATTCGGCTATTCCGGTGCAGTCCATAGTCGAAAACACCACCCCTACCTTCGTCACCCCGGACTTGTTCCGGGGTCCACCTAGCTGCGCAAGCTGTCGCAAGTGCCTCGATCGGCCTCGATTGCCGCACGGTGGACCCCGGAACAAGTCCGGGGTGACGGAGGTGGTCTTTGCTGGCGTCACGGCCGACTGAATGTCGATCCTTCAAACCCGCAGCCGTGCGTTTTCACACCCGCCCTCACGCCGCCGCCACCCGGCCGCTGCGTTCCAGCTTGCCCCAGCCGACGACGAACCCGCCGATCGCCGAGGCGATGGCGCGCAGCACCACCCAGTACATGATCTGGCGGTACACCAGCCGCTGCGCGACCAGCAGATGCGCGGGGTAGCGCGTGCGGTTGCCGTCGAGGCGATAGGCGATCCAGCCGCACGCCACGTCGATCGCGGTGAATGCCAGCCAGTAGAGCCCCATCGTGCCGACGTCGCCGCTGGTCTGCGCCCAGCCGTGCTGGAGAACGCGGACGATGGTGCCGGTGATCGAGAGCAGCAGCGCGAGGTCGATCAGCGGCGATATGGCGGCGAACGCGATCTGGAACAGCCAAGCCTGCGGCAAGCCGATCCGGGCGAGGCCGGCGGGCTTGCCGGTCCGCAGGATAGCGCGGTGCTTCCACAGGCATTGCAGCGTGCCGAACGCCCAGCGGTAGCGCTGCTTGGCAAGCGCCCTGAAGCTTTCGGGCGCTTCGGTCCACGCGACCGCGCGGGGATCATAGGTGACGCGCCAGCCGGCACGCTGGATCGCGATGGTCAGGTCCTGATCCTCGGCCAGCGTATCCTCCGGATAGCCGCCGACCGCATCGAGCGCCGCACGCCGCCATGCGCCGACCGCGCCCGGCACCACCGTCATCGCGTCGAAGCCGGCGAGCGCGCGGCGTTCGAGGTTCTGCGCGGTGATATATTCGACCGCCTGCCAGCGGGTGACGAGGTTCACCCGGTTGCCGACGCGCGCATCGCCGGCGACCGCGCCGAGCCTGGAATCGGCGAACCAGCGCGCCAGCCGCGCGATCGTCTCGGTCTCGAACTGGGTATCGGCATCGAGCGCGATGATGACTTCTCCGGTCGCATCCCGGAGCGCGCGGTTGAGTGCTGCCGCCTTGCCGCCGTTGACGAGCGTCAGGAGCGTGACGCGGGGATCGCCGGCGAAACGGTCGCGCACCACCGCGCTGGTCGCGTCCTTCGACCCGTCGTCGACGACGATGACCTGTAGCCCCGGATAGTCGCTGGCCAGCACGCGCGCGACCGAATCGGCGATCACCCGTTCCTCGTTATAAGCGGGGATGATGACCGAGACGGTGGGTCGATACACCGGCGGCACCGGGCGTTCGCGCCGCGCCTGGAACCACGCTAGCCCGGCGAGCAGCACCGCGCGGGCGATGCCGAGCGCGATGGCGAGATAGAACAGCCATGCCAGCACGATCGAGAGGATCGCCAGCACGATGAAGATCGCGACGTCGGTGCGCACCGCCAGCAGGTCGCGGCCCTGCACCTTGGGCATCGCCACCGCCTGCGGCACGCCGACCAGTTGCGAGGCGGTGACGAAGTGATAGCCGCGTGCCTTCAGCGTGGCGATGATCTGCGGGAGCGCCGCCACCGTCTGCGCACGGTCGCCGCCGCCGTCATGGAGCAGCACGACGTTGCCCGAATTCTCCGCCGTGGCGGCGGCGATCTGGTTCACGACCTGGGTCACGATCGCGTCGGTGCCGGGCCGCTGCCAGTCGTTGGGATCGATATGCAGCCCGACCACGGTGTAGCCGAGGTCCTGCGCCAGCAGCGCGGGCGCGATCTCGTCCATCGTCGTCGGTTCGGCGTCGCCGAAATAGGGCGCGCGGAACAGCGTGGTCGAGCGGCCGGTATAGGCCTCGATCAGCCGCTGGGTGGCGTTCAGCTCCAGTTTCGTCGTGCGCTCGCCGGTGGTGGCGAGATTGGGGTGGGTGTAGCTGTGGTTGCCGATCTCGTCGCCGTCGCGGACCATCCGTTGCAGAAGGCCGGGATGTTCGAGCGCATTCTCACCAACCACGAAGAAGCTACCGGGAACCTTGGCTTTTTCCAGAACGTCGAGGATCGGCGGGGTCCAGGTGGGGTCGGGGCCGTCGTCGAAGGTCAGCGCGATCGCTTTTGGATCGGCGGCACCGGCGCGCTGGACGACATAGGGGGTCGGCAGGCGGCGATAGTCCTCGTTCGCGATGACGCCCTGCGGGGTGAAGGTCAGCGCGCGCTGGCCCTCAGTCGGGCGGGCGGTGATCTTGAGGATTTCGCCGCTGCCCTCGACATCGACGTTGAGCGCGGTGTGCGGCGCTTCGAGCCGGGGCACCTTTGCGGGCGTGCGGAACGCGGCGAGGTCGTTCCAGAAGCCGGCGTCCTCGCTGCCGAGCCGCCACAGCGCCACGTCGTCGATCCCGAGCCGGCGCAGCGCCGCCATCTCGTTCCAGCTCGTCACCGCGTCGAGCATCCAGATCTGGTGATGCGCGCCATCCTCGTCGTCATAGGCGAAGCCGGCGTTGCCGCTGGTGCGGTCGAAGCCGACGGCCGCACCGGCATCCTGCGCGGCGAGCCATGCTTCCTCGATCGACAGCGCGTCGGCCGTTCGCCCGTGCCAGTCATAGGCATAGCTGCCGAGCGCCACGGTCAGCTTGTCGCGGCCGACCTTGGCGATGGCCGCTTCGACCTGGGCCAGAAACCATGGCTGCGAGGCGATCGGCCCGGCGCTGCCGCTTTCCCAATGCTCGTCATAGGCCATCAGCATCACCCGGTCGCTGACCTTGGCCAGCGCGGCGAGGTTCCAGTCGGCGTCGCCCGCCGGCGCGGTGACGGCGAGTTCGGCGCCCTTAGGCAACGCCGCATGCAGCCGGGCGAGGAACGCGGGATAGCGCGCGACGGCGGCGGCGGGCATGCTCTCGTAATCCATCACGAGGCCGCCGGCATGCCGTTGCCGCACATAGGTGGCGAGCGCGGCGATGAGCGTCTGTTGCTTGGTCCGGTCGGCGAGCATCGCGGCGGCACCGGTGCCGTCCCAGCCGTCACGCATGATGTTCTGGACCATCGGCACCAGCTTCGGCGCATGGGGGGTGGTGGCGAGGAACTGGTCGAGCTGGCGGTCGGCGATCGGGTGGGGCTGCGTGCCGTCGACCGTGACCAGCGCGGGCACGACCCAGTCGAGCTGGCGGGCATGGGCGCGCAGCGAGGCGATGCCGCCGTCGGTGTCGGGCGCGTAGAAGCCGATCGTCTGCGGCGTGTCGGGCGAGGGCACGGCGCGGCGCGGCAGCCAGCGGTCGGGGCGCGCAAGCCGGTCGTCGCGTGGCGCGAACGCCTCGCCATGCCGCCTGGCGAACGGCAGCGGCAGCCCGAGCGAGCGCGGCGTCACGACCAAGGTCGTGGCAAAGGCGATCGCCGCCAGCACCACGGCGAGGATTAGCAGCGCGACGCCGCGCCGTGCCCGAACGCCACGCCGCCCGGTCGGATCGAAGAAGATGGGTTTGCTCAACGCCGGTGTCCCTGTTGCATCGGATCGGCGCTTAGGCGGTGGGGAGCGGCGGGGCGGTGAGCGCCGCATGAACTTTTCGTCACGGCGGCGGCGGGGCATACTCCTCCCCCCC
>NZ_LMKU01000012.1:366280-378507 GCF_001421635.1 Sphingomonas sp. Leaf25
CCGTTCAGGAACACGCGGCGTTCGGCGGCCCAGCGGACGGCGCGGGCCAGCACCTGTGCCTCGACATCGCGGCCGATGCGGATCAGATCGGCTTCGGTGTCGCGGTGGTCGACGCGCTCGACCGCCTGTTCGATGATCGGGCCTTCGTCGAGATCGCCGGTGACGTAATGCGCGGTCGCGCCGATCAGCTTGACGCCGCGATCATGCGCGCGGGCATAGGGGCGGGCACCCTTGAAGCTTGGCAGGAAGCTGTGATGGATGTTGATGCAGCGGCCGGCGAGCGCCGCCGACAGATCGGGTCCCAGCACCTGCATGTAACGGGCGAGGACCAGCAGGTCGGCCTGTGCATCGCGCACGACGGCAAGCATCGCCGCCTCCTGCGCCGCCCGGTCGCCATCCACGATCGGCAGGTGATGGAACGGCACGCCATGCCATTCGGTCAGCGCGCGCAGCGTTTCGTGGTTGGAGACGACGCCGACGATCTCGACCGGCAGATCGCCGGTCTTCCAGCGGTGGAGCAGGTCGTTGAGGCAATGGCTGCCCTTCGACACCGCGATGACGATCCGCATCCGCGCGTCGCTCGGCGTGATCGACCAGTCGCAGTCGAAGCGATCGGCGACAGGGCCGAAGCCGCCGTGCAGGCTGTCGGTCGAGGACGGGAAGGCGGGGCCTGCGCCGCGAAACTCGACGCGCAGGAAGAAGCGGCCGGCATCCAGATCGGCATATTGCTGGCTGTCGAGGATGAAGCCGTCGATCCCGGCCAGATGCCCGCTGACGGCGGCGACGATGCCGATCCGGTCGGCGCAGGACAGCGTCAGGACGTGCGCGGTCATCGGCTGCACCCTCAGAAATCAAAAATGTCGGGAAACCGACTGGAGGCGCGACCGGGAATCGAACCCGGGTGCAAGGATTTGCAGTCCTCTGCGTCACCACTCCGCCATCGCGCCTCGATGTCGTGGGAGGCGGGCCAATGCGGGGGGAACGGCGCGGTGTCAACCGTCCCCGGGCAAAATATACGTTTCTGCTCGCTTGGCGGCGGTGCGCCGGCGCGATAGACAGCCGGCGAATTCGCGCGATGTGTATTGCGCCCCTAAAACAGTTGTGCGACAGGACTCCGCCATGACCGACACGACCCGTTCCCCGTCCGATTTCGACGCCATGCGCCATGCGATGGTCGTCAGCCAGCTTCGCACCAGCGCGGTGAGCGATCCGCGCGTCGTGGAGGCGATGGGCGACGTGCCGCGCGAGGCGTTCGTCCCCGCCGCGCAGGCGGGCGTCGCCTATCGCGATGCCGCGCTGCCGCTGGGCGGGGGCCGGGCGATCAACGCGCCGCTGATCCTCGGCCGGCTGCTGACCGCCGCCGAGATCGTGGCCGACGACCGGGTGCTGATTATCGGTGCCGCCACCGGCTATTCGGCCGCCGTCACCGCGCGGATCGCCGGATCGGTCGTGGCGCTGGAGGAGGATGCGGCGATGGTCGCGACCGCGCGCGGCGCCGTCGCCGGTGCCGAGGTGGTCGAGGGGCCGTTGACGCAGGGCTGGGCCGCCGCCGCGCCCTATGACGTCATCCTCATCGACGGCGCGGTCGAGCAGGTGCCCGACGCGATCGTCGCGCAACTGGCACCGGGCGGGCGGCTGGCGACGGGGATCGTCGATCGCGGCGTTACCCGGCTGGCGCTCGGTCGTAAGACCGGCGGCGGCTTCGGCCTGACCGAGTTCGCCGATCTCGATTGCGTCGTGCTGCCGGGCTTCGCCCGTCCCAAGACGTTCCAGTTCGCAAGGTAAGGAAGACGATGCGGGGGGGGAAGTTTGCCGCGGGGGTCGCGTTCGTCGCACTCCTTGCCGGACCGGCGGGGGCCGAAACGCTGCGCGAGGCGCTGGTGCGCGCCTATGCGACCAACCCGCAGTTGACCGGGGCGCGCGCCAATCTGCGCGCCACCGACGAAACCGTGCCGATCGCCCGGTCGCAGGGGCTGCCGCAGGTCACGACGCAGGGCACCGTCACCGAACAGGTGCTGAACACCCAGACGCGCGGCGTGACGCAGGCCCCGCGCATCGGCCAGGCGCAGGCGACCGCGTCGCTGCCGCTCTATGCCGGGGGCGCGGTGAAGAACGGCGTGCGTGCCGCCGATGCGCGGGTGCTGGCGGGTCGCGCCAGCCTGCGCAGCACCGAGGCCAATGTCTTCACCCTCGTTGTCGCGGCCTATAACGACGTGCTGCGCGACGAGGCGATCGTCCGGCTGAACCAGCAGAACGTCAGCGTGTTGCAGGTGAACCTGCGCGCGTCGGGCGACCGGTTCCAGGTCGGCGACCTGACCCGCACCGACGTCGCCCAGTCCGAGGCGCGGCTGGCGCAGGCACAGGCGCAGTTGCAGCAGGCCGAGGCGAACCTCGTCACCAGCCGCGAGAATTACGTCGAGGTCACGGGTGCCCCGGCCGGCCGGCTCGATCCACCGCCGGGCCTGCCCAACCTCCCCGCCGATCCGAACGGCGCGGTGCGGGTCGCGGTCGCCAACAATCCGGCACTGGTCGCGGCGCAGCGGGCGAGCGACGCCGCCGGGTTCGATGTCCGTGTCGCGCGGGCGGACCGGCTGCCGCAGGTCGGCGCGTTCCTGACCGGCAGCTATACCAGCTTCCTCGGATCGGCGCAGTCGATCGACGGCATCGTGCTGCAACAGGACGGTGGACAGGCGCAGGCTGGCGTGCGGGTGACGATGCCCTTCTATCAGGGCGGCCGCCCCGCCGCGCAGATCCGCCGGGCGCAGGCGCTGGAGGGCGTCGCGATCGAACAGGTGACGCAGACCGAGCGCGCCGTCGTGTCCGACGCGCGCTCCGCCTATGCCGCATGGCAATCGGCGTTGCGGGTGATCCAGTCGTCGGAAGTGCAGATCACCGCGAACAAGCTGTCGCTGGAAGGCGTGCGCGCCGAGAACAGCGTCGGCACGCGCACCATCCTCGACATTCTCGATGCCGAACAGGAACTGCTCAATTCGCAGGTGCAGTTGGTGACGGCGCGGCGCGATGCCTATGTCGCGGGCTTCGCGCTGCTGGCGGCGATGGGCCGGGCGGAGGCGCGCGACCTCGGGCTGGACGGCGGCGCGCTGTATGATCCGGTGGCCAATTATGACCGGGTACGGGGCAAGAGCTGGGACTGGAGCGACGACCCCGCGCCGAAACCGGTCGCGCCGGGCACGGTGAACACGCCCGCGCAGACGCCGGCGGTGACACGCGAGCTCGATCCGAAGTTGCAGCGCAGCGCCAATCCCTATACCCCGACCGACGGTCTCGACGCGCCGGACCGGCGTCGTGGCGGCGATGGCGTGACACCGGGCGTTGACAGTCCGGCCGCCAGACCCGACAACTGAGCGATTACAGGGACGTTTGCACATGAGGGTGGCGATGGGGGATGTCGGAGCCGATACGTCGATGGAGGACATCCTGTCCTCGATCAAACGGATCATCGCCGAGGAAGGCGAAGGATCGGCACAGGCCATTCGTGGCCGCAAGTCGATCCGCACCGCGCAGCCGCGCGAGCTGGACGACCGTGACGACATCCTCGAACTGAACCACAGCGTCGCGGCGCCACCGCCGCCGCGGATCGAACAGGCCAAGGTCGAATCGATCCGTGTCGAACCGATCCGGGCCGAAGCGCCCGAACCCGTCGCCGAGGCCCCCCGCGTCGTCGCCGAACCCGAACCCCCCGTGCAGGAGCCTGCGCCGATGCCTGCCGCCGCCGCACCCTCGATCGATCCGGCGATCGTTTCCGACCGCGCGGCCGAGGCGAGCCGTGGTTCGCTCGACCAGTTGTCGCGGATGCTGGTGAAGCCCGAGACGCCGGGCACCGACTCGCTCGAAGGACTGGTGCGCGAGATGCTCCGCCCGATGCTGCGCGAATGGCTCGACGCCAAGCTGCCCGGCATCGTCGAGACGATGGTCGCCAAGGAAATCGCGCGGATCAGCGGGCGGTAGAAACAGGACCGGTTCACGCGAAGGCGCGGAGACGCGGAGAAGAAGTTTTCGCGCAGAGGCGCGGAGGTGCAGAGGGGGTTGCGGGCACAACCTCCGTCGGCGTTCCGGCGAAGCCTCTCGCCTGCCCCCCGGTGAAGTTGAAGCGCCGCTGTCGCGGCAGGCGTGACATTCTCTGCGCCTCTGCGCCTCTGCGCGAAAATCCTCTTTCCCTTTCTGAAACTTGATTCGCCCGCCCGGAACCGTCGCCCCAGCCAAGGCTGGGGCCTCAAGCGGCTCCTGTCGCGCGCACTCCCCGGGAGATCCCAGCCTTCGCCGGGATGACGTTTGTTTCGGGATGGGTGGATCAGCCCTGGGGCCGATCGACACTCAGCCATTCCGGTGCAGTTCTTAGTCGAAAACGCCGCCCTTCTTCGTCACCCGGACTTGTTCCGGGGTCCACCTAGCCGCAAACGCTGTCGCAAGTGCCTCGAGCGGCATCGATCTCTGCACGGTGGACCCCGGAACAAGTCCGGGGTGACGGAAATGGTCTTTGCTGGCGTCACGGCCAACGGAATGTCGATCGGACCCAGGCGTAACCCCTTCGCGTCTTCGCGCCTTCGCGTGAACCAAATCTTCCCTTCCCGGCAGCAGCACCGGGCGACCCGCCCCTTGCAACCCCGCCGGTTCCGCGCCATTCGCCACAGCATGAGCGAACTGCCCAAGACCTTCGACCCCGCCGCCATCGAGGCCCGCTGGTATCCGCATTGGGAAAAGGCCGGCCTGTTCCGCCCCAAACGGCCGGGCGCGCAGCCGTGGACGATCGTCAACCCGCCGCCCAACGTCACGGGCAGTCTGCACATCGGCCATGCGCTCGACAACACGTTGCAGGACATTCTCGTCCGCCATGCGCGGTTGCAGGGCAAGGACGCGCGCTGGGTGGTCGGGACCGACCATGCCGGCATCGCGACGCAGATGGTAGTCGAGCGCCAGATGGCGCAGGCCGGGCAGAAGCGCACCGACTTCACCCGCGACGATTTCGTGGGCAAGGTGTGGGAATGGAAGGCGGAGAGCGGCGGCACGATCACTGGCCAGCTCCGCCGGCTGGGCTGTTCGATGGACTGGTCGAACGAGCGCTTCACGATGGACGAGGGATTTTCGGCCGCCGTGCTGAAGGTCTTCGTGCAACTCTACCGCGAAGGGCTGCTCTACCGCGACAAACGGCTGGTGAACTGGGACCCGGGCCTCGGCACCGCGATCAGCGATCTGGAGGTCGAGACGCGCGAGGTGCAGGGCAGTTTCTGGCACCTGCGCTATCCGCTGGCCGACGACAGCGGCTTCATTGAGGTCGCGACGACCCGGCCGGAGACGATGCTGGCCGACATGGCGGTGGCGGTGAACCCGGCCGACGAACGCTATACCGCGCTGATCGGGCAGATGGTTCGCCTGCCGATCACCGGCCGGCTGATTCCGATCGTGGCGGACGAGCATGCCGATCCCGAACTGGGGTCGGGTGCGGTCAAGATCACGCCGGGGCATGACTTCAACGACTTCGAGGTCGGCAAGCGCGCCGGGTTCAAGGCAGCCGACATGCTCAACATGCTCGATGCGAAGGCGCAGGTCTGCCAGACCGCCGACGGGCTGATCCCGGCCGGGTATCTCGGGCTGCCGGGCAACGACCCGAAGGCGCCGGCCGACGCCCGCCGTCTCGTCGTCGTCGCGCTCAAGGAACAGGGCTTCCTCCTGCCGCACGTCGACAAGGACGGGGTGGAGCATGATGCCGAGCCGCGTCGCATCCAGACGCCCTATGGCGATCGATCGGGCGTGGTGATCGAGCCGTGGCTGACGGATCAGTGGTATGTCGACGCCGCGACGCTGGCGCAGCCGGCGATCGAGGCGGTGCGATCGGGTGCGGTCAAGATCGTGCCCAAGTCGTGGGAAAAGACCTATTTCAACTGGATGGAGAACATCCAGCCGTGGTGCGTGTCGCGGCAATTGTGGTGGGGGCATCGCATTCCGGCGTGGTTCGCCGACGATGGCCGCGTGTTCGTCGCCGAAACCCATGCGGAGGCGCAGGCCGAAGCGGGGGAGGGCGTTGCGCTCAAGCAGGACGAGGACGTCCTCGACACCTGGTTCTCCTCCGCGCTGTGGCCGTTCGCCACGCTCGGCTGGCCCGACAACACCGACCCGACGCTGGGCGGGCGCTACAGCAACGACGTGCTGATCTCGGGGTTCGACATCCTGTTCTTCTGGGATGCGCGGATGCTGATGCAGGGCATCCACTTCATGAAGGAAGTGCCCTTCAAGACCTTGTATCTCCACGGCCTTGTCCGCGCCGCCGATGGCGCGAAGATGTCGAAGTCGAAGGGCAATACCGTCGATCCGCTGGGGCTGATCGATGCCTATGGCGCCGATGCGCTGCGCTTCTTCATGGCGGCGATGGAGAGCCAGGGCCGCGACATCAAGATGGATGAGAAGCGGGTCGAGGGCTATCGCAACTTCGCGACCAAGCTGTGGAACGCGACCCGCTTCGCGCAGGCCAACGGCATCGGCGCGTCGCAGGCGCTGGAGGCACCAAAGGCCGACCTCGCGGTCAACCGCTGGATTATCGCCGAGACGATCGAGACAGTACAGGCGCTCGACCTCGCACTCGCCGACCTGCGCTTCGACGGGGCGGCCAATACCATCTACCAGTTCACGTGGAGCCGGTTCTGCGACTGGTATCTCGAACTCATCAAGCCGGTGTTGCAGGGCGGCGGCGAGGGCGCGGAGGAAACCCGCGCGGTGGCGGGATGGGTCCTCGACCAGATCCTCGTGATGCTCCACCCGTTCATGCCGTTCATCACCGAGGAACTGTGGCATGCGCTTGGG
Source organism: Sphingomonas sp. Leaf25 (assembly GCF_001421635.1). Lineage (NCBI taxonomy): Bacteria > Pseudomonadati > Pseudomonadota > Alphaproteobacteria > Sphingomonadales > Sphingomonadaceae > Sphingomonas > Sphingomonas sp. Leaf25. Next base: position 373,097 of record NZ_LMKU01000012.1, read on the forward strand.
GAACGCGACAACGACCTGATCGTCGCGCGCTGGCCGATGGCGGATGCGCGCGCGATCGATCCGGGTGCGCGCGCCGAGATCGACTGGCTGATCCGGCTGGTGAGCGAAGTGCGCGCCGCGCGGACCGAGCTGAACGTGCCGCCGGGCGCGCGGCTGCCGCTGCATGTTCGCGATGCCTCGGCGCTGACCGGCGAACGGCTGGCCGCCCAAGCGGCGGTGCTGGCGCGGCTCGCGCGGGTCGACCGGGTCGAGGGCGAGGCACCGGCGGGCGGCGCGCTCCAGATCGTGGTGGACGAGGCGACGTTCGTCCTGCCGCTGGGCGAGGTGATCGACCTCGACGCGGAGCGCGCGCGGCTGACCAAGGCGATCGCGGCGGCGGAGAAGGAACGCGATGCGCTGGCCGGGCGGCTGGGCAACGCCAGTTTCGTCGAACGCGCGAAGCCCGAGGCGGTGGATAAGGCGCGCGCCGATCACGCCGACAAGATGGCCGAGGCGGCGCGGCTGCACGCGGCGCTGGGGCGGTTGGGCTGACGTTCGTCATTCCGGCGAAGGCCGGAATCCATGGTCACGAGCGGTATCGATGGAGTCGCTACCGTTCCCTATCCGTGGATTCCGGCCTTCGCCGGAATGACGAGTGGGGGTGGCTTACGCTGGTGCCATCACCTCGATGATCCCGGCGGCGATCTTCGCCGTCACCGGCGTCTTGGCCAGCACCTCGCCATCGATCGAGATCGGCAGGCGCGGCACGGTTTCGATGCGCAGCGATTGCCCGTGGAACGACACGGTATCGACCCGGCGCGAATCGAGGCGGAAGAACCCCGCCGCCCAGTTGCGCACCAGCGAACGCTTGCCCTTGCCGCACACGACCTGAACCACGATTTCGCCGCTGTCGACCTGTGCCTCTTCGACCAGTTCGGTGCCGCCGTGATAGGGGCCGTTGGAGATGCGAACCTCGGTCGCGGTCAGCCGCTGGACATGGCTGCCGTTGGTGACGGTCAGCTCGAACGGCTGGAACCGCGCGAACTGGAGCGCCGCCCAACTGAGATAGCCCACGCGCCCGAACAATTTCTTGACGCCGTGCGGAATGGTCTGCGCGATCAGCGGCGAGATGCCGATCGCGGCGCAATTGGCGTAATAGTCGCCATCGACCATGCCGAGATCGATCCGCCTTGGGCGCCCGGTGCGCAGCACGTTGACCGCGCCGGGGATGTCGAGCGGGATGCCGAGCGTGCGGCAGAAGCTGTTGGCGGTGCCGAACGGCAGCACGCCGAGGATCACGTCATGCCCCAGCAGATGGTCGACGAGGCTGCTGATCGTCCCGTCGCCGCCGCCCAGCACCACCAGATCGGGCTTGGCGGCCAGCACCTGTTTCAACCGGGGGACAAGATCGTCGGGGTCCTCCACCGCATGCGCGTCCACCTTGTACGGCAGGCCCTGCATCGCCTTGCACGCCTCGGCGAACTGGGCCTGACCGCGCCGTGACCGGGCGTTGACGATCATGGCGGCGGATCGGATGTGGGTCATGCGGTCGGTAACGCTCCGTAACGAAAATCGCCGCACGACTTTCGGTTGATCCGATACGGTGCATGGCCCACAAGTCCGGCCCATGTCCGCCGCTTACCCCGCGCTGCGCCTTCGCCGCACCCGCGCGTCCGCCTGGAGCCGCCGTCTGCATGCCGAAACGCTGCTGACGCCCGCCGATCTGATCTGGCCGCTGTTCGTGACCGAGGGCGAGGATACGCCGGTCAAGCAACTGCCCGGCGTCACCCGCTGGACGCTGCCCTCGCTGGTCGAGCGGGTGCGCGAGGCACGCGACCTGGGTATTCCGGTCGTCGCGCTGTTCCCCAATACGCCGCAGGCGCTGCGCAGCGACGACGGCAAGGAGGCGTATAATCCCGACAATCTGATGTGCCGCGCGATCCGCGCGATCAAGGATGCGGTGCCCGACATCGGCGTGCTGACTGACGTCGCGCTCGACCCCTATACCAGCCATGGCCACGACGGGATCGTCGATGCCGATGGCTATGTGCTGAACGACGTGACCGCACAGGCACTGGTACGGCAGGCACGGGTGCAGGCGGCGGCGGGCAGCGACATCATCGCTCCGTCGGACATGATGGACGGCCGTATTGGCATCATCCGCGCCGCACTGGAGGCGGACGGGCATCACAACGTCCAGATCATGGCCTATGCCGCCAAATATGCCAGCGCCTTCTACGGCCCGTTCCGCGATGCGGTGGGTTCTCGCGGGCTGCTGAAGGGCGACAAGAAGACCTATCAGATGGACCCCGCCAACCATGAGGAAGCGCTGCGCGAGGTCGCGCTCGATCTGGCCGAGGGCGCGGACAGCGTGATGGTGAAGCCGGGGCTGCCGTATCTCGACATCGTGGCCAAGGTGAAGGCCGAGTTCCGCGTGCCGGTGTTCGCGTATCAGGTGTCGGGCGAATATGCGATGATCGAGGCGGCGGTGGCGGCGGGTGCGGGGGAGCGCGACGCGCTGGTCCTCGAAACGCTGCTGGCGTTCAAGCGGGCGGGGGCGAGCGGGGTGCTGACCTATCACGCGGTCCATGCGGCGCGGTTGCTGGGAGCATGATCGCCACCGACCGGCTGGTGCTGCGCCGCTGGGAAGATCGCGACCGGCCGATATTCTACGCGCATTGCGCCGACCCGGAGGTGATGCGCTATTTCCCGGCGCCGATGACCCCGGCCGAAGTCGATGCCGCGATCGACCGGCAGGACGGCTATCAGGCGACGCACGGCTATTGTTTCTGGGTCGTCGAGGCGCGGGCGACCGCGACGATGATCGGTTTCTGCGGGTTGAAGCCGGGTGCCGAGGGTACGCCGCTGGAAGGCGGAGTCGAGATCGGCTGGCGCTTCGGCAAGGAATATTGGGGGCAGGGATTGGCGCGCGAGGCGGCGATGGCCAGTCTCGACTGGGGGTTCGTCAATCTGGGCGTCGATCGCATCGGGGCGATCACCGCCGCGACCAATATACGCAGTTGGGGATTGATGGAGCGGATCGGCATGGTCCGCAGCATGGGTGAGGATTTCGATCATCCGGCGGTGCCCGATGACAGCCCGCTCCAGCGTCATGTCACCTATTGGAAGACGCGCCCGTGAACGATGGCGAAGGCGAGGGGCGGGGCGGTGGCCTGCCGATCCGGCTGACCTATGTCGCGGCGATCCTGACCGGATCGTTCCTGCTGTTCCTCGTCCAGCCGATGGTCGCGCGCATGGCGTTGCCGCAACTGGGCGGCGCGCCAGCGGTGTGGAATTCGGCGATGCTGGTGTATCAGGCGCTGCTGCTCGGCGGCTATGCCTATGCCCATCTGCTCGGCAAGCTGGTGCCCAAGGCGCAGGCGACGGTGCATCTGCTCCTGCTGTTGCTCGCCGCCGCATGGCTGCCGATCGGCGTGTTGGCGGGGCAGGTGCCCGCCGGGGCCGAACCGGTGCTGTGGACGCCGTGGCTGCTGGCGGCATCGATCGGGCCGTTGTTCTTCGCGGTGTCGGCGCAGGCACCGCTGCTGCAACGCTGGTTCGCCTTCGCCTGTCCGGGGCGCGATCCCTATGCGCTCTATGCCGCGTCGAACGTCGGCAGTTTCGCCGGGCTGATCGCGTATCCGTTGCTGGTCGAACCGCTGCTGTCGCTCAAAGGGCAGAGCTGGGGTTGGAGCGTCGGTTATGGCGTGCTGTTGCTGCTGGTCCTCGCGTGCGGCTGGCTGTTGCCGTTGCGGCGCGATGCCGTCGTCGTCGGTGATCCGGGGCCGGCACCGGGGATGCGGCGGGTAGCGCACTGGATCGTGCTGGCGCTCGTGCCCTCGGGGCTGATGCTGGCGACGACGACCTTCCTGACGACCGACATCGTCGCGGTGCCGCTGCTGTGGGTGTTGCCGCTCGGCCTGTATCTATTGAGCTTCACCGTCGCCTTTGCCGACCGGCGGGGGATGGCGGAGGCGATAACCCGTTACGCGCCGATCACGATTCTGGTGTTCGGCGGCATGATGATCGCCGGGCATCACGACTTTCCGCTGCTGAACGCACTGGCGGCGTTGCTGCTGCTGTTCGCGGTGTCGGTGTCGCTGCATACCCGGATGCACGCGCTGCGCCCGGCACCGGCGCGGTTGACCGGCTTTTATCTGGCGATGTCGGTCGGCGGCGCGCTGGGCGGGGTGTTTGCCGGGCTGGTCGCGCCGGTGGTGTTCGACTGGACCTATGAATATCCGCTGCTGATCCTCGCCGCCGGGCTGCTCGCGCCGCTGCCGTTCCTGCTGCCGGTGACGCAGCGGCTGTGGCGCGCGCGGACGACGGTGCTGTCGGCGGCGGCGATCGGCGGGGTCGTCGTGCTGGTGGTGCTGGGGCTGACCAATCCGGCCGGAATGCTGGGCACGAAGGCCGATGCCGTTGCCTTCTTCGGGATCGTCGCGATCGGGCTGTTCGCGATCGGCGCGCGGCTGCCCTATGTCGTGGCGCTGGCCGGGGCGCTGTATCTGTTCGGCGGCTATCGCGCGATCGAACTGTCGCTGGAACCCGGCGCCAGGACCCGCAGCTATTTCGGCGTCTATACCGTCGCGCACGGCAATGGCGTGCGCGAGTTGCAGCACGGCACGACGTTGCACGGCATCCAGTTGACCGGATCGCCGGCCCGCGAACGGACGCCGACGACCTATTACGTGCCGCAATCGGGAGTCGGCGAGGCGCTGCGCGCTGCCCCCGTGATCTATGGTCCGAAAGCGCGCATCGGCGTCGTCGGGCTGGGGACCGGGACGCTGTCGTGCTACGCCCGGCCGGGGCAGCAATGGCGCTTCTACGAGATCGACCCGACGGTGGTGCGGATCGCGCGCGATTCGGGGGCATTTACTTTTCTGCGCAACTGCCTACCCGATGCCCGGATCGTGATGGGCGATGCGCGGCTCTCGCTGACCGATCAGTCGGCGAACAGCCTCGACCTGCTGGTGCTCGACGCCTTTTCGTCGGATGCGGTGCCGATGCACCTGATGACGCGTGAGGCGTTCGCGACCTATCGCCGGGTACTGGGACCCAAGGGGTTGCTGCTGGTGCATATCTCCAACCGCTATCTCGATCTGGGGCCGGTGNGTCGCGGCGACGGCGGGCGGGTGGATGGCGGCCGGACTGTCGTACCAGCCGGCGAGCGAGGCGAACGGCGAAACCGGGTCCGAATGGATCGCGCTCACCCCCGATCCGGAGGTGCTTGCCGAATTGCTGGCGAGCGGCGGCGACTGGGTGCCGCTGCCGCCGTCCGATGCCTCGCCATGGACCGACGATTATGCGTCGATCCTCCCCGTTCTGCGGGCGCTGCAGTAACGTCCGATCCGCTCACGCGGATGCGGCACCGGCCCGCTCCCCCACCCGGCCACCCACAGCGTATTCTTGATGGGTGGCCGGGTGGGGGA
>NZ_LMKU01000012.1:378523-397967 GCF_001421635.1 Sphingomonas sp. Leaf25
CCGTACTGATCCAACCCCGTTGGATCAGTCCTCACAACATCAGCGCAGCGCCGCCGTCAGCGCTGCGATCGTTGCGCGCTGGGCGGTCGCGGTGCGGGTCGCGCGCTCCAGCGCGGCGTCGAGCGCGGGATAGGGCGGCTGCCCGGCGGCGGCACGATCAATCGCGAGGCGTTCGAGATCGGCGACCGGCGCATCGATCCCGGTACGCGCCACGTCCAGCCCGGCCAGCGCGACCTGTGCGCCGAGCCATGGCTCGCTGCCTTCGGCCTTGCCGGTGCCGCTGCGTACCGCCGGGCGGGCGCGGGCGACGGCGGTGTCGAACCTGCCGCTGGCGGTGGCGACCGCTGCGGTGAGCGCGGCGATCCGGGAATCGAGCGCCGCATCGGGCGTGGCGACCGCGACCGGGCGGACCGGTTCAGCGAGGCTGATCCGCTCGATCGGGCGCGGCAATAGCGAGGGATAGTCCCCCGATGGCGCGGCGCAGGCGCTGAGGGCAAGAAAGGCGGACAGGATGCGGGCTCGGGTCATGGATATTCGATAGTCAGCATAAAAAAATGACACAACGGGGTTGCCAGCATGAATTTCCCCATCTAACAGGCGGCCTCCACCGGGCACCCATAGCTCAGCTGGATAGAGCATCAGACTACGAATCTGAGGGTCGGGCGTTCGAATCGCTCTGGGTGCACCATGGAAAGCCCCGCTAAGTCAGTGACTTGGCGGGGTTTTCTTTGTCCGTGGTATCATACCGCATATTCTGAAATCGGCGCGATCCAGGTCGTCAACGGGTGCGGTCAGCCATCCGATGAGCCCCGGCACGTCCCGGCAGGCCCATCGTAAGGACGGCCGGTCTTCCGGCAGTTTTCCGGGGCGATCGGCTTCGGCTCGACGCGCCGCCCGTTATCTCGCCTTTGACCGGTTCGACGGAATCCTCGATAGGGCGCGCCATGGTCCGGGCGCAATCCGCTTGGACATCGCGCCCGGCGTCGTAACCACGGGGCGGTCAGGTGCCGAGGAAATCGAGGAGCTGGCGTTCGGACAGGATTCTGATCGCGCCGCCGGACTGCCGCAGCGCCTCCGCCTTGCGATAGTGCGCGTCGAAGCGAATATAGCCGAACGGCTCGTCCCCGGTCACGACGAGGATCGTGGTCGTGGTGCCCACCCCGGACATGACGCGACCGCCGCTCGCCGCGATCCGCCGGGCGAGCGGACCGTTGCGGGGCTGGCCGAGGATCGCCACCCGCTCGCCCGCGAGCGGTCCCGTCGCGGCCGGCGGCGGGGCAGCGGGAACGCGCGACCGCACCGGCGGCGCCATCCAGTCCGCCAGCGACACTCCGGTATGTTCGATGGCCTTCACGACGATCATGCCGGCGGCGCGCGCATCGCTGAGCGCGTCGTGGTGCTTCAGCGGGATGCCGAGGTGGCGGGACACGATATTGAGCTTGTGGCTCGGCAGGTCCGGCCACGCCCGTTTCGCCACCCCCACGCTGTCGAGCCATGTGGTATCGACCATCGTCCGGTCGTGAACGCGACACGCGGCGGCCATCGCGCCCTTGTCGAAATAGGAATGCGCGACGGTGATCCGCCCGCCCAGGTGGCGGCTGACGACGTCATGCACATCCGCGAAACTCGGTTTCCCCCGCACATGCTCTGCGGTGATGCCGTGAATCCGCGTGTTGAAGCTGCTGAACTGGTCCTGCGGATCGACCAGCGTTTCATATTCGAACGCGATCCTCCCGTCGCGAAAACCGACGATGCCGATCTGGCAGATGCTGCTGACCCGCGAGCAGGCGGTTTCGACGTCGATGACGACGAAGTCGGGCGCGTCCGCGATCCGATCAACGCCGACACCGTGCTTCTTGGGGGACAACGACATGGCGACAGCGCATACAGGCCGGCGACGGACCTGTTCAAGCCGCCAGCCCGCACCGATACGACGTTCGACGGATGATGACCTCGTTCCTGTACCTGTCATCCAGGGACATGCGTGAGCAGCGATCGGCGGCGCGATACCGGACGGAGCCGGAGCCCAGCGAGCGTCGCGGTCTGGCCGGTCGTTATCCTCGGTCGGAGTGATGGAGACGGGATCGGAACTGATGCTGCGTACCGACGGGCGTTTCGCGCGACTGGCAGGCGGGGGGCGATGGCGGGTCGACGGCGGTACGGCCGTCCTCGACCGCCGGGGGCGGCGCCGGCGTTCCGCCAGTTGCGCTTGTCGATCGATGACCGGGCGCTCGTGCCGGATGATATTGCCAACGGTCGATGGGAGTGTCGTCCGTACCAGCGACGAAGCGGTGCGCGCTCAGCTTTCGGTGAGTTCGACCACCTCGAAATCGAATCCTTTCCATCCGTGCCGCTTCGCCGCCTGTCGGGTCAGCGCTTCCTTGGCCACGGCGTCCTTCGCGGAGGTGGCGTGACCCCAGAACACTTCGGTCTTGCCGTTGTGCAGATGGGCGACGATGCGCCAGTAATGGGTGAACGGCGCGGCGGTGGGGCCGATCGTCTTCACATAGCCGTCGGCCATCGTCGCGGTCAGGTAGCGTTTCTTCCTCGCCATCGCCCGGCAATAGCGCAGCGGTGACGGATGCGGGAGAGGGGGCTGGCTCAATCGTCGCGGGGGCGGCCGAGGGCGGCGCATGGTCGCGACGGTAGCGCGCCGTCCGCGCGCGGACGGTCTTCGACCTGCTGGTCATGGGGCACAGCAACAAGGCGGTGCCCGGCATCCTCGGCCTGTAGCCCCAAGACCGGTGCCAACGGTCTTGCCCAACTGATCGCGCTCTCCTGCTGGACAGTTGCCCGGTATCCGGCGGGGTAAGGGACTGTTTTTGCTGGAACAGAAGCGCGTTAACCATCTGTAAGCGCTATCCGGTGCATAGCATGTCCCCGGAAGGATCCGATATGCGACGCGACGTTACCGCGCTTCTCGAAAAGCTGGGCCGGCGGGATTTCCGCTACGAGGCTTTTGCCGATCCGATCTCGGACCTCGAACCATGGCCGCTGTTCGCGGCGCTGCTCGAGGATCCGCGGGTCGTCGGCCGGCCGCAGCGAATTCCCGAGCGCGCGGCCCCGCCGCCGGGCGCGCCGATGTTCGCACGCTACGGGGGAGCGACCCCGTCCGAACGCGGGGCGACGCCGGACGAACCGGCGGCGTCGCGCAATCTTCGCGCCTTCCTGTCGGGCCTGTCCGACGATCACCGGGGTAGCCGCTGATATGCCGCTGATCCTGTGCCATGCGCCCACCGGCGGCGTGGGGACGAGCTTCGTCGCCGCGCATCTTGCACTTGCTCTTGCCGCGCGGGGGCATCCGGTCGCGGCGGTGGACTTCACCCATGCCGATGCGCTCAAGCTGTTCTTCGGCATGTTGCCGACCCAGCCGGTGCCCGACATCGGCGAGGCCGACGACGAAGGCATCATCGTCGACGGCGTCGAGCTGCTGCAGGGCCATGGCTTCGTCCATGGCGGGCGGATGCGGCACGGCGGGCGCGGCGAGGGGGCGCTGCTGGGCGACCGGGTGGTGGTGGCCGATGTCGCCGCCGCCGATCTGACGGCGCGCGACGCGCTGCTGCCGCTGGCGGCGTTGCACCTGTGCGTGCTGATGCCGCAGCCGGTATCGCTCGCCGGACTGGCGCAGGTGCGGCCGGGAACGGCGGCGATCGACGTCGAATCGACCGGTTTCGTGCTCAACGGCGTCGACGATACCCGCAAATTGTCGCGCCACAGCCAGCTTTTCCTGCGCGAACTGTTCGGCGACCGGATGATCGGCGCGATCCGCCGCGACGAGGCGGTGAACGAGGCGCTGGCATCGTTTCAGCCGATCGCCCGCTATGCGCCGCAGAGCGTCGTGCTGCCCGACCTCGCGGCACTGGCGATCGCGGTCGAGGCGCGGTGCGGATTGCAGGCGCGGGAGGACGCGGCGTGAAGCTCGCGGCGATCCCGCACCTGTTGCTGTTCGCGCTCGTCGCCCTGCTGGCGCTGATCGTGGTGACGGTGCCGCTCGACCTGCAATCGCAATGGATCTTCGCCGGCGTCACCATCGTCGGCGCGATCGTGCTGGGGCGGATGCGGTCGCGCCGCGCGACATTGGTGCTGGCGCTGCTGTCGCTGATCGCGTCCACCCGCTATCTGTTCTGGCGGACGACGACGACGCTGTCGTTCGACGATCCGATCGGCGCGGTGCTGGGCATCGGCCTGTATCTTGCCGAGCTGTACGCCTGGGTCATCCTCGCGATCGGCATCGCCCAGACCGCATGGCCGATGGAACGCCAGGCGGTGGAACTACAGGGCGCCCCGGACGAGTGGCCGACCGTCGACGTCTATGTCCCGACCTATAACGAGGGCCTCGACATCGTGCGCAACACGGTGCTGGCGGCGATGGACATGGATTATCCGCGCGACCGGTTCCGCGTCTATCTGCTCGACGACGGGCGGCGGGCCGAGTTTCGCGCCTTCGCCCGGTCGGTCGGTTGCGGCTACATCACCCGGTCGGACAACAACCATGCCAAGGCGGGCAACCTGAATGCCGCCATGTCGCGCACCGACGGGTCGCTGATCGCGATCTTCGATTGCGACCATGTGCCGACGCGCGCCTTTCTCCAGATGACGGTCGGCTGGTTCCAGCGCGAGGCCAAGCTGGCGCTCGTCCAGACGCCGCATCATTTCTATTCACCCGATCCGGTGCAGCGCAACCTGGGGTCGGTGAAGAACCTGCCGGGCGAGGGCGACCTGTTCTACGGTGCGGTGCAGCGCGGCAATGACTTGTGGAACGCCGCCTTCTTCTGCGGATCGTGCGCGATCATTCGCCGCGCGGCGCTGGCCGATACCGGCGGCTTCGCGTTTGAAACGGTGACGGAAGACGCGCACACCGCGCTGAAATTGCAGCGCAAGGGCTGGTCGACCGCCTATCTCGGGCTGCGGCTGTCGGCGGGGCTCGCGACCGAGCGGCTGGTGCTGCACATCGGCCAGCGCATCCGCTGGGCGCGCGGTATGACCCAGATTCTGCGGATCGACAATCCGCTGTTCGGGCCGGGGCTGAGCGTGGCGCAGCGGCTTTGTTACCTGAACGCGATGCTGCATTTCCAGTTTCCGCTGCCGCGCATCGCCTTTCTCACCAGTCCGCTCGCCTATCTGATCCTCGGCGAGAACATCATCCATGCGTCAGCCTCGATGATCTTCGCCTATGCCGCCGCGCATCTCTATTGCTCGCAGGTGTCGGGCGCGCGGTTGCAGGGCGGCGATCGCCGGCCTTTGTGGGGCGAGGTGTATGAGACGATCCTCGCCTTCCACCTCGCCAAACCGACGGTGTGGACGATGTTCAAACCGCGCGGCGGCAAGTTCAACGTGACCGACAAGGGGTCGCTGCTCGACCGCACCCATTTCGACACTGCGACGGTCCGGCCGCATCTGATCTGCATCGGCCTCGTCCTGTTCGGCATCGCCTTCGGGGTGGTGAAATGGTGGTTCTTCCCGCACCTGTTCAACATTCAGGGCGATACGCTGCTGCTCAACACCGTCTGGGCGGTCTTCAGCCTCGTCATCCTGCTGGCGGCGGTGTCGGTCGCGCGGGAAACGCGGCAGGTGCGCGAGCACATCCGCATCCCGGTCGAACTGCCGGGCACGCTGTATTTCGCCGACGGCCATGTCGTCGAGGCGCAGACCATCGACCTGTCGATGGGCGGCATCGCAATCGCCGCGCCCGAGGGCGTGGCGCTGCGCGAACGCGAAGTCACCCATGTCGCGCTGCCGATGGGGGACGAGATGCTGACGCTGCCGGTCCGGTTGCAGCGGATCGGCGGGCAGGTGGCCAACCTGCAATTTCAGGGACTCGACATGCTCCAGCAACGCCAACTGGTCCGCGCGGTGATGGGGCGCAGCGACGCCTGGGCCGAAGCCGCGCCACGGGCACCCGTGTCCACGCTCCAATCGCTGGGGGATATTGTGAAGGTCGATCTGCTGACGCTCAAGCGCCTGCTGGGCTTCAACCGTGCCGAACGGCGGCGCGAGCGCACGCGGCTGGCCACGTCGGCGAAGGCGGCGGCGATCGCCGCGCTGCTCGCGCTCGGCGCGACGATCGCTACGCCGCGCGCGGCGATCGCGCAGACGGTGGAGACGACCGAGGCACAGCCCGGCGTGCGCGGCGTGCGGCAGGAGCGGCTGACCTTCCGCGACCTGCGCGTGCGCAGCGCGATCCGGCTGGCGGGCACGCGCGGCGAGATCGCCATCCCGTTCGGCCTGCGCGCCAACGAGGTCGTGACCGGCGCGAATCTGACGCTGACCTTCGCATGGTCGCCGGCGCTGCTCGCCGATCTCAGCCAGTTGGTCGTGATCCTGAACGGCGAGGTCGTGCGGACCTTCCGCCTGTCACCCGATGGTGCCGGCGGACAGCAGGTGACGATCCCGGTCAACCCCGCGCTGTTCCTGCCCGGCGACAACCAGTTGAACCTGCGGATGCTGGGCCATTATGCGCGCGATTGCGAGGACCCGTTCCACAGTTCGCTGTGGGCCAACGTCAGCAATACGCGCTCGGCCTTCGACCTGACGATCCAGACGCTGCCGCTCGCCCCCGATCTGGCGCGGCTTCCCGCCCCGTTCTTCGACCGGGCGGACAATCTGCCGCTCAGTCTGCCGTTCGTGTTCGCCGGGCAACCGACCGACGGCGAGCTGGAAGCCGCGGCGAGCATGGCGTCGTGGTTCGGTCGCCTTGCCAGCTATCGCGGCTTCACCTTCAAGCCCAGCTTCGGCAGCGTGCCGCGCGGCAATGCGATCGTGTTCATGCGACCGGGGATGCGGATCGGCGGCTTCGTGCCGACGATCGCCGGACCCTCGGCGATCGTGATCCGCAACCCGTATGATCCGTTCGGCGAGCTGTTGCTGATGATGGGCCGCGACGCGCGCGAGCTGAAACAGGCCGCCGCCGCGCTGGCGGTGGGACGCGGCACGATCGGCGGCGCGACCGCGCGGTTCGACGGCGTGCGCATCCCCACCTGGGAGCGGTACGGCGCGCCGCGCTGGCTGCGCTCCGACCGGCCGGTGAAGCTGGGCGAACTGGTCGATCCGCGGACGCTTCAGGGCGTGGGCCTGCCGCCGGGGCCACTGACGGCGGGATTCCGCGCCGCGCCCGACCTGTTCTTCTGGCCGCGATCGGGCGCACGGCTCGACCTCAATTATCGCTATCCGTCGGCGTCGTGGCTCGACCGGCGCGGCTCGCGGCTCGACGTGTCGATCAACAACCAGTATCTGCGCACCCTCCCGCTCGGCGGCGCGGGATGGTGGCAGCGGCTGCTGGGGCAGGGCGACGGCGCGACCAGCAACGTCACCCGCGCGCAGGTCGACCTGCCGAGCTACAATCTGTTCGGCCAGAACGAGCTGATCTTCGACTACAACCTGATCCTCGCCAACAAGAAGCGTTGCGAGGGGACGCTGCCCGACAATGTCCGGGTGGCGATCGACCCCGACAGCGCGATCGACCTGACCCATGCCTATCATGCGGCGCGGATGCCCTCGCTCGCGACTTTCGCCAATGCCGGCTATCCGTTCACGGTCAGCCCCGATCTGGCGGAAACGACGGTGTTGTTGCCCGCCAATGTCGATGCGGCGACGGTCGAGGCCTATCTGGTGCTGATGGGCCGGTTCGGCGATGCGACCGGTGCGGCGACGACGGCGGTATCGGTCGCACGCGCTGGTTCAGCCGATACGCTGGCCGGGCGCGACGTACTGGTCGTGGGGACGCCCGGCAACAATTTGTCGAATCTGTTCGCCGGTGCGCCGGTCGGCTTGCAGAACGGCCGCATCCGCGTGACCGAGCGCAATCTGGTCGAGCGGATCTTCGGGCTGATCTCGCCGTACGGCGATGCCGATGTCGATGCGACCAACGCCTATCTGACGACCGCCGACCGCTTCACCGGGTTCGTCAGCTTCCGCTCGCCCTATGATGCGGGGCGGACGGTGGTGGCGATGCTCGCGACCGATTCGACCGACCTGCCCGGGCTGGTGCAGGGGCTGGCCGATCAGCGCGTCAATGCGCAGGTGCAGGGCGACCTGTCGATCGCGACCGGCGATACGATGCGCAGCTTCGCGGTCGGCCAGAGCTATTGGAGCGGATCGCTGCCGGCATGGATGCGTGTCGCATGGTGGTTCAGCGAACGGCCGCTGCTGATGGGGTTGAGCGGATTGCTGGTCGCGATCCTGCTCGCCGGGCCGCTCTACCTGCTGCTCAAGCGGCAACAGGCCAAGCGACTGGGGGAGGACAAGGCATGATCCGCCGCGCGACCATCGGCCTGCTGCTGGCGCAGGCGGCGCTGTGCATGCCCGCCATCGCCCAGCCCGGCGTCGCCCCGCTGTTGCAGCAGGGCCGCTATTGGCAGGGCAAGGGGCGCGCCGATCTCGCGCGCACCGCCTATCGCCGGGTGCTGGCGCTCGATCCGGGTAACGAGGAGGCACGGCGCGCGCTGCGCTGGCCGACGACACCCTCACCTGCGCCGGCACCGGTGCAGAACGTCGTCGTACCACAGGCCCGCCCGCAACCGGCCACCGCGCCGGTCGCCGTGTCCGAACCCGGGCCGCGCCGGGCCGCGCCGGCTCCCGTCGATCGCGGCGGCGATGCGCGCGCTGCCGGGTTCCGCGCGCTCGATGCCGGGCAATTGGGACAGGCCGAACGGCTGTTTGAACGCGCGCTGGCGGCCAATGGCAATGACGGCGATGCGTCGGGCGGGCTGGGCATCGTCCGGCTGCGCCAGTCGCGCTTCGCCGATGCCGCGCGACTGCTGGGGCGCGCATCGTCGCGTGGCAACGCGGCGCGCTGGTCGGAGGCGCTCGACTCGGCGCGCTTCTTCGCCGGTCTAGCCGAGGCGCGCGGCAAGCTGGAACGTGGCGATGTGACCGGCGCGCAGGCCGATGCCGAACAGCTCGCCCGCTTGCCGGTGCGCGACCGGGGGCCGGCGCTGGCGCTGCTCGCCGACATCTACGAACGGCAGGGGCGCTATGCCGATGCCGCCGACCTCGCGCGTCAGGCGGGTGCGGCCGGCGGCAGCGAGACGCAGTTGCAGGTGCGCGTCGCCCGCGATCAGGCGTTGCAGGCGGCGCAGCGCGGCGACGCGCAACAGGCGGAGGCGCAGTTCCAGCGCGGGCTGCAGGTCGACCAGAGCGATCCGTGGATCCGCTATGAATTCGCCCGCTACCTGCTGGCGCGCGGCCGGGTGCCCGAGGCAGATTCGCTGATCCAGTCGCTCCAGACGATCGGGTCGGGCGATGCCAATTACGCGGCGGCGATGCTCCACGCGCAACTGGGCCGCCAGACCCAGGCGAACGCGCTGCTCGCCCGCATTCCCGAAGGGCAGCGCACCGCCGCGATCCGCCGGTTCGCGGGGCAGTTGACCGTCGACGCCGCCATCGCCCGCGCCCGCACCATCGCGGCGCAGGGACGGAATGGCGAGGCGGTGGCGGCGCTGCGCGGCATCGGCGAGACGCCGGGGCTGTCGGCGGCATCGCTGTCGGGCGTGGCGGGCGCGCTCGACGAACTGGGCGACAGCGCGGGCGCGATGCCGCTGGCGCAGCGCGCGCTGGCCGCCACGCCCGCCAGTCCCGCCGAATATGAACCGATCGTCCGCATCTTCGCGCGCGGCGGGGCGGATGCCTCGGTCGCCGACGCCATCGCCCGCGCGCGCAGCGCCGCCACCGGATCGGCCGGCGGCGAGGCGGAAGTCGCCCGGCTACAGGCGATCGCGGCGGCGGGACAGGCCGACCGGCTGCGCCTCGCCGGGCAATATGCCCCGGCGTTCGACCTGTTGCAGCAGGCATGGACCGCCGCGCCCAACGAACCGGAGGTGCTCGGCGCGCTTGCCCGGCTGTACCAGTCGGGCAATATGGCATCGCAGGCGGCACAGACCTATCAACTGGTGCTGGCACGCAATCCGCGCGACAAGAGTGCGCTGACCGGGCTGATCGGCGCGGCCGGGGCGGCGGGCGACCACGACCTCGCGGTAGCGACGGTCGAGCGGGCATTGCAGGCCTATCCCGACGATCCGCAAATCTATGCGGCGGCGGGCCAGATGGAGCAGGCGCGCGGCGACAGCGGCGCGGCACGACGCTATCTGCGGCGCGGTGAGGCGGCCTATGCCACGCGCGGCGGAGCGGGGCAGGCGGTGAGCGGAGGCAATCCGTTCGCGGGCGGCCCGGCCAGCAGCAACCCGTTCCGGGCGATGGAAGCGGCGGCGGCCCCGGCGGCCGCGACCAATCCGTTCGCGCTGAGCGGCGGCAAGATCCCCGCCGCCCCGCGTGGCGGCATGGCGACGCCCGCCGCCACGGTTCCGGCGGCGGCGATCGGCGATCCCGAACTGGCCCGGCTGCGCGCACAGATCGCTAGCCAGGCCGGCGACAGCGGTCCGCGTGCGGAAATGACGCTCGGCTACCGCGAACGATCGGGCGAGACGGGGCTGAGCGGCCTGCGCGAACTGTCGGGTACGGCGCGGGTGTCGACCAGCGTCGGCGGCGGGCGCATCGCCCTGTCGGCCACGCCGGTGGTGATCGATTCGGGGCGGCCGACCGGATCGGCGCTGGCCCGCTTCGGCCGCAACGCCACCGCCGAGGCCGAGGCGATCGTCGCCGAGGAACCCTCGCGGCTCGCGCAGGCGGAGACGCAACATGCCTCGGGCGTGGCGGTGCAGGCGAGCTACGACAGCCCCGCCATCCGCATCGAGATTGGCACGACCCCGCTCGGCTTCGACGATACCAAGGTGACATGGGGTTTCACCGCCCGCCCGCGCCTGTCGAACACCGTGTCGGCGCAAGGCTGGGTCCGCAGCGAGGCGGTGGGCGACAGTATCGTCTCCTATGCCGGCACGCGCGATCCGGTGACGGGCGCGCGCTGGGGGCAGGTGATGCGCACCGGCGGCGGCGCGTCGCTGTCGTGGGACCGCGAGGGCACCGGCATCTACGGCGACATCTCGGGCTTTCGCTATGCCGGCGACAATGTGCGCGGCAATCGCGGCTATCAGGCGAATGTCGGCGGCTATCTCCCGCTCTACCGCGACGGCAGTTCGACGTTCACCGGCGGCGTCAACATCAACTGGCAGGCATTCGACAACAACCAGAGTTTCTTCACCTTCGGCCATGGCGGCTATTTCAGCCCGCAGAGTTTCCTGAGCATGAGCCTGCCGCTGCGCTACACCTATTCGGACAATCGCTGGGAGGCGCGGCTGGGCGGCGCGCCGGGCTATCAGAGCTTCGAGCAGGACCGGGCGCCGATCTATCCGACCGATCCGACGGCGCAGGCGGCACTCGATGCGCTGAAGGCGAGCAACAGCGACGTGCGATCCTATTACGACAGCCTGAGCGTCACCGGTTTCGCCTTTGCAGCGGACGGTTCGCTCTATTACCGTATCACGCCGAACACGCGGGTGGGGGCCACCGCCAGCGTCAATACGTTCGGAACCTATGACGAATATCGCTCGACCTTCGAGCTGCGTCAGTCGCTGGGAAGGGACAGATGACCGCCATGCCGCTGTGGGCGACCGAAACCGCCACCGAAACCTGTGCTTCCGCGCTGCTGCTCGGCGGGATCGCCGCCGAGATCGGCGCCACCGCGCCGCGCGGACAGCAGGCCGCCTTCTACCGCGCGGTCGGCGCGCGCATCGCCGCGATCCATCCGGTCGACATGGTCGACGATTTGTCGGGGCTGGCGACGGTCGTGAACCGGGTATGGCTCGAATATAATTGCGGGCAGGCGCAGTTCGACATGGTGGCGGACGGCATCCTCATCACCCACAGCGGCGCGGTCCGCAACCTCGCGCCGGTGCTGGGCCATGCGACCGAAGCGGTGATGCGCCCGGTGCTGGAGGGCGTGTATGACGGCTGGCTGCGCTCGCTGGGCAGCGGACGCGACGTCGCGACATGGACCTTATCGTGGAGCGAGGGCGAGGTGCGGCTGAAGCACGGACTGCGCGGGGCATAGCGCCGGTCCGGAAATTCGCGTCTCCGCGCATTTTTAGACCGTTCAGAAATCCGCGACCTTGCCCCATGCCGACGCGCGGAACCGATCGGGGTGATAGGGGCGCGGATCGACGATCGGCGTGGCACCGCTTACAATATCGGCGATCAGATGCCCCGCCCCCGGACCGATGCCGAAGCCGTGCCCGCTGAATCCGGCGGCCAGCACCAGTCCGGGCAGCGTATCGACCTCGCCGATGCCCGGCACGCCATCGGGCGTGCTGTCGACATAGCCCGCCCACGCCCCCGTCACCGCACGGTCGGCAAGGCGCGGCATCACCGCCAGCGCCCGGGCGTGGGTGCGCGCCACCGTCGCCTTGTCGGGCGCGGGATCGAGAATGCGCATCGCCTCCATCGGCGTCGGCCGGTCGAGCTTCCAGCGTCCGACGCGCTCGTGGCCCGACCGCATCCCCTCCAGCCCGCCGGGCGACAGCTTGCGCCAGCGTCGCAGGAACATCGGCACGAACTGGGTCGAGAAGCGCAGGAACTGCGGCGTCGGATCGACCTTGCCGCTGCCGCTGATCGACAGCGTATAGCCGCCGTCGCCCCGCCTGGTCATCGACACGAAGTCGCTGTGCATCGCGGGCGGAAACACGTCCTCGCCCGGGCCGACCGCCATCACCGTCTGGCGGATCGTCGCCTGCGGAAAGCGGATGCCATATTGATAGCAGAACGACGATGCCCATGCGCCCGCCGACAGGACCGCGACCTTGGTGCGGATCACCCCGCGTTCGGTGACGACGCCCGACAGCCGTCCTCCCTCGGTCTCCAGCCCGCGCACCGCGCACCCCTGATGCACCGTCCCGCCCAGCGCCATGATCGCACGCGCGACCGCCGGAGCGGCGCGCGACGGATCGGCGGTGCCGTCGGTGGGGGAGAAGACCCCGCCTTTCCACGGCTTGTTGCCGAAGCGCCCGCGTTCGCTCGCTTCCGCCGACGACAGCATGTGGGTGGCGACGCCGACGGTCTGCGCGAAATCGCGCCACCGCGCCCAGCCCTCGATCTCCGCCTCGTTGTCGCTGAGATACAGGAGGCCGCAGCGGCTGAACCCCGTCGCCTCGCCGGAGTCGGCGGCGAACTGCTCCCACAGGTCGAGCGCCTTGGTCGCCATCGGCAGTTCGCGCGCGTCGCGGTTCTGCTGGCGGCACCAGCCCCAGTTGCGGCTCGACTGTTCGGCGCCGATCCGGCCCTTTTCGACCAGCGCGACCTTCAACCCGCGTTTGGCCAGATAATAAGCGGTGAAGCTGCCGACGATGCCCCCGCCGATCACCACCACATCGGCGGTGTCGGGCAGGTCGGGGGTCGAATCGACGAACGTCAGCGGTGCGGGCATTCGAACGGGCTCCAGCGGCAGAGAACGGGGATGGGGGGCAGGCTCAGAGATATTTGAGCCAGCGAATGTCCTTGCGACGCTTCTTGAGGTTCGCGAACCAGCGCGTCGGGAAATAGAGCGGCACGATCATCGCGATCCACAACAGCCAGATCCACCCGAGCGATGGCAGGCCGAAAACCTCGCCGTGGTTCGTGCCCCAGATCGCGCGCGCGCCCAGATACATCGCGCGCAGGACATAGAGGTGGAACAGGTAGAAGAACATCGGTGCGCCGCCCAGCACCGCCAGCCATCCGGTCACCCGCGCATCGGCGATCCGGTCGAACAGCGCGAGCAGCAGCAGGCCGAAGCCGAGCGTCGCCAGAACGTACAGCAGCGACGGCGGATATTTGGTCAGCGCAAGGAAGCTCATCACGGTGCGCAGCGACGAATCCGGCACCACGAACCACGGCGTGTCGCCATAGACATTGGCGAAGCGCAGCGCGACGCAGGCCGCCAGCATGGCGAAGCCGGCGCGCGCCAGCGTCCGCCCCCGTGCCGCGACGTCGCCGCGCGCGAACCATGGCCCGGCGGTCCAGCCGAGGCAGATGACACCGATCCACGGCAGCACCGGATAGCTGAACCGGATCGGCAGTCCGCCGATGGTGATCGTGCCGCGTTCGTGCAGCAGCGACCAGATGGCGTAAAAGGGATGTTCGGGCGGCAGCACGATCGGATCGAGCAGGTTGTGGCCGGCGACGATCGCCACGCCGATCGCGGCGATCACGATATGCGGCAGGCGGATCAGCCCGGCCAGCACGATCATGCTAAGGCCGATCGCCCAGATGACCTGCAAATAGACGATCGTCGGCGGAAATTCCGCGCGCCACTGAAAATTGACGACGGTCAGTTCGAGCAGGACGAGAAAGAACCCGCGCTTGAGCAGGAAGGCGGTCGTCTCCGACGTGCTGTGCTTCTGCGCATAGAGATAGGCGCCCAGCCCGGTGAGGGCGACAAAGACCGGCGCACAGATCTGGCTGGTCAGGCGGCTGAAGAAGCTGGCGGGCGAGACGGTCAGCGCGTCGACCGGATCGCCGATCGGCACCCACAGGAAAAACCCCTCGCGCACATGGTCGAGCAGCATCAGCACCATGACGAACCCGCGCAGCGCGTCGATGCTGAGCAGTCGCGCTCCTGCCGCCGGCTTCGCGGTCGCGACGTGGTGGCCGGTGGTGCCGGAAGAGAGAGTACCGTCGGTCGGGATGCTCGCCATGGCGGGGTCCATCGTTACAAGAGTTGGCATTCAGGCGTCGGCCAGCCACGCGACCGCGTCGACCTCGACCAGATAGCCATAGTGGAGTTCGGGCACCGGCACGACGCTCCGCGCCGGGCGGGCATCGCCCAATCGCGCGGCATAGACCGCGTTGAACCGCGGCCAATGCTCGACGCCGACGATATAGGCGGTGACGCGGACCAGATGCGCGGGCGTCCCCCCGGCGGCGGTCAGGATCGCCAGCAGGTTGTCGATCGCCTGCGCCGCCTGCGTCTCGAACGTCATGTCGTCCAGCGGCGCTCCGTCGGCGCGGATCGGCAACTGGCCCGAGATATGGAGCAGATCGCCCGCGCGGACGGCCTGCGCATAATGGCCGGCGGGCAACGGGGCGTCGGCGGTCAGCACCGGATGGATCATGCGATCGGCCATCACCATCCTCCGAAGCGCGACCATGTCGCGACGACCGCCGGATCGTCGCCATGGACGACATGATAGGCGGGATGTTGCGCAGCGGTTGAACAGGCGTGGTTGGGCAACACCCGCACCCGGTCGCCGATCGCCAGCGGCGGCAGGGTGCCGTTCGATCCCGGGCGCACGGTGATGATGCCGTGTTCCTGGTTCGCATCGGCGAGGATCAGGTCGGGAAAGGGGGTGCCGTCCACCTTGCAGACGACGCCATAGCCCTGATCGACCGGCTGTTTCGCGGTGCCGCGATCGCGCGACATCGCCATCCAGCCCGCGTCGATCAGGATCCAGCCCTTTTCCTTCTGGAAGCCGATGACCGTGCCGAGCACCGACAGCGCGATGTCGTCGATCGCGCACACGCCGATGCCGTGCATCACGAGGTCGAAGAACACGAACACGCCCGCGCGCACCTCGGTCACGCCGGTCAGGTCGGTGGCGAAATGCGCGGTCGGGGTCGATCCGATGCTGACGACCGGGCAGGAAAAGCCGGCCGCGCGCAGCGTCGCCGCCGCATCGACCACGCTCCGGCGCTCCGCTTCGGCAAGGCGGCGCAGCTCGTCATGGCCGCGCGCGGCATAGCTGCCGCCGGCATGGGTCATCACCCCGCGCAGGTCGCCGCCCTCGACCAGCGCGCCCGCGATCGCCAGCAGCGCGCCGCCATCGCCCGGCAACACGCCCGAGCGATGCCCGTCGCAGTCGATCTCGATCAGCGCGGGGATCGCCACGCCCGCCGCGCGCGATGCCGCCGCGACGGCGCGGGCCTGTTCGACCGTGTCGAGCACCACCGCGACATCGACGCCGCGCGCGCGCAGCGCCAGCACGCGCGGCAGTTTGTCAGGGGCGATGCCGACCGCATAGATCAGGTCGCGCACCCCGGCGTCGGCGAACTGCTCGGCCTCCTTGAGCGTCGAGACGGTGGCCGGTCCCTCGGGCGTCTCCATCACCCGGCCTGCGACCTCGACCGACTTGCCGGTCTTAAGGTGCGGGCGCAACGTCACGCCCAGCGTCGCCAGATGCGCCTTCAGCCGGGCGATGTTTCGGTCCATGCGATCGCTGTCGAGGACGAGACACGGCGTCTCGACCGTCGCCAGCGTCGGGCCGGTATCGGTGGTGGGGGCGGGGGCAACCATGGGTTCGTCCTGTATCACGCGGTCTCTTTCCTTCATCGGATCAGGCAAGGATCGCCTTGGTTTCGAGATATTCCTCGAACCCGTGGACGCCGTATTCACGGCCGTTGCCCGATTGCTTGTAGCCGCCGAACGGCGCGTGCGCGGTCCATGCGGGGGAATTGATATGCACCTGTCCCGCGCGGATGCGACGGGCCACCGCCTGCGCGCGCGCCGGGTCGCCCGACTGGACGTGCGCGCCAAGGCCATAGACGGTGTCGTTCGCGATCCCGATCGCTGCTTCCTCGTCGGCATAGGGCAGGATGCACAGGACGGGTCCGAAAATCTCCTCGCGCGCGATCGTCATCGTAGGGGTCACGTTGGAAAAGATCGTCGGCCGGGCATAATAGCCGCGGTTGAGATCGGCGGGGCGGCCGGGACCGCCGCAGATCAGCCGTGCGCCTTCGGCCATGCCGGTTTCGATCATCGCCTGAACCCGGCGATGCTGGGCGGCGTTGGCGATCGGCCCCATCGTCGTCGCATCGTCGAGCGGCGCGCCGACGCGCCATTGCCCCGCCGCTTCGATCGCCAGTGCCTCGACCTCGGCCAGCCGGTGGGCGGGCACCAGCAGCCGAGTCGGCGCACTGCACGACTGGCCGACGTTGCGCATCCCCGCCATCACCCCGCGCGGCACGGCGGCGGCGAAATCGGCATCGTCGAGGAAGAGGTTGGGCGACTTGCCGCCCAGTTCCTGCACCACGCGCTTGACGCTGACCGCCGCCGCCTGCGCCACCAGCACGCCCGCGCGGGTCGATCCGGTGATCGAGATCATCGCGACATCGGGATGCGCCGACAGCGCGCCGCCGACGACCTCGCCGGTGCCGTTGATGAGGTTGAACACGCCCGCCGGGCACCCCGCATCGTGCATCACCTGCGCGAACAACAGCGCGCTGTAGGGCGATACCTCGCTGGGTTTCAGGACCACCGGACACCCGGCGGCAAGCGCGGGGGCGACCTTGGCGGTGATCTGGTACAGTGGCCAGTTCCACGGGGTGATGAGCGCGGCGACGCCGATCGCTTCGCGGACCGTCGTGAACCCCGTGTCCGGCCGTTCGAAGCGATACTGCTCCAGCACCTCGATCTGCGCGCGGACATGCGCGATGGCGAAGGGCACCTGCGACGCGCGGGCAAAGCTGATCGCCGCGCCCATCTCGGTCGCGATCGCGCGTGCGAAACTCTCGGCGCGTTCCTCCAGCAAGGCGGCGATCCGGCCAAGCAGCGCGATCCGGTCGGCAACCGGCGATGCGGCGAAGGCGGGAAAGGCACGCACCCCGGCGGCGACCGCGCGGTCGACATCGGCGGCGGACCCGGCGGCGATCGCGCCGATCGACGTTTCGGTCGCCGGATCGACCACCGCGATCGGCGTGGCCGGCGCGATCGGCTCCCGCCAGTCGCCGCCGATGTAGAAGTATCCGGTCCTGTCCTCGGTCATGCCCACCCCACCCGGAACCGTGCCGCCCCACCGACGGCAACGGGTCCATTGTCCGCTTCAGTCTATGCGCAATATCCGGCAGACGCTTCCGAAATGGCCGGGGCAAACGGCATTCCTGCCACGCCGCGCGGCCCGGCACGGTGCAATCGGTTCGCAGCGGCGCGGCCGGTCACGTCCGACATTCCGGACGGCACTGTTATATCGCCGCCCGGCGCGGCATCGCACGGCAGATTATGCCGGAGCGGGCGGATCGTCGTGGCGACCACGCTTTCGATTCCGGCGAATCAAGTGCTTCTGCCGCCCGGACGGCGCCAATATCGCGGTCGTTGTTCAATATATCGCAAGGGGGCCGACGGTGCTTCGTCCGAAATACATCACTTTCGATTGCTACGGCACGCTGATCTATTTTGAGATGGCGCCGGTCGCCCGGCGACTCTACGCCGATCGTATCGCGCCGGAAGCGATGGACCAGTTCTGCGCAGATTTCTCGGCCTATCGGCTCGATGAGGTGCTGGGCGCATGGAAGCCGTATCGCGACGTCGTCGAAGGGTCGCTGCGCCGCACCTGCAAACGCTGGGGCATCGAATATCGCGATACGGACACGGCCGACGTCTATGCCGCCGTGCCGACATGGGGTCCGCACCCGGACGTGGTCGAACCGCTCAAGCGCGTCGCCGCCGAATATCCGCTGGTCATCCTGTCCAATTCGATGATCGACCTGATCCCGGCCAGCGTCGAGCGGCTGGAGGCGCCGTTCCACGCGGTCTACACCGCCGAGGAAGCACAGGCGTACAAGCCACGGATGCAGGCGTTCGAATATATGTTCGACCGGCTCGGCTGCGGACCCGAGGACATCTTGCACGTCTCGTCCAGCTTCCGCTACGACCTGATGACCGCGTACGACCTGGGCATCACGGACAAGGCGTTCGTCAATCGCGGCCACGAACCGCTCAACGGCTATTACCAGGTGAACGACATTCCGAGCATCGCCGGACTGCCGGGGCTGGTCGGGCTGTGAGCGTGGAGGGCGACACCCGGGTCCGGTCGTTCGTCGACCTGCGCGCCTTCGCCGATACCGCGCAACCCCCCGCCACCGGCGACTACCGCACCGCCCGTGCAGCACTGCCGCTGGCCGGGGGGCCGTGCGGCGTGGATCTGCTCGCGCTCGACGGCGGCACGGGAACGGTCGACGGGCTGCCGGGCGACGAGTTCGTGATCGTGCTGGCGGGATCGCTGCGGCTGGGCGAAGTGACGCTGGCGGCGGATGCCTGCGCGGTGGTTCCCGCCGGGATCGCCTTCGACTGGCAGGCCGCGCCCGGAACCCGTGCGCTGACGATGCGCCATGCGATCGGCACCGCCGCCGCCGACACGGTCGTGCCGATCGATACGGCGGCGGCGCTCACCCCCTCCAACCCGCCGCTTGCCGAGCTGCTGGTCGGGCCGACGCCGTCGTGCCGCAACCATACCGATTATCTGTCGAGCGACGGCGTGTTCATCTGCGGCACATGGGATTCGACCCCCTATCACCGCACGACGATGCGCTATCGTCATCACGAACTGATGCACCTGCTGCAAGGCGGCGTCACCTTCGTCGACGAGAGCGGGGCGAGCGCGACCTTTTCGACGGGCGACATCTTCCTGCTCGAACATGGCGCGCAGTGTTCGTGGGACAACAAGGTGGACGTGAAGAAGGTCTATGCGATCTGGCGGCCGGCGGTCGCCTGAACCCGGGGGCCGGACCGACAGTCAGCGAAATGCCTTCCCAATCTGCTCCCCTCCCTGACAAGGGAGGGGTTGGGGGTGGGTTGGCCGGTTGTGGAGCG
>NZ_LMKU01000012.1:397991-457279 GCF_001421635.1 Sphingomonas sp. Leaf25
ATACATGCGCCGGCGTCTGGTCGAATGTCGATCGGTCCCCGCCGGCCGGCAAGGGGCTGTCGGTGGTTCCGGCACCCCCTTGCCGGCCGGCGGGGGTCAGTATCTCCGCTGACCGGTGGCAGAAGACACGCCGGTCGTCCTCGATCAGCATCGGCGGCATTTCCGCGGCACAGGCGTCGATCGCCATCGGGCAGCGCGGCTGAAAACTGCACCCTTGCGCGCGCATGCGTGCTCCGCCGGCGGCACCCGCGTCGCGCGCGGGCGTTTCCTCCAGCCAGCCCGGGCGCAGTTCGGGCACCGACGCGGTCAGCAACCGGGTATAGGGATGGTGGGCGCCATGCCCCAGTCCGTCCCGCGTCACCCGTTCGGCGACGCGCCCGGCATAGAGCACCAAGACGTCGTCGCTGATCGCGCGCACGATCTCCAAGTCATGGGTGATGAACATATAGGCGAGGCCGAGTTCGCGGCGCAGCTCGATCAGCAGGTCGAGCACCGCTTCGGCGACCACCGGGTCCAGCGCCGAGGTCACTTCGTCGCACAGCAGCAGATCGGGCCGCGCGGCAAGCGCCCGGGCAAGGTTCACGCGCTGCTTCTGGCCGCCCGACAACTCGCCCGGCAGCCGCCCCGCCAGCGCGGCGGGCAGGCGGACGAGGTCGAGCAGGCGCGCGACTTCCGCCCGCGCCGACCGGCGGTCCAGCCCGTGATAGAAGGCGAGGGGGCGGGCAATCGCCGCGCCCACGCTGACCGCCGGATTGAGTGCGGTGTCGGCGCTCTGGAACACCATCTGCACCCGGCGCAACTCGTCGCGCGACCGCCGCCGCACGATCGGCGAGAGCGGTCGCCCGTCGAGCAGGATACGCCCGGCGGTCGGCGGATGCAGCCCGGCGGCGACCCGCGCCAGCGTGCTCTTGCCGCACCCCGATTCGCCGATCACGCCCAGCACCTGTCCGCGCCGGATCGACACGTCGATCCCGTCGAGGATGCGGGTGCGCGGGGTGCCGTCGTGGTTGGTGCCGCCATAGCCCGCGACCACGCCCCACAGTTCGAGCAGCGGGCGGTCGTCGACCACCGCCGGCGCCACGGCGGGCGCGCGCGGCGCGGCGGCGGCGACCAGCGCGCGGCTATAGTCGTGGCGTGGCGCGAACAGAATCTGGTCGGTCGATCCCAGTTCCTGCACCTCGCCGCCGCGCAGCACCGCGATGCGATCCGCGATCTGCGCGACCACCGACAGGTCGTGGGTGACATAGACTGCGGTGGTGCCAAGATCGCGCACCGCATCCTTGAACGCTTTCAGCACCTCGATCTGGGTCGTCACGTCGAGCGCGGTGGTCGGCTCGTCGAAGATCACCAGCTTGGGATCGGTGATGAGCGCCATCGCCGCCATGAGCCGCTGGAGCTGTCCGCCCGAGACCTGGTGCGGATAGCGCGCGCCGACCCCGTCGGGATCGGGCAGCGCGAGGCGGCGGAACAACGCCTTCGCCTTTTCCTCGGCGGCGGCGCGGTCGAGCGTACCGTGGATCAGCGCGGGTTCGATCACCTGCGCCATGATCGTCAGCGACGGGTTGAACGCTGCGGCGGCGCTCTGCGCGACATAGGCGACGGTGCGCCCGCGCAAGCCCCGCAGCGTATCGGCATCGGCGCCGTCGAGCCGTATCCCCGCGACCTCGATCTCGCCGCCCGCGATGTGGCAGCCGGGGCGGGCATAGCCCATCAGCGACAGCGCGATCGTCGTCTTGCCCGACCCCGATTCACCGATCAGTGCCAGCACCTCGCCCGGTGCCACCGACAGGGTGGCGTCGGGAACGATCACGATCTCGCGCCCGTCGTCGCCGGTGGCGGTGATGCGCAGATGCTCGATACGCGCGAGTGGCGCGGTCATCGCCGCCGCCGTCCGGGAAGGGAATCGATCAACAGGTTCATCCCGATGGTAAGAGAGGCGATCGCCACCGCCGGAAACAGCACGGCGGCCGCACCGAACCCCAGCCCGGCGATATTCTCGCGGACCAGCGCGCCCAGATCGGCCTGCGGCGGCTGCACGCCCAGCCCCAGGAACGACAGTCCGCTGAGCAGCAGCACGACGAAGACGAAGCGCAACCCGAAGTCGGCGGCGAGCGGCCCGGTGACGTTGGGCAGCACCTCGCGCACCACGATATAGGGCAGGCGTTCGCCGCGCGCGCGGGCGGCGGCGACGAAGTCGAGCGCCATGACCCCCATCGCCAGCGACCGTGCGGTGCGGAACGCGCCGGGGGTGTAGATCACCGCCAGCGTGCCGATCAGCACCGGGATCGACGCGCCGGTGGCGGCGATCACCACCAATGCGAACATCAGGCTGGGGATCGCGATCACGATGTCGAACGCGCGCGACAGCAGCACGTCGATCCACCCGCCCGCCGCCGCCGCGAGGCCCAGCAGGATGCCGGTCGCCGCCGCGATGGCGGTCGCGACGAACGCGACGAATACCGTGTAGCGCGCCCCGACCAGCAACCGGCTGAGCATGTCGCGACCGAGATAGTCGGTCCCCAGCGGAAAGGCGCGGCTGATCCCGCCGAACACGTCGAGATCGACGACCTCACCCACGCCGTGCGGCGCGATGGCCGGACCGACCAGCGCCACCGCCAGCCACAGCGCCACCAGCACCAGCCCGATCCGGCCGCTTGGTCCCAGACCCCTCACCGGTGGCGCAATCGCGGATTGGCGAGGATCGCGACGACGTCGGCGGTCGTCACCAGCAGCAGATAGGCGATGCAGAAGATGATCGCCACCGTCTGCACCAGCGGCAGGTCGCGGGTGGCCACCGCATCGACCATCAGCCGCGCAACCCCCGGATAGTTGAAGATGATTTCGACCACGATCACGCCCCCCAGCAAGGTCGACAGGCTGAGCGCGATCGCATTGGCGATCGGCCCGACGGCATTGGGCAACGCATGGCGCAGCACGACGCGGGCGGGCGAACACCCCTTCAGCCGCGCCGCTTCGGCATAGGAGGTGTCGAGCGCGTCGATCACCGCCGCGCGGGTCATCCGCACCATCTGCGCCATCACGAAACAGGCAAGGCTGAACACCGGCAGGGCGAACACCCGCAGCAGATCCCACATCGAATGCACGTCGCGCGTCGACGACAGCGCGGGCAGCCAGCGCAGCGTGACCGCGAACAGCATCACCGCCAGCGTCGCGATCAGGAATTCGGGGACCGACACGACGCCGATCGTCGCGATGCTGATCGCGCGGTCGAACGCGGTCCCGCGCTTCACCGCCGCGACGATGCCGAGCAGCAGCGCGAGCGGCACCGATACCAGCGCGGTTAGCCCGGCGAGCGTCAGCGAATTGCCAAGCCGCGCCGCGATCATCTCCCAGACCGGCAGTCCGGTGATGAGCGAGCGCCCCGGATCGCCGACGAGCACGCCGCCTGCCCAGTCGAGGTAGCGCGCCCATGCCGGCTGGTCGAGGTGCATCGCGGCGCGAAGCCCCGCCAGCGCCTCGGGCGTGGCGCTCTGCCCCAGAATGGCTTCGGCCACGTCGCCTTCCATGAGTTGGGCGATACCGAACACCGCCAGCGACACGAAGAACAGCGTCACCAGCGACGCACCGATTCGGCGCGCGGTCAGCGATACGAGCGGCGGGACGGTCATGCGCCTTCCAGCCAGACATGCGCGGCGAAATCGAACCCCATCAATCCCCCCTGCGGCATCGGGCGCAGCCCCTTCACGCGCGGGCTGTGCGCGTCGAGCAGGCTGAGGAACAGCGGAATGCCGACCCCGGCATGGTCGTGGACCAGATGCTGCATCTCGCCGTACAGCGACTTGCGGCGCGCTTCGTCGGTTTCCCCACGCGCTTCGACCAGCAGGCGGTCGAACCGCGCATTGCGCCACCCGCTTTCGTTCCACGCGGCGTCGGACGCGAAGAACTGGGTGAAGCTGATGTCGGCGGTCGGGCGCGGGTTGGTGTTGCCGAACCCCAGCGGGACCTTCATCCAACTGTTGGTCCAATAGCCGTCGGACGGCACCCGGCGTATGTCGAAGCCGATGCCCGCGCGGCGGCCCGCGTCCTGGATCAGCACCGCCATGTCGTCCGATTTGTCGGCGGCGGTCGAGGTGACGATCGGCACCTGCGCGCCGATCAGCCCGGCCCGGCGGAAATGGAACCGGGCGCGCTCAGGATCGAACGGGCGTTGCGGCACGCTGGGGTCGTAATAGGGGTTGGTCGGGGCGATCGGCTGATCGTTGCCGATCGTGGCATAGCCGCGAAAGATCGCGGTGCGCATCGTCTCGCGGTCGAGCAGCAGTTTCATTCCCGCGACGAAATCGGGGTTGTTGCCCGGTGCCCGGTCGACCCGGACGATCAGGTTGGTGTAGCCGCTCGACTTGGTTTCCAGAAGCTCGAACCCCGCGCCAGTCAGATGGCGCGCCATGCGCGGGTTGATCGCGTGGATCAGGTCGACATCGCCCGACAGCAGCGCGTTGATCCGCGCGCTGTCATCGGGAATCGCGAACAGCTCGACCTCGCCCAGCCGGACCGGGCCGCGCCAATACTCGTCGAACCGCGCCGCGACCGAGCGGACGCCGGGAGCGAATTCGATCATCCGCATCGGCCCGGTGCCGATCGGGCGGTGAAACTCGCGCGTACCGTCGCGGATGATCTGAAACTGCTGGATGCCAAGGATCGTCGGCAGGTCGGCGTTGGGGCTTTTCAGCACCACGCGCACCCGGTCGGGACCGTCGGCGACAACCGAGGCGAACTGTTCGGCGAACACCCGCGCCTTCGATCCGACACCGGGGTCGAGGTGACGGCGCAGCGAATAGACGACATCGGCGACGGTGAGCGGTGACCCGTCGTGGAAGCGCACGCCCTTGCGCAACCGGATCGACCAGTCGCGCGCGTCGGCCGTCTCGATCGCCTCGGCCAGTGCCGGTTCCGGGCGGAACTGCGCGTCGAGCCGGGTCAGCCCGTCATAGACCATCGCGCAGCGGCAAAAATCGGTGACGACCGTCTGGCGCGCCGGGTCCATCGTGTCGGCGGTCGAGCTGACCGCGACGGCGACGCGCAGCCGCCCGCCGGCAGGTTCGGGTTTCGCCGCTTCGAATCCGCACGCGCCGAGGCCGAGCGACAGCCCGCCACCGCCGAGCAGGCGGATCGCGTCACGCCGCGCGATCAATGCCGCCAGTCCTGATACCGGTAATAGGCGCCGACCGCGGGCAGGAACCATGGCGGTCCGAAATGCCCCGGCACGGCGGGCCACGGCAGGGCATGGAACGGATTTTCGTCCACGGAACGCGCGCCGCCGATGATCCGCGCCATGGTTTCGCCCATCAGCACCGACATCTGCGTGCCGTGCCCGCTATAGCCCAACGCATAGAATACGCCGTCGCGTTCCCCGGCGCGCGGCAATCGGTCGGCGGTCAGGTCGACGATACCGCCCCAGGTGTGGGTGATGCGGGTATCGGCCAGTTGCGGAAAGATGCGCCGCATCCCGGCTTGCAGGACTTCGCCGCTGCGCAGGTCGCTGCGCGGGCTGGACAGGGCGAAGCGCGCCCGCCCGCCGAAGATCAGCCGGTCGTCGGCGGTCAGCCGGAAATAATTGCCGATGTTGCGGGTCGTCGTCCCGTTGCGCCGCCCCGGCAGGATGGTGCGAGCCAACGCGCCCAGCGGCTCGGTCGCGACGATGAAGCTACCGATCGGGACGATCCGCCGGCGCAGCCACGCGAACGGCCCGGCCATCGACGCGCCGGTCGCCAGCAGCACCGCGTCCGCCTCGATCGTGCCGCGCGGGGTCGTCAGCCGGTGGCGGCCGCCGGGCAGCCGCGTCATCGCGGTCAGCGGCGCATCCTCGAACAGTCTCGCGCCGTGGCGCACCGCCGCGTCGGCCAGTCCGGCGGCGAACCGTCCCATGTGGAGCGACGCGCTGCGCGGGAATACCAGCCCCCCGTGAAAGGCGTCGGAGGCGATCTCGTCCGAAAGCCCGGCGCGCGACAGCAGTCGCAGGTCGGGTTCGACCGTCTGGGCCAGCACTTCGGCGGCGCGGGCCAGCTTGGCGGCGTGTTCGGGCTTGTCGGCCAGCTTCAGCTTGCCGTTGCGGGTGAAGTCGCAGGCGATGTGCTCTTCGGTCACAATCGCCTCGACCCGGTCGACCCCGGCGTCGAACGCGCGGTAAAGCGCGGTGGCGCGCTCGATCCCGAACCGGGAGATCAGCGCCGCCATGTCACCGGCGATGCCGTTGTTGCATTGCCCGCCGTTGCGCCCCGAAGCTTCGCCCGCGATGCGGCCCGCCTCGATCACCACGACGTCGGTGCCCGCCAGCGCCAGCGTTCGCGCCGCCGCCATCCCGGTGAAGCCGCCGCCCACGACCACCACCGATGCGCGCGTCGGCAGCGGGCCCGGTTCGGCCCGTGCGAAGCGCTCGCCGCTGTCCAGCCAATAGGATTCCAGCTTCATCGCGTGTCCGGCTTCCCCCGCCGGGGCACCAGCACCCCGTTGCGGCATAATCTGCTCGAACCGCACCGGCATCGATAGGGGATAGTTGTGCCGGTCGTCGGTCATCTATGCCGAACCTTCCCCACGGGACCGCACAGCGTACCGCGCCCTCCGGGTTCGCGACCCGTTCGCGGGTCGGGGCAGCATCGGCCTGCGATGGTGATGAAACCACTGGCGCAGCCGGACGTGCGGCAGGATATTCCGGGCGGAGCGGCGTTTCCGCGCGATATGATGCCGTCGCTTCCCCCGCGCGGCACCTCCTGCGCCAGGGGACGGGCTATAGCAGGGCAAGAGAGACAGCGATGGAACGCGAGACGATGCAGACAAGTGCCGCCCCCGAGCCCGCCCCGGCGGAGAGCCGCACCATGCGGTTGCGCCCGATGACGCAGGAGGACATCGACGGCGTCCACCGGTTGTCGAAGGGCGAGCAATGGCCGCACCGCGTCGAGGATCTGGCCGACATGCTGGCGGTCGGCACCGGCACCGTCGCCGAACTGAACGGCGAGGTCGTCGCCACGACGATGTGGTGGCGCGCGGGACCGGCGATCGCGACGCTGGGCATGGTGATCGTGTCACGGCGGCACCGGGGCGCGGGAATCGGCCGGATCATGATGGACGCGGTGCTCGACCAGATCGCCGCCGCGCTCGGCCCCGATGCCGCGATCCAGCTCAACGCGACCGAGGACGGGTTGCCGCTCTATCGCAAGCTGGGCTTTTCGGGGGTGGGGGAAATCCTCCAGCATCAAGGCGCGGCGTTTCAGGCGCCGCTGGTCCCGCTGGGGCCGGGCGAGCGGCTGCGCCCGATGGGCGAGCGCGACGGCGCGGTGGTCGATGCGCTGGTCCGCGCGGGCAGCGGGCTGGACCGTCCGGCGGTGATGACCGTGCTGCGCGACAAGGCGCATGGCGTGGTGCTGACGCACGGTGACGAGGTAAGCGGGGTCGCGCTGTTCCGCCGGTTCGGCCGGGGCTATGTCGTGGGGCCGGTGATCGCGCCCGACGTGACCCGCGCCAAGGCGCTGATCGCCCAGTGGATCGGGTCGCGCAGCGGCGAGTTCATCCGCCTCGACATCCATGGCGACAGCGGGCTGGGGCCGTGGCTGGAGGAACTGGGGCTGGTTCGGGTCGGGCGCGTGGTGACGATGGTCCGGGGTGGCGAGCCGGCCGCCGCCGCGCCCGCCACGTCGTTCGCGATCGTGAGCCAGGCGCTATGCTGAGCATCGCGGACCTGCGCGCGAGCGGGCTGCTGGTCGAGGCGATGCGGATCGGCGATCGCTGGTGCGGCGCGGCGGACGGCGGCACGCTCGACGTCACCGATCCCGCGACCGGCGCGACGATCGGCACCGTTCCGGCGGCGGGCACGGTCGATACCGATGCGGCGATCGCCGCCGCCGCCGCCGCGCTGCCGGCATGGCGGCGACGCACCGCCGACGACCGCGCGACGCTGCTCGAAGCATGGCATGCGGCGATCCTCGCCCATGCCGATGGGCTGGCGGCGATCATGACCGCCGAACAGGGCAAGCCGATCGCCGAGGCCAAGGGCGAGATCGGCTATGCCGCCAGCTTCGTCAAATGGTTCGCGGGCGAAGGCCGGCGGATCGCGGGGCACATGATCCCGGCGCCGAGCGGCGACCGCCGTATCCTCGCGACGCGCGAACCGGTCGGCGTCTGCGCGGCGATCACCCCGTGGAATTTTCCGGCGGCGATGATTACCCGCAAGGTGGCGCCCGCGCTCGCTGCTGGCTGCACCGTCGTCATCAAGCCGTCCGAACTGACCCCGTTCACCGCGCTGGCGCTGGTCCGGC
The DNA here is from genome assembly GCF_001421635.1 of Sphingomonas sp. Leaf25. NCBI lineage: Bacteria > Pseudomonadati > Pseudomonadota > Alphaproteobacteria > Sphingomonadales > Sphingomonadaceae > Sphingomonas > Sphingomonas sp. Leaf25. The sequence goes on from NZ_LMKU01000012.1 coordinate 406,262, forward strand.
TGGCCGAACGTGCGGGGATGCCGCCGGGCGTCGTCAACATCGTCACCGGATTGCCGCAAGCGATCGGCGCGGCGCTGACCGCCTCGCCGGTCGTGCGCAAGCTGTCGTTCACCGGATCGACGCGGGTCGGATCGCTGCTGATGCGGCAGTCGGCGGATACGCTCAAGCGGCTCAGCCTCGAACTGGGCGGCAACGCGCCGTTCATCGTGTTCGACGACGCCGATGTCGATGCGGCGGTGGCGGGCGCGATGCTCAGCAAGTTCCGCAACGCCGGGCAGACCTGCGTCTGCGCCAACCGCCTGCTGGTGCAGGACGGCATCCACGACGCCTTCGTCGCGAAGCTGGGCGAGGCGGTGCGCGCGCTCACGGTCGGCGACGGACGGACAGCGGGGGTGACGATCGGGCCGCTCATCAACGCCGCCGCCTGTGCCAAGGTCGCCGATCATGTCGCCGACGCGCTGGACAAGGGCGCGCGGATCGTCGCCGCGCCCGACGGTGCGCGCGACGACGATCGGTTCGCGCGCCCGGTCGTGCTGACCGGGGCCACCGCCGACATGCGGCTGGCGTCGGAGGAGACGTTCGGCCCGGTCGCGCCGGTGTTCCGCTTCACCCACGAAGCGGAGGCGGTGGCGCTGGCCAATGCCACGCCGTTCGGCCTCGCCAGCTATTTCTACACCAACGACCTGCACCGCGCATGGCGCGTCGGCGAGGCGCTGGAGTTCGGCATGGTCGGGCTGAACACCGGCACGCTGGCGATGGAAATGGCCCCGTTCGGCGGGATCAAGGCCTCGGGCCTCGGCCGCGAGGGCGGGCGTGAAGGCATCGACGAATATCTGGAAACCAAGGCGTTTCATTGGGGAGGGTTGCAAGGCTCGTGAAAAACTATCGGATCGCGGTGATTCCCGGCGACGGGATCGGCAAGGAAGTCGTGCCCGAGGGGATTCGCGCGCTCGAAGCCGCTGCCGCCGCGTACGGGTTCACCGTCGAGCAGCAATGGCATGATTTCGCGAGCTGCGACTATTACGTCCGCCACGGGCGAATGATGCCCGAGGACTGGAAGGCGCGGATCGGCGATGTCGATGCGATCTTCTTCGGCGCGGTCGGCTGGCCCGATACGGTGCCCGACCATATCTCGCTGTGGGATTCGCTGATCCAGTTCCGTCGCGAATATGACCAGTACGTCAATCTGCGCCCCGCGCGGCTGATGCCCGGCGTGCCGTGCCCGCTGGCGGGGCGCAAGCCGGGCGACATCGACATGATGATCGTGCGCGAGAATACCGAGGGCGAATATTCCGCGATCGGCGGCACCGCCTTTCCCGGCACCGACCGCGAGGTGGTGTTGCAGGAAACGATCATGACCCGCACCGGCACCGACCGCATCCTGCGCTATGCCTTCGACCTCGCGCAGCAGCGGCCCGCCAAACATCTGACGTCGGCGACCAAATCCAACGGCATCGCCATCACCATGCCGTGGTGGGACAGCCGCGTGGTGGAGATGGCGGCACGCTACCCGGACGTGCGGACCGACAAATATCATATCGACATCCTTGCCGCGCAGTTCGTGATGAACCCCGACCGGTTCGACGTGGTGGTCGCATCCAACCTGTTCGGCGACATCCTCTCCGACCTTGGCCCCGCATGTACCGGCACCATCGGCATCGCGCCGTGCGGCAACATCAACCCCGACCGGTCGGTCCCCTCGCTGTTCGAGCCGGTCCACGGGTCCGCTCCCGACATAGCCGGGCAGGGGATCGCCAACCCGATCGGGCAGATCTGGTGCGCGGCGATGCTGCTCGACCATGTCGGCGAACATGCCGCCGCCGCGTCGATCGTCACCGCGATCGAAACCGTGCTGGCGAGCGAAACCGGCCGGACCCGCGACCTGAAGGGCACCGCCTCGACCATCGATTGCGGCAAGGCGGTGGCGGCGGCGATCGGCTAGGGCCGATCGACATTCAGCTATTCCGGTGCAGTTCGTAGTCGAAAATACCACCATCCTTTGTCACCCCGGACTTGTTCCGGGGTCCACAGTGCAGCGATCGATGCCGCTCGAGGCACCTGCGACAGCGTTCGCGGCCAAGTGGACCCCGGAACAAGTCCGGGGTGACGGAAAGGGTCTTTGCTGGCGTTATGGCCGGCTGAATGTCGATTGGCCCTAGACGGCGGCTACGGCATAATCTGCCGCAGGATCGCCAACTTCGGCAGTCGGCGGCGGTGGCGGCGGCGGGTTGATCGTCCCGCCGCCCCCCGTCGCCGGGTAGGATGCGGCATCACTTCCAACGGGGCTGCCATGTTCTCCAATTCGCTGATCGAGGCCGACCGCCGTCACCTCATCCATCCCGTCACCGCATGGCGCGGGCATGAGGCGCGCGGCGCGACCGTGCTGACGCGCGGGCAGGGTATGTATCTGACTGACGGCGACGGTCGCGACCTGCTCGATGCCTTTTCCGGGCTGTGGTGCGTCAACATCGGCTATGGTCACGAGAACGTGGTCGAGGCGGCGGCCGAACAGATGCGGCGGCTGCCCTATGCCACCGGCTATTTCTCCTATGCCAGCGAACCGGCGATCCGGCTGGCCGAGCGGCTGGCCACGCTGGCCCCCGCCGGGCTGGACCGGGTCTATTTCACCCAGGGCGGATCGGATTCGATCGACTCGGCGCTGCGCTTCATCGTCCATTACTGGAACGCCAAGGGGCAGCCGACCCGGAAACACGTCATCGCGCTCGACAAGGGCTATCACGGGTCGTCGTCGAACGGCGCGGGGATCACCGGGCTGCCCGCGTTCCACCGGCTGTTCGATCTGCCGCATGGCTGGCAGCACCATATCCCCGCGCCCTATGGCTATCGCCACGCGGCGGGTGACGATCCGCAGGCGGTGATCGCCGCCAGCGTCGCGTCGCTGCGCGACAAGGTCGCGGCGCTGGGCGCCGAAAATGTCGCGGCGTTCTTTGCCGAGCCGGTGCAGGGATCGGCCGGCGTCCTCGTGCCGCCGAAGGGCTGGCTGGCGGCGATGCGCGCCACCTGCACCGAGCTGGACATCCTGCTGGTCGTCGACGAGGTCATCACCGGGTTCGGGCGGACGGGGCCGATGTTCGCGTGCGAGCACGAAGGCGTCTCGCCCGACCTGATGACGCTGGCCAAGGGGCTGACCGCCGGATACGCGCCGATGGGGGCGCTGCTCCTGTCCGAAGAAATCTATGCCGGGATCGCCGACGGGCCGGACAACCACCTGCCGATCGGGCATGGTGCGACCTATTCGGGGCATCCGGTGTCGGCGGCGGTCGGCATGGCGGTGCTCGACCTGTACGAAGACGGCATCCTCGCCAACGGCATCGCCCGCGCGCCGCAACTGGCGGCGGGGCTGGCGACGATCGCCGGTCATCCGCTGGTCGGCGACGTGCGGCAGGCGGGGATGCTGGCGGGGATCGAACTGGTCGCCGATCGCGCGACCAAGGCGCGGTTCGATCCCGCGCTTCGCCTTCCCGACCTGCTGACCCGCGCGGCCCACGCCAACCGGATCATCTTCCGCGCCTTTGCCGACGGCACGATCGGCCTTGCGCCCGCGATCAGTTGCGACGAAGCCGACATGGACGAACTGCTCGCACGGCTCACCGCCACGCTTGACGACGTGCTGGACCGGCCGGATGTTCGTGCGGCATTGCGATAGACGCCATCAATCCGGCAGGACGGGATAGACTTGCGACCATGACCCCATCGCCCAAACTCGACCGACTGGATTTCCGCATCCTCGCGCAGTTGCAGCGCAACGGGCGGATCACCAACGTCGATCTGGCCGATGCGGTCGGCCTGTCGCCCAGCCCGTGCCTGTCGCGGGTCAAGCGGCTGGAAAAGGCCGGGTATATCACCGGCTATGGCGCGCATGTCGCACTTGCCAAGCTGGGCGAGACATTGACCGTCTTTACCGAGGTGACGCTGAAGGACCATCGCACCGGCGATTTTTCCCGGTTCGAACAGCGCGCGCGCAACCTGCCCGAGATCGTCGAATGCCACCTCGTAAGCGGCGGCTACGACTATCTGGTGAAGTTCATCACCCGCAACGTGTCGCAATATCAGGAACTGATCGAATCGATCCTCGAAAGCGATTTCGGGATCGAGAAATATTTCAGCTACATCGTCCTGAAGTCGCCGATCGTGAAACGCTACGACCCGATCGAGGCGCTGTTCGAGGATCGCGGCTGAACCCCTAGCCCGGAAGGCCCCGCCGATGCGTATCGATGCCCACGACCTCGCCGACCTCGCCGCGCTGCGCCGCGACCTGCACGCTCATCCCGAACTCGGTTTCGCCGAGCATCGTACTGCCGGGATCATCGCCGCCGCGCTGCGCGATGCCGGGCTGGAGGTGACGACCGGCATCGGCGGGACCGGGGTGGTCGGCACGCTGCGCAATGGCCCCGGCAACGGCGCGATCGGATTTCGCGCCGACATGGACGCGCTGCCCTTTGCCGAGGAAACCGGGCTGGCGTATGCCAGCACGACCCCCGGTGTGTTCCATGGCTGCGGTCATGACGGGCACAGCGCGACGCTGATCGGCGCGGCACGGCATCTCGCGCGCATCCGTGAATTTTCAGGGACGATCCATTTCATCTTCCAGCCCGCCGAGGAAGGGCAGGGCGGGGCGGACGCGATGGTGCGAGACGGGTTGTTCGATCGCTTTCCCTGCGACCGGGTGTTCGCGCTGCACAACTGGCCCGACCTGCCGCTGGGCAGCGCGCGGACCCGGCCGGGTCCGATCATGGCGGCGGCCGACCGGTTCGACATCACCATCACCGGGCGCGGCGGCCATGCGGCGATGCCGCACCAGACCCCGGACGCGATCCTCGCCGCCGCGACGCTGATCGCACAGCTCAACACGATCGTCGCCCGGCGCATCCCCCCGACCGAGAGCGCGGTACTCTCTGTCACGAAGGTCGCCGGGGGCGATTCGCACAACGTGCTGCCCGCCAAGGTCACGCTGACCGGCACGGTCCGCACCTTTTCGGGCGCGGTGCAGGACCGCATCGAACAATCGGTGCGCGCGATCTGCGACGGGGTGGCACATGCGAGCGAAACCGTGATCGCCATCGACTATGTCCGCTATTATCCCGCGACCGTGAACGATCCCGCCAGCGCCGCGATCGCGCTGGCCGCCGCGCAGGCGGTGTGCGACGACGCCGGCGAAGCGCCAGCACCCGCATTCACCTCGGAGGATTTCGCGTTCATGCTGCGCGCGCGGCCCGGCGCCTATCTGTGGCTCGGCCAGCGCGACGAATCGCACACCGCGCCGCTGCATCACCCCGCCTATGACTTCAACGATGCCGCGACCCCGATCGGCATCGCGTGGTTCGCCGAACTGGCCCGGCGCGAGCTTCCCGCCGGCTGACGGCATGATCGCGTGGCAACGCCACGCACAACGCTGCATTTCGTTCCGATCCTGTCACGGCTTCGCAACAAAATGCTTGAACCCCTCGCCCATTATCCAGGTGCCGCAGAGGCGGCGCTACACCGGTCCGCCGGTCCGCAAAGGACCGGAAGCGAAGATCGGGACGCCGCCAGGTTGAGGACGATGCGACAGCCGTTTCATGCTTGGGGGGTTCTTATGCGCAACCGACAACTGCTTTTCCTCAGTGCCGCCGCTCTGGCGTTCACCATGCCCGTCGCCGCCACCGCACAGGATGTCGCCGCGACCGCCGGGGTTGCTGCCGCCGCGACGGCCGACGCCGAACCCGACCAGCAGGCCGACATCGTGGTGCAGGGTCAGCGTCAGCAATATGTCGCCAACGTCCCCACCATCGAAGTGCCGCAGAGCATCCAGATCCTGTCCGCCGCGACGCTGAAGGATGCCGGGATCACCCGGCTGGACAACGCCCTCGACTTCGCGACCGGAATCGCGCGGCAGAATAATTTCGGCGGGCTGTTCGACGTGTTCGCCTGTCGCGGCTTCACCGGCGATGAGGGAACGGCCAGCAACTATCTGGTCAACGGGTTCAACGGCGCGCGCGGCTATGGCGGATCGCGCGACATGTCGAACGTCGAACAGGTACAGGTGCTCAAAGGCCCCAACTCGTCGCTGTTCGGGCGGGGCGAACCGGGCTGTACCGTCAACATCATCACCAAGAAACCGGGGTTCGACCTGCACGGCGGCGCGATCCTGTCGGCGGGCAGCTTCAATAACTATCGCAGCGAGGGCGATGTGAACGTGCCGCTGTCGAGCAAGATCGCGGTGCGCGTGACCGGCGCCGCCGAATCCGCCGACAGCTTCCGCGATTTCATATCGAGCCAGAAGGTGACGGTGACGCCGTCGGTACTGGTGAAGCTCGGGCGCGACAGCTCGGCCAGCTATGAATTCGAATATATCGACCAGAAGGTGATGTTCGATCGCGGCATCGTCGCGCCGGGCGGCAATCTGTCGCTGGTTCCGCGCGAACGGTTCTTCGGCGAACCGGGCGACGGTCCGGTCCATGTCCGCGCCAAGGGGCATCAGGCGCAATTGCAGCATGATTTCAGTTCCGACTGGTCGCTGGTGCTGGGCGTCGGCTATCGCGACACCTTCTTCAAGGGCACCTCGACCGAGGCGGAACTGGCCGCCGGTCGCCAGCGGCTCTATACCGACGGCACCACCCTGTCGCGCCAGCGCCGCGCCCGCGACTATTCGACCACCGATCTTACGTTCCGCGGCGAGCTGAGCGGCGAATTCGCCACCGGATCGCTCACCCACCACATGATCGTCGGTGCTGACTGGGACCAGTATGAGCTGGACGTGATCCAGAACCGTTATCGTCCGCCGCTGGTCGCGTCGCAGGCGGCGGGCAATCTGGTGGCGGGCAACCGCGTCGACATCTTCAACCCGGTCTATGGCAAGCAGCCCGCGACCGGCACCTTCCAGAGCTATCTGGAACGGCAGTTCAGTTGGGGTGGCTATCTTCAGGATCAGGTCGATGTGACCGATGCGCTGAAGGTCCGCTTCGGCGGGCGCTACGACGAATTCGAACAGGTGATCGACGAGCGTGTCGGCGGGCGCCGGACCCAGCAGTTCAAGACCGCGTTCAGCCCCTCGGTCGGCGCGACCTATCTGATCGGCGATGCGCTCTCGATCTATGCCAATTACGGGCGCGGCTTCCGCCCGAACAACGGCACCGATGCGAACAACAACCCGTTCCTTCCCGAACGCACCGAATCCTACGAGGCAGGGGCCAAGGTCGCGCTGTTCCACAACCGGCTGACCGGCACGGTCGCGCTGTTCCGCACGACCAAGAGCAACGTGCTGACCGCCGACCCGGTCAACGCCAACTTCTCGCTGGCGGTGGGCAGGGCGCAGAGCAAGGGCGTCGAGGCCGAACTGTCGGGCAATCTACCCGCCGGGTTCCGCGTCCAGTTCAATTACGCCTATATCGACGCGACGGTGGCGCAGGACGCGCTCGACCCCAATTTCGGGTTCGGGCTGCGCAAGGGCGATCCGCTGCTCAACATCGCCAAGAACAGCGGCAGCGCGCTGATCTTCAAGGATTTCGACATCGGCAGCAGCCGGCTGACGCTGGGCGCGGGGGTGAATTATGTCGGGCGACGGCTGGGCGAAACCGGCTATCGCTTCCCGAACGGCGACTTCTACTATCTGCCGGGCTATACGCTGACCCGGCTGACCGCCGCGTTCGAACCGACCGACCGCATCCGCGTGTCGGGCGAAGTCACCAATCTGTTCGACAAGCAGTATTTCCCCAGCTCCTATTCGCGGCTGTGGACGCTGCCGGGCGCACCGCGCCAGTTCATGGTGCGCGTCGGCTACAGCTACTGAGCGCGGAACGCCGTCCGTAACGCCTGTCCCCGGGCCAGTGCTATGGCACTGGTCCGGGGACACCTATTTGCGCCAGGCATAGGGGCCGATGACCGTGCCGGTGAAGCCGCCCGCCGTCGCCGTGCTCAGGAACCGGGCGTCGAGCCCGGTTTTCAGCGTCGCGGCCCTGCCACCGGCGCGATAGTCGACCGCGATCGTGCCGCCGTCGATCCGCAGCGTCAGCGTGACCGGGCCGGTGCCGTTCCATGGCGCGGAGGCGATGAGGCGTTCGTCGCCCTTGTCGCGGGTGAACAGCGCGATCGCCGGTCGGCCGGCGATCCGCGTGGCGCCGAAGAACAGATAGCTCCGGTCGCTCTGCAACGCGACCAGCCCGGCGCGATCACCGTCGCCGGTCGGGGCGAAGCGCACCGTCGTCGACACCGTCGCCGTCGCATGCTGCTGCCGCCGGCCGACGAAGCCCGGCACGCCGTTCTGGTCGCCAAGCGCCGCGCCGCCGGGAACGATCAGCTCGCCGCCGGCGATGCTGTACACCGGCGTGCGTGGCGTGCGGATGCCGACCCACGCCAGACCCAGCCTCGGCGTGTCGAACCGGTCGACATAGGCGAAGTCGCCGGTCGTCGGCCGCGCCGGCGCGGGCTGGCGCGGCAGCGCGGGGCGGCCGGCGACATGCGGGATCGGCTGGCCCTTGGGCAGGATCACCGGCCAGCCGTCGACCCATGTCACCGGCAGCAGGAACGTCTCGCGCCCGGTGTTGTAATAATCACCGGCATAGGGCTGCACGGCAAGGAAGGTCGCCCACCAGTCGCCGCGCTGCGTCTGGACGAACTTGGCATGGCCGGCCGAGGTGATCGGGTTCGCCCGGTCGGCGGGCAAATCACGCTGCGTCAGGATCGGATTGCCGGCGAACGGCACATACGGCCCGAGCAACGCGCGCGATCGGAACACGACCTGGGAATGATTGACCTCGGTCCCGCCCTCGGCGGCGGTCAGGTAATAATAGCCGTCTTTCCGCAGGATATGCGGTCCTTCGATCCACACCGGCTGCCTGGTGATGTCGACCCCGCCGTCGACGATCTGGGTCGATGGACCGATCATCCTGCCCGCGCGCCAGTCGAATTCCTGAATCCACAGCGCGCGATGCCCCTCGTACCGGGCAGGTCCGGCGGGGGCGCGGTTGTTGACGATCCATGCGCGCTCGCCTTCCCAGTGGATCGACGGATCGATCCCCTCGAACGGCAGCCACACCGGGTCCGACCACGGCCCCTTCGGATCGCGCGCGGTGATGACGAAATTGCCGCCGCATTCGACACAGGTGTTGACGATGTAGAAGGTGCCGGCGTGATAGGAAATATCGGGCGCGAACACCGCTTCGGACACGCGCCGCCTGCTGAAATCGAGCTGGGTCGGCCGGTCGATCGCGTTGGCGATCTGCGTCCAGTGGACCAGATCGCGCGAATGGAAGATCGGGATGCCGGGGAAATGCGCAAACGACGAATTGGCGAGGTAATAATCCCCGCCGACGCGCACGATCGACGGATCGGGATAATAGCCCGCCAGGATCGGGTTGCGATACTGGTCGGGGCCGGGCACCGCGCGATCGATCGTGCGACCGGTATAGCGGAATTCGCTGAAGCGCGCCGGTTCGCTGCCGACAGCAGCCGTCCCGAACAGCGCGAGCGTGGCGAACAGCATCCGCATCACGCCGCCGCCAGCCGATAGAGCGCGGCACCGTGCGACGGCAGGTTGGCCTCGATCCGGCCGGTTACGGGTGGCAGGTCGGCACGCGCCCACAGGTCGCGGACGCGCAGCCGCCCGGCAAGGTTCAGCCAGCGCGGATCGATCCCGATCCGGGTCGCCTTGGGTGTCGGGTTGAACAGCGCAAGATAGGTGTCGCCGTTCGCCGCGCGTGCTTCCCACGCGCGCATCCCGTCCTGGATGTGGAGCGGGCGGTTGCGCGAACTCGCCTGATTGACCGCGATCACCTCCGGGTTGGTCAGCAACGCCAGCGTCGCCGCGTCGAGATGGCGCAGGTCGCCGCCCATGATGAGCGGCGATCGGGCGATCGACCACAAGGTCATCAGCGTGCGCTGTTCGGGCGGCGTGAACTTCGTGTCGCGTTGCCCCAGCGCCAGCCGGCCGAGCGGGAGCATGTCGGCATCGGGCCAGCCGCCCGGTCCCGCGTACCGCTGCCAGTTTTCCAGCCGGGTGAACTGTGCGTCGAGCAGCGCCCATTCGTCCCAGAAATCGTCGCTAATCCGCCACATCTGCGCATGCGCGCGGACATGGTCGGCCGAGGACAACGGCGTTTCGCCCGGCGACAGGCTCAGCAGGATCGCCCGGCCCGAGCGGCGGATCGCGGCGGCGGCCGCCTCGATCTCGGGCGCATGCGAATCATACGGGCGGCTCATGTCGTCCATCTTGACGAGGTCGACGCCCCAGTCGGCATATTGCGCGAACACACTGTCGTAATAGGCCTGCGCACCGGGCCGGCGCATGTCGACACCGACCATGTCGCTGTTCCACGAACAGATGCTGGTCGGGTCGGCGATGTCCTGCGCGCGATACCGGGTGCCGAGGATCGGCAGGTTGCGTCGCACCGCCTCGCGCGGGATGCCGCGCATCAGGTGGATGCCGAATTTCAGGCCCATCGCATGGACCCGGTCGGCGATGCTGCGAAAACCGCGACCGTCGGCGGCGGAAGGAAAGCGCTTCGGGTCGGGCTGCAACCGGCCGTGCCCGTCGAGCACCGGCACCGCATCGGCACGATATTCGTATCCGGTCGCGCCGGGTTCGTACCATTGTATATCGATGGTGAAGATCGAATAGCCCGCCGGCAGCAGCCGGTCGCGCTGGATCGTCGCGGTTTCCAGCGCCTGCGCCTCGGTAATCGTGGTGGCGAAGCTGTTCCAGCTATTCCAGCCCATCGGCGGGGTGGGGGCGAGCGGCGCGCCCTTGCGCGGGGCGGCACGGGCGATGCCGGCGGCGGCGGCGGGCGCGATGCCGCCGGCGGCGATCAGCGTGCGGCGCGACAGGCGGGTCACTGCGTCACCAGCGCGGCATCGGCCCACACCACCGGATCGGGGAAGCGTTCGCCGGTTTTCCCTTCCGCGACCAGCTCGACCAGCTTCACCCCGGCGACATCGGCGGCGATCGGGACCGCCGCCTCGCCGAAACGCATCGGTTTCGACCGGGCGAGCAGCCGGCCGTCGCCATAGACGAGGAAGCGGACCGGATGGCTGCGGTCGCGCGCGGTGTCGTCGACCCCGACCGAGGCGGTGAAGCGCTTCGCATCGCCCGCGCGAACCTCCAGCCGCGAATTGGCGAGCACGCCAAGGCCGGTCGCATAGCGCTTGCCGGCGATACCCAGCGTCTCGCCATAGGGCGTGGCATCGACCTGCGCGCCGCCCCAGCCGGCATAGCGCGGCCGCTCGCCGCCGCCGCGCGTGCTGTTCCAGTGGAGGATGCCGCGGTGGATCATCGGTTCGTTCTCCGGCACGGTGACACCATCGACCGCCGGGTTCACCCGGCCGGGCAGTTCGGAGAGATACAGCCCGTTCGGCAACTGCCGGCCGCCCTGCGCGCGGAACACCAGCGCCTGATGCGCGGCGAGCGTGAATTTCCGTTCGTCGCGGAAGCTGGTCCGCGTGCCGGTCCACAAATCGTCGAGGCTGATGTCGGCATCGGCGCGCAGTTTCAGGTGATCGGCGGTCAGCGTCGCGTCGAACGGCTTGTCGCGACGGTTGAGGATCGCCACCGCCTTGGTCCCGTCGGCTAGCGCCTTGACGTAGATCTGCACATCCTCGCTGTCGTACGCCAGCGTCGCCTGATTGCCGGCCGGGTCCTGGTTGAGCGCGATGATCCGCTCGTTGCCGAGGATCGCCATCAGCTCCGGCCCCGCCTTGCGCAGATCATAGCCGATCAGCAGCGGCGCGTTGACCATCGCCCACAGCGAGAAATGCGCGCGCGCTTCGGTCAGGTGATCCTTGTCGAAATCGCCGGTGCCGACGAACAGCATGTCGGGATCGTTCCACGAACCGGGATGGCCATAGAGCGCGCGGCGCGACGTGCTGTCGAGATTGTGGAGCATCCGCGTCCACGACGCGGTGATGTCCTCGCTGGTGCGCGACGTGCCGCCGATGAACCGCCCCCAAGAGCGGACGTCGGCCGATCCCCACAGGCAGACCGAAAAGATATAGTCGCCATCGGGATTGTGGCGCTTCAGCGCGTCGGCGACCTGCTGGTACAGCCCGCGCACCGCCGCAATATCGGTCCGGCCAAGCGAATCGACGTCGACGATCGGCCCCAGCGCACGGTAGCGGCCACCCTGCACCATCTTGCTGTCGGGGCCGAGCGCGCGGATGCCGCAGCCATCGACCTTGATGTAATCGAAGCCCCATTCGGCGAAATAGGAGCGAATATCGCCATCGACATGGTCGTACAGCCCTATCTCGCGCTCGGCCATGCTGCCTTCGGGTTGGTTCGGGCCATTGGCGGTATAGGCCTGCCCGCACGAATTGCGGCCGATGTCGGTATAGATGCCGGCCTTCAGTCCCATGGCGTGCAGCCGGTCGGTCAGCGGGCGGAAGCTGGTGGCGCCGTCGGCGGTCCGCGCCGAGGGGAAGGTGGCGGTGCGGATCAGCACCCGCCCGTCGCGCTGGCGGCGTTGCAGCCACCAGCCGTCGTCGATGTTGACGTAGCGATAGCCTTTGGCGGCAAGACCGGAATCGACGATGATCTTCGCCGAGGCGAGCACCTTCTCCTCGTCGACATCGGTGTAAAAGGCGTTCCAGCTATTCCAGCCCATCGGCGGCAAACTGGCGCGGCCGGCGGTGTTGGCGCTCCAGCGACCAGTGGGGGCAAGCGCCTGTCCCGCCGCGACGGCGGGCAGGGCGGCGGCGGCGAGCAACACCCCTCCGGTCCAGCGTCTCCACGATGCCATGCTACTCTCCCCGTTCGATCCCGGCCTTTGCGGCGTTCGGATCGGCGTATTTGTCTGACCAGGGAGCGTCAACGCGCTTTTTACATCCACGCCGCTAAAGGATCGGCCGTGGCGCGGGCCGATGACCTGCGCCATGATAGCGATGTCAATTTGTGAGTCGGGGAGTGGGATGCGGATGATGGCCAGACGGCGGGCGATGCGATGGTTGGCGGGCGCAGCGATGTTGGGGGCGGCCGTGCCGGCCTTCGGCCAGGCGACGGCGGTGCCGCCGACAGGCGCGCAGTTCGCGAACATCTTCGCCGATCATGCGGTGGTGCAGCGCGACCGGCCGATCGCTGTCTGGGGCACCGGCACACCCGGCGGTACGGTCAGCGTGCAACTGGGCGATCGTCGGGTGAGCGCGAAGGTCGGCAGCGACGGCAACTGGCGCGCCACGCTCCCGGCGATGCCGGCGGGCGGGCCGTACACGCTGTCGGTGGGCGCAGCCGGCGCGGCCGCGCAGACGCTGTCGGACATCATGGTCGGCGACGTGTTCCTGTGCGGCGGCCAGTCGAATATGGAGTTCAAGGTGTCGGCCTCGACCAACGCCTGGGGCACGACCCGTTCGTCGGCCGATACCGGGCTGCGCTTCGTCGTGATCGACGACGCCAACCGGCCGAACGTCGCCCGCGACCTCGACAAGCGCGCGAAATGGGCCCAGGTCTCGCCCGAGACGGTCGGCGATGCGTCGGCGGTCTGCTATTACATGGCCCGCTCGCTTCGTCAGTCGGAGAAGGTGCCGATCGGCTTCATCTCGTCCGAATGGGGCGGCACGCGGATCGAAAGCTGGATCAGCGTGCCCGCGCTGTTGACCGTTCCCGACCTGCGCGCCGGCGTGGCGGCGGTGGCGCAATATGGGCGCGATCCGGCGGCGGCGATCCTCGCCGACGGCGAACGACGCGAGGCATGGTGGCAGGCGAACGATCCCGCCGCGACCAGCCAGCGCGCATGGCGGACCGAGGGCTTCGACGACGCGGCCTGGGGCACGATCAAGGAAGCGGCATGGCGGCAGGCGGGAATCCCCGCGCTGGCCGATTTCGAGGGCGCGGTGTGGCTGCGCACCACGATCGAGCTGACCCCCGAACAGGCCGCCGCCGCCAGGACGCTGCGGCTGGGGCCGATCGACAAGTTCGACGAAAGCTATGTCAACGGCACCTATGTCGGCGGTGGCAGCATCGAATGGGCATGGCGCGGCTATGCGATTCCGGCGGGCAGGCTTCATGCCGGGCGCAACGTCGTGGCGATCCGCGTGCTGGGCGGCGCCAACGGCGGCGGCTTCGCCAGCCCCGCGCCGCGCGGGGTCGAACTGGCCGATGGCACGCTCGTCCCGTTCAAGGGGCCGTGGCGCTATGCGAAGGGTACGCCGCTCAAGGACAAGTGGATCGCCCCGCCGCCATGGGATACGCCCAACAGCCTGACCACGCTCTACAACGGCATGATCGCGCCGTTCGCCGGCTACGGGCTGAAACTGGCGGCATGGTATCAGGGGGAATCGAACGCGGCGGAAGCCGGCGCCTATCGCCGGTTGCTGCCGCTGTTGATGGCCGACTGGCGGCGGGCGTTCGATGCGCCGAAACTGCCGTTCTTCGTCGTGCAGCTCACTTCCTATGGCAAGCCGATGACGACGCCCGGCCAGTCAAGCTGGGCCGAATTGCGCCAGGCGCAGGCCGAAGCGGTCGCGGCCGATGCCGATGCGGGGCTGGCGGTGACGATCGACGTCGGCGACCGGTTCGACATCCATCCGACGCAGAAGACGCTGGTCGGCGAGCGGCTGGCCCGGCTGGCGAGCGTCATCGCCTATGGCAAACCGGGCACGCGATCGGGGCCGGAAGCGGTCGACGTGACCCGCGCCGGGGCCGATCTGGTCGTGCGCTATCGCAACGCACTGGGCGGATTGCAAAGCTACAGCGGCGCGCAGGCGATCGGGTTCGAAACGTGCGCGGGCGAGACGTGCAGCTATACCACCGCCGTGCCGCGCGGCGAGACGGTGGTGCTGCCCGGCGCCAACCGGCCCGGGGTGACGCGGGTGCGCTATGCGTGGGCCGACGCGCCGTTCGTCAACCTGTTCGACAAGGCCGACCTCCCGGCCGCGCCGTTCGTGTTGCCGGTGAAGTAGGCTTCTCCGCGTCGTCATTCCCGCGAAGGCGGGAATCCATAGACGCCGGTGTTTCGATTGAAGCACCGGCGTCGATCGGAGAGTATCCCTATTTCGCCACGAAGGTCGTGGTGGCGGTGTGATAGATTTTGGCGACCGGTCCTGCGGGCACCGCCAACTGGCCGGTTTCCTCCTTGGTCGCGCTCAACAGATAGCGGCCTCCCCCACGCAGCGGCACGGTGACGATACCGTTCGCGTCGGCGCTCAGCACCTTCGTCCATTTGTCGGGCGACACCACCGTCACCTTGGCATCGGCGACCGGCTTGCCGCCCTGCATCAGCGCGAAGCGGTTGCCGTTGGCGGTGAGCGGCGCGATCTCGTACGGCATGGCGGTGCTGGTGTCGCTGCGCCCGGCGCGAGCATAATAGATCACCGCTTCCTTCGCACCCTCCGCGCCCCATGGCGCGAATACCGCGTCGTCGGTCACGCGCAGGTCGCCCTTCGCCGGCACCATCGCCTCGATATAGCCCGCGCGGCGATCGCTGCGGGTGGCGGTGGTGCCGACGAACTTCGGCGCGACCAGCCGCTTGAACTCGGGATCGCCGCCCGCCGGCATCGGCTCGCCCGGTTCGCCGAGGTAGATGCGTGCCGGCCCCGCGCCGTCGCGCTCGACCCAGACTTCGTGCGCCTGCGCGACGGTGGGCAGGGTAAGGGCAAGGATAAGCGCCAGCGTTCGCATGATAATCTCCCGGGGCGGACAAGGGCGTCCGCGATTGCCGCTGGCATAGTAAGAATGCGAATAGGTCGCAATAGCGTTGCATTGTCCGAATTGTGCCGATAGATGCGCTTCATATTGAGAGTGAATCGCATAAGGGGGAATGATGGCGCGTTGGAACCGATCGACGGCATGGGCCGCGAGTGTGGCCACGCTGGCGCTGGCGGCCCCGGCATGGGCCGAACCGGTGGTCGAGGCCACGGCGGAGGCGGAAACCGATGAGGAAGCGGCGCAGCGCGGCGACGACATTATCGTTCTGGGCAAGAGCTATGGCCAGGCGGTCGGCAAGACGGTCACGCCGCTCAAGGACGTGCCCAACATCATCACCGTGATCGATCAGGAACAGTTGCAGCAGCGCAACCTGTTCACCCTTGAGGACGCGCTGACCGTCACCAACGGCGTGACGATCACCGGCGTCGGCAGCGAGGACCCGTCGTTCCTGTCGCGCGGCTTCACCATCAACAATTATCTGGTCGACGGCGTGCCGACGCTCGGCTTCGGCTTTCCTGCCGTCGTCCCCGACCTGTTCCTGTACGACCGGGTGGAGGTGCTGCGCGGGCCGGCGGGGCTGTTCAGCGGTGCCGGCAATCCGGCGGGGAGCATAAATCTGGTGCGCAAGCGTCCGTTCGATGATCTCCGGGTAAGCGCGTTGGCCGGCTATGGCAGCTATAATAACTTCCGGGGCGAGGTGGACGTGTCCACACCGCTCGACGACCGCTCGGGGTTGCGGCTGGGCGCGTTCATCCACGATCAGGACCAGTTCTTCGACGTGGCGCACCGCTATCGCGTCGGCGCGTTCGGCGTGGCGGATACGCGGATCGGCGAGAACACGACGATCACCGTCGGCGGCAATTACGAACTGTTCAAACCGGCGATCCAGTCAGGCCTGCCCGGCCTCATCGGCGGGGCCGACGGCAGCGACGGGCAGTTGCTCGACATCGACCGCTCGACCTATCTCGGGGCCGACTGGAACCGCTTCCGCTCGGAAAGCTGGTCGGGCTTCGTCGAGGTCGCGCACCGGGTCAGCGACCGCTGGACGCTGCGGGCCACCGGCCTGCTCACCGACGTCGATCGCATCGACATCTACAGCTATATCGGCAACCAGCCGATCACCGCGACCAACGGCGTGACCAGCCACATCGCCTATCGCGGCGACAGCACGATGCAGACCCGCTCGTTCGACTTCAACGGGGTGGGCAGCTTCCCGGCGTTCGGGCGCGACCATACGCTGATCCTCGGGGTCGATTATCAGGCGCTGTCGACCACCTCCGCTTTTTCGCGGCGGTCGAATTATGCCCAGATCAACGTGTATAATCCGGTGTCGCCCGCCGAACCCGATCTCGATCCTTATGCGCTGGCGACGGGCAAGGTCGTCGGTGGAAGCGATGCAGAAACCGAACAATATGGCATCTATGGTCAGACGCGCGTCAACTTGTTCAAGGGGCTGACGCTCGTCGGCGGCGGGCGAATGACGTGGTGGGACACGACCAATGTCACGACCTCGGCACAGCTTGTACGGGGCCTTCCTTCGACCTACAGCTTCGACGGGCGCTTCACTCCCTATGCCGGGGTGGTGTGGGACGTCACGCCGCAGTTGAACGTCTATGCGAGCTACGCCGACAGCTTCACCCCGCAGCCGCCGCCCGCTGGCCGCTTCCGCCCCGACGGCGAGGCGATCGAGCCGTTGATGGGCGCGCAATATGAAGCGGGAACCAAGCTGTCGCTGATGAACGACCGGCTGCTGCTTTCGGCCGCCGTCTATCAGATCACGCAGGACAACCGCCTGTTCAACGACCCCAATCTGATCGACGTCGTCTATCAGATCGGCAAGGTCCGCGCGCGCGGGATCGAGGCGGAAGCGAGCGGCGAGATCCTGCCGGGCTGGCGGATCAACGGCGGCTACAGCTTCACCCGCACCAAATATCTGGAGGATGCCAACACCACGTTGGAGGGCCTCAGCCTGCTGCCGGTGATCCCCGAACATATGGTCAAGCTGTTCACCAACTACGCCCCGGTCGACGGACCGCTGGCTGGGGCCAGCGTCGGTGCGGGCGTGACGTGGTTCGACAAAACATGGAGCGGCACGGCGGCGGGCACCAATGCCAACGGTTCGTTCCGCCCGTCGACGATCGTGCGGCAGGGGGCCTATGCCGTCGCCGACCTGCGCGCCGGCTATGCGATCAACGACAAGGTGACGCTGGCGGTGAACGTCAACAACCTGTTCGACCGCGACTATTACGCACGCATCTCCTCGACCGGGCGTGGCAATTACTACGGTGTTCCCCGCACCGTGTTCGCCAGCGTGCGCGTCGGCCTGTGACGAGCGCGGGGCAGGCACGCCACATCCTGTGGCGGCGGGGGATCGACAATCTGCTGCGGATCGTCGCGGCGATGCCGGTCGGCTACGGCGTTGCCAGCCTGTGGGCGATGGCGCTCGCCCGCATCCTGCCCGGCGAACGGTCGGCGGCGACCATCACCGCGACGCTGATCGCGTTCGTGCTATGCGCGGCGGCGGTGATGTGGGCTTATGCCGCGCGCAGCGGCTGGCGGGCGTTGTGGACGCTGGGCGTGGCAGGCGCGGTCGCGGCGGCGATCACCTGGGGTTCGATCGCGATCGGAGGACGGCTGTGAGCAAGGGGTTCCGCCAGTCGCAATCGACGCTCCATACCTGGTCGGGGCTGCTGCTCGGCTGGGTGCTGTTCGCGGTGTTCGTGGCCGGCACCTCGGCCTATTGGCGCGAGGCGCTCAACCGCTGGGCCCGGCCCGAACTGACGCAGATCGTCGATCCGGCGCAGGTCGTGGGCAGCGCGGCCGCCGTGCTTCAGCGCAAGGCACCCGACGCGCAAAGCTGGTTCATCACCGTGCCGACCCGCGACAGCGCGGGGGCAAGCGTGTTTTGGGTGCCAGCCGCCAAGGAAGGCGAAGGCAAGCAACGCCGCCGCGGCCGGCGCGATACCAGCGCCTTCATCGGGGCGGACGGCGTTGAGGGCACCGCGCGCGAGACTCGCGGCGGCGACTTCTTCTACCGTTTCCATTTCGACCTGCACTATATGCCGGTGTTCTGGGCGCGCTGGATCGTCGGTATCGCCGCGATGTTCATGCTGGTCGCGATCCTGAGCGGGATCGTGACGCACAAGAAGATCTTCAAGGATTTCTTTACCCTGCGGCGCGGCAAGGGGCAGCGATCGTGGCTCGACGGGCATAACGCCAGCGCGGTGCTGGCGCTGCCGTTCCACCTGATGATTACCTACACCGGCCTCGTCACGCTGATGGCGATGCTGATGCCATGGGCCGTCACCGCCAACTACAGCGACGAGGCGAAGCTGTTCGCCGACGTATTCCCGCAGGCCCCGGTCGCCGAGCGGGCGAAGGTCGCAA
This sequence comes from Sphingomonas sp. Leaf25, assembly GCF_001421635.1. Lineage (NCBI taxonomy): Bacteria > Pseudomonadati > Pseudomonadota > Alphaproteobacteria > Sphingomonadales > Sphingomonadaceae > Sphingomonas > Sphingomonas sp. Leaf25. Next base: position 425,277 of record NZ_LMKU01000012.1, read on the forward strand.
AACCGCTGGTCGATCTGGCGGTGTTGCTCAAGGATGGCGAGCGGCGGCTGGGTGGCGAGGTCGGCTATATCACCGTGTTCAATCCCGGCGACGCGGCGGCGCGGGTGACGATGACGCGCGGCGGCACGTCGATGCTGTCGGCGCGCGCCCCGGCGATCGGCTATGACGGGACGACCGGGCGGCTGTTGTGGCAGGCCCCGGCCCCCAATGGCGCGGTGGTGACGCAGGGGGCGATGGTCGGCCTGCACGCCGGGCGGTTCGGTGACTATCCGCTGCGCTGGCTGTATTTCCTGTGTGGGATCGCAGGCTCGCTGATGGTCGCCAGCGGGCTCGTCCTGTGGACGGTCAAGCGGCGCGAACGGCTGCCCGATCCCACCCGCGCCCCGTTCGGCTTCCGGCTGATCGAACGGCTGAACATCGGCTTTATCGCCGGTTTTCCGATCGCGATGACGCTGTATCTGTGGGCCAACCGGCTGCTGCCGGTCGACATGGCCAGCCGCGCCGATGGCGAGATCAACGCGATGTTCGCCGGCTGGGCGGTCGTATTCGCCTATGCGCTCACCCGGCGGCCGGCGCGCGCGTGGGTCGAACTGCTGGTGCTACAGGCAGGATTGCTGGTCGCGCTGCCACTCTACAATATCGCCCTGCTGCCGACCGGCCTCTTCGCCAGCATCGCGCGCGGCGACTGGGTGCTGGCGGGGGCCGACCTGACGTTCGTGGCGCTGGGCGCAGGGTTCGGCTTCGCCGCATGGCGGGTGCATCGCTTCCGCCCGAAGCCGAAACGGGTGCGTAGCGCGCCTGCCATTTCCTCCGACGCATGGGCACCCGCCGAATGATGATCGTCGCATTGCTCGCCGCACTCGCCGGCTTCGCGCTGCTGGCGCTCGCCACCCATCGCCATGGCGACCGGCTGGGTGGCGCGCGCCAGTGGCGGCGGCCGGCGGGTTGGGCGCTGATCGCGCTGTCGCTCGCCGCCGCGTTCGGCGCATGGGGGCCGGTCTATGGCGCTATCGGCGGCATGGGGCTGCTGATGCTTGCGGCAGGCGCGAACCTGCTCGCACTCAACCTCACGCGGCGGTGAGCGCCCGCCAGTCGGCGAAGGCATCGCGCGCGCGGGCGGTGTAGAGCTTCTTGCGATCGGCCTTCTTGGTGCGCCCGGGAATCGGCGGCATCAGCCCGAAATTGACGTTCATCGGCTGATACGTCTCCGCCACCGCCGCGCCGGTGATGTGATGCAGCAGCGCGCCCAATGCCGTCTCGACCGGCGGGCTCCCAAGCTCGCGCCCGGCCAGCTCGGCGGCGGCGAACCGCCCGGCCATCAGCCCGACCGCGGCGCTTTCGACATAGCCCTCGCACCCGGTCATCTGCCCGGCGAAGCGCAGATGCGGCCGCGCCTTTAGCCGCAGCGTCGGGTCGAGCAGTTCGGGCGAACGGATGAACGTGTTGCGGTGCAGGCCCCCCAGCCGCGCGAACTCTGCATTCTCCAAGCCCGGAATGGTGCGGAACAGCCGCACCTGCTCGCCATGCTTCAGCTTGGTCTGGAAGCCGACGATGTTCCACAGCGTTGCCGACGCATTGTCCTGCCGCAACTGCACGACCGCGTGCGGCCAGCGCCCGGTGCGCGGATCGTCGAGCCCCACCGGCTTCATCGGCCCGAAGCGCAGCGTATCCAGCCCGCGCTCGGCCATCACCTCGATCGGCATGCAGCCCTCGAAATAGGGCACGTTCTCCCATTCGCGGAACTCGGCCTTTTCGCCGGCCATCAGTCCGGCGTGGAAGGCTTCATACTGCTCACGGTTCATCGCGCAGTTGATGTAGTCCTTGCCGTCGCCCTTGTTCCAGCGGCTCTGGAACCACGCCTGTTCCATGTCGATCGACTCGAAATGGACGATCGGCGCGATGGCATCGAAGAAGGCGAGCGCCTCGGCACCGGTCGCCCCGCCGATGTCGCCGGCAAGGGCAGGGGCGGTCAACGGCCCGGTGGCGACGATCGTCATGCCCTGTTCGGGCAGCGTGTCGACCCGTTCGCGCACGATGGTGATGTTGGAATGCGCGGCAAGCGCCGCCGTTACCCCGGCGGAAAACCCGTCGCGGTCGACTGCCAGCGCCGATCCGGCGGGCACCTTGTACTCGTCGCCCTTGGCCATGATGAGCGACCCCAGCGCACGCATCTCCGAATGGAGCAGCCCGACCGCGTTCGATTCGGCATCGTCCGACCGAAAGCTGTTCGAACACACCAGCTCGGCCAGCGAATCGCCCTGATGCGCGGGCGTGGTATCGCCGCCACCGCGCATTTCCGACAGGCGGACCTTCGCCCCGGCCTGCGCCAACTGCCACGCCGCTTCGGACCCGGCGAGGCCGCCGCCGATGATATGTACGTCATATTGCATGGCAATGTGCTTAGGGCGTCGGACCGTAACGGGCAATGAACGATCGGCCCGTCGCGCTCATCGTTCGGCGCGCTGGCGCAGGATACCGAGCAGGTTGTTCTCCAGATCGCCGAGGAACAACTCACCCCACAGCCGTGAATAGGCGTTGACCGGCGTGGTGATGCGATAGCTGGTATGCACGGTCAGCAGGGTGCGGCCATCGCCAAGCGGCGTCATCCGGTATCCGCCGGTCGTCACCCGGAAATACCGGCTGTCGGGGCGCAGGTGGCGATCGGTGAAATCCCACCCGTCGCTGTCGTCGAACACGAAACGCCAGCCGATCCGGCGACCCGGCTGCCAATCGATGATCCGTTCGCGAAAGCGGATGCCATATTCCCACACGCCGATCCGTTCGCCGCCGATGCCGTCGCGCGACAAGGTCGCGCCGATCGGGCGGGGGATGCCGAAAATGTCCTGCGACACATTCCACCGACCCTCGCCCGGCCGAACGTCGGGCACGCCGCGCAGCAACGGCCACAGCGTTTCGGGCGATGCGGCGATCACCGCGCTGCGCTCGACGGTGGCATGGTCGGTCGGCAGGGGGATCGCCGGTTCGATCTGCATGGCGAGCAGCGGAACGACCAGCAGCGCGGCGGAATGCAGCCGGTTGCCCGCGTCCCCACGCCGTCGCAGGCGATAGGCGATCACCGCACCGATGCAGCCGCTCCCCAGCCACAGCGGGGTCAACATCAGCACGCAGATCACGCCTTCCCGCAGGACGACTGCCGACAACAGCATCGCCGCGCCATAGAGATAGAGCGAAACCTTCATATAGTGGCTGAGCGACCGGGTGGCCAAGGGATCGGAGACATAGCCGGCGAAAGCCGAGATACCCGCCGGCAGGAGCAGCAGGAACGAGAAGCTGACGAGACCGGAATCCGGCTGGGTCGCCTCCAGCATCAGATACGCACCAAGCGCGACGATCAGCGCGACGCCGATCGCACCGGCGATCCGCAGCCCGGCGCTCGGGGTAGGGGGAGTGTCCGGTTCCATCATGTCCTCCACGCGCTATTGTTATGACGGTTATTTCTGTAATTTCAGAAAGATACTCACAAAAAAAGGTGGGCTTAATCCCCCCGCCGGCCAGGCAAGAAACGGGCGATCTTGCCGCCGAGCTTCATCAGCGCCACCAGCGTCGGTTTGGGCAGCACCCGCATCTGTTCGTACCAGGTGCCGAGCGCGCCGATGAAGTCGTACATCGCCAGCACCCGTTCGCGCAGATGCGGCGGGGCGCCCTTGTCGGTCGCCAGCCGCGACGACAATTCGTTCAGCAGCGCGATCGTCGGGTCGATCTCTCGGCGTTTCCGTTCGGCGACGATCCGCAACATGATCTCCCATGAATCGGTTTCGGCCACGAAATGGTCGCGCCGGTCGCCCTCGACATGGACCCGGCGGACGATGCCATAGGATTGAAGTTCCTTGAGCGCGGTCGATACGTTCGACCGCGCAAGCCCCAACGCATCGACGATCGAGTCAGCGGGTAACGGCCGGTCGGACAGGTACAGCAGTCCATGCACCTGCCCGACCGAGCGATTGACCCCCCATTGCGTCCCCATCTCCCCCCAATGAAGGATGAAGGTCCTGGCATCGGGATGGTCGAGCAGTGTCATCGATTCTCTCTATTTCTGTAAAGACAGAAATATCGGAAAGCGCTGCCTCCGTAAAGCGCCGTCTCCGCCTGTGTTGCCATCCGGCGGCACGGGCTGGATCGCGCGCCGTATGTGCCCATATCCACGGCGATGACGATACGCATCTACACCATCGGCTATGAAGCCGTGACCGTCGCCGAATTCGTTGCGGCGTTGCAAGCCGCCGGCGTGCGGCGGGTGATCGACGTGCGTGCGCTGCCGCTGTCGCGGCGACCGGGGTTTTCCAAATCGGCGCTGGCCGCCGAACTCGCGGGCCACGACATCGATTACATCCATCTGAAAGCGCTCGGCACGCCCAAGCGCGGTCGCGATGCTGCCAAGAAGGGTGATGTCGCCACGCTGCGCGCGGTGTACGACCAACAATTGGGCCTGCCCGAAGCACAGGCGCAGGCGGCGATCATGTTGGGCCTCGCGGCGGAACTGCCCTCGGCATTGCTGTGCTTCGAACGCGACCCGGCACATTGCCACCGCACGCTGCTGCTCGACGCGGTGGGCGAGGGGGCGGAGGTGGTGGCGCTCTATCCGTAGCCGGCTTTCTCCCCTCCCTGACAAGGGAGGGGCCGGGGGTGGTAGGCTTGGGGCTGGTGCTGCCGTTCCCTCGCTGACCGACCCACCCCCAACCCCTCCCTTGTCAGGGAGGGGAGCAAGTCAGCTCGTCACCGGCCGCTGCACCCGCCCATCGTCATCGCGGTGCAGCGGCCCATAGGCCACCACGCTATCCAGCGGCAGCGGCGCATAGAGGTGCGGAAACAACTGCCCGCCGCGCGACGACTCCCACTTCACCGCGTCACCCAGCGCGTCGAGATCGACCTCGGCGACATGCAACGCCTCCTGCCCCGCGAAGTGCTTGTCGACCGTCTCGGTCAACTGGTCGAACGTCGACAGGTGGATATAGCCATCGGCCAGATCGACCGGCGCCCCGGCAAAGCTGCCGTCGGCCTCCAGCGCCGCCATCTGGCCGGCGGTCAGCACCTTGTAGGCGGTGGCGGGGTGGCTCATTCCTCGACATCGCCTTCGCTGATCGTGTCCGGGCCGGTGCCGTCGTCGAGCAGGATGCCGTCCCCGGGCGCGATGCCCGGCGCGGCGGCCACTTCCTCGGCGATCATCGCTTCCGCCGGATTCTCCGGGGTTTCGCCCTCGTCGATCTTGGCGGCGGAGACGACCTGTTCGCCCATCCCGACGCGGAAGATCGTGATCCCCTGCGTATTGCGCCCCGCCACGCGGATGTCGCCGACGGTGGTGCGGATCAGCTTGGCCTGATCGGTCACGAGCATCAGTTGCTCGCCGTTATGCGCCGGGAAGCTCGCCACCACCGGACCGTTGCGGTCGGAGGTGACGATGTTGGTGATCCCCTGACCCCCGCGATTGGTCCGGCGATATTCATAGGCGGAGGTGCGCTTGCCGAAGCCGTTGGCGGTGACGGTAAGGATGAACTCCTCCGCCGCCTCGAACGCCGCCATGCGGTCGGCGTCGAGCGTGACCTCGCGGTCGCCCTCCTTCCACGGCGCGGCCTTCAGATACGCCTCGCGCTCCTCGGACGTCGCGTCGAACCCGCCGAGGATCGACAGCGAGATCACCTCGTCCCCGGTGGCGAGGTTGATGCCGCGCACGCCCGTAGAGGTGCGGCTCTGGAACTCGCGCACGTCGGTCGCGGCGAAGCGGATCGCCTTGCCTGCCTTGGTCGCCAACAGCACGTCGTCGGTTTCGGTCAGCAGCGCGACGCCGATCAGCCGGTCGGGGCTGTCGTCCTCGAACCGCATCGCGATCTTGCCCGCCGTGGGGATGTTGGCGAAGGCATCCATCGAATTGCGCCGCACCGTGCCGTTGGCAGTCGCGAACATGACGTGCAGGTCGGCCCAGCGATCCTCATCCTCGGGCAGCGGCAACACGGTCGAGATCGTCTCGCCGGTCGCCAGCGGCAGCAGGTTGACCATCGGCCGCCCGCGCGTCGCCGGCCCGCCTTCGGGCAGACGCCACACCTTCATGCGATACACCTTGCCGGCGGTCGAGAAGAACAGGACCGGCGTGTGGGTGCTGGTCACGAACAGGTTCGTGATCGCATCCTCGTCCTTGGTCGCCATGCCGGCACGGCCCTTGCCGCCACGCTTCTGCGCGCGGAAAGCGTCGAGCGGCGTGCGCTTGATATAGCCCTGCACCGTGACGGTGACGACCATCTCCTCGCGCTCGATCAGGTCCTCGTCATCGATCCCGTCGGCCGCGCCGGCGATCTCGGTCCGCCGCGGCGTCGCGAATTCGGCGCGAACCTCGACCAGTTCCTGCCGCATGACCGCGTACAGCTTGGCGCGGTCGCCGAGGATGTCGAGCAGATGGGTGATCGATCCGGCCAGTTCCTTCAGCTCGTCGCCGATCTCGTCGCGGCCGAGCGCGGTGAGACGGTGGAGCCGCAGGTCGAGGATCGCACGGACCTGAAGGTCGGACAGCCGGTAATAGTCGCCGACATGATCGGCCTCGACCGCCTCGACCAGCTTGAGATAGGGCGCGATCTCGGCGACCGGCCATTCGCGCATCAACAATGCGGCGCGGGCGGCGGCGGGGCTGTCCGATCCCCGGATCATCCGCACCACTTCGTCGAGGTTGGTGACGGCGATGACGAGGCCGAGCAACAGATGCGCCCGGTCGCGCGCCTTGGCCAGTTCATACTTCGACCGGCGGGTGATGACCTCTTCGCGGAAGCCCACGAAGGAATCGATGATCTGGCTGAGGTTGAGCAGTTCGGGCCGCCCGCCGCGAATGGCGAGCATGTTGGCGGCGAAGCTCGACTGCGCCGGGGTGTGTCGCCACAACTGGTTGAGCACCACATCGGGGGTCGCGTCGCGTTTCAGGTCGATGACGATCCGCACGCCCTCGCGGTTCGATTCGTCGCGAATGTCGCTGACGCCCTCGATCCGTTTGTCCTTGGCGGCCTCGGCGATCTTTTCGACCAGCCCCGACTTGCCGACCTGGAACGGGATTTCGGTCAGCACGATCGACCGCCGCTCGCCACGCGCCTCGACCATGTGGCGCGAGCGCAGGATCACCGATCCGCGCCCGCCGGCATAGGCCGCACGCGCCCCCGCCCGGCCGAGCATCAGCGCGCCGGTGGGGAAGTCCGGCCCGGGCACGATCTCGCACAATTCCTCATGGGTCAGCGGCTCGCCGCCCTCCACGCGCCGGTCGATCGTCGCGAGACAGGCATCGACCACCTCGCCCAGATTGTGCGGCGGAATGTTGGTCGCCATGCCAACGGCGATGCCGCCCGCGCCGTTGACCAGCAGATTGGGGAAGCGCGCCGGCAGCACGGCGGGCTCACGCTCCGACCCGTCGTAGTTCGGCACGAAATCGACGGTATCCTTGTCGAGATCGTCGAGCAGCGCCATCGCCGACTTGGCGAGGCGCGCCTCGGTATAGCGCATCGCGGCGGGCGGATCGGGGTCCATCGATCCGAAATTGCCCTGACCGTCGATCAGCGGCAGCCGCATCGACCATGGCTGCGCCATGCGCGCCAGCGCCTCATAGATCGCGCTGTCGCCATGCGGGTGATATTTACCCATCACGTCGCCGACGATGCGCGCCGATTTGCGGTACGCCTTGCCCGGCACGAAGCCGCTTTCCTGCGCGGAAAACAGGATGCGGCGGTGAACGGGCTTCAACCCGTCGCGCACGTCGGGTAGCGCCCGCGCCACGATCACGCTCATGGCATAGTCGAGATAGCTCGACCGCATCTCCTCGACGATCGAAATGGGAGCAATATCGGAGGGGTCGGCGAGCAGCGTCGCTTCGGTCAATTTACAGGCTTTCGGGGAATGTTTCGATTGCATGGCAGCCTAGCCGGTCAGCCAGCGAAAGCCAAGCATCACGGGCGAAACCGGGAACATGGCGCGGCGCGGGCGGTTGGCGGGGGATGCGCGATTTCCAACGCCTGCTGCGCGACCTGCCGCCCGCCGCCGTCGATCTGACGACGATCGCCGTCGCGGTGATCGCCGCGTTGTTGCTCCACGCCGTCGCCTTTCGCGTGCTGCGCCGCTTTGCCGCGCGTACGCCGGGGTCGGTCGACGACACCTATGTCGATCATGCGTGGCGGCCGATGCGCTGGATCCTCGTCGCGATGGCGCTGGCCAGCGTCCGCCGTCCGCTGCGCCTGCCCGACCGGTGGGACGATCTGTGGACGCAGGGCGCGGGGCTGATCGTACCGCTGCTGATGGGCTGGTTCGCGATCGCGATGATCCGCGCCTCGGTCACGGCGATCGAGATCGCGACCGACATCACCGTCGCCGACAATCTGCGCGCAAGGCGGCGGCGGACGCGCAGCGCGATCCTCGGCCGGATCGCGATCATCGCGATCGGCTTCATCACCGTCTGCCTGATGCTGTTGTCGATCCCCAGCATCCGCTCGATCGGCGTTACGCTGATGGCGTCGGCGGGTCTGGCAGGCCTTGCGGTCGGCGCCGCCGCGCAGCCCGCGCTCAAGAACATCATCGCCGGCGTGCAGATGGCGTTCACCGAACCGATCCGCATCGACGACGTGGTCATCATCGAAAACGAATGGGGCCGGATTGAGGAAATCCGCCTGACCTATGTCGTCGTCCGGCTGTGGGACGAACGGCGGCTGGTGGTGCCGGTGTCGAAATTCCTCGAATCGAGTTTCCAGAACTGGACGCGCACCACTAGCGGGCTGCTGGGATCGGCGTTCTTCTGGCTCGACCCGACCGTCAACATCCCCCGCCTGCGCGCAAAGTTCGAGGAACTGGTGCAAGCCGATCCGCTGTGGGACGGCCGCGCCCACGTCCTGCAAGTGACCGATACCAAGCCCGACGCGATCGAGGTCCGCATCCTCGCCACCGCATCGGACGCCGCCCGCGCCTTCGACCTGCGCTGTTCGCTGCGCGAGGGGATGCTGGCCTATATCCGGGACGAAATGCCCGAGGCGCTGCCCAAGCGGCGGCTGGTGATGGAGGACGCAACCAACTCCCCTCCCTGACAAGGGAGGGGGCGGGGGTGGGTAGGGTCGTGGCGGACGTTCCGTTCCCGCGCAGGCCGACCCACCCCAACCCCTCCCTGTCAGGGAGGGGTTAGAGGCACCTCACCCCCAAACCCGCTCGCGAAACCACTTCGTCAGCACATATTTCGCACCCTCGCGCACCTTCATGCCGTGATGCAGCGTCGCCGGGTTCGGCGTCCCGTCGCTGCGCAGGTTGTTCCATGCCAGCAGCTTGCCCGTCTCGGGCTGGACGATCTTGTCGATCCCCTTGAACCGCGTGGCGCCGCCCGCGCCGGGCTCGTTCAGATAGAGCATCACCGTCCACGTCCGCTGCCCCGCGACCGAGCAGTAGCGCGCGAAGTCGCGCCCCTGCGGATCGAAATAATCGGTATGTGCCTTGAACTCCTGCCCCACCGCATAGCGTTGCCCCTGGAGCGGCTCGCCATGCGCCGGGTCGAGCCCGCTGAACCCGTGGATCAGCGCCTCGGCCGCCGCGACCACCGGATCGCTCGAATCGAGATCGCAGGTTTCGCTGGTGCGAAACGTCGGGTCGCCGTTCGCGTCGGCGATGGTCGAGGGGCGGCGCTTCGCATCGATTCGCTCGATCAGTGCGGCACATAGCTCGGGCGGCACCATCGCCCGGCGGATGAACAGCGTCAGCTTGGGGCTTGGCACGCGCTGCACGCCCGCTTGCGCCAGCATGTGATCGATCACCGGTTCGGCCGGAAAACCCGAACCGAAGCCGGGGCGGGGGGCGGGATGTGCTTCCATCGCCGCCGCTCCTGCCAGATCGTTTCGCCGCACGCCACCGCTTGACCGCCGCGTTTCCCCCCGCTAAGCGCGCCCTTCTCACGGCGACCGTAGTTCAATTGGTTAGAGCGCCGGCTTGTGATGCCGGAAGTTGCGGGTTCAAGTCCCGTCGGTCGCCCCATCCTTTCTCAGAGCTGGAACCGCGCCGTGCAGACCGATTGGGGCTATCCCGACTTCGACGACCACGAGGGCGTTCATCTCTTCTCCGATCATGTCACCGGCCTGCGCTGCGTCATCGCGGTGCATTCCACCGCGCTCGGCCCGGCGGCGGGCGGCGTGCGCTTCTGGCGCTATGCCGACAGCGGTGCGGCGATCACCGACGCGCTGCGCCTGTCGCGCGGCATGAGCTTCAAGAATGCGATGGCCGGCCTGCCGATGGGCGGCGGCAAGGGCGTGGTGCTGGCACCCGAGGGCGGGGCCAAGACGCCCGAACTGCTCGCCGCGTTCGGCCGCGCGGTCGAATCGCTCGGCGGGCGCTACGTCACCGCCGAGGACGTCGGCATGTCCGAAGCCGACATGATTACCATTTCTGGTGCCACCAAGTACGTCTCCGGCCTGCCGGTCGCGGCGGGCAATGCCGGCGGCGATCCGGGGCCGTTCACCGCCATGGGCGTCTATCTCGGCGTCCGCGCGGCGGCGAAGCGTGCGCTGGGCAGCGACGAGATGCGCGGCGTGCGAGTCGCGATTCAGGGTGTCGGTTCGGTCGGCGGCGGGCTTGCCCGGCTGCTGGCGAAGGACGGCGCGGTGCTGACGCTAGCCGATGTGAACGAGGCGAAGGCCGAGGCGCTGGCGAGCGAACTGGGTGCGGCGACCGCCGATCCGGCGAGCGTGCTGACCATGGACGCCGACATCGTCAGCCCCAATGCGCTGGGCGCGGTGCTCGACGCCACGACGATCGCCGCGCTCAAGGCGAAGGCGGTGGCGGGCGGCGCCAACAACCAGCTCGCAACGGCGGCGGACGGTGCCCGGTTGCAGGAGTGCGGCATCCTCTACGCGCCCGATTACGTCATCAACGCCGGCGGCATCATCAACGTCGCGCTCGAATATCTCGGCCACGGCGACCGTGCCGAGGTCGAGGCGCGCATCGCCCGCATCCCCGACCGGCTGGTCGAGGTATGGGACGAAAGCGACGCCACCGGCCGCTCGAACGCGCAAGTCGCCGACAGCATCGCCAAGCGGCTGATCGGTCGGGGCTGAGCCCCCCCCTTCGTCATTCCCGCGCAGGCGGGAATCCATACACGCAGCGCATCGGATGGACTCGCAACGTCGGCGTCTATGGATTCCCGCCTGCGCGGGAATGACGATGGAGAGACAAGTCGCGCATCCCATTGCCCTCCACGCCCCCGCGCCCTAGACAGGCGGCGACCGTGTCCAGCCTTCACGCCCTTGCCAATCCCCGACGGTTCCTGTCGATCGCGAAGCCGCTGACGCCGCTCCTGCTGTGGGGCGGGGCGGTGCTGTTCGCGATCGGTTGCTGGGCGGGGCTGACGCAGACGCCGCCCGATTATCTCCAGGGCGAAAGCGTCCGCATCCTCTACATCCACGTCCCCGCCGCATGGCTCGGCATGGGCGGCTGGTCGGGCCTCGCCATCGCCAGTGTCGTCTATCTGGTGTGGCGCCATCCGCTGGCCAATGTCGCCGCGCGCGCCATCGCGCTGCCCGGCGCGGTGTTCGCCGCCGTCTGCCTCGCGACGGGCTCGATCTGGGGCCGGCCGACATGGGGGACATGGTGGCAATGGGACGGGCGGCTGACCTCGATGCTGCTGCTGTTCTTCGTCTATCTCGCCTATCTGGCGCTCGCCCGCGCCGATGCCGAGCGCGACGGCGACGGGCGGATCCCCGCGCTGTTCGGCATCGCCGGCACCGCGCTGCTCCCGGTCATCCGCTATTCGGTGCTGTGGTGGAACACGCTGCATCAGGGGCCGAGCATCACGCTGACCAAATCGACGATCGATCCGGCGATCCTGTGGCCGCTGGGCTTCACCGCCGGTGGAGCGAGCCTGTTGTTCGGCGCGATCGTGCTGATGCGGATGCGCACCGACCTCGCCCGGATCAAGGCCGAGGCGCGGCTGCGCCGGCGGGCGGCGATGCCGTGAACCACTGGCCGTTCATCCTCGCCGCCTATGGGCTGGGCGTCGGCGCGCTGGCGACGCTCGCCATCACCTCATGGATCGCGATGCGCCGCGCGGAGCGGCCGTGAGGGCCAAGAACCAGCGGCTGATGCTGATCGTCCTCGCCATCGTCGCGGTCGTCGGCGCGGTGCTGCTCGCCATGTCGGCGCTGGGTGAGGAAGCCGCCTTCTTCTACGCGCCCGCCGATGCGAAGGCCGCGCCGATCGACAAGCCGGTGCGGCTGGGGGGGNGGATCGGTCGCCCATGCCGCCGACGGCGTCACGATCACCTTCACCGTCACCGACGGCACGGCATCGGTCCCGGTCCGCTTCGCCGGCATCGCACCGGACCTGTTCCGCGAAGGATCGGGCGTGGTCGCCGAGGGGCGCTTCGTGAAGGGTGGCGGTTTCGTCGCCGACAATCTGCTGGCCAAGCATGACGAACGCTACATGCCGCCGCAAGCCGCCGGCACGATGCACAAGACCGAGAGCCTGAAACCATGATCGCCGAGGCCGGCCTCGCCGCGCTGTGGCTGGCGGCGGCGATGGCGCTGCTGCAACTGGCGATGGCGGCGATCGGCCTATCGGCGCGTCATGACGATCCGCCACCGATCGCGGCGCAACTCCTCGCCGCCGTCCGCCCGGTGGCGATGGTGCAGGCGCTGCTCGCCGCCGGCGCCTTCGCCGCGCTGCTCGCCGTCTTCGCGCGCACCGACTTGTCGGTCCTGCTGGTCGCCGAGAACAGCCACACCGCCAAGCCGATGCTCTACAAGATCGCCGCGACCTGGGGCAATCACGAAGGGTCGATGCTGCTGTGGGTGACGGTGCTGGCGCTGGCGGGCGGCGGCATCGCGCTGTTCGAACGGCTGCTGGCGGTGCGCACCCATGTAGCGACATTGGGCGGGCAGGCGGCGATCGCGCTCGGCTTCTATGCGTTCCTGCTGTTCGCCTCCAACCCGTTCGCCCGGTTGTCGCCTGCCGCACCCGAGGGGCTGGGGCTCAACCCGCTGTTGCAGGACCCCGGCCTCGCCTTCCACCCGCCGACGCTCTACCTCGGCTATGTCGGGCTGTCGGTCGCCTTCTCGTTCGCGATCGGCGCGCTGGTGACGCGCGACGTCGGCCGCGATTTCGCGCGCGCGATGCGGCCGTGGGTGCTCGGCGCATGGGTGTTCCTGACGATCGGTATCACCGCGGGCAGCTACTGGGCCTATTACGAGCTGGGCTGGGGTGGCTGGTGGTTCTGGGACCCGGTCGAGAACGCCTCGCTGATGCCATGGCTCGCCGCCACCGCGCTGCTCCACTCGGTGACGGTGCTGGCGACGCGCGATGGCCTGCGAGCATGGACGATCATGCTCGCGGTCGTCGCCTTCTCGATGTCGATGGTCGGCACCTTCCTCGTCCGCTCGGGCATCCTGACCAGCGTCCACGCTTTCGCGGTCGACCCGAGCCGGGGCAGCTTCATCCTCGCGCTGCTGCTGCTCTATATCGGCGGCGCGCTGGCGCTGTTCGGGGCGCGCATCGGCACGGTACGGCAGGGGACTCTGTTCGACCCCGTCAGCCGCGAAGGCGCGCTCGTCCTCAACAACCTGCTGCTGTCGGTCATCCTCGGCATCGTGCTGATCGGCACGCTCTACCCACTGGTGGCGCAGGCGTTCGGCGTGCAATTGTCGGTCGGCCCGCCGTTCTTCAACAAGGCGGCGGGGCCGGTGGCGCTGGCGCTGGTCGCCGCCACCGCGCTCGGCCCCAGCCTGCGCTGGCGGCGTGACAAGGGCCGCGCGGTCGCGCGACGGATGGCGCTGCCCGGCGGTGCCGCGCTACTGGCGCTGCTCGCTTTGGTCGTGCTGAGCGATGCCGGGGTGCTGCCGGTCCTCGGCCTGTCGCTCGCCGCCGGCCTCGCCGTCGCGAGCATCCTGCCGATCGCCGCCCGCGTGCCGTGGCGCACGCCGCTGTTCACCTGGGGCATGGTCGTCGCGCACTTCGGCGTCGCGGTATCGCTCGCCGGCATGGCCGCCGACAGCGCGTTCACCGCCGAACGCCTCGTCGCCGCCAGCCCTGGCACCACCACCGCGATCGGCCCGTTCGCGATCCGCTTCGACGGGATCAAGCCGGTCGTCGGCCCCAACTGGTCGGCGGTGCAGGGGCGGCTGGTCGCGACGCGCGGGGACGGGGCGCCGTTCGTGCTGCGCCCCGAACAGCGCTTCTTCGCCAATCCCCCGACCGAGACGAGCGAGGCGGCGATCACCACCTTCGCCGACGGGCAGCTCTATGTCGTGCTCGGGCGCGGCGACGGCGCGGGGCGGCGACAGCTCCGGCTGTGGTGGAAGCCGTTCGTGACGCTCATCTGGGCGGGCGGCGGGCTGATCGCGCTCGGCGGGCTGTTGTCGCTGGTCGGCCGCGTCCGTCGCCGCCGCCGCCCGGTCCCGCGCGAGCGCTACGCATGACGCGCCGCATCCTGTGGGTGCCGCTGCTGGTGTTCGTCGTGCTGGCCGCGCTGTTCGCGTGGGCGCTGCCGCACGGGCCGCAGGGCCAGGTTCGCTCGCGCCTGATCGGCAAGCCCTTGCCCGCCTTCACCCTCGCCCCCGCCGTTCCCGGCAAGCCCGGCCTGTCGAACACCGGTTTGCAGGGGAAGCCCCGCCTGCTCAACGTATTCGGAAGCTGGTGCGTGCCCTGCGCCGCCGAAGCCCCGCAACTGGCGAAACTGCGCGCCGCCGGGGCGACGATCGACGCTATCGCCATCCGCGACACGCCCGCCGACATCGCCCGCTTCCTCGCCGACTATGGCGACCCCTATGCCGCGATCGGCGACGACAAGGCGAGCGCGGTCCAGCTCGCGCTCGGATCGTCGGGCGTGCCCGAAACCTTCGTGATCGACGGGCAGGGCCGCATCGCCCACCAGCATATCGGCGCGATCCGCGACGAGGACGTGCCGGTGCTGCTCGCCAAACTCAAGGAAGCCGAATGATCCGCTTCCTCGCTCCCGTCGCGCTGCTGATCGCCGGCCCCGCCGCCGCACAGTCGCGCGTGCCGCCGCCCGCGCTCGCCGACACGCAACTGCCTGATCCGGCGCGCGAGGCGGAGGCGAAGGCGCTGATGGAAACGCTGCGCTGCCTCGTCTGTCAGGGCCAGTCGATCGCCGACAGCGATGCCGATATGGCCGCCGACATGCGCGCGCTCGTCCGGCAGCGCATCGCGGCGGGCGACCGCCCGGTCGCGGTGCGCGACTGGCTGATCGAACGCTATGGCGACTATGTGAGCTACGACCCGCCGCTGTCGTCCGCCACCGGGCCGCTGTGGATCGCGCCGCTGCTGTTGGTCGCTCTCGGCGGCTGGCTCGCCTCGCGCAGTTTCCGGCGGCGGCGATGAGCGGCTGGCTGATCCTTGCGCTGCTTGGCGGCGGCGTCTTCGCCATCCTCGCCATTTTGCGCGTCGGCCGTCCGCTGTGGAGTTTCGTCGGCGCGGCGTTGATGCTGGGCGCGGCGGGCTATGCGTGGCAGGGGCGCCCGTCGCTCGCCGGCGCTCCCCGCGAAGCGGCACGCGCGCGCCTGCCCGACGATCTCGCTGCCGACGATCTGCGCGACGCGATGTGGGGCCGCTTCACCTACGACTATGCCTATGCCGTCGCCGCCGACGGCCTTGCCAAATCGGGCGCGAACGAGGCTGCGGTCGGCGCGCTGCTCGGCGGGTTGCAGGGTGCACCGCAAAGCGCGCGGCTGTGGACCCGGCTCGGCAGCGCGATCCTCGCGCACGATGGCGGCCGGGTCCTGTCGCCCGCCGCCCGCCTCGCCTTCGATCGCGGGCTGACGCTCGCCCCGGATCATCCCGCGCCGTATTTCTATTACGGCATGGCGCTGGTGCAGACCGGCGACCTGCCCGGCGCGAAGCGCGCATGGCTGGCGTCACTGGCGCGGACACGGCGCGACGCCAGCTATCGTGAGGATTTGGCGGTGCGGCTGGTGTTGCTCGACCGGCTGATGGCGATGCAGAAGGGGCGGTAGGTCAGCTCCTGGCCTGTCCGTCTCGTTACAACCTTGTAAAACACGTCATCCCAGCGAAGGCTGGGATCTCATGGAGCAATCGCGCGACGCGAGCCGCGAGAGACTCCAGCTTTCGCCGGGGTGACGGTTCGGGGCGGATGGCGGAGCGTTCAGAAGAAGATTGGTTCGCGCGGAGGCGCGGAGGCGCGGAGATGTCGTGCTTGATGCCACATCACCCGCGCCAGCGGCCTGTCATTGTCGGCAACCGTGAGCGCAGGTGTCTTCCGAACGCGAAGGTGGTGCCGCATCTCCAACCCCTCCGCGTCTCCGCGCCTCTGCGCGAACAAAACTTCTTCTACTTTATTCCTTCCCGCGCCCGGTCTTCTCCTGCAACGCATCGATCCGCTTCGAAGCATCGGCCTTGGTCAGCGAATCATCGAACGGCTCGCCGGCTTCCTCGCTCAGCGTTTTCAGGTACGACGCCTGCGCCCCGGTCATCGCCTCGTCGCCGGTGGTCCAGTCGTCGGGGTCCTTTTCCGCGTTCGAAAAGGGTTCGCTCTTGGGGTTCTGTTGCTCGGACATGGGCAGGTTCCTTTCGCCATGCCCAACCCCGGGCGTTCGGTTTTCGTTCCCGTCACGTCACCGCGTTGCGCACCCGGTACGCCGGGTCGTCATAGCGCCGCCCGGCCATGATCGCCGCCAGCACCTCGACCGCGCGCCACAGGTCGCCGAAACTGTTGTAGAGCGGCGCGAAGCCCAGCCGGATCACGTCGGGCGCGCGGAAATCGACGATCACCTGTTCGGCGATCAACGCCTGCGCAATGCCGTAGGCAGAAGGGTGGCGGAACGACACATGGCTCCCCCGCGACCCGGCGGCGCGCGGCGACACCAGTTCCAGCCCTTCGCACCGCGCCTCGACCAGCGCGATACACGCATCGCCCAGCGCCCGCGACTTGGCGACCAACGCGGTGAAATCGACCGGTCCGAACACGTCGACCCCGCTCTCCAGCGCGGCCAGCCCGAGGATCGACGGCGTCCCGCACTGGAACCGCCCGATGTCGCCCGCCGGACGATAGTCGTCGTCGAACGCGAACGGCGCGGCATGCCCCATCCACCCCGACAAGGGCGACTGCAACGCCACCTGATTCCGCCCGGCGACATACAGGAACGCCGGCGCGCCGGGTCCGCCGTTCAGATATTTATAGCCGCACCCGACCGCCAGATCGGCGTTACACCCGTTGAGGTCCACCGGCACCCCGCCGACGCTATGGCTCAGGTCCCACAGCACCAGCGCGCCCTTGGCCTGCGCGGCGGCGGTGATCGCCGCCATGTCGAGCATCCGGCCGGTCTTGTAATGGACATGGGTGAGCATCACCACCGCGACCCGCTCGTCGATCGCCTCGACGATGCGATCGGCCGGCACGGTGCGCAGTTCGGCGTCACCCACGCTCCACGCCGCCCCTTGCGCGACATACAGATCGGTCGGAAAATTGCCCGGTTCGGACAGGATGACATTGCGCCCGACCTGCGCCTTCAACCCCGCGACCAGCAGCTTGTAGAGATTGACCGAGGTCGAATCGGCCACCAGCACCTCGTCGGCCTTCGCGCCGATCAGCGGCGCGATCTTCGCCCCCACCCGCTTCGCCGCACCGATCCAGTCGTTGCTGTTCCAGCTTCGGATCAGGCCTTCGCCCCATTCGCGAGTCACCACCGCCTGCATCCGCTCCGGCGTCGCGGTAGGCAGCGCCCCCAGCGAATTGCCGTTGAGATAGACCAGTCCCTCGGGAAGCGCGAACCGTGCCCGCATCGCCCGCAACGGATCGGCTGCATCGCGCGCAAGAAAATCGTCGTTCGTCACAATGCCTGCCTGACACTCAAGAGTTCGGGGAAAAACACCTCGCCGACCACCTTCGCCAGATAGGGGACACCCGCGCTCCCCCCGGTGCCGCGCTTGAAGCCGATGATCCGCTCGATCGTCTTCAAATGCCCGAAGCGCCACAATTGCACCCGGTATTCTAGGTCGACCAGCTTCTCGGCCAGCTCGTACAGGTCCCAATGGCGTTCCGACTGGCCATAGACCTGCGCCCACGCCGCCTCGACTTCGACCGATGCCTGATAGGGCAGGGTGAAGTCGCGCTCCAGCCGGTCGGCCGGAACCCCGAACCCCCGCCGCGCGAGCAGCCGCAATGCCTCGTCATACAGGCTGGTCCGCGTCAGCGCCGCGCGCAACACCTCCTGCGCGGGGACGTCGCCGTCATGCGCCGCCAGCATCGCCGTATTCTTGGCGCCCAGCATATATTCGAGCAGCCGGTACTGCACCGACTGAAACCCCGAACTGCCGCCCAGCCGCCCGCGCATCGCCGAATAATCCGCCGGGGTGATGGTGGCCAGCACGTCCCAGCTCTGGATCAACTGCTGCTGTACCCGCGCCACCCGCGCCATCATCTTGAACGCCGCGCCCAGCCGGTCCTGCATCAACGCCTGCCGTGCCGCCTCCAGCTCGTGCAGGCACAGCTTGATCCACAGTTCCGACGCCTGATGGATGACGATGAACAGCAGTTCGTCATGCGTTTCCGACAGCGGCTCCTGCGCGTCCAGTACCTTGTCGAGCCGCAGATAGCTCGAATAGGTCGGGCCGTTTGTCGGCGGGGCGGGGCGGTCGGTTTCGCGCGTCTCCATCTCAGTGGCCGGTCGGCCCACCGATGTCGCGGAAGCTGTCGGGCACGTCGGTGCGCGGATGGCCCGAGGGGGTCGGCAACGGCTCGATCACCGCGCTCTCGGGCTTGTCGAACCCGCCCTCCCATTTCGCGACGACGCTGGCGGCGATCGCGTTGCCGATCACGTTGGTCGCGGTGCGCCCCATGTCGAGGAAGTGGTCGACCGCGAGGATCAGCAGCAACCCGGCCTCGGGGATATTGAACATACCCAAGGTCGCGGCGATCACGACCAGGCTGGCGCGCGGCACGCCGGCGATTCCCTTCGACGTCACCATCAGCACCAGCAGCATGGTAATCATCTGCGTCCAGCTCAGGTCGATGCCGTACGCCTGCGCGATGAAGATCGACGCGAACGTCATGTACATCATCGACCCGTCGAGGTTGAACGAATAGCCCAGCGGCAGCACGAAGCTGGCGATGCGCGGTGGCACCCCGAACCGGTCCAGTGCCTCCAGCGTGCGCGGATAGGCGGCCTCCGACGACGCGGTCGAAAAGCCGAGCAGGATCGGATCGCGCAGATAGCGCAGCAACATCCCCGTGCGCGGCCCGATGATGAGGAACGCGACGCCGATCAGCACCGCCCACAGCACCGCAAGCCCCAGATAGAAGCTGCCCATGAAATAGGCGAGGTCGCCGATCACCCCCGGCCCGCGCTCGGCCAGCGTCCCCGCCACCGCCGCGAACACCGCGAGCGGGGCGACGCGCATCACATAGTCGGTGATCTGGAGCATCACCGCCACCAGCCCTTCGAGCGCGCGGACCAGCGGCGCACCCTTGTCGCCCACCGCCGTCAGCGCGACGCCCACGAACACCGAGAACACGACGATCTGCAAGATCTCGTTGGTCGCCATTGCCTCGAAGCTCGACGCGGGCACCAGATGCGCCACGAAGTCCTTGAGATTGAACGCCGCCTTCGCCACCCCGGCATCCGCTGCTACCGGCGGCAACGGCAGCCCCAGGCCCACGCCCGGCTGCAACAGATTGACCAGCAACAACCCTAGCGTCAGCGACACGAGGCTCGCGCCGATGAACCACGTCAGCGACCGCAGCCCCACGCGGCCCAGCGCCGAACTGTCGCCCATATGCGCGATGCCGACGACCAAGGTCGAGAAGACCAGCGGCGCGATAATCATCTTGATGAGCCGCAGGAACAGCGTCGTCACGATCGAGAAATAGCCCGCGATCTCCTTCAGCCGCGCGCTGCCCGCCCCGCCGCCGTCGTCGATCCCCGCGTTCAGCGCCCAGCCGAGCACGAGGCCCGCCACCAGCGCGATGAGGATATAGGTCGTGAGCCGCTTGGCCATTCAAAGGTTTCCCGGTCGATGTCGCGCGCAAAGGGACGGGATTGCGGCTCCAAGGTCAACCCCCGCTTGGCAAGTCGCCCGCCGCTGCGTATCGAGCGTGGTCATGACCTCCACCAACGATGTCCGCCGCTCGTTCCTCGACTTCTTTGCCAGCGAAGGCCATGCCCGCGTGCCCTCGGCGCCGCTGGTGCCGCAGAACGATCCGACGCTGATGTTCGTCAATGCGGGCATGGTGCCGTTCAAGAACGTGTTCACCGGCCTCGAAACCCGGCCCTACACCACCGCCACCTCGTCGCAGAAATGCGTCCGCGCCGGCGGCAAGCACAACGACCTCGACAATGTCGGCTATACCGCGCGGCATCACACCTTCTTCGAGATGCTCGGCAACTTCTCGTTCGGCGATTATTTCAAGGAACAGGCGATCCTGAACGCCTGGACGCTGCTGACCCGCGACTGGGGGCTGGCCCCGGAGAAGCTGACCGCGACCGTCTATCACACCGACGACGAAGCCTTCGACCTGTGGAAGAAGATCGCCGGCCTCCCCGATCACAAGATCATCCGCATCCCCACCAAGGACAATTTCTGGGCGATGGGCGACAGCGGCCCGTGCGGCCCCTGCTCGGAAATCTTTTACGACCACGGCGACCACATCCCCGGTGGCCCGCCCGGCAGCCCCGACGAGGACGGCGACCGGTTCGTCGAGATATGGAACCTCGTGTTCATGCAGTTCGAGCAGGACGCCAACGAGATCGTCGGCGAACTGCCCAAGAAGTCGATCGACACCGGCATGGGGCTTGAGCGCATCGCCGCCGTCATGCAGGGCGTCTCGGACAATTACGATACCGACACGTTCAAGGCGCTGATCGCCGCGTCGTGCGAGCTGACCGGCACCCGCGCCGAGGGGGCAACCCAGGCCAGCCACCGCGTCATCGCTGACCACCTGCGCGCCTCGGGCTTCCTGATCGCCGACGGCGTCCTGCCCGCCGCCGATGGCCGGGGCTATGTCCTGCGCCGCATCATGCGCCGCGCGATGCGCCATGCCCATCTGCTCGGCGCCAAGGACCCGTTGATGCACCGCCTCGTCGGGTCGCTGGTGTCGGAAATGGGCGCGGCCTATCCCGAGCTGGTCCGCGCGCAGCCGCTGATCGAAGCGACGCTGAACCAGGAGGAAACCCAGTTCCGCCGCACGCTCGACAAGGGGCTGAAGCTGCTCGACGAGGCGATCACCGGCTTCGCACCCGGTGCGACGCTGGCCGGCGAAACCGCGTTCAAGCTCTACGACACCTTCGGCTTCCCCTATGATCTGACCGAGGATGCGCTGCGCGCGCAAGGGTTCGCGGTCGATCGTGCCGGCTTCGACGCGGCGATGGCCGAACAGAAGCGCGCCGCCCGTGCCGCATGGAAGGGATCGGGGGCCAAGGCGTCCGACGAGGTGTGGTTCGACGTGCTCGAAACCGCCGGCCCCACCGAATTCATCGGCTATTCGGTCGAGGCGGGCGAGGGGCAGGTCGTCGCGATCCTGAAGGACGGCGAGCGTGTCGAGCACGCCACGGCGGGCGACGAGGTCCTGATCCTCACCAACCAGACGCCGTTCTACGCCGAAAGCGGCGGTCAGGTCGGCGACGCCGGCACGATGACCACCGAAGCGGGGTTGCAGGCGACCGTCACCGACACCGCCAAGCAGCTCGGCAAGCTGCACGCCCATGTCGTGACGATCGACGCCGGCAGCGTGAAGCTCGGCGACAGCGTCGCGCTGACCATCGATACCCAGCGGCGCGGCGCGATCCGCGCCAACCATTCGGCGACGCACCTGCTGCACGAGGCGCTGCGCCAGCGGCTCGGCACCCATGTCGCGCAAAAGGGGTCGATGGTCGCCCCCGAACGCCTGCGCTTCGACTTCTCGCAGCCCTCGCCGATCGCGGCGGACGCGCTCGCGCTGGTCGAAACCGACGTCAATGCGCAGGTGCGCGGCAACGGCAGCGTCACCACCCGGCTGATGACCCCCGACGACGCGATCGCGATGGGTGCGATGGCGCTGTTCGGCGAGAAATACGGCGACGAAGTTCGCGTCGTCGCGATGGGCGAGGATGCCGACGGCACCTATTCGATCGAACTGTGCGGCGGCACCCATGTTAAGGCATTGGGGGAAATCGGCGTTTTCAAGATCGTGTCCGAAGGCGCGGTGTCCTCAGGCATCCGCCGCGTCGAGGCGCTGACCGGCGAAGCCGCGCGCCAGTGGCTCGGCAACCGCGACGCGAAGCTGCGCGAAGCCGCCGCTGCGCTCAAGGCCACCCCCGACGAAGTCCCCGCGCGCGTCGCGCAACTCGTCGAGGACCGCCGCCGGTTAGAGCGCGAACTCGCCGATGCCAAAAAGGCATTGGCGATGGGCGGTGGGGCAGGGGCGGCACCCGCCGGCCCCGAACAGATCGGCGACATCGCGTTCCTCGGCCAAGTCATCGACGGCCTCGATGCGAAGGCGCTGCGCGGCACGATCGACGAAGCCCGCACCCGCGTGCCCTCGGGCGTCGTCGCGCTGGTCGCGGTCAACGACGGCCGCGCCTCGGTCGGCGTCGGCGTGTCGAGCGACCTCACCCCCCGCATCAGCGCGGTCGATCTGGTCAAGGCGGCGGTGGCGGCGCTGGGCGGTCAGGGTGGCGGCGGCCGCCCCGACATGGCGCAGGGCGGCGGGCCCGACGGTAGCAAGGCGGGCGACGCCATCGCCGCGATCAAGTCGTTGATTGCAAACTAATACTTTCCTCTCCCCTGAAGGGGAGAGGGAAGCGCAAACTTGGTCTTTGCAGAAGCAAAGGCCTAGTCGAAGCTGGGAGAGGGGCAGGCGCTTGCATCGCAAGCGCGCGAGCCTTNACCGAAACGTCGCCCCAGCGAAGGCTGGGGCCTCCAGCGGCTCCTGCCCTGTATCCACCCGGGAGATCCCGGCCTTCGCCGGGATGACGCCTGCTTTGGAGTGGATCGGTCTACGACCAGCAAGCAAACAAGCCGGCGCACGGCCGACCGCCGACGACGGTGGCTGTCCTACACCCCCGAGCGCCGCTATCCTGACCGCAGCTCTTTCCCACCGTCGTATTTCGCAGCCCCGAAACCTGCCCCAATTTCGCCTACATTCGCATCGCAAGTGTAAACTTTGTAAACTTTGGACCGTCAGCACAGGGTATCCTTAGCTCTCCCCAACCCGCCGCAACCGCCGGATGCGCGGTTCGCGCTCCAGACTGGCCTGCGCGCGGATCGACTGGCGCAGTTCGTCGCGCTTTTCGTGGATCGAGGCGATCACCGGCCCCATCGCCACGCCCAGATCGACCAGCACCGCTTCCGACAGTTGCAGCGACGATTCGAGCGTCTCGGGCACCGCGTCGCTGACTCCGGCGGCATAGAGTTCCGCCGCATGCGCCGCATCGCGCGCGCGCGCGAGGATCGTCAGCCCCGGCACCCATCCACGCACCCGCCGCGTCAGCCGGACGGTCAGCACCGGATCGTCCATCGTCAGCACCAGCGCGGTCGCCCGCCCCAGATCGAGCCGGTCGACCAGCTCGGATCGCGACACGTCGCCGAACAGGATCGGATGCCCCTCGGCCCGCGCCTGCGCGACATTGTCGATGTCCGAATCGACCGCGATATACGGCTTGCCGTGGGTCTTGAGCATCTCGGCCACCAGCCGCCCGACCCGGCCGAAGCCGATGATGACCACGCCCGATCCGGCAGTTTCCGGGGCAGGGGGCTCCTCGCCACCGGTGCGCGTCTCGATCCGCCGCGACGCGCGCTTGCCGATCATCGCCAGCAGCGGGGTGATCGTCAGGCCGATCGCCGTGACGGTCTGCCAGAAGGCGGCGGTCGAGGGCAGGATGAGCTGCGCCTGTGTCGCCGCCGCCAGCACGATCAGCGTGGTTTCCGACGGGCTGGCCATCAGCAGCCCGGTTTCGGTCGCGGTGCCCGGCCGCACGCCGTTCAGCCACAACAGCCCGCTCGTCACCAGCGCCTTGACCACCACCACCCCGGCGATCGCGCCGAGCAGCGATCCCCAATTGTCGATGATCGTCGCGATGTCGAGGCTCATGCCGATGGTGATGAGGAACACGCCCAGCGCCAGCCCCTTGAACGGCGCGGTGATGACCTCGACCTCGCTGTGATACTCCGTCTCGGCGATCAGCAGCCCGGCGAGCAGCGCGCCGACGATCGGCGACAGCCCGGCGGCGGTCGTCACCAGACTGGCGACGATCACGACGAGCAGGCTGGCGGAGAGGAACAGCTCGGGGCTCTTGGTCCGCGCCGCCTGCGCGAACAGCTTGGGCAGCACCAGCCGGCCCGCCACATACAGGCCGACGACGCTCAAACCGCCCCACATCGCGGTGGTGGCAAGGTTGGTCCAGCCATCCTCGCTCGCGGTCGGGGCCAGCGCGCCCAGGGCGAAGATGATCGGCACCAGCGCCAGATCCTCGAACAGCAGCATCGCGAAGGCGGTGCGCCCGACCGGCCCGGTCGTCCCCGCCATCGGCAGCACCAGCGCGGTCGACGACAAGGCGAGCGCAAGGCCGAGGCCGATCGCCCCGGCGGTCCCCTGACCTAGCAGCATCAGCGCGATGCCGATCAGCAGCCCCGACCCGATCAGCTCGGCCGCGCCCAGCCCGAACACCAGCCGCCGCATCGCGAACAGCCGCTTGAACGAAAGCTCTAGGCCGATGGAGAACAACAACAATATGATGCCGAACTCGGCGAACGGCTCGATCGAATGGCGATCGGTGATGGTGACGTGATAGAGCCACGGCAGCCGCTGGACCAGCGCGCCCAGCCCGAACGGCCCGACTAGTACACCCACCAGAATGAACCCGATGACCGGGTTGACCCGGAACCGCGCGAACGCAGGGATGACGAGGCCGGCGGCCCCCAGGATGACCAGCGAATCGCTGAACGGTGTCGAATCGATCGGAAGCGGCATGGGCGCATTGTTGCGGATGCGGCACGGCCGCGGCAACCGCCCAAACGCAGGAACGGCGCCCACCCCGTCGGAGTGGACGCCGCCCTTTCACGATTAAAACGCGGGGATCAGCCCTGCGACCCCATCGCCGATTCGAGGTTGAGGCGAACCTGCTCGAAGAACTGCTCGGTCGTCATCCACGGCTGGTTCGGCCCGATCAGGATCGCGAGATCCTTGGTCATGTGGCCGGCCTCGACCGTCTCGATGCAGACCCGCTCCAGCGTCTCGGCGAATTTCGTCACCTCGGGCGTGTCGTCGAACTTGCCGCGATACTTCAGGCCGCCGGTCCATGCGAAGATCGACGCGATCGGGTTGGTCGACGTCGCCTTGCCCTGCTGGTGCTGGCGATAATGGCGGGTGACGGTGCCGTGCGCCGCTTCGGCCTCGATCGTCTTGCCGTCCGGCGACATGAGCACCGAGGTCATGAGGCCCAGCGAACCGAAGCCCTGCGCGACCTGATCCGACTGCACGTCGCCGTCATAGTTCTTGCAGGCCCAGACGAACTCGCCATGCCACTTGAGCGCCGATGCGACCATGTCGTCGATCAGGCGGTGCTGATATTCGATGCCGGCGGTCTGGAACTTGTCCTTGAACTCGGCGGCGAACACTTCCTCGAAGATGTCCTTGAACCGGCCGTCATAGGCCTTGAGGATCGTGTTCTTGGTCGACAGATACACCGGCCAGCCGCGACCCAGGCCATAGTTCATCGATGCGCGCGCGAAGTCGCGGATCGATTCGTCGAGATTATACATGCCCATGGCTACGCCGGCGGCGGGGAAGTCGAACACTTCCTCCTCGATCACCTGGCCGTCGGTGCCTTCCCACTTCATGGTCAGCTTGCCGGCACCGGGCACCTTGAAATCGGTTGCCTTGTACTGGTCGCCGAACGCATGACGGCCGACGACGATCGGCTTGGTCCAGCCGGGGATCAGGCGCGGCACGTTCGAGATCACGATCGGCTCGCGGAAGACCACGCCGCCGAGGATGTTGCGGATCGTCCCGTTGGGCGAACGCCACATCTTCTTCAGGCCGAATTCCTCGACGCGCTGTTCGTCGGGGGTGATGGTGGCGCACTTCACGCCCACGCCATACTTCTGGATCGCCTTGGCGCTGTCGACGGTGATCTTGTCGTCGGTCTCGTCGCGCTTCTCGATGCCGAGATCATAATAGTCGAGGTCAATCTCGAGATAGGGCTGGATCAGGCGTTCGCGAATCCATGCCCAGATGATGCGGGTCATCTCGTCGCCGTCGATCTCGACGACGGGGGTTTTGACCTTGATCTTCGCCATATAGCTCTCTCGATTTCGTTGGAGTTGGACGGGCCTTACGGACTGGATCGGCTTCGATCAACCGCATCGCGCCATGCGGCGGTTGTCAGCACGGCTTGCCTTGGGTACACCACGGTTCATGGCATCGCTCGAAAAGCCCGCGGTCGGCACCACGACCGTCAAGTGGCGCTGGCCCTCGGTTCATCCCGAAGGGTACAAATACGTCCTCATCGCCGCTGGCATCACCGCCTTCTTCGCCGCCATGGCGTGGGAAACGCTGGCATGGCCGATGGGCCTCGTGACGCTGTGGGTCGCATCGTTCTTCCGCGATCCCGTTCGCACCACCCCGCAGGGCGAGGGATTGATCGTGGCGCCGGCCGATGGCCTCGTCACCATGATCCAGCGGGTGGAACTGCCGCCCGAACTGCGCGGGGCCAACGGCCTGGGCGATGCGCCGCTGATGCGCGTGTCGATCTTCATGTCGGTGTTCGACGTCCATATCAACCGCACCCCGATCGCCGGCACGATCCGGCAGGTCGTCTATATCTCGGGCAAGTTCCTCAACGCTGATCTCGACAAGGCGAGCGACGAGAACGAACGCCAGCATATCGTCGTCGAGGGGCTGAACGGCCAGCGGGTCGGCTTCACCCAGATCGCGGGCCTCGTCGCCCGGCGGATCGTGGGTTTCGTGAAGCCCGGAGACATCGTCGCGGCGGGTCAGCGGATCGGCCTGATCCGCTTCGGCAGCCGGGTCGACGTCTATCTGCCCGATGGGATCGAGCCGCAGGTGGCGCTCGGCCAGCGCAGCGTCGCCGGGGAAACCGTGCTCGGACGGCCCGGCATCGCCGCCGCGACCGGGATCGCGCAATAGCTATGCGACCACCGCTTCCCGGCCGGGGTATCCCGCTGCGCGCGATCGCGCCCAATGCCGTCACCGCGCTCGCGCTGTGTTCCGGCCTGACCGGCATCCGCTTCGCGATCGGGCAGGATTGGGAGCGCGCCGTCCTGATGGTGCTGCTGGCCGGCGTCCTCGACGGGATCGACGGGCGGGTGGCACGAATGGTGCGCGGCGAGAGCCGCTTCGGTGCCGAACTCGATTCACTGTCCGACGCGATTTCGTTCGGGGTGTCGCCGGCGCTCATCATCTATCTGTGGGCGTTGCTGGCCGAACCCCGCATCGGCTGGATCGTCTGCCTCGTCTATGCGGTCTTCACCGCGCTGCGACTCGCCCGGTTCAACGCCCGGATCGACATCGCGGACCAGCCACACAAGTCGGCGGGGTTCCTGACCGGCATTCCGGCACCGGCTGGCGCCGGTCTGGCGATGCTGCCGCTCTATGTCTGGATCTGGAGTGGCGAGGAACTGTTCCGCTCGCCGTGGATCGTCGCGCCATGGATCGCGCTGATCGCGTTCCTGATGGTGTCCAGCGTGGCGACCTATAGTTGGTCGTCGCTGAAACTGCGCCGGAACATCCGGTTCGAGGCGATAGGTCTGGTTGTCGTCGTCGCGGCAGCACTGGTATCGGCGCCCTGGCAGACGTTGACGCTGGTGTGCGTCGCCTATCTGGCGACGATCCCCTTGAGCATCCGCAGCTTCGCCAAGGTCAGGCGGCAGCGCGAAGCCGCACTGCCGCAGGCGTAACCGCGCGCTGGCGGATAACGCCGCGCCGCGAGGTCAGCCGTACCGAGGGAAGCGGGTCGACCATCGTCTGCCCCGATCCCTGACGCAGCAGGTCGATGATGCGCCCGCGAGCGGAAAGGATCGTACCGACGATCGCGCCAATGGCGATAAAGAAGGCGATGGCGAAAACCAGCGAGGCAAACAGGGCCATCTCGTAACTCCCCGAGTTGCGGGCTGACGATCATGCCCGCGGCGGATTGAACCACCGGGTTCTGCCCGGGTTCCGCAATCCGCTTCCGATCGCTTTATGTTCTCATATCGTTCCATCGGTCAAGACTTGATCGGTACGGCAGCGTGCGCTAAGGGCGCTCCCCTCAACCCCACATGGGAAGCGCACATACCGGTGCCCGGACCTTCGGTCCAATCAAGGGTTCCTGCTTCCCAGAGGATCAACCGGAAGGAATTATCCTATGGCGGCACCTGTCGTCACCATGCAGGCCCTGCTCGAATCGGGCGCGCACTTCGGCCACCAGACCCACCGCTGGAACCCGAAGATGAAGCCGTATATCTTCGGCGACCGCAACGGCGTTCACATCCTCGATTTGTCGCAGACCGTGCCGCTGTTCGCGCGCGCACTGGAATTCGTGTCGTCGACCGTGGCGTCGGGCGGCAAGGTCCTGTTCGTCGGCACCAAGCGCCAGGCGCAGGAGCCGATCGCCGAGTCCGCGCGCAAGTCGGGCCAGCATTTCGTCAACCACCGCTGGCTGGGCGGCATGCTCACCAACTGGAAGACGATCAGCAACTCGATCAAGCGTCTCAAGGCGCTCGAAGAGCAGCTCTCGGGCGACACGCACGGCCTGACCAAGAAGGAAGTGCTGAACCTGACGCGCGAGAAGGACAAGCTCGAGATGTCGCTCGGCGGCATCCGTGATCTCGGCGGTATTCCCGACATCATGTTCGTGATCGACGCGAACAAGGAAGAGCTGGCGATCAAGGAAGCTAACACGCTCGGCATTCCGGTCGTCGCAATCCTCGATTCGAACGTGTCGCCGGACGGCATCGCCTTCCCGGTTCCCGCGAACGACGACGCAAGCCGTGCGATCCGCCTGTATTGCGAAGCGATCGCGATCGCCGCGACCCGTGGCGGCCAGCAGGCGATGGCGCATTCGGGCCGTGACCTCGGTGCGATGGACGAACCGCCGGCGGAAGAGGCGCTGACCGCCGAGCCGGAACATCCGGCCGCCGCGACCACCCCGGAAACCGCGGGTGAGGGCGAGCGTCAGATCGACGCCTGACCTGTCACGGAACTGACGTGCGGGCGGGGCAGGGCGGGACACGCGCTGCCTCGCCCGCAACTATATTCAACACCTGATATTCCTAGGAGCCAAGCCATGGCAGAAGTTACCGCCGCCGCCGTCAAGGAACTGCGTGAGCGCTCGGGCGCCGGCATGATGGACTGCAAGAAGGCGCTGTCCGAGAACAATGGTGACATGGAAGCCGCCGTCGACTGGCTGCGCACCAAGGGCCTCGCCGCCGTCGCCAAGAAGTCGAGCCGCACCGCCGCCGAAGGTCTCGTCGGCCTCGCCGTTGCCGGCACCAAGGGTGTCGCGGTCGAAGTGAACAGCCAGACCGATTTCGTCGCGAAGAACGAGCAGTTCCAAGGCTTCGTGCGCAGCGTCGTCGCGATCGCGCTCGAATCGGGCGACGACATCGAAGCGCTGAAGGCGCAGCCGATGCCGAACGGCGGCACCGTCGAGGACGCGCTGGTCGCGAGCATCTCGACGATCGGTGAGAACCAGGTGCTGCGCCGCGCGAAGGCGGTCGAAGTGTCGCAGGGCGCGGTGATCCCGTACGTCCACAACGCCGCAGCTCCGGGCCTCGGCAAGATCGGCGTGCTCGTCGCACTCGAATCGGATGCGGGCGTCGACGTGCTCGAACCGCTCGGCAAGCAGATCGCGATGCACATCGCGGCTGCCTTCCCGCTGGCGCTGTCGGTCGAGGCGCTGGACCCCGAGGTCGTGGAACGCGAAGCGGCGATCCTGCGCGAGAAGAACGCCGAAAAGATCGTCGGCAAGTCGGCCGAGGTCGCCGAGAAGATTCTCAACGGCCCGATCGAGAAGTTCAAGAAAGAGAACGCGCTGCTGACGCAGGCGTTCGTCATGGACGGCAAGACGCCGGTCGCCGACGTGGTCGCCAGCGCCGCCAAGGACGCCGGCACGACGATCGTGCTCAAGGACTATGTCCGCTTCCAGCTCGGTGAAGGCATCGAGAAGGAAGAGAGCGATTTCGCCGCCGAAGTCGCCGCAACGGCCGGCCTGACCAAATAAGGTCCGGGCTTTTCGTGCGCGCCGCGGGCCGTGGGGACAGACCGTCCCTGCGGCCCGTTTCGCATCGGCATAACGTCGCTTGGCTTTGTGGGCGGCCCCGTCTAGGGTCCGCCGCGCTCCCGACAGATCATCTTGCAGGTTCCATGACCCGTCCCCGTTTCAATCGCATCCTCCTGAAATTGTCGGGCGAAGTCCTGATGGGATCGCAACAGTTCGGCATCGATCCGGCGATGTGCGACCGTGTCGCGCGCGAGATTCAGGCGGCCCGCAGCGAGGGGCATGAGGTCTGCATCGTCGTCGGCGGCGGCAACATCTTCCGCGGTGTCGCGGGCGCGGCGCAGGGCTTCGAGCGCGCCAGTGCCGATTACATGGGCATGCTCGCGACCGTGATGAACGCGCTCGCCATGCAGAACGCGCTCGAACAGATCGGCGTCGAAACCCGCGTGCAGTCCGCGATCCCGATGGCATCGGTGTGCGAGCCCTATATCCGCCGTCGTGCGGTGCGGCATATGGAAAAGGGCCGCGTCGTGATCTTCGCCGCCGGCACCGGCAGCCCGTTCTTTACCACCGACACCACCGCCGCGCTGCGCGCCGCCGAAATGGGCTGCGAAGCGCTGTTCAAGGGCACCAGCGTCGACGGCGTGTACGATGCCGATCCCAAGAAGGTGCCGACCGCGACCCGCTACGACACGCTCGGCTTCGGCCAGGTGCTGGCCGACGACCTGAAGGTCATGGACGCATCGGCGGTCGCGTTGTGCCGCGACAACAATATTCCGATCGTCGTTTTCAACATCCGTGACGAGGGCAACCTTGCCGCCGTGCTGGCGGGCGACGGCACGTCGACGATCGTTCAGAACAACGCTTGATAGATAAGGAAGATCGTTATGGCCGCCTATAACAAGGCCGATCTGGAGCGCCGCATGGCCGGTGCCGTCGAATCGCTGAAGGGCGATCTGGGCGGCCTGCGCACCGGTCGCGCCTCGGTGTCGCTGCTCGATCCGGTGACGGTCGAGGTCTATGGCTCGCACATGCCGCTCAACACCATCGCCACCGTCTCGGTGCCCGAGCCGCGCATGTTGTCGGTGCAGGTGTGGGACAAATCGAACGTCGGCCCTGCCGACAAGGCGATCCGCTCCGCCGGCCTCGGCCTCAACCCGATCGTCGACGGGCAGACGCTGCGCCTGCCGATCCCCGATCTGACCGAGGACCGGCGCAAGGAACTGGCCAAGCTTGCCGGCAAATATGCCGAATCCGCGCGGATCGCGGTGCGCAACGTGCGCCGCGACGGCATGGAAAGCCTGAAGACTGACGAGAAGAAGGGCGTCTATTCGGAAGACGAGCGCAAGCGCTTGGAGACCGAAGTGCAGAAGATGACCGACGCGACCATCGCCGACCTCGATGCGGCGGCGAGCGCGAAGGAAAAGGAAATCCTCGGCAAGTGACGCCGTTCGCCGCGCGCGCCTCGGCTCCCTCGGTCCAGCGCCCGGAGCCGGGCCTGCCCGTTCCCCGCCACGTCGCGATCATCATGGACGGCAACGGCCGCTGGGCGAAGGCCCGGCGACTGCCGCGCATCGCCGGCCATCGCCAGGGGGTGGAGGCGGTCCGCCGCATCACCCGTGCCGCGCGCGAGCAGGGGATCGAGGCGCTGACCCTCTACGCCTTCTCCTCGGAGAACTGGCGTCGCCCGGAGGAAGAGATCGGCGACCTGATGGGGTTGCTGCGCCATTTCCTGCGCAACGAACTCGCCGAACTGGTACGCGAGGGGGTGCGGTTGCGCATCCTCGGCAATTATCGCGCGCTGAAGGGCGATCTGGTCGAGTTGATCGACGA
>NZ_LMKU01000012.1:457311-457506 GCF_001421635.1 Sphingomonas sp. Leaf25
CGCGATCGCGCGGACCGCTGAGAACACCGGCCCGATCCTCGCCATCGCGCTCAACTACGGCGCGCAGGCCGAACTGGCCGCCGCCGCGCGGCGACTGGCGGAAAAGGTCGCGGCGGGCATGCCGGTCGGCGCGATCGACGAAGCGGCGATCGAGCGCGAACTCGACACGCACGACCTGCCGCCGCTCGACCTGAT
>NZ_LMKU01000012.1:457528-465325 GCF_001421635.1 Sphingomonas sp. Leaf25
GATCCGTACCTCGGGCGAACAGCGGCTGTCGAACTTCCTGCTGTGGCAGGCGGCCTATTCCGAACTGCTGTTCGTCGATACGCTGTGGCCCGATTTCGATGGCGAGGCGCTTGCCGATGCCATCGCCGCCTATGGCCAGCGGCAGCGGCGCTTCGGGGGCCTGTGAGCGAACAGGACCCCGTCAAACGCCGCAAGTCGGACCTTGCCGTCCGTACGGTGGCGAGTATCGGCATGATCGGCGTCGCCGCGCTGGCATTGTGGTTCGGGCAATTCGCCTTCTGGCTGCTGGTCGCGATCGGCAGCCTGTTCATGATGGCGGAATGGGCCGACCTGTACCGCGTGTCGCGCCAACACAAGCGGCTGGCGCAATATGCGTTGATGGTGCCGCTGGCGATCCTGTCGCCGCTGGCGGCGGGGGCGGGGTTCCTCACGCTGGGGCTGATCGCCGGGGCGGCGTTCTTCATCGTCATCGTCACGCGCCAGCCCGGTCTGGCGCGCGGCATCGTCTATTGCGGATTGCCCGCGCTCGCGATCGTGCTGCTGCGCGACCGGCCCGACGGGCTGCTGCTGGCATTCTGGGCGATGGCGCTGGTGTGGGCATGCGACATCGGTGCCTATTTCGCCGGACGGTCGATCGGCGGACCCAAGCTTGCGCCGACGATCAGCCCGAACAAGACATGGGCGGGCCTGATCGGCGGGGTGATCGCGGCCAGCGTGTTCGCGAGCGTGCTCTATGAGGTCGGTCTGCCGTTCCATCTTGTGGCGGCCACGCCGCTGCTGGCGGTGCTGGCGCAGATGGGCGACCTGTATGAAAGCCAGCTCAAGCGGAAGGCTGGGGTCAAGGATTCGGGCAACGTCCTGCCGGGGCATGGCGGGGTGATGGACCGGCTCGACGGGCTGGTCCCGGTGGCGCCGGCCGCGGCGTTGATGGTGTTGTTGGCAGGTCGGTTGGTATGAAGCGCGTTACGATTTTGGGTGCGACCGGATCGGTCGGCACCTCCACGCTCGACCTGATCGAACGCAACCCGGACGACTATGCGATCGAAGCGCTGACCGCGCACCGCGACGTGGCGAAGCTGGCCGCCGCCGCACGGCGGGTCGGCGCGCGACTGGCGGTGGTCGGCGACGAGGGCTGCCTGCCTGCCTTGCGCGATGCGTTGGACGGTAGCGGAATCGAGACGGCGGGCGGGGCACGTGCCGTGGCGGAAGCGGCGGCACGGCCGGTTGACTGGACGATGGCGGCGATCGTCGGCACCGCCGGGCTGGAGCCAGTGATGGCCGCGCTGGCACGCGGCGGCGCGGTGGCGCTGGCCAACAAGGAAGCGCTGGTATCGGCGGGCGAGGTCATGATGGCGGCGGCGCGTCAGGCCGGCACGAAGCTGTTGCCGGTCGACAGCGAGCATAACGCGATCTTCCAGTGCCTCGACGATTGTCCGCCCGAGCGGATCCGCCGCATCGTCCTGACCGCCAGCGGCGGCCCGTTTCGCGAACGATCGCTGGCGGAGATGCGCGGCATCACCCCCGAACAGGCGGTGGCGCATCCCAACTGGTCGATGGGCGCCAAGATCTCGGTCGATTCGGCGACGATGATGAACAAGGGGCTGGAACTGGTCGAGGCGTTCCACCTCTTTCCGGTATCGGTCGAGCAGCTCGACGTGCTGGTCCACCGCCAGTCGGTGATCCATTCGATGGTCGATTATGTCGACGGGTCGACGCTGGCGCAGCTCGGATCGCCCGACATGCGTGTGCCGATCGCACACGCGCTGGCATGGCCCGACCGGATGGTGACGCCCTGTACCCCGCTCGATCTGGCGACGATCGGCCGGCTGGATTTCGAAGCGCCCGATATGGAGCGGTTTCCGGCGCTGGCGCTGGCGCGGGCCGCGCTGGCGGCGGGTGGCGGGCGGCCGGCGATCCTCAACGCCGCCAATGAAATCGCGGTCGCCGCGTTTCTCGACCGGCGGATCGGCTTCCTCGAAATTGCCGCAATCGTCGGCGATGTCCTTGACCGCTTCGACCCGCCGGGTCCGTCGACGCTCGATGCGGTGTTCGCGATCGATGCCGAGGCGCGTGCGCTGGCGCGGGAGCGGGTAAAGGATTACGCGGCTTGATCGACTCTCCGGGCATGCTGATGACGGTCCTCGCGTTTCTGCTGGTGCTGGGTCCGCTCGTCTTCGTGCATGAGCTTGGCCATTATCTCGCCGGGCGCTGGTTCGGCGTCGGGGTGGAGGCGTTCTCGATCGGCTTCGGTCATGAGGTCGCGGGGTTCACCGACCGGCGCGGGACGCGCTGGAAATTCGGCTGGCTGCCGCTTGGCGGCTATGTCCGCTTCGCCGGCGACATGAACCCGGCGTCGCAGCCCGATGCGGCATGGCTGCAATTGCCGGCGAAAGAACGGGCGCGGACGTTTCAGGCCAAGCCGCTGTGGCAGCGCGCGATCATCGTCGCCGCTGGCCCTGCGATCAATTTCGTGCTGGCGGTGGCGATCCTCGGCGGCCTCGCCGCGACCTACGGTATCGATCGGACCCCGGCGCAGGTCGGATCGATCGTCGCCGGCAGCCCGGCCGAGCGCGCCGGATTGTTGCCGGGCGATACCGTCATCGCGCTCGGCGGTCGGTCGGTCGATACCTATCGCGATATGCTGCTCTTCACGCTGATCCGCGCGAACGAGCCGGTCCGTATCGACTATGAACGCGGCGGCATCGCGCGCAGCACCGACGCGACGATCGGCGCCGTCACCGAACGCGACCGGTTCGGCAATATCCACCGCATCGGTCGATTGGGAATCGGGCCGCCACAACCGGTCTTCGCGCCAGTGCCCTTGTGGCAGGCACCGGTCGAAGGCGTGGTGATGACCGGCAACATCCTGCGCAGCACCGTCGACGGGCTGGTACGGATCGTGACCGGCAGGATTCCGGCGAGCGAGATGGGCGGGCCGCTGCGCATCGCCAAGGCATCGGGCGAGCAATTGTCGCTGGGGCTGCCAGCGCTGATTACCTTCATCGCCTTCGTGTCGATTAATCTGGGATTCATCAACCTGTTGCCAGTTCCGATGCTGGATGGCGGACATTTGATGTTCTATGCGATCGAGGGCGTGAAACGTGGCCCGGTGCGCCCGCAAACGATGGAATGGGCGTTTCGCGGCGGATTGGCGCTGCTGCTGGCATTGATGGTGTTCGTGACGATGAACGATCTGGGGGCGTTCGGCGTGTGGCGTGGGTTGGCCGGCTTGATCGGTTGACCCGCATAGGGCAGGGCGCGATGCGTCCTGTAGGAAAGTTCCTCCGGTTGGGGTGGGTTTGGTGAGCGCAAGCAAGTTTTCTATTCATGGCGCGGGCGGTATCGCGCTGCTGGCCGGCACGATGCTGTCGAGCACCGCGGCGTTCGCCCAAGCGCGCCAGCCGGTGCCGGCCCCGCCGGTCGCCGCGCCCGCACCGGCCGCTCCGGCAGTCGCCCCCGCGCCGGTCCGCACCATCCGGTCGCTCCGCGTCGAGGGTTCGCAGCGGATCGAGCCCGACACGGTGCTGTCGTACACCAAGCTGCGCGTCGGCGCGGCCTATACCGCCGAGACGCTCGATCAGGCGATCAAGGACCTGTATGCGTCCGACCTGCTGGCTGACGTCGCGATCGAAGGTGCCGAAACCGGCGACGTCATCGTCCGGGTGCGCGAGAATCCGATCATCAACCGCGTGGTGCTGGAAGGCAACAAGCGGCTGAAGGACGACAAGATCACCAAGGAGATCAAGCTCGCCCCGCGGCAGATCTTCACGCGCACCGCCGTCCGCGCCGACGTCGCCCGGATCGTCGAGCTGTATCGCCGGCAGGGCCGCTTCGCCGCCAACGTGCAGCCGAAAATGGTCATGCTCGACCAGAACCGCGTCGACGTGATCTTCGAGATTTCGGAAGGGGCCAAGTCCAAGGTCCGCCAGATCAACATCCTCGGCAACGAGGTGTTCGGCGACAGCGCGCTGCGCAGCGAGATGGCGACCAAGGAGTCGCGGCCGTGGCGCATCTTCAGCTCGAACACCAGCTATGACCAGGACCGGCTGGCGTACGACCAGCAGAAGCTGCGCCAGTTCTACCTGACCAACGGCTATGCCGACTTCCGCGTCATTTCGGCGGTAGCCGAGCTGACGCCGGACAAGGAAGACTTCATCATCACCTATGTGGTGGAGGAAGGGCAGCGCTATAAATTCGGCGACGTGAGCGTCGAGAGCGCGATCCGCGATTTCGACAATGCGACGCTGACCAAGACGCTGCCGATGAAGAAGGGCGACTGGTACAACGCCAAGCAGGTCGAGGACACCGTCGACCAGTTGAGCGAATATGCCGGCCTGTTCGGCTATGCGTTCACCGACGTGCGGCCTGAATTCAAGCCCGATCGTGAAAACCACGTCATGGGCATCGAGTTCTTCCTCGCCGAAGCGAACCGGACCTATGTCGAGAAGATCGACATCACCGGCAATACGCAGACGCAGGACCGTGTCATCCGCCGCGAGTTCCGCGTGGCCGAGGGCGATGCGTTCAACGCCTTCCTCATCAAGCGATCGCAGGACCGGATCAACTCGCTCGGTTATTTCCAGGACAAGTTCGAGATCGAGCGCAAGGAAGGCTCGGCGCCCGACCGCATCGTGCTGGCGGCGAACGTAGAAGAAAAATCGACCGGCGAGCTGACGCTGTCGGCCGGTTTCTCCAGCCTCGAACGCTTCATCATTCAGGCATCGATCCGCCAACGCAACTTTCGCGGCAAGGGGCAGGATCTTCAGGCCAGCGTCAATTATTCGACCTACCAGAAGTCGGTCGAACTGGGCTTCACCGAACCCTATCTGTTCGACAAGAACATCGCGCTCGGCGGTACGTTGTTCCGGCGCGACTTCAACTCGTTCAACTATCTCGGGTCGGACCGCAACACGACCTATACCAACACCTCGACCGGCGGGCAGATCGTCGCGAGCGTGCCGCTCACCGAATTCTGGACGCTGTCGGGCCGGTATCAGCTCAGCCAGGACAATGTCGGGCTGGACGAGAACACCTTCTACACCAACGGCGAGTGCGATCCGACCAAGGCCGGGCGCTATCTGTGCGAGGCGATCGGCAACCGGCTGACCAGCATGGTCGGCCTCAACCTGATCTTCGACAACCTCAACAACCGCATCCGCCCGTCGCGCGGCCAGCGGCTGGTGACGGGGCTCGATTTCGCGGGGCTCGGCGGCGACGTGCGCTATGCCCGCGTGCGCGGCGACTTCGACAAATACTGGAACGTGGGCGGCTTCATCCTCTCGGCGGGGGTCGAGGGCGGCTATATCCATGCGTTGCAGAAGAGTTCGGGCGAGGGGATCGACGCGGTACGGATCGTCGACCGTTTCTATCTCGGCGAACCGCAGTTTCGCGGTTTCGACATTCGCGGCGTCGGTCCGCGTGTCCAGCGGCTGCAATATACCGGGTCGGTCGCCGGCGGCGACCAGACGCTCGTCACCGATCGCCAGCAGGTCATCGACGATCCGCTGGGCGGCAAGGGCTATTATCTCGGCAAGATCGAACTCGAACCGCCGCTGGGGTCGGGCATCGCCGAGCTGGGCCTCAGGCCGTCGATCTTCATTCAGGCCGGCGCGCTGTTCGGCGTGACCCGCCCGCTGCCGACCATCGCATTCCAGCAGGCGACCAACGCCGACGGATCGCTGCGCACCAACGCCGACGGGTCGCCCTCGCTGCTGCCGTCGACGACGCTCAGCAAGACGACCGATGGCCTGCAGATCTACAACAACCAGTTCACCGACGCGACGGGTTCGACGGCGTTCCGTCAGACGACGTGCGTCACCGGCTTCTCCTCGACGGTCGGCGGCACCTGCGTCGGCGGCGAGACGAACACGATCGCCACATCGACCACCACGCCGTTCCTCGAACGCTTCCTCGGCGATTCGGCGCGTCCGCGCCTGTCGGTCGGCATCGGCGTGAACTGGAATTCGCCGTTCGGGCCGCTGCGCATCGACGTGGCGAAGGCGCTGCTCAGCCAGCCCGGCGACGACAAGAAACTCATCACCTTCAACGTAGGAACCCAATTCTGATGCGTACGCTCACCCACGCGGCGGTCGCCGCTCTCGCCCTCACCGCCGCCGCCCCGGCATTCGCGCAGGCGCTGCCCGATGCCAAGATCGCGGTCGTCGATTCGGACCGCATCCTGCGCGACTGCACCGCCTGCCGCGCCGCCAACACGCAGTTGCAGGCGCAGCAGACCCAGCTCGAGACGCAGGCGCGTAACGCGGTCGGCCCGCTCCAGACCGAGGAAGCCGCGCTGCGTACCGCCGTGCAGGCCGCCAACGGCAACCCGGACGCCGCGCTGCAGGGTCGCATCCGTACCTTCCAGCAGAAGCAGCAGCAGATCCAGCAACAGCTTCAGCCGCAGGAGCAGCAGCTTCAGCGCAACGCGCAATATGTGCAGCAGCAGATCGGCCAGCGGCTGGTGCAGGTGATCCAGACCGTCGCGCAGCAGCGTGGCGCGACTCTCGCCGTGTCGAAGGGCAGCACCTTCTACAATGCGCCCGCCGTCGAGATCACCGATGCGGTGCTGACCGCGCTCAACGCCGCGCTGCCGAGCGTCAGCGTGACCGCGCCGGCACAGGCCGCCCCGGCCGCCCCGGCACCTGCCGCCGGCACCCGTCCGGCCCCGACGGGCCGCTGATCGTGGAGGGGGAAGCGACGTCGATCGGACCGTTCGACATCACCCGGGTGATGGCGGCGATCCCGCATCGCTACCCCATGCTGCTGGTCGACCGGGTGGCGGAGTTGATCCCCGACCGGTCGATCAAGGCGATCAAGGCGGTGACGATCAACGAAGGCTTTTTCCAGGGCCATTTCCCCGGACGGCCGATCATGCCGGGCGTACTGATCGTCGAGGCGCTGGCGCAGGCCGCCGGCATCCTCGCGGTCGAGAGCCTCGGCCTCGCTGGCTCTGGCAAGCTGGTGTATTTCATGTCGATCGATGGCGTGAAGTTCCGCAAGCCGGTGGAGCCGGGCGTGCTGCTGACGCTGGAGGCCGAGTTCCTCCAGAAGCGCGCGCGGGTGTGCAAGTTCGCCGGCAAGGCGCGCATCGATGGCGAGCTTGCCGCCGAATGCGAGTTCACCGCGATGATCGCCGACCCGCCCAAGGCCTGAGATACAGCAGCGATGGTTGCCAAGGAAGGCGCGTCCGTGTACGGGCGCGCCTTCGCTTACAGGGCTGGTCGGAACCAGCCATTTTCGGAGACAAGCGCATGAAGAAAGATACCCACCCCGAGTATCACACCATCAAGGTGCAAATGACCGACGGGACCGTGTTCGAGACGCGCTCGACGTGGGGCAAGGAAGGCGATCTGATGACGCTCGACATCGATCCGCTGGCGCACCCGGCGTGGACCGGTGGTCGCGGCCAGATGCTGGATGCGGGCGGCCAGGTGGCTCGCTTCAACAAGCGCTTCGGTGGCCTGTCGCTCGGCACCAAGAAATAATATACTCGTATTGACGCGCCGTGGTGGACAAGGGTTTGTTTACCACGGCGCGTTAGGCTCCGTTCCCTAGGAGGAATGGGAAGCATGTTCGCTGCCGAATATGAACCGGCCCAGCTCGACGGACGCCGTCGCAGCCCGCGCGCGCCGGTGTCGCTGGATGCCAAGCTGGGGCGCGGCGGCCTCGACCGGACCTTGTGCAAGGTCGTCGACATCTCGATCCATGGCGTTCGCCTGCAAACCTATTCGGCGCTGGCCAAGGGTGCCACGCTGTGGCTGACGCTGCCGGGGCTGGCCGCACCGCGTGCGGTGCGGG
>NZ_LMKU01000012.1:465337-465690 GCF_001421635.1 Sphingomonas sp. Leaf25
CGAGCATCTGCTGGAAGTGAACGCCCGCCGCCATTGAGCGGGTGGGGTGCCCCCCGAAGTTTACACGGAACGCTGCCGAAGTTTGCATCGGGTCGTTGCCGTTGGATCCCGCTTCGTGGAGATGTCGCCCCCGCACATTATGCGGTTTCTGTCGCGCGCCATCACCGGAAGATCCCAGCCTTCGCCGGGATGAACGCTTGACGGCGAATGCTGCCAGACCCGTCAAAGAGCGCATACGACGCTCTTCTGTCACGATGAAGCGGTGCAGGATAGCCGCGCCTGGGGCGGCAGTGGTGGACGCACTTGGGCTCGAACCAAGGACCCGCTGATTAAGAGTCAGCTGCTCTACCAAC
>NZ_LMKU01000012.1:465740-465816 GCF_001421635.1 Sphingomonas sp. Leaf25
ATGCGCTGGACAGGTGGTGGACGCACTTGGGCTCGAACCAAGGACCCGCTGATTAAGAGTCAGCTGCTCTACCAAC
>NZ_LMKU01000012.1:465851-499530 GCF_001421635.1 Sphingomonas sp. Leaf25
GTCGCCTGGGCGATGGGGCGGACCGGTTTGGGGCCGTTCCGCTGTTGGAGCGCGGCCTTTAGCGAACCTTTGCCCCCATGCAAACCCTATTTATGGGATGTGCGGAAATAAGCGTCAGAAGCGCACCCGGTCGCGGTTCTGGCGGTCGATCGCCATCAGGATGCCGATGCAGCCGAGCACCGTCATCTGCGCCGATCCGCCATAGCTGACGAGCGGCAGCGGGATGCCGACGACGGGCGCCAAACCCATGACCATCATCAGGTTGATCGCGACGTAGAAGAAGATGGTGGTGGCAAGGCCGCCGGCGACCAGCTTGGCGAAGCGGCCCTCGGCGCGCACGCCGACGTTCACGCCCCAGCGCACCAGCAGGATGAACGCCGCGATCAGGAAGATGCCGCCCATCAGCCCCCATTCCTCCGCCATCGTCGCGAACACGAAGTCGGTGTGGCCTTCGGGGAGATAGTCGAGATGGCTCTGGGTGCCGTTCAGGAACCCCTTGCCGAAGATGCCGCCCGATCCGATCGCGATCTTCGACTGGCTGATGTGATAGCCGGTGCCCAGCGGATCGCTTTCGGGATCGAGGAAGATCAGCACGCGATTGCGCTGATAGTCATGCAGCAGGAACTGGAAGGCGAGGGGGGCCGCGATCGCGACGGCCAGTGCGCCGCCGACGAACAGCCGGATCGGCAGACCGGCAAGGAACATAACGGTCAGGCCGCCGCTGGTAATCATCAGCGCGGTGCCAAGATCGGGTTGCAGCATCACCAGCCCGGCGGGCAGCCCCAGCATGATCGCGGCGGGCCAGACCGCCCCGAAACGGCGGATTTCACCGGCAGGCAACAGGTCGTAGAAGCGTGCCAGTGCCAACACCATCACCGGCTTCATGAATTCGGACGGCTGCACCCGGATGATGCCCAGATCGAGCCAGCGCTGCGACCCGCCCTTCACCGCGCCGAGCAGTTCGACGAGGATCAGGCTGACGGTGATGACGGCATAGGCGGGGAGCGCCATGTTCTGCCAGAACGACACCCGGACCCGCGACAGCGCGATCGCGCCGGCGAGGAAGATGAAGAACGCCATCCCCTGTCGTTCGGCCCATGGCGACGGGCTGCCGCCGGCAGCGGAGAACAGGACGACGATGCCGAAGCCGCTGATCGCCAGCAGCAGGAACAGCACCCGCCACGGCAATTGCGCGAGCGGGGCGGGGACGAAGCCGAGGCCGTGCGACGTCGTCTGGTTGATGCGTTTCATTCGGTCCGTTCGGTCACGTTCGATTGGGCGACGGCGGTGTCGGGCTGGCTCTGGTTCACCGCGCTGTCGACGACGTTGGTGGTGGCCCCCTCGACATCCGCCGGGGTGGCGGGAACGGTGAGGACGGGGGCGGCCTGTGCCGCCTGAAACGCGCGCCACTGGCTGTCCATGCGGGTCTTTACATCGCCGCCCCATTCGCGCTCCAACGGTTCGAGGCGCTTCATCGCCTTTTCCCGGTCGAACAGCCATGACAGGATGTCGCTGGCGATCGGCGCGGCGGTGTAGATATGCCCTGAGTGTTCGAGGACGACCGAGACGGCATAGCGCGGCTTGTCGGCCGGGGCATAGCCGATGAAGAGCGAGTGGTCGCGCATGCGGAACGGCAGCGCGCCGTCGCCGAGCACGCCGGTGCGGCGTTCGGCCATGGTGATGCGGCGGACCTGCGCGGTGCCGGTCTTGCCCGCCAGTTCGATGCCGGGCAGCCCCTGAAACCGCGAGCGGCCGCCGGTCCCGCCGCCGTTGATGACCGCCCATGTCGCCTTGTGGACTGTCGCCAGCATCTCTGGATCGATGTTCATCGATTGCGCCGGGCGGTGCGGGGTGTCGAGCAACAGCCGGGGAACGACGTGGCGCCCCTGCGCGATGCGCGCCGCCATCACCGCCAGTTGCAGCGGATTGGTAAGGACATAGCCCTGACCGATCGAGGCGTTGACCGAGTCCGCCACGGTCCATTTCTGTTTGTATTTGCGTAGCTTCCACGCGCTATCTGGCACGGTGCCATAGCGTTGCGACTGGAAGGGAAGCTCGAATTCCTGCCCCAGTCCCATCGAGCGGACGACGGGGGCGAACCGATCATAGCCGAGCTCGCGAGCCATGGTGTAGAAATAGATGTCGCAGCTCTGCGCGACCGCGCCGACCATGTCGAGCGGGCCGTGGCCGCCGCGCTTGTGACAGTGGAAGCGGCCGGTGCCGACCTGTAGCACGCCCGAGCAATTGACCCGGCGATGCGGGTCGATCCCGGCCTGCAATATTGCCAGCGCGTGCATCGGCTTGACCGTAGAACCGGGAGGATAAAGACCCTGCAAGGTCTTGTTCATCAACGGAATATGGTCATCATCCGACAGCATTTTCCACTCCAGCCGGCCGATGCCGTCGGAAAAGCTGTTGGGGTCGTAGGCCGGCATCGACACCATCGCCAGCACGTCGCCTGTGATCGCATCCATCACCACCGCCGAACCCGAATTGGGGCCGAGGCGACGGGCGGCATATTCCTGTAGTCCGAGGTCGATCGTCAGCCGGGCGTTCTGCCCCTGCCGGTCGGGCCGGGTTTCGAGTTCGCGGACCACCTGACCGCGCGCGGTGACTTCGACCCGCTTGGCCCCGGCAATACCGCGCAGCCGGGGTTCGAGCGCCTTTTCCAGCCCGTCCTTGCCGAGCTTGAAGCCGGGCGTGTTCATCAGCGGGTCGCGCGATTCCTTGTACTGCTCGCGGGTCGCCGCGCCGACATAGCCG
This sequence comes from Sphingomonas sp. Leaf25, assembly GCF_001421635.1. Taxonomy (NCBI): domain Bacteria; kingdom Pseudomonadati; phylum Pseudomonadota; class Alphaproteobacteria; order Sphingomonadales; family Sphingomonadaceae; genus Sphingomonas; species Sphingomonas sp. Leaf25. The sequence continues at coordinate 468,615 of NZ_LMKU01000012.1, forward strand.
GTCAGGTGCGCGACCGAGGCACCGCCCGGATAGTTGCGCGAGAAGCCGCGCGTCGGCTGAACGCCGGGCAGTTCGGGCAGGCGGACGCTGACGGCGGCGAAACGCTCCCAGTCGAGGTTCTCCGCCACCTGTACCGGTTGCGAGCGGCGGGCGCGTTCCAGATCGGTCTGGATGCGCGCCATGTCTTCGGGGGTGAGCGACAGCAACTGGCGCAACTCGCCCAACACACGGTCGCGGTCCTCCATCCGGTCGGGGATCAGGTCGACACGGAAGTCGGTGCGGTTGTTGGCGATCGGCGCACCGTGCCGGTCGATGATCCACCCGCGCCGCGGGGGAATCATCGTCAGGTTGACGCGGTTGCTTTCGGCGAGAAGGTTATAGCGCTCGTTCTCGGCGACCGATAGCCATGTCATCCGCCCGGCGAGGACGAGGCCGACCGCCGCCTGCGCGCCGCCCAGCACCATCGCACGCCTGGAAAAGCTGAATGCCTGTTGGGCTTCGGTGACGATCCTGCTCATTCATCCTCACGGCCACCCAGCGCCGTACATAGCCGCGTCGCCAGTGGAAACAACGCCACGGAAACGATGATCTGAAACAACAATGCGGTATCGACATGCGCGCCGAAGCTGGTGGCGAAGGCGCGGCCGAGCACGAGCGACAGCGCGATCGACCCGCCGGCGAGGAGCCAGTCCTGCCAGAAGTCGCGCGTCATCATGCGGGTATCGACGAAGTCGAGCATCAGCATGCACAATTGCCACAACAGCATCGCGCTGCCCAGCGGCTGACCACTCACCAGATCGTCGAACAAGCCGAGTGGTGCCGCCGCCCAGATGGGCAGGGTGTGCGGGCGCAGCAGCCGCCAGCCGAGCAGCAGCATCAGCCCGAACGGCGGCAGGAACGGCACCTTGGCCACCACCGGGATCAGCGTGACGAGCGATCCGGCGAGGATGCTCAGCACGGCACGCCTGGCGATGATGCGGTCGGTGCCGTCGTCGACAGGCCCTAGCAGCTTCATTCGGCGGCGGGCCGCGGCGTCGGCGTGGCGCTGGGCGTCGGACGGGGCACCGGCGCGGGAAGATAGGTGCGTTCGACCAGCGCGAAGTCGAGCCCGTCGGGGTTGGCGAGCGCGCGGGCCGGGGCCACGTCGCGCGCGCTCTTGACCACGCGCGCCACCGGCACGCCCGGCGGATAGATGCCGCCGGTGCCCGAGGTCACGAACAGGTCGCCGGCCAGCAACGGCACGTTGACGATGCCGGCCGAGCGGACTTCGATCATGCCGTTGCCTTGCCCTGCGACGATCGCCGACAGCCCGTCCCGGGTGCGTAGCACCGGCACGATGCTTTCGGGATCGATCACCAGCAGGACGCTGGCGGTGTTGGGGCTGGTTTCGACGATGCGGCCGATCAGCCCGTTGGGGCCCCGCACCGGCTGGCCGCGCAGCACGCCCTGACGCGATCCGGCGTTCAGCGTCGCATAACGCCGCGTGCTGCCGGCCGAGCTGTTGACCAGCCGGGCGGTGGCGACCGGCATCGGCGAACGGTCGCGCAGGGCGAGCAGGGCACGCAGCCGCTGGTTCTCGCGGTTGAGCAGGCGTGCCTGCACCAGATAGCGGCGGGTGGCTTCCTCCCGCGCTTTCAGCGCGCGGTTCTCGCTGACCGTGCCGAAATGATCGCCGATGCCGCGCGGGATCGAGGCGAGGCCATCGCCCCCCCAGTCGAGTACGGCGGAGATCGGCGTCGTCGCCTCGCGCAGCGCGCCGCGCAGCGAGGCGAAGGCGCGCGGATCGATGATCGAGATCGTCAGCAGGATCGCGCCGAGCAGCGCGCCGGTCGCCGCCATGACATAGGCGGCGAACACGGTATATTGCGCCCGACGTGAAAATCCCGGCCGCAGATTGCGTGGCGGCGCCATTGCCCCCGGTCCTTACGCTTAGACGGCGAGCAACACGCCCTTGTAGATCGGATCCTCGAGCGCGCGGCCGGTGCCGAGCGCGACGCAGGTCAGCGGGTCCTCGGCGACCGTCACCGGCAGGCCGGTTTCGTCGCGCAGCACCTCGTCGATACCCTGGAGCAGCGCGCCGCCGCCGGTGAGGACGATGCCTTGATCGACGATGTCGGCGGCCAGTTCGGGCGCGGTATTCTCGAGCGCGATCCGCACGCCCTCGACGATGGCGGCGACGGGTTCGGACAGCGCCTCGGCGATCTGGCCCTGATTGATCTGGATTTCCTTGGGTACCCCGTTCACGAGGTCGCGGCCCTTGATGTAGATGAGCGTGCCGATCCCGTCGGCGGGCGGCTTGGCGGTGCCGACTTCCTGCTTGATCCGCTCGGCGGTGGCTTCGCCGATCAGCAGGTTGTGGTTGCGGCGGACATAGCTGACGATCGCCTCGTCCATCTTGTCGCCGCCGACGCGCACCGAGGTGGAATAGGCAAGGCCGCGCAGCGACAGCACGGCGACTTCGGTGGTGCCGCCGCCGATGTCGACGACCATCGACCCGATCGGTTCGGTGACGGGCATGTCGGCACCGATCGCGGCGGCCATCGGTTCCTCGATCAGCCACACCTGCGACGCGCCGGCGTTCGACGCGGCATCGCGGATCGCGCGGCGCTCGACGCTGGTCGAGCCCGAGGGGACGCAGATCACGATCTGCGGCCAGCGGATGAAGCGGCGCTGGCCATGCACCTTCTGGATGAAGTGCTTGATCATCTGTTCGGCGACGTCGATGTCGGCGATGACGCCGTCGCGAAGTGGACGGATCGCCTCGATCGAGCCGGGGGTCTTGCCCATCATCAGCTTGGCGTCGTCACCGACCGCCTTGACCCGCTTGACACCGTTCAGCGTCTCGACCGCCACGACCGACGGCTCGTTCAGCACGACGCCGCGACCGCGCAGATACACCACCGTATTGGCGGTGCCGAGATCGATCGCCATATCGTGCGACATGAACTTGAAGAAACGCGAGAAGAAGGCCATCGATACTTCCGTCGTTGCCCGCGTGTCCCGACGCGGCGGTTCGCAGCTTGTACCTCGACCCGTCCGATCGGTTATCCGATCGGTTGCACGATGGCAGTTCCAGGTCGCGGGATGAGGCCGCTTGGGCTAGAGCGATCTCCATGTCAATACGCCGTCTCCCCGAGCATCTCGTCAACCGTATCGCGGCGGGCGAAGTGGTGGAACGCCCTGCTTCCGCGTTGAAAGAACTGGTCGAGAACGCGATCGACGCCGGGGCCAGCCGGATCGCCGTGAAAATCGCCGGTGGCGGCATCGATCTGATCGAGGTGAGCGACGACGGGTGCGGCATGACCCCTCCCGAAATGGCACTTTCGCTCGAACGCCATGCCACATCGAAGCTGCCCGACGACCGGATCGAGGCGGTGACGACGCTGGGATTCCGGGGCGAGGCGCTGCCCTCGATCGCCAGCGTGGCGCGACTCGCGATCGAGAGCCGGCCGGCGGGCGCGGAAGGTTGGTTGCGCACGGTGGACAATGGCGAGGTGGTCGAGGACCGGCCCGCCGCCGTGCCGCCGGGCACGCGCATCCGCGTCGAGGGGCTGTTCGCGCGGGTGCCGGCGCGGCGCAAGTTCCTGCGATCGGCGCGCGCCGAATTTGGCGCCTGCGTCGATCAGGTGAAGCGCCTCGCCATGGCGCGCAGTGACATCGCCTTCTCGCTCGATCATGACGGGCGGCGGGTGTTGAGCGTGCAGGGGGCTGAGTCGCGGCCCGAGCGGGTCGCGGGCCTGATCGACCGGGCGCTGGCCGCCAATTCGATCGGGCTGGACTGGGCGCGCGAGGGGATGCGGCTGGGCGGGGTCGCCGGGCTGCCGACGTTCCACCGGGGGGTGGCCGATCACCAGTATCTGTTCGTCAACGGCCGGCCGGTGCGCGACCGGTTGCTGTCGGGCGCGGTGCGCGGCGCCTATGCCGAGATGCTGGCGCGCGATCGTCATGCGGTGGTGGCGCTGTTCCTCGACGTCGATCCCGATCTGATCGACGTGAACGTCCATCCGGCCAAGACCGAGGTGCGGTTTCGCGATCCCGCCGCCGCGCGTGGGCTGATCGTCGGGGGCCTGCGCCGCGCGCTCGACGAGGCAGGGTTCCGCGCAGCGCAGCGGCCGGCCGACGTGGCGATGACGGCATGGACCAGAGAGCAGATCGTCGCGCCCGCGCCGCTGCCGCCGCTGGCCGAGGCCGCGCCATCGCCGGGCTTCGCGTTTCACGAACGCCGCGCGACGTTCTTCGCGCCGCCACCACAGGCACGCGCCGAGCCGGCGGTCGAACCGGTGCCGGCCTCCACCCAATTCCCGCTGGGCGCGGCGCGCGGACAGGTCGCGCGGACCTATATCGTCGCCGAAGCCGAGGACGGGCTGGTGCTGGTCGACCAGCATGCCGCGCACGAACGGTTGGTGCTGGAACGGATGCGCAAGGGGCTGGCGACCGGCGGGGTCAAGACCCAGGCGCTGCTGATCCCCGAAGTGGTCGAGCTCGACGAGGTGGCGTGCGACGCGCTGGAGGACCGCGCCGCCGAGCTGGCCGAGTTCGGGCTGGAGCTGGAGCGGTTCGGGCCGCGCGCGATGCTGGTGCGCGCCACGCCGGCGGTGCTGGGGCAGGGCGATGTCATCGGCCTCGTCACCGATCTGGCCGACGAGATCCGCGCGCACGATGCCGCGCTGTCGCTCAGGGAACGGATCGATCACGTCGCGGCGACGATGGCCTGCCACGGATCGGTTCGTGCCGGGCGGGTGTTGTCGGTGGCGGAGATGAACGCACTGCTGCGCGAAATGGAAGTGACCCCGCATTCCGGCCAGTGCAACCACGGCCGCCCGACGTGGATCAAGCTGGCGCATGGCGACATTGAACGGCTGTTCGGCCGGAAATAGGAAGTCAGGATCATGAAGTTCACCGACATCGCAGGCCCGAACGCGACCGATACGATGCGTGTGCTCGGCCGCCCGACCGATCGGATCGAGGGGCCGCTCAAGGTATCGGGCCGGGCGACCTATGCCGCCGAGTTCGATGTGCCGGGGCAGATGTACGGCGTGATCGTCGGCGCGACGATCGCGCGCGGGCGGATCGTGGCGATCGATGCGTCGGCCGCGCTGGCGGCACCGGGGGTGCGCCATGTCGTGACCCATGAGAATGCGGGCGAGCTGGCGCTGGGCGACGATCACAAGGCGCCGATGCTGGCCGGGCCGCAGGTCGACCAGTTCGGGCAGGCGGTGGCGCTGGTCGTCGCCGACGGATTCGATGCGGCGCGGGCGGCAGCGAAGCTGGTGCGGGTCGACTATGCGGCGGACGAGGGCAGCTTCGATCTGGCGCAGGCGCGCGACGATGCCGCCAAGCCGCATTCGGCGAAACGGCATGGCGATTTTGATACCGCCTTTGCCGAGGCCGAGGTGCGCGTCGATGCGACCTACACCACCCCCGATCATGCCCATGCGATGATGGAGCCGCATGCGTCGATCGCCGCGTGGGAGGGCGACACGCTGACGCTGTGGACCGCGAACCAGATGGTCGACTGGGCCGCGCGCGACATGGCGAAGGTGCTCGGCATCCCCAGGGACAAGGTGCGGATCGTCGCGCATCATGTCGGCGGCGGCTTCGGCGGGAAATTATGGGTGCGCGCCGATGCAGTGCTGGCGGCAGTGGCGGCGAAGGCGGTGGGCAGGCCGGTCAAGGTGGTTCTTGCGCGCCCGCAGGTGTTTAACAACACCACGCATCGCTCGGCGACGATCCAGCGCATCCGGCTGGGCGCGACCCGTGACGGCCGGCTGACCGCGATCGGCCATGATAGCTGGTCGGGCGACCTGCCCGGCGGCAGCCCTGAAGGGGCGGGCGCGCAGACCCGGCAGTTGTACGCCGCGCCGAACCGGCTGGTGGTCGAGCGGCTGGCCGAACTGCATCTGCCCGAGAGCAATGCGATGCGTGCGCCGGGCGAAGCGGTGGGGATGATGGCGCTGGAAGGCGCGATGGACGAGCTGGCCGAAACGCTGGGTGTCGATCCGGTCGAGCTGCGCATCCTGAACGATACGCAGGTTGATCCTGAGAAGCCCGAGCGGCGCTTTTCGCACCGCGACCTGATCGGGTGTCTGCGCGAAGGCGCGGCGCGGTTCGGCTGGGAACGGCGGGTGGCCACGCCGGGGCGGGTACGCGACGGGCGCTGGCGGATCGGCATGGGGATGGCGGCGGCGTATCGCGGCAACATCGTGGTCAAATCGGCGGCGCGGGTCGGGATTGGCGCGGACGGCCGTGTCACCGTCACCACCGACATGACCGACATCGGCACCGGCAGCTACACGATCCTCGCGCAGACCGCCGCCGAGATGCTCGGCGTCGAGCTGGATCAGGTGACGGTACGGCTGGGGGAGTCGGGCTTTCCGGTGTCGGCCGGGTCGGGCGGGCAGTTCGGCGCGAACAGCTCGACCGCCGGGGTCTATGCCGCGTGCGTTGGCTTACGCGACCGGATCGCCGAGGCGGTCGGCTTCGATGCCGCCACGGCGCGCTTCGCCGAGGGGCGGGTGTGGTCGGGCAACCGGTCGGTGCCGCTCGGCGAAGCGGCGGGGGCCGACGGGATCGAGGTCGAGGACCGGATCGAGTTCGGCGACCTGACCAAGAAGTTCGTGCAGGCGACGTTCGGCGCGCATTTCGTCGAGGTCGGCGTCGACGACGAAACGTGCGAAATCCGCGTGCGGCGGATGACCGGCGTGTTCGCCGCCGGGCGCATCCTGAACCCCAAGGCGGCACGCAACCAGATATTGGGGGCGATGACGATGGGGGTCGGCGCGGCGCTGACCGAGGAACTGGTGGTCGACGCACGGCTCGGCGGGTTCATCAACCACGACATGGCCGAGTATCATGTGCCGACCCATGCCGACATTCCGTATCAAGAGGTCGTGTTTCTGGATGAGGAGGACCCGTATTCGTCGCCGATGAAGGCGAAGGGGGTCGGGGAGCTGGGCATCTGCGGCGTCGGCGCGGCGGTGGCCAATGCGGTGTACAATGCCACCGGAGTGCGGGTGCGCGAGTATCCGATCACGCTGGACAAGGTGTTGGCGGGGTTGGACCGGTAAACCCATTCGTCACTCCCGCGCAGGCGGGAGTCCATAGGCGCTGACGGTACGGGAGGGTCGCGACCGCTGCCGGCAATGGATTCTCGCTTTCGCGGGAATGACGCTTGGTGGTGGTGGCGCTACTGGACCACGTTCGTCATTCCGGCGGATGCCGGAATCCATGAATACGGGCGTTCTCGCAGAAGCTGCGACCTTGCCTGTCCATGGATTCCGGCCTTCGCCGGGATGACGAGGGTAAGCGTTACGCCGCGACCCGGCGGCGTTCCGCCATTTCGGTGTTGAGCATCTCCGCCAGCAGGAACGCCAGTTCGAGGCTCTGCCCGGCGTTGAGGCGTGGGTCGCAGTGGGTGTGGTAGCGGTCGGCCAGCGCCTGTTCGGTCACGGCGATCGCGCCGCCGGTGCATTCGGTGACGTTCTGCCCGGTCATCTCCGCATGGATGCCGCCGGCGTGGCTGCCCTCGGCCCGGTGGACCGCGAAGAAACCGCGCACTTCTGCCAGGATGCGCTCGAACGGCCGCGTCTTGTAGCCGGTCGTCGCCTTGATCGTGTTGCCATGCATCGGGTCGCACGACCACACCACCGGATGGCCTTCGCGCTGCACCGCGCGGATGAGTTTCGGCAGGCCGCTTTCGATCTTGTCGTGGCCATAGCGGGTGATGAGCGTCATCCGTCCCGGCACGCGCTTGGGGTTCAGCGTGTCGAGCATGCGCAGCAGCGCGTCGGGTTCGAGGCTCGGCCCGCATTTGATGCCGATCGGGTTGCCGATGCCGCGCAGGAACTCGACATGCGCCGACCCCTCGAACCGGGTGCGGTCGCCGATCCACAGGAAATGGGCGGAAGTGTCGTACCAGTCGCCGGTCAGCGAATCCTGCCGGGTCAGCGCCTGTTCGTAGGGCAGCAGCAGCGCTTCATGGCTGGTGTAGAAGCTGGTCGCCTTCAACTGCGGCACGCTGTCGGCGTCGATGCCGCAGGCGGCCATGAAGTCGAGCGCCTCGCCGATGCGGTCGGCGACGGCGGCGTATTTCTTGGCCCAAGGGCTGCGGCCCATGAAGTCGTGGGTCCAGCGGTGGACCTGATGCAGATTGGCATAGCCGCCGGTCGCGAACGCGCGCAGCAGGTTGAGCGTCGCCGCCGCCTGCGAATAGCTGCGGATCATGCGCTGCGGATCGGGGATGCGGCCTTCGGGGGTGAAGGCGATGTCGTTGATGTTGTCGCCGCGATAGCTTGGCAGTTCGACGCCGTCGATCGTCTCGGTATCGGCCGAGCGCGGCTTGGCGAACTGCCCCGCCATCCGCCCGACCTTCACGGTCGGCAGCTTGGAGGCGAAGGTCAATACCACCGCCATCTGGAGGATGACGCGGAAGGTGTCGCGGATGTTGTTCGGATGGAATTCGGCGAAGCTTTCGGCGCAGTCGCCGCCCTGCAGCAGAAACGCCTTCCCCTGCGCCACCTGCGCCAGTTCGGCGGTCAGGTTGCGCGCTTCGCCGGCGAACACCAGCGGGGGATAGGACGCCAGTGCCTGGGTGGTGGCGTCCAACGCCGCGCGGTCGGGATAGGTGGGCATCTGGCGCGCTTGCGCGTTGGTCCAGCTATCGGGTGCCCAATTGGCCATGACGAAATCCATGCTACGAAAACGGGTAATTCCCATGCGCGAAACGGCCGCCACGCGCAATGAAGGAAAGCTTTGCCCGCCGGTCGCGCAGATCGATCAGCCGTAGCGTTCGGTAAATTCTTCCTGATCCATCACCAGATAGCGGACGAAATCGACCAGTGCCCAGATGCTGGTGACGGCGAGGCCGAACAAGGTGCAGGTCAGCACCAGCATGGCCACCGCCGACGCGGTGCGCCGCAGATAGAAGCGATGGATGCCGAAAATGCCGAGGAAAAAGGCGAGCAGCGCGGCGGCCAGCTTGTCCTTGCGTCCCCGCCGGGGCTGGCGCGGCGCTTCGGCCGGGCGCGGTACGACCGTGCCGGGGACGTGATAGATGCGCAGCGCACGGCCGTTCGAGATTTCGAAATCGACCTGCGCGCCGACCGCCGGGCCGATGCGGTCGCTCCAGTCGTCGGGCTCGAACCAGTAGCGCTGGCCATCGTCGCCGGCGATCCGCCCCTCGCGTCCGTCCCGATCGACGCCCAGTACCTGTCCCCGCATATCGTCCCCCGATGATTCGTGGGCGGATATGACGGGGAAGGGGCGGGGCGTGCAAGGGGTTAGCATTGCTTGCCTGCCCCTCCCTTGTCAGGCAGGGGAGCAAGTTACGGCAACGTCGGCCGCCAGTCCCATGCCAAGGGATCGCCGTCCATTACTTCGATCCCCGCCGTCGTCAGTTCGTCGCGGATCGCATCGCTCGCCGCGAAATTCTTGGCGGCGCGGGCCTCACGCCTTGCGGCGAGGCGAACCTCGACCGTGTCGGCATCGATCGTCGCGCCGGCCGGGCGCAGGCGCAGTTCGGCGCGATCGAGCGTGCCGAGCCGCAAGCCCAGCACCGCGTCGAAATCGGCGAGTGCCGCGATCCGGTCGGCGGGCGACAGCTTCTTGTCGGCGAGCATCTCGTCGAGCACCGGCAGCGCGCGCGGCGTGCCCAGATCGTCGGACACCGCCATGTCGAGCCGTTCGCGATAGGCGGCGGCCTTGCACACATCTCCCTCGCCCGAGGCGCGGGTCTTCAGCGCGGCGACGGTCATCACCAGCCGCTTCAACCGGGTCAGCGCCGCCAGCAGATTGTCGGGCGAAAATTCCAGTTCGGAGCGATACTGCGCCGACAGGCACATCAACCGATAGGCGAGCGGATGCACCCCGGCGTCGATCAGCGTCCGGAGCGTGGTGAAGCCGCCCTTCGACTTGGACATCTTGCCCGACCGGTCGACGAGGAAGTTGTTGTGCAGCCAGAACGCCGCGCCGCTGTCGCCGCAGCCGCACCATGCCTGGTTCTGCGCGATTTCGTTGGGGTGATGCACCTCGCGGTGGTCGATGCCGCCGGTGTGGATGTCGAACGGGGCACCCAGATATTTCAGGCTCATCACCGAACATTCGAGATGCCAGCCCGGCGCGCCCTTGCCCCAGGGCGAGTCCCATTCCATCTGGCGGCTCTCACCGGCCGGGGTCTTGCGCCAGATGGCGAAGTCCTGCGGATGGCGCTTGCCCGCCACCGGATCGATCCGGCCTTCGGCGGCATCGTCCTGCCCGCCGGCCAGCGCGCCATAGTCGGGCACGGTCGAACTGTCGAAATACAGGCCGCTGTCGAGTTCGTAGCAATGGCCCGGCGCGATCTTTTCGGCGAAGGCGATCATCTCGGCGATGTGGTCGGTCGCGACCGACCAGCGGGTCGGATCGTCGATGTTGAGGTCGCGCAGGTTGGTCTTGAACGCCTGCGTATAATGCGCGGCGATTTCCCAGATCGATTGCGCGTGTGCCTTGGCGGCCGCTTCCATCTTGTCGTCGCCGGCATCGGCGTCGGAGGTCAGATGGCCGACGTCGGTGATGTTGATGACGTGCGTCAGGGCATAGCCCTTCCAACGCAGCACGCGGCTGAGCGTATCGGTGAACACATAGGCGCGCAGATTGCCGATGTGGGCATAGTTATAGACCGTCGGCCCACACGAATACATGCGCACCCCCCGGGCGGGATCGAGCGGCTGGAACGGCTGAAGCGTGCGCGTCAGCGAATTGTGGAGCGAAAGCAGGGCACCGTACATGGCGGAGGCGTGTAGCGCGCCGCGTCCCGTCTGCAAATCGCTACCGTTCGGCGGGTAAATCGGCCGCGTGGCGGAACGCCCGCCGATACGGACGGTTGGTCCCGTCGTGATCGAAAAATGATTTCCGATCAATAACTTGATTCACATCAACCACCGGATGCCCTGTATCCGGCCAGCGGGAGAGCATGGCCATGGCCGAACCCGATTATCCCGGCGACATCGTTCACGACGATGCGCCCGCCTTTACCGCCAAGGACAAGGCCGAGCGCAGGACAGCCGCCCCACACGGCGAATCGTCGGTGTCGGGCGTCGCGGTGACGATCAATCGTCCGGCACGCGAGCTTTATGCCTATTGGCGCGACTTCGCGAACCTCGCGACCTTCATGCTGAACATCGAAGCGATCGACGTGATCGACCGGGAGCGGTCGCACTGGGTCGTGAAGGGACCGAACGGTCCGTATGAATGGGACGCGGTCGTCACCGAGGATGTCGAGGGCGAGCGAATCGGCTGGAAGGCCGAAAACGCCGATGTTGCCAACAGTGGGCAGGTGTCGTTCACTGAAGCCGCGCCCGGACGCGGCACCGTCGTCACCGCGACGATCGCCTATGATCCGCCCGGCGGCATCGTCGGCAAGATCGTCGCCAAGGTGACGCAGCAGGAACCGGCGATCCAGGCGCGTCGCGACCTGCGCCGTTTCAAGCAACTGATGGAGACGGGCGAGATCGCGACGACGACTCCCCCCAACCGCGAACCCAAATCGTAAAGGAGCGGCCGCCATGCGCGCACTTACCTGGCACGGCAAGCACGACGTCCGCGTCGACAACGTTCCCGATCCCGAGATCATCAACCCGCGCGACGCGATCATCAAGATCACCTCGACCGCGATCTGCGGGTCGGACCTGCACCTGTACGACGGCTATATCCCGACGATGCAGGCGGGCGACATTCTCGGCCATGAATTCATGGGCGAGGTGGTCGAGACGGGTTCCAGGTCCACGCTGAAGAAGGGGCAGCGCGTCGTCGTGCCCTTCGTTATCGCCTGCGGAAGCTGCTACCATTGTTCCAAGCAGCAATATTCGGGCTGCGACAACGGCAACCCGGCCGACAATCAGGATATTGCGCAGGAACTGTGGGGGCAGGTCGCCCCCGGCCTGTTCGGCTACAGCCACATGACCGGCGGCTATCCCGGCGGGCAGGCGGAATATGTCCGCGTGCCGTTCAGCGATGTCGGGCCGATCGTAATCCCCGACGGGATCGACGACGACAAGGTGCTGTTCCTGTCCGACATCCTCCCCACCGGATGGATGGCGGCCGAGAATGCCGACATCGAGGACGGCGATATTGTCGCGATATGGGGCTGTGGTCCGGTCGGGCTGTTCGCGATCCAGTCGGCGTTGCTGATGGGCGCGCACCGCGTGATCGCGATCGATCATTTCCCGCACCGGCTGACGCTGGCCAAGGGACTGGGGGCAGAAGTCCTCAATTTCGAGGAAACCGACATCTACGACGCGCTGATGACGATGACCGGCGGGATCGGACCCGATGCGGTGATCGACAGCGTCGGGTTAGAGAGTCACGGGTTGTTCGTGGACAATATCGTCGATCAGATCAAGGCGTCGACCTTCCTTGGCACCGATCGGCCGCATGCGCTTCGGCAGGCGATCGTCGCGTGTCGCAAGGGGGGCCGCGTTTCGGTGCCCGGCGTCTATGGCGGGATGATCGACAAATTCCCGTTCGGCGCGCTGATGGAAAAGGGGCTGACGCTCAAGACCGGGCAGACGCATGTCCAGCGCTATCTGCCCGGCTTGTTGGCGGCGATCATGGAGGACAAGATCGACACGACCTTCCTGATTTCCGACCGGATGGCGCTGGAGGATGCGCCCGAGGGTTACCGGAAATTCCACGACGAACAGAATGTCTGCACCAAGGTCGTGCTGAAGCCCGATTGGGCAAAAGCGGCGACCGGTTGATCGACGGTTCCGCCCGGCGGCGGGGGACGCTACCCCCGCCGCGCCTTCACGAACGCATCGACGTTGCGCGCCAGCACCGTCATCGGTACGCCGCCGCCCTGCACGACCGCGTCGTTGAACGCCTTGAAGTCATAGCGCGGCCCCAGTGCTTGCTCGGCAACCCCGCGCAGGCGGACGATTTCGGAATGGCCGACCTTGTAGCCGCACGCCTGCCCCGGCCACGAGCAATAGCGATCGACCTCGCCCGATACCTCGTCGACGCTCGATCCGTTGGTGGTGGCGAACCAGTCGATCGCTTGGGCCCGCGTCCAGCGCTTGGCGTGCAGCCCGGTATCGACCACCATCCGGCAGGCGCGGAACGCCAGCGACTGGAGATAGCCGAGCCGTCCGACGGGATCGCCGTCATATACGCCCAATTCATCGCCCAGTTGCTCGGCATACAGCGCCCAGCCTTCGGAAAAGGCGTTGAACTGGAGCAGCGAGCGGACCAGCGGCAGGCGGAAGGTATATTCGCCCTGCCACACATGGCCGGGGATCGCTTCGTGATACACCAAGGTCGGCAGCGAATAGCGCGTCCAGATGCCGGTGGTGCGCAGGTTGATCCATATGCGCCCGGGCGTCTTGCCGTCGATCGATCCCGCCCCGCCATAGGCGCCGGGTGCGCCGGCCTCCTCGACCGGCGGGATGCGCTTCACCTCGACATTGCCCGGCGCCAGCGTGTTGAACGCGCGCGGCATCCGGCCGCGAATGTCGGTGAGGCGGTTCTGGACCAGCGCCATGATCTGCGCGCGGCCGGGATCGCCTTCGGGAAAGACGAAGCGCGGGTCCTTGCCGAGCGCGGTCATCCGCTCGCCGACCGATCCTTGCGTATAGCCGAGCTTGCGCAGGATCGGGTCCATCTGCCCCTGCAACCGCGCCAGTTCGTCGCGGCCCTGCACATGGACCTCGTCCGGGGTCATCGTCGTGGTGGTCGAGGCGCGCAGGGCCCATGCGTACCAGCGATCACCCTGCGGCCGTGCCCATAGCCCGGCGTCCGACGTCGCCTTCGCCCGATCGGCGCGGACCGCCGCGATCTGTCGGTCGAGCGCGGGGCCGACCTTGTCGCGGGCGATCGCGGTGGCGCGGGCGGTCCAGTCGCCCGGAATGTCCTTCGTCCGCCGCGCAAGCGAAGTGACGATGTCCCAGCCTGCCGGATCGCCGCTACGCGCCTTGCCCAGTTGCAGCAGTGTCTTGTCGAGCAGGAAGTCGGGCGCGATCACCCCCATCGCCGAGGCGGCGCGCATCCGTTCGGTTTCGCCGTCCAGTTGCGTAGCATAGCTGTCGAGCCGCGCCAGATAGGCGTCGGCATCGGCGCGGGTCGCGATGGTATGATCGCTGTCGAGGAAGCGCGGTACGTCGAGATAGGCGCCGACGTTCTGGATCACGACATAGGGCGTGTTGCGCCAGCCGCCGACTGCCACGTCGCCGTACGGCAGCGCGAACCCGTCGAGCGCGGTTTCGAACGCGGTGCGCACCACGTCGACATCGGTGCGGGTGGCGGGCGACAGTTTCGTCGTGTCGATCGCCTTGAGCGTCGCGACATGCCGGCGCAGATGGTCGGCGACCTTGCGCTGCCCCGCCGCCGATCGGTCGCCGAGCTGCGACTTGAGTGCCGCCCGCGCGCCGGTATCGATGCCCAGCCCGGTCGCGCCCTCGGGATTGTCGGCGAGCAGCGCCTCGGCGATGCGCGACAGCGTCGCTTCGGCCGAGACGTCCGCCGCGCTTTTGGCAGGGGCCTGCGCGCGGGCGGGGAGGGCGGTGACGAGCGTCGAGGCGGCGGCACCCGCGATCCAGTCGCGGCGGGTGAGGTCCATGGGCGTTCCTTCGGGCAAGATCGTTCGCGCCGATACTTGTCCGCCCGCTCGGCGACGTCAATCGGCGGCGGCGACGTTCAGCACCGATCCCGACACACCGACGATGCGAACGCGGGTGCCGATTGGCAGATCGGGGCCGCGCGCGATCCAGTCACTGTCGCCGACGCGCACCCGCCCGGTGCCCCCGGCGATCGGTTCGATCACCACCACCTCCTGCCCGATCAGCCGCGCAGCCCGATCGTTGAGCAACGGATCGGCGCTGTCGACCGGATAGTCGGCATACCAGCGTCGCCCGACCAGTACCGTCACCACGCTCCACGCGCCGAACACGACCAGTTCGGCGGGCAGCGTCAGCGGCGGGAACAACAGCGCGAGCAGTCCGGTGATCGCGGCGGCGAGCGCCACGAACACGAGGAACACGCCCGGCACCGCCAGTTCGGCGACGCCCAGCGCCACCGCCAGCATCAGCCAGAGATAGCCGCTGTCGATCACCGCTGGTACGGGTCCGCCGCCGCGTGTTCGGCGGTCAGCGGCACGATCGGTTTGGTCGGTGCGGGGGTCTTGATCTCGCCCAGCGCTTCCTTCGCCAGTTGGCCGATGCCGCCCAGCGTCCCGATCAACTGCGTCGCCTCGACCGGGAACAGGATCGTCTTGGCATTGGGGCTGGTAGCGAATTTGCCGACCGCCTCGACATATTTCTGCGCGATGAAATAGTTGATCGCCTGCGTGCCCCCCGCCTCGATCGCGTCGCTGACCACGCGCGTCGCCATCGCCTCGGCCTCGGCGGCGCGTTCGCGCGCTTCGGAATCGCGGAACGCCGATTCGCGCCGGCCCTCGGCTTCGAGGATGCGCGCCTGTTTCTGTCCTTCGGCGCGCAGGATCTCCGACGCGCGGGTGCCTTCGGCTTCGAGGATGTTGGCGCGCTTCTCGCGCTCGGCCTTCATCTGGCGGCCCATCGCGTTGACGATGTCGGCGGGCGGGCGGATGTCCTTGATCTCGACGCGGGTGATCTTCACCCCCCATGGATTGGTCGCATGGTCGACGACGCCCAGCAGCCGCGCGTTGATCTCGTCGCGCTTCGACAGCGTCTCGTCGAGGTCCATCGACCCCATCACCGTGCGCAGGTTGGTGGTCGTGATCTGCTGGAGCGCGACATACAGGTCGGACACCTCGTACGCCGCCTTGGCAGGGTCGAGCACCTGGAAGAACACGACGCCGTCGGTCGACACCATCGCATTGTCGCGGGTGATGATCTCCTGCCCCGGAATGTCGATGACCTGTTCCATCATGTTGATCTTGTGACCGACGCGGTAGAAGAAGGCGGGGTAGAAATTGAACCCCGGCCGGGCGACGGCGGTGAAGCGGCCGAAATGTTCGATGGTATATTGATAGCCCTGCGTGACGATCTTCACGCTGGCGAACAGATAGAGCAGTACCAGCAGGACCAGCCCTGCGATCACGCCCAATATCATCGCGTCTCTCCCTGCTTGCCTGCAACCGCCATACCCTAGCATAGCGGCGCGATGGACCAAGCCCGAACCCTGCCGCCGCGATCGTTGCTGTTCGTTCCCGCGTCGCGCCCGCGCATGATCGCGAAGGCGGCGACCCTCGCGGCGGACTGGATCATCCTCGATCTGGAGGATGCGGTGCGCGAGGACCACAAGGATGTCGCGCGCGCCGGCCTTGCCGAAGCATTGGCGACGCTGGGCGACCGGCCGGTCGGCGTGCGGATCAACCCGCTCGACGGCGTCCATGCGGTCGCCGACCTTGCGGTAGTGGCGACGATCGATCCGGCGCTGGTCGTCGTGCCCAAGGTGGAGGATGCCGCCGGCCTCGCGCCGCTTGGGGTCCGGGCTTTGCTGCCGATGATCGAGACGCCGAAGGGGGTGCTCTCCGCCGCGTCGATCGCTGCCGCGCCGGGCGTCGTCGGGCTGATGGTCGGCACCAACGATCTGGCGGCGACGCTGCGCCTGCCGCCGCACGCGCCGCGATCGTCGCTGGCGCATGCGTTGCAGGCGGTGGTGCTGGCGGCGCGGGCAGGCGGCGGCTGGGCGATCGACGGGGTGTTCAACGCGCTCGCCGACGCGCACGGCCTCGCCGCCGAATGCGCCGAGGGGCGGCTGCTCGGCTTCGATGGCAAGTCGCTGATCCATCCCGATCAGGTCGCGCCCGCCAACGCCGCCTTCGCCCCGTCGGACGCCGAACTGGCCGAGGCGCATGCGCTGATCGCGGCGGCGCGCGGCGGGGCGGAGCGGTTCCGCGACCGGATGGTCGAGGATCTCCATGTCGAAACCGCCCGCGCGCTGATCGCCCGTTCGCGACGATAACTGCGCGTTGACGCTTGCCCGTCACGTTTCGGATCGATAGTGGGGCGCATGTCGCTCCGCCCGATCCTCGGACTCGCCGCCGGCCTGCTCGCCGCGACGTCCGCCTTCGCCCAAACGATCACCCCGCAGATGCTGCGCGATCATGTCGCGGTGCTCGCCAGCGACGAGTATGAAGGGCGCGAACCCGGCACCGCCGGAGGCGAGCGCGCCGAAGCCTATGTGACGCAGGCGTTTGCCGCCGCCGGCCTCAAACCCGGCGCGCCCGATGGCCGCTGGCGGCAGGAAGTGGCAATGACCGATGTTCGCGCCGCGACGATCGCCGGCACGGTGACGCGCGGCGGCAAGCAGGTGGCGCTCGGGGCGAACCAGATCGCGGGACTTGGCCTTGCTCCCACGACCAGCATCACCCGCGCGCCGTTGGTGTTCGTCGGACGCGGCGCGCCCGATCAGATGGCGGGCACCGACCTGACCGGCGCGGTCGCGGTGGTGATCGGTGGCACCGCGCCCGATGCGCCGCCGGTGCCCAACGCCGATCGCAATGCGGCATTGCAGGCGGCGGGCGCGCTCGGCGTACTGCTGATCGCCTCGGCGCAGGCACCATGGGCAGACGTTGCGCATTCCTTCTCGGAACTGACGATCGCCGGTCCGGTCAAGCGGCCCGGCTTCACCGGCCTAGTGTCGGCCGATGCGGCGCAGCTTTTGCTGGGCCGGAGCGCCGCAGACCTGCGCACGGCGGCGATCGCGCCGACCTTCCGCCCGGTCCGCTCCGACACGACGATCGATATTGCCGCGACCGGCACCGCGCGCCGCTATACCACCGCCAACATCGTCGGCATGCTCCCCGGCACGCAGCGCCCGAACGAGGCGGTGCTGCTGTCGGCGCACTGGGACCATATCGGCATCTGCGCCCCCGAAGGTGCTGCCGACCGCATCTGCAACGGTGCCGCCGACAACGCCAGCGGCACCGCGATCCTGATCGAAGTGGCCCGGGTGCTGGCGAAACAGCCGCGTAGCCCACGCAGCGTCTATTTCGTCGCGACCACGGCGGAGGAAAAGGGTCTGATCGGCGCGGACGCCTATGCCGCCGCGATCGTCGATACGCCGCTCAAGGTCGTCGCCAACCTCAACATCGATACTGCGGCGATCGTGCCCGTCGGCATGCCGGTGGCGATGGTCGGGCGCGGCAACCACCCCACGATCGACGCGATCGTCGACCAGACTGCCCGCGCGATCGGCCGCAAGGTCGATACCGATACCGAGGCCAACATCATGGTCCAGCGGCAGGACGGCTGGGCGTTTGGCCAGCGCGGCATCCCTGCCGTCATGGCGACCGGGTCGGTCAGCGACATGAAGCGGCTGTTCGCCTATCTCGACGGGCCGTATCACAAGCCGACCGACGACATGGCGCATATCGACCTGACCGGCGCGGCCGAGGATGCCAATTTGCACGTAGCACTCGCCCGCGCGCTGGCCGATCCCACGCGCTACCCGACCCCCGCCGCCCCCGCCCAACCGACGAAGTAAAGAAGCGACCCCCCATGGACATCACCCTCGGCCTCACCTTCGACGACGTGCTGCTGGTTCCGCAGGAATCGGACGTTCTGCCCAGCCAGGCCGACCCGCGCACCCGCGTCGCCCGCGATCTGGCGCTCAACATCCCGTTCCTCTCGTCGGCGATGGACACCGTGACCGAGGCCGACATGGCGATCGTCATGGCGCAACTGGGCGGCATCGGTGTGCTTCACCGCAACCTGACGATCGAGGAACAGACGGCGGCGGTGCGCGCGGTCAAGCGGTTCGAAAGCGGCATGGTCGTCAACCCGATCACCATCGCGGCCGATGCACCGCTGTCCGCCGCGCGCGCGCTGATGCAGCGGCACCGGATCAGCGGCATCCCGGTGGTCGAAGGGTCGGGCAAGCTGGTCGGCATCCTCACCAACCGCGACGTGCGCTTCGCCGAGAACCCGGACCAGCCGGTCGCCGAACTGATGACGCATGAGAATCTGTCGACGGTCCGTGTCGGCGTTTCGCAGGAAGAGGCGCGCCGCCAGCTCCACCAGCGCCGCATCGAAAAGCTGCTGGTCGTCGACGATAATTATCATTGCGTCGGCCTCATCACCGTCAAGGACATCGAAAAGGCCGTCACCTATCCCAACGCGACCAAGGACGGCACCGGCCGCCTGCGCGTCGCCGCCGCCACGACCGTCGGCGACAAGGGTTATGAGCGGACCGAGGCGCTGATCGACGCCGAATGCGACCTGATCGTCATCGACACCGCGCACGGCCACAACCGGCAGGTCGCCGAGGCGGTGCGCCGGGTGAAGGCGATCGCGCCGCACGTTCAGGTGATCGCCGGCAACGTGGCGACCGGCGAGGCGACCCGCGCGCTGATCGATGCGGGGGCGGACGGCATCAAGGTCGGCATCGGGCCGGGGTCGATCTGCACCACCCGGGTCGTGGCGGGCGTCGGCGTGCCGCAGTTGACCGCGGTGATGGACGCGGCGGAGGCAGCGGCCGGCACCGGCGTGCCGGTGATCGCCGACGGCGGCATCCGCACGTCGGGCGACGTCGCCAAGGCGCTGGCCGCCGGCGCGTCGGCGGTGATGATCGGATCGCTGCTGGCCGGCACCGAGGAAGCACCAGGCGAAACCTTCCTGTATCAGGGGCGCGCCTACAAGAGCTATCGCGGCATGGGATCGGTCGGGGCGATGGCCAAGGGATCGGCCGACCGCTATTTCCAGCAGGACATCAAGGACCAGTTGAAGCTGGTGCCCGAGGGGATCGAGGGGCAGGTGGCGTTCAAGGGTCCGGCCAAGGACGTCATCCACCAGTTGGTCGGCGGCGTGAAGGCGGCGATGGGCTATACCGGATCGAACACCATTACCGATCTTCAGGACCGGGCGCGTTTCGTCCGCATCACCAATGCGGGCCTGCGCGAGAGCCATGTCCATGACGTGACGATCACCCGCGAGGCGCCCAATTATCCGACGCGGTAAGCAGGCGAAGCGCGGCCGTCCGACTGGATTGATGTAGGTTATGTTGGTAGCGTCGCGCATGATTCTTCAGGATAACTGCGCATGACCCCGGCGGCCCGGACCCAGGCGGCGATCGATCTGGTCGATGCGATTCTCGATGCGGCGCGCGCTGGCGGCGCGGCGGGCGATCAGGTGGCGAAGCGTTTCTTCGCCGCGCGGCGCTATGCCGGTTCGAAGGACCGGCGGGCGATCCGCACGCTCGCCTATGATGCGGTGCGCCGTTTCGGCGAACCGCCGGTGAGCGCGCGTTCGGCGATCCTCGCGATGGCCGATGCCGATCCGCTGCTGGCGGCGACCTTCGACGGCGCACCTTATGGCCCGGCACCGATCGAGCCCGGCGAAGCCCGCGCGGAGGCGGGGCCGGCGCCGCGCTGGCTGGTCGAGGCGTTCGCTGCCGCTGGTTTGGGCGACACCGAACTCGTCGCGTTGCTGGACCGCGCCCCGCTCGACATCCGCGTCAACCGGCTGACCGCCGATCGCGACACGGTGCTGGCCGAGATCGGTGGCGAGCCCGCTGTCGACCTGCCCGACGCCATTCGTTTGCCCGCGGATGCCGCGATCGATCAGAACGGCGTGCTGAACGACGGTCGCGGCGAGGTGCAGGACATCGGCAGCCAGATCGTGTCGCTTGCCACCTGTGCCGAACCGGGCGGCTTCGCGATCGACCTGTGCGCGGGTGGCGGCGGCAAGACGCTGGCGATCGCCGCGCAGATGAACGGGCAGGGGCGTATCCTCGCCACCGATACCGATCGTCCGCGCCTGTCACGCCTTGCCCCCCGCGCCGCGCGTGCCGGGGTGACGATCGCCGAACCCCGGCTGATCGATCCGGGCAAGGAAATCGCGATGCTCGCCGATGTCGCCGGACAGGCCGACTGGGTGATGGTCGACGCGCCCTGTTCGGGCACCGGCACATGGCGGCGCAACCCCGAGGCGCGCTGGCGGCTGACCCCCGACCGGCTGGCGCGGGTGGTGGCCACGCAGGCGCGGCTGCTCGATGTGGCGGCGGAACTCACCGCGCCGGAGGGCACGATCACCTATGTCGTCTGCTCGCTGCTCGACGACGAAGGCGCGGGACAGGTCACAGCGTTCCTGGGGCGCCGTCCCGACTGGCGCGCGCTGCCGCTTGCATTGCCGCGCGGGCGCGTCCACGGTCCGGGCATGCGCCTGACCCCCGCCCATGACTCCACCGACGGTTTCTTCGTCGCGCGACTGGGCCGGGCCTGACGCGCAGGGCACGGGACAACCGGAGATGTTGATGCGGATTACCTCGGTCTCGGTGGCAGCGGCGCTTGCCCTTATCTGCGCCTCCACGTCCTTGAGCGGCCAGCGCCCCGATGCGCAGATCGACCCGCGCTCGATGACGTTGCTGCAACAGGGGCGCGCGGCGCAGGCCGCCGGCGACACGAGTGGTGCGACCGGACTGATCGAAAGCGCGCTGGTGATCGATCCGCGCAACCGGCAGGCGTTCGTGGCGCTGGCCGACATCGCCCGCGCGCAGGGGCTGCCCGGCAAATCGATCCGCCTGTACCGCGAGGCGCTCACGCTCGAACCCAATGATGTCGCCGCGCTGAAGGGCGAGGGCGAGGCGCTGGTGCAAAAGGGCGCGGTGACGAAGGCACGCGAGACGCTGGCGAAGCTTCGGACCGTGTGCGGCGCGACCTGCCCGGCGGCGGGTGAACTGGCGGCGGTGATCGCCAAGGGGCCGCCGGTGACGGCCACCGCGCAGCAGACGCCGCCGGTGGTGCCGGGCACGGCGGGCGCGACGCAGCAGTAACTGGGGGAAGCGGGATGATGCGGACGTTGATCCTGGGAACGGCCGCGTTGATCGCCGTTCCCGCACTGGCGCAGACCGAGGCGGAGCGCGCACCGAACATTCAGGTGCAGGGCAGCGCGACTGTCGAGACGAGGCCCGATCGCGCGCGGATGGCCTATTCGGTGCGCGGCGAGGGCAAAACCGCTGACGATGCCAGTCGCGCGCTGGCCACGACCCAGCGCGCGATCCGCGACGGCCTGGGCGGATTGCTCGGCCGCGATACGGAAATGACTACGGGCGACGTGGCGATCGGCGAGGTTCGCGGACCGCAATGCGACACCAATCCTTATGGTCGACCGCGATTGAGCGAGGGCGACTGCGCGGTCGTCGGCTATATTGCTACAATCAGCGGCATGGTGCGGACCGGTGCGATCGACCGGATCGGTACGGCGATCGGTCTTGCCGGACGGCTCGGCGCACGTGACGCGCGACTGCAGAATTTTGAGCTGGCCGATGTGGCGGCGGCGAAGCGTCGGGCGACGGCGGCGGCGATCGTCGATGCCCGCAACCGGGCCGAAACGCTGGCGACCGGGGCCGGAGTCCGGCTGGGCGATTTGCTGGCACTTACCGATCAGACCGGCATCAACGATGTGGTCGTGCAGTCGCTGGGCGTGAGCCGCAGCGCCGGTCCGCCTGCGCCTCCGGCACCCCCACCTCCGATCCCGATCGACGTGAAGCCGAAACCGATCGAAACCCGCGCCACGGTCTACGCCCGCTTCGCGATCGCGCGGTAGGAGCCGCCTGAGGCCCCAGCCTTCGCTGGGGCGACGCTTCGGTTCGGATGAAGCAAACGTCACGCGGTAATCGGCCGGCACCCGCAACCGGGCACCGGCCGTACAGGATCAGCCGACGATTTCTTCGGACTTGAAGAAGAAGTCGATCTCGATCTTGGCATTCTCTTCCGAATCCGATCCGTGGACCGAATTGGCTTCGATCGATTCGGCCAGTTCCTTGCGGATCGTGCCGGCATCGGCGTTCGCCGGGTTCGTCGCGCCCATGATGTCGCGGTTCGCCTGCACGGCGTTCTCGCCTTCCAGCACCTGCACGACGACCGGACCGGAGATCATGAACGACACCAGATCGTTGAAGAACGGACGCTCGCGGTGGACGCCGTAGAAGCCCTCGGCCTGCTCGCGGGTCATCTGGATGCGCTTGGAGGCGACGACGCGCAGACCGGCTTCCTCCAGCATCTTGGTGACCGCGCCGGTCAGGTTGCGGCGGGTGGCATCGGGCTTGATGATCGAGAAAGTACGGGTGGCGGCCATGGTGGTCGCGGCTCCTGCGTTATGGTGTTTTGGTCGCGGCTCCCTAGTCGGGCAACCCCCGACAAGCAAGGCTCACGCCGCCTGCTCCCAGCCGCCGTCGCCCTGCCGCCAGTAGCGTCGCTCGATGCCGTCGCGCTCGCCCAGCGCCTTCCATGCGGTGCGGGCCGCCGCGATATGATCCTCGCCGAAGAAGTGAAACGCGCGGTCGAACCCCAGCGCCGCGTCGCGCCAGCGCCCGTCGACGATCGCGACGTTGCGCGCCCCATTGGCGGGGGTGGGGTCGGCGGCGATCAGCACCGCCTGCGCGCCGTCGTTGCCGGTTCCCGCCTCGGCATGCGGCAGGAAGCTGTCAGGCGCGTAGGTCCACAGCAGCGTGTCGATCGCGCGGCGCTGGTCGGCATCGTCCGACAGCAGCAGCAACCGCTCGCCGGCGTCGTGCAGCCGCGCGGCGATGCGCGGCAAAACCCGGTCGAGCGGGCTGCGGGTCAGGTGGTAGAAGTCGACTTTCATGACGCCTTTTCGTCGTTCCCGCGCAGGCGGGAACCCATTGCCGCTGCCGTTTCGAATCCATTCGCTACGTCGGCGTCAATGGATTCCCGCCTGCGCGGGAATGACGGCTATTCCTCGAAATTGTCCTTCACGAACCGGTCGAGCAGCCGCACGCCGAACCCGGTCGCGCCCTTGTCATGATGGGTGCCCGGCTTGTCGGCCCACACCATCCCGGCAATGTCGAGATGCGCCCAGCGTACGCCGTCCTCGATGTACCGCTTGAGGAACTGCGCGGCGGTGATCGATCCCGCGCCGCGCGGGCCGATGTTCTTCATGTCGGCGATCGGCGAATCGAGCAGCTTGTCGTAGGCGGGCGACAGCGGGAAGCGCCACAGCAGGTCGCCCGACTCCTTCGATGCCGCCAGCAGCTCGTCGGCCAGCGAATCGTCGTTGGCGAACATGCCGCCATGCTCGCTGCCAAGGCTGATAATCATCGCCCCGGTCAGCGTCGCGAGGTCGACGATGGTCTTGGGGTCATGCGTCCGCTGGACCCAGGTCAGCACGTCGCACAGCACCAGTCGTCCCTCGGCGTCGGTGTTCAGCACCTCGATCGTCTGTCCCGACATGCTGGTGATGACGTCACCGGGGCGCATCGCCTTGCCATCGGGCATGTTCTCGACCAGCCCGACCACGCCGACGACGTTCGCCTTCGCCTTGCGCGTGGCGATCGCCTTCATCGCGCCCGCCACGGCACCCGCGCCGCCCATGTCCCACTTCATGTCCTCCATGCCGGGTCCGGGCTTCAGCGAAATGCCGCCGGTGTCGAAGGTCACGCCCTTGCCCACCAGCGCGACGTCGGTGGTGTCGCCACCCTTGCCGTGCCAGCGCATCGCCAGCAGCCGCGCTTCCTTTTCCGAGCCGAGGCTGACGCCCAGCAGCGCGCCCATGCCCAGTTCGGCCATCTGCCGTTCGTCGAGGATGGTCAGCTCGACCCCCAGCGCTTCCAGCTCGCGGCACTTCTCGACGAAGCTGACCGGATAGAGGACGTTCGGCGGATCGGTGACGAGCGTGCGGGTAAGGTCCAGCCCCTGCGTGATCGCATCGGCGGCGACGAAGGCGTCGTCGATCCCGTCGGGCGCACCAACGATGGTGATCGTCGTCAGCGTCGGCTTCGATCGTTCGGGCAGCTTGGTGCGATAGCCGTCCTGCCGCCAGCCGCGTTGCGCCGCCGTCGCCGCGAACCGCGCGACCGCCGCCGCGTCGGGCGCGGTCGCCAGCGCACCGAAATCGACGGTCAGTTCGGTGAGGCCCGACAGCAGGAACCGCCCGGTCAGCGCACCGCCCGCCTTCTCGAGCGAAACGCCGCTGCCGTCACCGATACCGAGCAGGACTACCCGGCCCGCGTCGCCGCCCTCGGCGCCGGGCACGAAGACCTCGGCGATCGATCCCGCCTCACCATCGAAGCGACCCGCCCGCGCCGCGCCAGCGACGAGCGCCGCAACCGCATCATCCAGTCCGGCGGCGGCGGCGCGGTCGAGCCCGCCCGTCGCGATCGGCAGGACGAGGGCGGGGGGAATTTCGCTACGCTGGGCGAACTGGATCGAGATCGACATGAATTTCCTTTGTACTACGCGGGCGTCGGCGCGCCGGCTATCTTGGCGCGCCCGTCCCGGCACGTAAAGCGGGTGGACGGCGATTGCGGTTCCCGGGCGACGATGCAATAGGCGTTGCGACAGGCGCGATCAGGGCACCGACGGCATTGGGGAATCTGGACTAGTGAAGCGTGCGTTCGGGTCGCTGGCCCTTGGCCTGACGCTGGCGGTCGCCGGCCCTGCGCTGGCGCAGGACCTGCAGGATCGCGCTGCGCCTCCGCCGCCCCCCGAAAGCGCGCTGCCGATGCCGGCGAGCGCCGACCAGATCGATTTCTCGTCCGACCTGCTCGAATATGACAGCAACGCCGACATCGTCACCGCCAGCGGCGAAGTGCGGCTGCTGCGCGACGGCAATCGCCTGCGCGCCGACCGGGTGACGTGGAACCGCAAGTCGGGGCAGGTGGTGGCGACCGGCAACATCGCCGTCACCAATCCGCAGGGCGACATCGCCTATGGCGACCGGATCGAGCTGACCGATACGCTGAAGGACGGCGTGGTCGACAACATGCTCGTCGTCCTCGACGAAGGCGGGCGTATCGCCGCCAGACGCGGCACCCGGTCCGACAACGGCGTCGTGACGGTCGAGAGCGCGGCCTATACCCCGTGCGCCGTCACCACGTCGGCCGGCTGTCCCAAGGAGCCGTCGTGGAAGATCACCGCGCTGCGCGTCCGCTACGATCCGGTGCGACAGCGTATCCGCTACACCGGCGCGGGCCTCACGCTCTTTGGCCTGCCGACGATTCCGCTACCGTCGTTCTCGCATTCGATCGGCGGCAACAGCGATTCGGGTCTGCTCGCGCCGTCGATCCGGCTCGACCGGGTGAACGGCGTCGAAGTGGCCGTGCCCTATTATTTCAACCTCGCTCGCAACCGCGACCTGACGATCACGCCGCATGTCTTCACTGCCGTGCTGCCGATGCTCGAGGCGGAATATCGCGCGCTGGGCCGCAACGGCGCGTACCGGGTACAGGGCTTTGCGACGGTCAGCCGGCGCAGCGACGACCTCGTGCTCGGCGCTGCGCCCACCGGCACGCAGCAATCGTTCCGTGGCTATGTCGATGCGACCGGCCGGTTCCAGCTCGATCCCAACTGGAGCGTGTCGGGATCGTTGCGCTATACCACCGACCAGACGTTCCTGCGCCGCTACGACATTTCGCGCGACGACCGGTTGCGCAATAATATCTCGGTCGAACGGATCGACCGCGACTCGATGCTCTCGATCAGCGGCTGGGCGGTGCAGACGCTGCGTGTCGGCGATAATCAGGGGATGCAGCCGGTGGCGCTCCCCGAAATCGACTATCGCCGCCGCTTCAACGGCCTGCTCGGCGGGGTCGCGCAGGTTCAGCTCAACACGCTGGCGATCGGCCGGTCGGAGGGGCAGGATACCCAGCGCGCCTTCGCCGCCGCGCGGTGGGACCTGACGCGCTACACCCCGCTCGGGCAGGAAGTGACCTTCACCGCCTATGGCCGGCTCGATGCCTACAACACGCGCGACGTCATCGATACCGCCGTGCTGAGCTACCGCGGCGACGAGGGCTTTACCCCGCGCGGCATCGCCGCGCTGGCGGTCGATATGCGCTGGCCGTTCGTCGGCGCGGTGGGCCGGGGCACGCAGCGCATCAGCCCCCGCGTCCAGCTCGTCGCCTCGCCCAAGATCGCCAATCTCGCCGTCCCGAACGAGGACGCCCGCGCGGTCGATCTGGAAGACTCGAACCTCTTCGCGCTCAACCGCTTCGCCGGCTACGACCGGTTCGAGGATTCGTCGCGTGTCACCTATGGCCTCGACTATGCGCTCGATCTGCCCGGAGTCGCGGTGCAGACCACGATCGGCCAGAGCTATCGTACCTCCGAGCGCGCCAGCATCCTGCCCAACGGCACCGGGCTCGACGATCGTTTTTCCGATTTCGTCGGGCGCACCGATGTCCGCTTCCGCGAACTCGTGACGCTCACCCACCGCTACCGGCTCGACAAGGACGGGTTCAAAATCCGCCGCAACGAGATCGACGCGACGGTCGGATCGCGCCGCACCTATGTCCAGGTCGGCTATCTCCGCCTCAACCGCGACATCAGCGAGCTGGAGGATTTGCAGGACCGCGAGGAAATCCGCGCCGCCGGCCGTGTTGCCTTCGGTCCGTTCTGGTCGGCCTTCGCCTCGACCACCATCGATCTGACCGACCGATCGGAGGATGCGTTGTCGGTATCCGATGGCTATGACCCGATCCGCCACCGTATCGGCGCGCAATATGAGGACGATTGCCTCCGCCTCGGACTGACGTGGAAACGCGATTATCAGCGGATCGGCGACGCCCGCAGCGGTAACAGCTATCTCGTGACGCTGGCGTTCAAGAATTTGGGACGATAGATAAGGCTGCGTTCAGCCGCGACGGGCCATGATTTGGCCTGAATGGTTCGGCAGGCACGTCGCCGACGTGCGCATGGGATAGTACGACCAAGTGACCAACAACATCGTGAATGCCACCCGCCTCGGCCGTTCGATCGCCGGTTTCCTGAGCGTAGCCGCCGCCACCGCGCTTGCCGCGCAGACGGTCAGCGACGGACAGCAGGTGCCCGGCGCCAATCTGAACCTGCCGGGCAACCCGACCATCTTCGGCAAGGTCGACCCCAATATTCGCAAGCCGACCGCGATCGTGAACGATACGGTGCTTACCGGCACCGACGTCGACCAGCGCATGGCGCTGATCGTCGCGATCAACGATTTCAAGCTGAGCGCAGAGGACCGCGAGGTGCTGCGCGGGCAGGTCGTACGCCAGTTGATCGACGAGACGCTGCAGATCCAGCAGGCGAAGGCGAAGGACATCACCGTCACCGCGCCCGAACTGGAGCAGAGCTTCAATCGCCTCGCCAAGCAGCGGTTCCAGCAGACACCCGACCAGCTTCGCGCCTATCTCCGCTCGGTCGGCTCGTCGGAACGCTCGCTGCGTCGCCAGATCGAGGGTGAGCTGGCGTGGAGCCGGTTGCTGCGCAAGCAGGTCGAACCCTTCATCAACGTCGGTGAGGAAGAGGTCGAGGCGATCCGCGCCCGGCTGGAAGCGTCGAAGGGCACCGAGGAATACAGCCTCCGCGAAATCTATATTTCGGCGACGCCCGACCGCGCGGCCGAGGTACAGGCGGCGATGACCAAGATCGTCGAACAGATTCGCCAGGGTGCGCCGTTCGAATATTTCGCGCGCAACTTCTCCGAAGCCACCACCCGCGCGGTCGGCGGCGATCTTGGCTGGGTCCGCCTGAACATGCTGCCCGACCAGTTGCAGCGCGCCGCGACGCAGATGCAGGTCGGCCAGATTGCCGGACCGATCGAGGTGCCGGGCGGCTATTCGATCCTCTACCTCGCCGACAAGCGGCAGGTGCTGATGGCCGATCCGCGCGATGCCAAGGTGGCGCTGCGCCAGCTCACCCTGCCGTTCCCGCCGGGCACGACGCAGGCGCAGGCGACGCAGCGCGCCGCATCGTTCGCCACCGCGACGCAGGGCATCCGCGGCTGCGGCGACGCGACCAAGGTCGCGCAGTCCGAAAAGGCCGAGGTCGTCGACAATGATTCAGTCGTGATCCGCAACCTGCCGCCGGCGCTTCAGGAGATCATCCTGAAGCTGAACGTCGGACAGGCGACCCCGCCGTTCGGGTCGCCCAAGGACGGCATCCGCGTGCTGATCGTGTGCGGTCGCGACGATCCGCGCGGCGGCACCGTGCCCAGCGCCGAACAGATTCAGGACGGGTTGCAGCAGGAGCGCGTGAACCTGCGCGCCCAGCGGATGCTGCGCGATCTGCGGCGCGACGCGGTGATCGAATATCGTTGATCGGGGGCCGGGCATGACGCTCCCCCTCGCGGTATCCATGGGCGATCCCGCCGGCATCGGGCCGGAGGTGATCGCCAAGGCATGGGCCTCACGCGACGCCCACCGCCTGCCGTGCTTCTTCGCGGTCGGCGACGTGCGCGCGGTCAGCGCGGTGTGGTCCGGCCCGGTCGAGCGCATCGACGATCCGGCGCGTGCCGCCGCCGTGTTCGGTCGCGCGCTCCCCGTCCTGTCGGTCGCCGATGGTGGATCGATCGTCCCCGGCCGCCCCGATACCGAGGGGGCGGACTGCACGCTCCAGTCGCTCGAACTCGCCGCAGGTCTTGCCCGGTCGGGCGCGGCGGCAGGACTCGTGACGGGGCCGGTGTCGAAGGGCGAGCTTTACCGCATCGGCTTCACCTATCCCGGGCAGACCGAATTCGTCGCCGAACGTTGCGGCGTGGCGCGCGAGAATGCGGTGATGATGCTCGCCGGGCCGACGCTGCGCGTCGTGCCGCTGACTATCCACGAAGCGATCGTCGATGTGCCGCGCCTGCTCACCACCGAACTGGTCGTCGCTCGCGCGCGCGCGACCGTGCGCGGGCTGATGCTCGACTTCGGCATCGCCGCGCCGCGCCTCGCCGTCGCCGGGCTCAACCCGCATGCCGGGGAGGGCGGGGCGATCGGCCGCGAGGAGATCGACGTGCTGGCCCCCGCCATCGCCCGGCTGCGCGGTGAGGGGATCGACATCGTCGGGCCGCTGGCTGCCGACACCATGTTCCATCCGCGCGCCCGCGCCCGCTACGACGCTGCGCTGTGCCCGACGCACGATCAGGCGCTGATCCCGATCAAGACGCTGCATTTCGACGACGGGGTCAACATCACGCTCGGCCTGCCGATCGTGCGCACCTCGCCCGACCACGGCACTGCGTTCGACATCGCCGGTGAGGACCGCGCCGAGCCGGGCGCGATGATCGCCGCGATCGCGATGGCTGGCCAGGCAGCGGCCCGCCGCGCCGCCGCCCGGTGAGCATCGCTCCCGTCCACGACCTGCCGCCGCTGCGCGAGGTCATCCAGCGTCACGGCCTGTCGGCCAGTAAGGCGCTGGGGCAGAATTTCCTGTTCGACCAGCAATTGCTCGGCCGGATCGCGCGCGTGCCCGGCGACCTGCACGATGCCGAGGTCCTCGAAGTCGGTCCCGGCCCCGGCGGCCTCACCCGCGCGCTGCTGCTGGCAGGGGCAAGGGTGACGGCGATCGAGCGCGACCGCCGCTGCATCCCGGCACTTGCCGAACTGGGCGAGGCGTTTCCCGATCGCCTGCGCGTGATCGAGGGTGACGCGCTGGAGATCGACGCGCGCACGCTGTTCGCGGGCAAGCCGCACATCGCCTCCAACCTGCCCTATAACGTCGGCACCCCGCTGTTCGTCGGCTGGCTTTCGGCCGACTGGGAGCCATGGTGGCAGAGCCTGACGCTGATGTTCCAGCGCGAGGTCGCCGACCGGATCGTGGCGCAGGCGAACGACGATGCCTTTGGCCGCCTCGCCGTCCTCGCCCAGTGGCGCAGTGCCGCGCGCATTGCGATGCCGGTCCATCGCAGCGCCTTCACGCCGCCGCCCAAGGTCATGTCGGCGGTGGTCCATGTCGTGCCGACGCCCGCGCCCGACGGCGTCCGTCTGCGCACCCTCGAAACGCTGACCGCCGCCGCCTTCGGCCAGCGCCGCAAGATGCTTCGCCAGAGTTTGAAAGGCGTCCCCGGCGCGCTGGCGGCGGCGGAGGCGATCGGCATCGACTCGACGCGACGGGCGGAGACGGTCAGCGTGGCGGAGTTCGTCGAACTGGCGAGGGTGTTGGGGTAGGGGATCATCCTCACCCACATTCGTCATTTCCGCGAAGGCGGGAATCCATAGCCGCCACCGAAGCGACTCAAGCCCGAAACGTCAGCGGCTATGGATTCCC
>NZ_LMKU01000012.1:499537-547088 GCF_001421635.1 Sphingomonas sp. Leaf25
CCTTCGCGGGAATGACGATGAGGCAGGAGAAGCTACCCCGCCAACCGCCCCAGCTCCGCCGCCCACAACGTATCGAGCCGCCGCCCGACGCCACCGTTCGCCGCTTCACGCCGGGCCAGCGCCTTCAACCGCAACGACCGCCCGCCGATCATCCGCCCCTCGGTCGCGAACACGAGGTCATAGATCGCGCTCGACTGCCGCTCATTGTCGCCATCGAACCATGTCGCGGTTACTTCGACCGGCAATCGCCCCTCCAGGTCATCCTTGCCGCCATCGGTGATCGCCAGCAGCGGCGCGCGCACCCAGTCGACGTCGATCGCGACATCGCCCACCGCCGTCCGCTCGGACACCTTCAATGCGGGCGGGAAGCGCACCGCGATCCGCTCGATCCGCCGGTCGGCGGCGCTCAGGGTCAGCCGATCGCCACCCCCGGCCGGCGTGGCGACGATCGCCAGCGCGTTCTTGGCCTTCGCCGCCGAGGCGCTGGCCGCCGCGCGATCGGCGTCGACGCTGCGCCGTTCGGACACGTTGTTCCACAGCGTCAGCCCACCGATCACCACGCCCGCCACCGCCACGCCTTCGGCCAGCGTGATCCAGCGGCGACGCTGCGCGCGGGCTTCGTCGGCCTCGCTCACCGCCCGCCGGCCTCCAGCAGATCGCGCGGCGCGGTCAGTTCCCATCCGCGCGCGATGGCGTCCTCGACCAGCCGCCAGTCGACGTCACCCTCGACCGATACCGGCGTCCAGCCATCGGCGGTTCGCACCGACAGCGCGTCGCCATCCGCCCGCGCGAACGGCTCGCCCTCGACACAGAATGCGTGGTCGTCACCGTCGCCCTGTTCCGCCGCGCCCGGCAGCAGCAGGGCGGTTTCGCGTACCCGGTCCAGCAATTCGTTCATCGCGTCACATACTCCGCCAAGGTTCGCGGATAGAGCCGATGCTCTTCCGCCAGCACCCGCGCCGCCAGCGTGTCCGCGCTATCGTCGGGCAGGATCGGAACGCGCGCCTGCGCCAATATGCTCCCGGCATCCAGTTCCTCGGTGACGACATGCACCGAACACCCTGCCTCGGCATCCCCCGCCGCGATCGCCCGCGCGTGCGTGTCGAGCCCCTTGTACCGGGGCAGCAGCGAGGGGTGGATGTTGACGATCCGGTCGCGCCACGCCGCGACGAAGCCGGGCGAGAGCAGCCGCATATAGCCCGCCAGCGCGATCGTCTCGACGCCCGCCGCACGCAATTCGCTGTCGATCGCCGCTTCATATTCCGCCTTGGGAATCCCCTTGGGCGAATGGGCGAAGGTCGCGATGCCGCGCGCGGCGGCATGCGCCAGTCCGGCGGCATCGGGCTTGTCCGACGCGACCAGCACGACTTCATACGGGCAATCGGGGGCCTGCGCGGCGGCGACCAGCGCCGCCATGTTCGATCCCCGTCCCGAAATCAGGATGCCGACCTTATGCCTAGCCAAGATGCGTCGCGCTCCATGCCGCCCGCGCGCTCCACGTCTCCACGCTGCCCTTGACGGTGCAGCCCTTCTCGCCCGCCTCGACGGTGCCGATCCGCACCACGCTTTCGCCGGCGGCGGCCAGATCGGCGGCGACCGAGTCGGCGGTGTCGGCCGACACCAGCAGCACCATGCCGATGCCGCAGTTGAATGTCCGCGCCATTTCCTCGGGCTCGATATTGCCCTGCGCCTGGAGGAACGCCATCAATCGCGGCTGTTCCCACGCATCGGCATCGACCACGGCATGCGCGCCCTCGGGCAACACGCGCGGGATATTCTCCAGCAACCCCCCGCCGGTGATATGCGCGAGGCCATGGATGCGCCCGGCGCGGAGCAGCGGCAGCAGCGGCTTCACATAGATTTTGGTCGGCGCCATCAGCGCGTCGATCAGCATCACGTCCTGATCGAACAGCGCCGGCCGGTCGAGCTTCCACCCCCGGTCCGTCGCGAGCCGGCGCACCAGCGAGAAACCGTTGCTATGCACGCCCGAGGAGGCGATGCCGAGGATCACGTCGCCCACGCCCACCTTGTCACCGGTCAGCAACTGTTCGCGCTCGACCGCGCCGACGCAGAAGCCGGCGAGGTCATAGTCGCCATCGGCATACATGCCGGGCATCTCGGCCGTCTCGCCGCCGATCAGCGCGCAGCCCGCCTGCCGGCACCCCTCGGCGATCGAGGCGACGACCCGCTCGGCGGTGTCCGCGACCAGTTTGCCGCTGGCGTAATAGTCGAGGAAGAACAGCGGCTCGGCACCCTGCACGATCAGGTCGTTGGCGCACATCGCGACCAAGTCGATACCGACGCCGTCGTGGGCATCATGCTCGATCGCCAGTTTCAGCTTGGTGCCGACGCCGTCGTTCGCCGCGACCAGCAGCGGGTCCTTGAACCCCGCCGCCTTGGGATCGAACACCCCGCCGAATCCGCCCAGTTCGGCATCCGCGCCGGGCCGCCGGGTGGATTTCGCGAGCGGTCCGATCGCGCGGACCAGCGCGTTGCCCGCCGCGATCGAAACCCCTGCCTGTGCGTAGGTATAGCCGCCGCCGCGGTCGCCTTCATTGCTCATGGGAGCCGGTTAGCCACATCGCGCTTGGATTTCCACGCCTGCTTCGTCAAAAGGCGCGCATGACGCTGCAAACCCGCCACCGCCTGCTCGCCGCCGCCCTCTTGGGCATGGTCGCGACCGGCGCGGTCGTGGCGCAGGGCGGAGTCGCCGCCGTCGACAGCTCGGGCACCTTCGAGGTGAACGGCGTCCGCGTCGACGTCGCCGGCCCCACCGCAGACGTGGCCCGCACCACCGGCTGGCGCCTCGCGCAGCGTCGGGGCTGGCAGATGCTGTCGCAGCGGCTGACCGGATCGGCGCAGACGCTGCCCGACGGCACGCTTGATTCGCTGGTCGACGCGATCGTGGTGGAGAGCGAGCAGATCGGCCCCAACCGCTATGTCGCGCGTCTCGGCGTCCTGTTCGACCGGGGGCGGGCCGCATCGATCCTCGGCATCGCCGGCGTCGCCGAACGCAGCCCGGCGATGCTCGTCGTGCCGCTGATCTGGGACGGTGGCACCGGCACCGCGTTCGAACGGGCG
This sequence comes from Sphingomonas sp. Leaf25, assembly GCF_001421635.1. Taxonomy (NCBI): domain Bacteria; kingdom Pseudomonadati; phylum Pseudomonadota; class Alphaproteobacteria; order Sphingomonadales; family Sphingomonadaceae; genus Sphingomonas; species Sphingomonas sp. Leaf25. Next base: position 502,619 of record NZ_LMKU01000012.1, read on the forward strand.
ACGCCGTGGCAAGCGGCATGGGCGCGCTTCCGCACCGGCGGCAGCACCGTCGACTATGTTCGCCCGAATGGCACCGGCGGCGACGCGCTGCTGTTGAATGCGGGGCAGGTGACGCGGCGGGGGCGCGGCTGGTGGCGCACCGTGCTCAACCAATATGGCGCGTCGGACGTGCTGGTCCCGCAGGTCCGGCTGGAGCGGCAATGGCCCGGTGGGCCGGTCGTCGGCACCTTCACCGCCGGCTATGGTCCCGACAACCGGCTGATTGGCCGCTTCGCGCTGCGTGTCGAACAGGCCGATGCGATTCCCGCGCTGCTCGACGAAGGCGTGCGGCGAATCGATTCGCTGTACCAGCAGGCGCTGCGCGATGGCACGCTGCGGCCCGATATGGCGCTGAACGCCGCGCCGCCGGGCACGCCTGCACCGGTCGAGAACCCGCTGGCCGATCCGCTTGCCCCCGTACCGGTCAATCCCGCCGCGCCGGTGCCGACCCCGACGCCCGTCGATACCTTCGTCACCCTGTCGGTGCAGGCCGACACGCCCACCGCCGCCGCCGTCGAATCGACCGAAGCAGCGTTCCGCGCCATTCCGGGTGTGCGCAGCGCGATCACCTCCAGCCTCGCGCTGGGCGGTGTATCGGTGTTGCGCGTCACCTTCGATGGCGATCCCGCGATCCTGTCGGCAGCCCTCGAAGCGCGCGGCTGGCAGGTGCAGGGCGGCGACGGCGCGCTACGCATCCGCCGTCGCGCGGCCCCGACACCACCGGCTCCGGCCGGCGGATGAGCGGCCCCGCCAACGGTCCCGCCCAGATGAGCTTCACGCTCGACCTGCCGCCCGGCGCGCGGAAAGACCGGTTCCTCGTCAGTCCCTCCAACCGCGAAGCGGTCCAGTTCCTCGACAATTGGGGGCTGTGGCCGGTGATGGCGGCGGTCCTGATCGGCCCGCGCAAATCGGGCCGCACGCTGCTGGCGCGGATGTTCGCCGCGCGCAGCGGCGGGATGATCGCCGACGATGCCGAACGGATGAACGAGATCGACCTGTTCCACCTGTGGAATCAGGCGCAGGCGGAGGGGCGGCCGCTGCTGATCGTCGCCGATGCCACGCCGCCGGTGTGGAAGATCGAGCTGCCCGACCTGCGCACCCGTATCGCCGCGACCCCGGTCGTCCGGCTTGATGCGCCCGACGATCTGCTGATCGAAACGCTGCTGCAACATCTCTTCGACAGGAAGGAATTGATAGTCGCGCCCGATCTGGTGCGCTGGCTCGCCCGCCGCGTCGACCGGAGCCATCTCGCCGTGCTTCGCGTTGTCGAGGCATTGGAGGAAGATGCGATGCTGCGCTCGACGCGCCTTTTGACCGTTCCCGCCGTGCGCACCGCGCTCGGTCGTACCACGCTCCTGACGGACTCCGCCGCATGACCGAGTTGCAGACCGACGTCCCCGCCGGATCGACCGTCGCCGCCGTGCCCGAAGCGCGCTATTTCAACCGCGAGCTGTCGTGGCTGGCATTCAACCGCCGCGTGCTGGACGAGGCGTGCAACGCCGCCCATCCGCTGCTCGAACGCCTCCGCTTCCTCTCGATCTCGGCGACCAACCTCGACGAATTTTTCATGGTCCGCGTGGCCGGGTTGAAGGGGCAGCAGGCGCAGGAGGTCGGCCACGAATCGCCCGACGGCCTGACCCCGACCCAGCAATTGGAGGCGATCGTCGCCGACGCCGCGCAACTGGTCGATAGCCAGCAACGCATCTGGCGCGACATCGCGACCGATCTGGCGGCGGCCGACGTCACCGTGCTGGGGGCCGATGCGATCACCGGCGATGCCGAGGTGTGGCTGGAACGCTATTTCCGTGAACAGGTGTTCCCGGTGCTGACCCCGCAGGCGCTCGACCCGGCGCACCCGTTCCCGTTCATCCCCAACCTCGGCTCGGCGCTGCTGTTCGATCTCATTCGCCGATCGGACGAGGTCGAGGTGCGCGAAGTCGTGCTGCTCCCGCCCGCCATGCCGCGCTTCGTGCGCCTGCCGGGCAAGGCGGCGCGTTATGTCGCGATCGAGACGATCCTGCGCCATTTCTCCGGGCTTTTCTTCCCCGGCTACACCGTGCGCGCCTCCGCCGCCTTCCGGGTGATTCGCGACAGCGACATCGAACTGGAGGAGGAAGCCGAGGACCTCGTCCTGTATTTCCGCACCGCCATCAAGCGACGGCGGCGCGGCCGCGTCATCCGGCTGGAGATCGAATCGGGCATCTCCGACGAGATGATCGAACTGCTGCGCGAGGAAATGACCGGCAGCGATGCGGTGATGACCGAAACCGGCGGCTTCCTCGCCATCGGCGACCTGTCGATGCTGGTCGCCGAGGATCGCGCCGACCTGAAATTCCCGCCGTTCAGCCCCCGCTTTCCCGAACGCATCCGTGAATATGGCGGTGACTGTTTCGCGGCAATCCGCGCCAAGGACATCGTCGTCCACCATCCGTACGAGACGTTTGACGTCGTCATCGCCTTCATCAAACAGGCGGCGGCCGACCCCGATGTCGTCGCGATCAAGCAGACGCTCTACCGCGCCGGCAAGCAATCGGCGATCGTCGCCGCGCTGGTCGCCGCCGCCGAGGCGGGCAAGTCGGTGACGGCGGTGGTCGAACTGAAGGCGCGCTTCGACGAGGAACAGAATCTCAACCTCGCCTCGGTCCTCGAACGCGCCGGGGTGCAGGTCGTCTACGGTTTCATCGAATGGAAGACCCACGCCAAGATCTCGATGGTCGTCCGGCGCGAGGAACAGGGGTATCGCACCTACTGCCACTTCGGCACCGGCAACTATCACCCGATCACCGCGCGCATCTATACCGACCTCAGCTTCTTCACCGCCGATCCGGCGATCGGGCGCGATGCCGCGCAGGTGTTCAACTACATCACTGGCTATGTCGAACCGCAGGCGCTGCAACAGCTCGCCATTTCCCCGCGCGACCTGCGCGACCGGCTGGAAGCGCTGATCGAGGGCGAGATCCAGACCGCGCGGGCCGGCGGGCAGGGGTCGATCTGGCTCAAGATGAATTCGCTGGTCGACCCCGCGCTGATTGACAAGCTCTACGAAGCATCGGCGGCGGGGGTGCAGATCGACCTGATCGTGCGCGGCATCTGCTGCCTGCGCCCCGGGGTTCCAGGCATGTCGGAGAATATCCGCGTCAAGTCGGTCGTCGGCCGCTTTCTCGAACACAGCCGTATCTATTGCTTCGGCGGGGGGCAGGCGCTGCCCAACGACGATGCGCTGGTCTATGTTTCCTCGGCAGACTGGATGCCGCGCAACTTCGATCGCCGCGTCGAATATCTGTTGCCGATCACCAACCCGACCGTCCACGACCAGGTGCTCGATCAGGTGATGGTCGCCAACCTGCTCGACACCGAACAGACTTGGGAATTGCGCGCCGACGGCAGCTATCGCCGCGTGGCGAAGGGCGACCGGCCGTTCAACCTCCATCGTTACTTCATGACCAATCCCTCGCTGTCGGGCCGCGGCGCCGCGATCGAGAGCGGGGCGGCGATGAGCCCGCAGAAACTGTCGCTCCGCGCATGGCGCGCGGCACGCGGCGGCACGCTCTGATGGGGTTGGGCTGGCCGGGAAGCACGCCGACCTCGATCGCGCACAGCGCAATCGTCGACATCGGTTCGAACTCGATCCGGCTGGTCGTCTATGGCGGGCCGGAGCGTATCCCGGCGATCCTGTTCAACGAAAAGGTATTGGCCGGGCTGGGCCGCGCGCTCGCCGGCACCGGCGCGATCGATGCCGACGCGATGGCGGCGGCGCGCGCCGCGCTGGAGCGTTTCGCATGGCTGACGCGCGAGATGGCGGTGCCGCGCGTCCGCACCGTCGCCACCGCCGCCGTGCGCGATGCCGCCAATGGCGCGGAGCTGATCGCGCTGGCGCACGCCGCCGGCCTCACCGTCGAAATCCTGTCGGGCGAGGAAGAGGCGCAGGCCGCCGGCCACGGTGTCCTCTCCGCCATTCCGCAGGCCGACGGCATCGTCGGCGATCTGGGCGGCGGCAGCCTCGAACTGGTCCGGGTGAAGGACGGTCAGCTCGGCGAGCGCGTTTCCTTCCCGCTGGGCGTGCTGCGCCTCGGCGCGATCCGCGCGAAGGGGGCGGGCGAACTCGACCGCACGGTCGCCCGGATGATCGCGGCGGCCGGCTGGACCGGGCAGGGGCAGGGGCTGCCGCTCTACCTCGTCGGCGGATCGTGGCGCGCGCTCGCCCGGCTCGACATGCACCTGACCGGCTATCCGCTGCCGATCGCGCATGGCTATGCGCTGTCGCCCGCGCGCATATCCGCACTGCGCAAGCTGCTCGCCGAGATGCCGCGCGCCGACCTGAGGCTGGTGCCGAACCTGTCGGGCGGGCGGGTGCCGACGCTGGACCATGCCGCCGCCGTGCTCGCCTATGCGGTGCGCCACCTCGGCTGCGCCACCACCGTCATTTCCGCCTATGGCCTGCGCGAAGGGCTGCTCTACGCCGCGCTGCCCGCCAAGGTCCGCGCGACCGACCCGCTGCTGGTCGCCGCGCATGACGAAGGCGCGCGGCAGGGCCGTTTCGCCGAACATGGCGACCTGCTGCACCGCTGGATCGCGCCGCTGTTCCCGCAGGACGATCCGGCGATGGTCCGGCTGCGTCATACCGCCTGTCTGCTCGCCGATGTGGGCTGGCATGCCAACCCCGAATTTCGTGCCGAACGCGGTGTCGAGATCGCGCTGCACGGCAACTGGGTCGCGGTCGACGCCGCTGGCCGTGCGATCGTCGCGCAGGCGCTGCATTGTTGCCTTGGCGGCGGCAGCGACACGCCCGAACCGCTCGGCCGCCTTGCCCCGCCCGACGCGCTGGCGATCGCGCGCCGCTGGGGCCTTGCGATGCGGCTGGGCCAACGGCTGAGCGGCGGGGTGGCCGCCCCGCTCAAGCGCACCGCCCTGCGGCGCGGAGCCGGCGGCGTCGAACTGCTCGTCACCGGGGCGGATGCCTCGCTGTATGGCGAAGCGGTGCAGAAGCGCCACAAGGCGCTCGCGACTGCGCTCGGCATGGAAGCGGCGCTGGTAACGCGCTGACTGTCCTACAGGGCAGGCGGTATGCCAAGGTCGGGACGCTCGTTGACTCGTCCGCCCCCTGTATTCTCCGTCCCGGAAGGGGCGGGCGTTTTCCCTGCGCGGATCGATATTCCGTTTTTGCAGAGGGAATTTACCCCCGAACCCCAACGTCACCCCCGCGAAGGCGGGAATCCATACACGCCGATGCCGGTGATCGAACCGAGCCCGTTACGTCTATGGCTTCCCGCCTAGGGCGGTCCACATTCCGCATTTCCGGCCAATCTTCGTCATTTTCGGCCGAAACAGCCGCCCCTTTCGTCACCCCGGACTTGTTCCGGGGTCCACGGCTCGGCAATCGGTACGGCTTGAGCCTCGATTGACCGCATTTGCGGCCAAGTGAACCCCGGAACAGGTCCGGGGTGACGACGCGCGAAGGAATGTCGATCGGCCCTGGGAAACCGCCGCCCCGTCAAACCGCAAACCGGTCGAAACGCGCTATAGTGTAAACTTTGTAAACTTTGCCATCACCCGCAGCGAAGCCGCAGGATTTTGCGGCTCGAGTCGAGCTCGATGTTCAGCCGGTCAGGGCGATAGTCCATGGTGATGGCGTTATGGTCCGGCCCGATCACCCGCACGCTCCGCGCGCCGACCTTCGCCTGTGCCTCGGCCTGCACCGCCGGGGTCAAGGGTTTGCCGATCAGGCCGGCGGCTGCCTCGATCCGGCACGGCGTCATCGGCTGGACCTCGGCTGCCTCGTCGCCGGGCGGAGCCGGGATCACCGGCGGCATCACGGCCTGCGGCGGCGCGACCCGCCGTGGCGGCGGGGGCGGCGCATCCGGGGCACTTGGCGCACAACCCACCAGCATCAATCCGATGAGGGCAACCCGCTTCATTCGACGACCTCCGCTCGTGTCATCTTCAACTTTCCGCCCAGCACCGTGAACCCGAGCTGACCCTCGACCAGCGCCAGCGCGTCGCGCCCGAACTGCTCGAACCGCCACCCGTCTAATATTGCCAGCCCGTCGCGCTGCCCGGCGGCCAGCGCCTCCAGATCGTCCGATCGCGCCAGCAGCCGCGCGGCAACCTTGATCTCGTTCGCGCGGATTTTCAGCAGCAGTTTCAACAGGTCGGCAACCAATGCGCCTTCCTTGCCCAGCGCCGGCTTGCGCTCGTCACGCCCCGGCATTTCCTCGGCGGTCAGCGGCTTCGCCTCGGCCAGCGCGGTCATCATCCGCGCGCCAATGTCGTTGTGCGCCCATGCCGCCGACAGGCCGCGCACCTTGGCCAGATCGGCCTGCTTGCGCGGCGGATTGGCCGCCAGATCGGCGACCGTCTCGTCCTTGACGATCCGCCCGCGCGGCAGGTCCTTGCCCTGAGCTTCCAGTTCGCGCCACTTGCCCAGCGCCTTCAACCGGCCGAGTACGTCGGGCTTGCGGCTGTTGACGCGGATGCGTTGCCACACCGTTTCGGGATCGTTGAAGTAATTGGCCGGATTGCCGATCCGCTCCATCTCCTCGTCCAGCCATAACCCGCGACCCGTCCGCCGGAGCTTGGCGAGCATCTTGGGAAAGATCACCGAAAGATGCGTCACATCGGCGATCGCATAGTCGATCTGCCGGTCGTCGAGCGGCCGCCGCGACCAGTCGGTGAACCGCGCACCCTTGTCGACGACGATGCCCAGATAGGCATCGACGAGGTTGGAATAGCCGACCTGCTCGCCCTGACCCAGCGCCATCGCCGCCACCTGCGTGTCGAACATCGGAAAGGGGGTCTTGCCGGTCAGGTTATAGACGATCTCGATGTCCTGTCCGCCGGCGTGGAAGACCTTCAGCACCTCGTCATTGTCGGTCATCAAGTCGAGCAGCGGCTTCAGGTCGATCCCCGGTGCCATCGGATCGATCGCGGCGGCTTCTTCCGCGTTGGCGATCTGGATCAGGCAGAGTTCGGGCCAATAGCTGTTCTCGCGCATGAATTCGGTGTCGACCGCCACGAAATCGGACTGGGCGAGGCGGGCGCAGAGGGTGGCGAGGGTCGCGCTGTCCTCGATCAACGGATGGATATGCATCCCGCCCGCATAGCAGCCTCGCGCGCCTTGACAAAAGGGGGTTGGAAGGGGAAGCGCGCGGCAACGGATTAATCCGTCATCCCCGCGCAGGCGGGGATCCATAGACGCAGGTTCGCGTGAGAGCCGCGCCGTCAGCGGCTATGGATTCCCGCCTCCGCGGGAATGACGACCAAGCAGGGTTACGTTCTGATGCACGCCTATCGCACCCATAACTGCGGCCAGCTTACGGACGCGAACGAGGGCGATACCGTCCGCCTGTCGGGCTGGGTCCATCGCAAGCGCGACCATGGCGGCGTGCTGTTCATCGATCTGCGCGACCATTATGGCATTACCCAGATCGTGGCCGACAGCGACAGCCCGGCACTCGCGCTGCTCGATGCCGCGCGGACCGAATCGGTGCTGACGATCGACGGCACGGTCAAGGCGCGTTCGGACGCGACGAAGAATCCCAACCTCGCGACCGGCGCGATCGAAATCTATGCCCGCGCCGCCACGCTGCAATCGGCCGCGCAGGAACTGCCGATGCCGGTGGCGGGCGAGGCCGAATACCCCGAAGACATCCGCCTGCGCTATCGCTTCCTCGACCTGCGGCGCGAGCGGCTGCACGCGAACATCCTGCTGCGCTCGAACGTCATCGCGTCGCTGCGCCGCCGGATGATCGATCAGGGCTTCACCGAATTCCAGACCCCGATCCTGACCGCGAGCAGCCCCGAGGGCGCGCGCGATTATCTGGTTCCCAGCCGCGTCCATCCGGGCAAGTTCTACGCGCTGCCGCAGGCGCCGCAGATGTTCAAGCAGTTGCTGATGGTCGCGGGTTTCGACCGCTATTTCCAGATCGCGCCCTGCTTCCGCGACGAGGATGCCCGCGCCGATCGCTCGCCGGGTGAATTCTACCAGCTCGATTTCGAGATGAGCTTCGTCACGCAGGAAGACGTGTTCGCCGCGATCGAACCCGTCCTGCACGGCGTGTTCGAGGAATATGCCAACTGGCAGGGCAAGGGCCGCACCGTCAGTCCGCTGCCGTTCCAGCGCATCCCCTACCGCGAATCGATGCTGAAATACGGCAATGACAAGCCCGACCTGCGCAACCCGCTCATCATCACCGACGTGTCGGAGCTGTTCCGGGGTTCGGGCTTCGGCCGCTTCGCCTCGATCGTGGAAGGCGGCGACGTCGTCCGCGCGATTCCGGCCCCCGGGACCGCCGACAAGAGCCGCAAGTTCTTCGACGACATGAACGCCTGGGCACAGGGCGAGGGCTTCGCCGGCCTCGGCTATGCCACGCGCAAGGGCGGAAAGTGGGGCGGCCCGATCGCCAACAACCATGGCGACGAAGGCATGGCGAAGATCTCCGAGGCGCTTGGCCTCGGTCCCGACGACGGCGTATTCTTCGCCGCCGGCAAGGAAGCGCAGGCGGCAAGGCTCGCCGGGCTTGCCCGCACCCGCGTCGCCGATACGCTCGGCTTAATCGACGACAAGCGCTTCGAATTCTGCTGGATCGTCGACTTCCCGATGTTCGAATATGACGAGGACGCCAAGAAGGTCGATTTCAGCCACAACCCCTTCTCGATGCCGCAAGGCGAGATGGACGCGCTGGAGACGATGAACCCGCTCGATATTCTTGCCTATCAGTACGACATCGTCTGCAACGGCGTGGAATTGTCGTCGGGCGCGATCCGTAACCATCGCCCGGAAATCATGTACAAGGCGTTCGAGATCGCCGGCTATACGCAGGCGGACGTCGACACGAACTTCGCGGGCATGATTAACGCCTTCAAGTTCGGGGCACCGCCGCACGGCGGCTCGGCACCGGGCGTCGATCGTATCGTGATGCTGCTGGCCGACGAGCCGAACATCCGCGAGGTCATCACCTTCCCGATGACGCAGAAGGCGGAAGATTTGATGATGGGTGCGCCGAACTACGCGACGCCGAAGCAGCTTCGCGAACTGAACATCCGCGTGACGGCGGACGGCCCCAAGGAGGGCTGATCCGGTTGAGGTGCGCCGGGCGGGAGCTTCCTGCCCGGCGCAGTTACGGTCAGGCGTTCTCGAACTTCTCGCCTTCGAGCACGCGCAGCCGCCCGTCGTCGATCGCGAACACCGCGCCGTGCAGCTTGAGCGTACCGGCCTCGACCCGCTCGCGGACGAACGGGAAGGTCATCAGGTTTGTCAGCGACACCTTGACGCCTTCCTGTTCCAGCGCCTTCTGCCCCTCGGGACCGGTGCCGTGTTCGGCGACCACCTTCTCGCGCGCTCCGTCCAGCAGGTCGATCCAATGGGCAACGAACCCGCCTTCGCCGGGCTTGGTATTGGCGAGCGCCTGCGTCAGACAGGCGTTGACGCCGCCGCACGCCCCGTGGCCGAGAACGAGGATTTCCTCGACCTCCAGCTTCGTCACCGCGAATTCGAGCGCGGCGGACACGCCGTGGCGGCCCCCGTCATCCTCGAACGGCGGCACCAGATTGGCGACGTTGCGCACCACGAAAATCTCGCCCGGCCGCGCGCCGAAGATGGTCGCGGGATCGACGCGGCTGTCCGAACAGGCGATCACCATCACCTTGGGACTCTGGCCGGTCGCCAGTTCGCTCCAGCGCTCGCGCTCCTGCTGCCACTCGTTGCCCCGGAAGCGGAAATAGCCTTCCTTGAGGTCGCTGAAGTGCATCAAAGAATCTCCATCATACGTTAGGTTTTTCCCTCACGGCCACAGACGCACGGCGCGCGCGAACGTTGCAGGCGGTTGTTCGTTTCCTCGCGGATCGCTATCTGGGGCCCATGAACGAAATGTCGCCGCTCCCCCGCCCGCAGCGTGAACGCAAGCCCGACTGGATTCGCGTGAAAGCCCCGACCGGCAAGGTCGTGGCCGAAACCCGCGCGCTGATGCGCTCGAAAAGCCTGACGACGGTCTGCGAGGAAGCGGCCTGCCCGAACATCGGCGAATGCTGGTCGAAGAAGCACGCGACCGTCATGATCCTCGGCGACACCTGCACCCGCGCCTGCGCCTTCTGCAACGTCAAGACCGGCATGCCGCGCAAGGTCGATCCGATGGAGCCGCAGCATGTCGCCGAGGCGGCAGCGGCGATGGGGCTGAACCATATCGTCATCACCTCGGTCGATCGCGACGACCTGCCCGATGGCGGCGCCAGCCAGTTCGTGAAGGTGATTCAGGCGATCCGCGCCGCGAATCCGACGACGACGATCGAAATTCTCACCCCCGATTTCCGCAACAAGCACGAAGCGGCGGTTGAGGCGATCGTCGCGGCGCGTCCCGACGTCTACAATCACAATCTCGAAACCGTGCCGCGCCTCTATCCGACGATCCGGCCGGGCGCGCGCTATTATGCCTCGCTGCGGTTGCTGGAGAGCGTCAAGAAGCTTGACCCGTCGATCTTCACCAAATCGGGCATCATGCTGGGGCTCGGCGAAGAGCGGCTGGAGGTGCATCAGGTGATGGACGACATGCGCTCCGCCGACATCGATTTCCTGACGATGGGCCAGTATCTCCAGCCGACGCCGCGCCATGCCAAGGTGATCGATTTCGTGACCCCCAAGGCATTCGACGCCTATGCCGCGATCGCGCGGGCCAAGGGGTTCCTGCTGGTCGCCTCCTCGCCGCTGACACGGTCGAGCTATCACGCCGGCGACGATTTCGAACGGATGCGCACGAACCGCGACGCGAAGCTGGGCGTTGTCCGCGTCTGATGCCCAAGCATACCGAAACCCGCCATCTGCCCTACAGCCCCGAGCATATGTTCGATCTGGTCGCCGACGTCGCGCGCTATGGCGAGTTCCTGCCATGGGTCAGCGCGATCCGGGTGCGTTCGTCGAGCGAGACCGAAATGGTCGCCGACATGATCGTCGGCTTCAAGGGCCTGCGCGAAAGCTTCACCTCGAAGGTGCAAAAGGAACGGCCGGACCATATTCGCGTCGACTATCTCGACGGACCGCTCAAATATCTGAACAACGATTGGCGCTTCAAGCCCGACGGGCAGGGCGGTACGCTGGTCGAATTCTGCGTCGACTTCCAGTTCAAGAACCGCGTGTTCGAGATGCTGGCGGGGCAGGTGTTCGACCGTGCGCTGCGCAAGATGATCGGCGCGTTCGAGGAACGCGCCGCGGCGCTTTACGGCGATTCGGCGACGGGTTCTTCCGACGCTTCGTCGGGCGGCAGCAGCAGTTCGAGCGCGCACAGCGCCGCCTGAAGCCGGACGCCACCCCGGCCGAGATCGCCGAAATGGCGCAGGTCGGCGACGACCTTCGCCGGATCGCCACCCTTTTCGGCCCGCGCGAACACGACGGTGCCGACCGGCTTCTTTTCCGATCCGCCGCCCGGCCCGGCAACCCCGGTGATCGCGACCGCGACATCGGCATCGGACGCTTCCAGCGCACCTTGCGCCATGCTCCACGCGGTCGCGACCGACACCGCGCCAAAGGTTTCGAGCACGTCCGAGCTGACCCGCACCTGCGCGGTCTTGGCCTCGTTCGAATAGGTGACGAAGCCGGTGTCGAAGATTTCCGACGATCCCGGAATTTCGGTGATCGCGGCGGCGACGAGGCCGCCGGTGCAGCTCTCCGCCAGCGTCACGCGACGGCCGACGGCGCGATTGGCCGCCACCACGCGGCGGGCGGCGGCAACCAGTTCGGCGGGAAGAATGGTATCCATAATGTCTCAGTTCCGGGGGCGCGTGCCGCATAGCGGCAACCGCATCTGGGGACGGGGGCTGTCGGCATCGATCTGCGCGAACAGCACGATGAGCCCGGCGACGTTGCGCGGGGGAAGCGACTGGACAAGCATCGCGGCACGTTCGATCCGGGGGCAGTCGGCCGGATCGATGTTGCCGACGACCATCGGTGCGATGATCGACGACACGATCGGCGCGGCGAAACTGGAATCGAGCAACTGGATCGCCTGTGGCGCGGTGAGGCGCGACAGCGCCGCCTTGGCCTGGGTCCAGGCACCTTCGGTTTCCGCTTCGTAGCGGGCGAGGAACGGTCCGCTCGTCCGGCGGATCAGGGCGGTTGCCGGCAGCGCGGTCGCGCAGCGGGTTCCGGCCTGACGGATCAGGTCGGGCGCGACGAACAGTACCAGTGCCTCGGCCTCGGCCGGGGTGACGCAGGCAGCGGAGGTCTGCGCCTGCGCCGCACCGGTCGTCGCGAACAGGGCGATGGCGGCGGCGATGCGCCTCATGCCGGCACCCGCACGGTCGCGATCGCCTGTGCGGCGATACCCTCTTTGCGGCCGGTGAAGCCCAGCCGCTCGCTCGTCGTCGCCTTGATGCTGACCTGCTTCTCGGTGAGGCCGAGGATGGCCGCGATCCGCGCCCGCATCGCCGCGCGGTGCGGGCCGATCTTGGGCGCTTCGCAGATCAGCGTCAGGTCGACGAAGTCGAGGACGCCGCCCTCCGCCCGAACCAGCGACGCGGCACGGGCGAGGAACTGGTCCGACGCCGCCCCGCGCCACCGCGCATCGCTCGGCGGGAAATGGGTGCCAATATCGCCCGCGCCGATCGTGCCGAGCAACGCATCGGTGATCGCATGCAGCGCGACATCGGCATCGCTATGCCCCGACAGTCCGCGATCGTGCGGGATCAGCACCCCGCCCAGCCACAATTCCTCGCCCGCTTCCAGCCGGTGAACGTCGTAGCCGGTGGCGCTGCGCGATACGAGCGTGGGCGCGATCCGCGCCTCGGCCGCCGCGAAGTCGGCGGGATAGGTGATCTTGTCGAGCATGATGTCTCCTTCGACGGTCGCGACGTCCAGCCCGATCGCGCGCAGCATCTGCGCATCGTCGGTCGCCTCCACGCCCGCGTCCCATGCGGCATGCGCGTCGCGAAGCGCAGCGACGTCGAACGCCTGCGGCGTCTGTACCCGCACCAGCCCGGCGCGCGGCACGACGTCGCCCAGCACCTCGCCCGCCTGCGCCAGCGTATCGGCGACCGGCAGCACCGGTATCGCGCCGGGCAGATGGTCGAGCGCGGCGAGCAGCCGGTCGATCACCGCGCCCGGAACGAACGGCCGGGCGGCGTCATGGACCAGCACCCGCGCCGCATCGCCGATCGCCGCCAGCCCGGCGGCGACGCTTTCCCGCCGGGTCGCGCCGCCGATGACGTGGCGCACCTCGCCGATGGCCGCCGCCAGCATCGCCTGCTGGCCCTCGCCGATGACCACGACGACCTCGTCGATCGCCGGATGCGCCGCCAGTGCGGCATGGGCATGGGCGATCATCGCCCGGCCACCGATGGCGCTATATTGTTTCGGGGTGCTGCTGCCCGATCGACTGCCCTGTCCGGCAGCGACGATGAGGGCGACGGTAGGTCCGGTCTGCATCGCAGCCGCCTAGCCCAAGCCGCCGCCCGCCGCCAGCCTTGCCCTTGCCCATGGTTTGGGGTAAAGCCTGCCCGATTTTCAGGCAGTTCCCATGACCCTCGCTCCCATCCATATCGGTGATGTCGTGATCGACACGCCGGTGATCCTCGCGCCGATGACCGGTGTCACCGACCTGCCGTTCCGCAAGATGGTGCGGCGGCATGGATCGGGCCTCAACGTCACCGAAATGATCGCCAGCCAGGCGGCGATCCGCGAGACGCGCCAGTCGATCCAGAAGGCGATGTGGGACCCGGCGGAAGAGCCGGTGTCGATGCAGCTCGTCGGCTGCACGCCGTTCGAGATGGGCGAGGCGGCGAAGCTGGCCGAGGACAAGGGCGCGGCGATCATCGACATCAACATGGGCTGCCCGGTGCGCAAGGTGACGAACGGCGATGCCGGATCGGCGCTGATGCGCGACCTGCCGCTCGCCGCCGATCTGATCGCGGCGGTGGTGAAGGCGGTCGACGTTCCCGTCACCGTCAAGATGCGGATGGGCTGGGACCATGCAAGCCTCAACGCCCCCGAACTGGCGCGCATCGCCGAGGATCTCGGCGCGCGGATGGTCACGGTCCATGGCCGCACCCGCAACCAGATGTACCGTGACACCGCCGACTGGGCGTTCGTCGCCAGCGTGAAGGACGCGGTCAAGGTGCCGGTGATCGTCAACGGCGACATCTGCTCGGTCGACGACGCCCGCACCGCGCTGGCGCAGTCCGGCGCGGACGGGGTGATGATTGGGCGCGGTGCCTATGGCCGGCCGTGGCTGCTGGCGCAGGTCATGGCCGCGCTGTCGGGCGGGGCCGAACCAGCCGATCCGTCGATCGAGGAGCAATATCATCTGATCGTCGAGCATTATCACATGATGCTCGACCATTATGGCGAGGAAACCGGCGTCAACATGATGCGCAAGCACATCGGCTGGTACACCAAGGGGCTGCACGGATCGGCCGAGTTCCGCAACAAGGTGAACCAGCAACCGGACGCCCGCACCGTCCTTGCCATGCTCGCCGATTTCTATGCGCCGTGGTGCTCGCGCGCGGCGGCCTGAGCGCCGCCGAGGGCGCGCCGCCGTTCGCCGATCTGTTCGCGGCGCTGCCCGTCGCGACGATCGTGCTGGACGAGGCGGGCTGCGTCGCCCACGCCAACAGCGCCGCCGAACTGCTGCTGAACCTCTCCGATCGCTCGATGCGCGGGTTGTCGCTGTCGCAGATCATCACGCTGCCGCCGGGCTATGGCGATCAGCGCGACGGACATGGTTTTGCCAGCTACGAATGCGAGTTGCGGTTGCGGCGTGGGGGCAGGCTGCGCGCCGATTTCCACGAAACACCGGCCGGGCACGGATCGCCGTGGCGGATCGTCATGCTCTATGGCCTGCGCGCCATGCCCGCCGCGCCGCGTGCCGCCGGGGCACGGGCGGCGGCCGGAGCGGCGGCAATGCTCGGCCATGAGATCAAGAACCCGCTGTCGGGCATTCGCGGCGCGGCGCAGTTGCTGGCCGACGAGGTCGACGACCGTGGCGTCCTGACCGACCTCATCATCACCGAGGTCGATCGGATCGCCGCGCTGATCGACCGGATGGAGGATTTCACCGACGCCCGCCCGCGCGAGCTGACCGTGCAGAACATCTATCCGGTGATCGCCCATGCGGTGCAGCTCGCCACCGCCGGCTTCGCGCGCGGCATCGTGATCGAGGAGCGGTTCGACCCGTCGCTGCCGCCGGTGCGGATCGATCGCGATGCCTTTGTCCAGGTGCTGGTCAATCTGCTCAAGAACGCCGCCGAGGCATTGGCGGACACCCCCGATCCACGGATCGTGGTCGGCACCGCCTATCGCCACGGCATGTCGCACGGCGTCGGCGGTGGCGCACGGCGGGCGGTGCCGATCGAGCTGAGCGTCGGCGACAACGGCCCCGGCGCGCCGAGCGACATCGCCGGGCATCTGTTCGAACCGTTCGTATCGGGCAAGCGTGAGGGCAGGGGGTTCGGCCTGCCGATGGTGGAGAAACTGATGGCGGAGATGGGCGGAACCGTGGGCTATGCGCGCGAGGGCGATCCCGAATGGACCATATTCCGTATCCGGTTGCCGCGCGCATGACCCAACCGGCGCGTATCCTGCTGTGCGACGACGATGCCGCGATCCGCACGGTCGTGGCGCAGGCGCTCCGCCGCGAGGGGCATGTGGTCCAGTCGGTCGCGACCCTCGGGCAGTTGCGGGCGCAGTTGCGGGCCGAGGCGCCCGACGTGCTCGTGACCGACGTGGTGCTGCCCGATGGCGACGGCCTCGAACATGCGACTGCGCTCGCCGCCGAAATGCCCGACCTGCCGGTCATCGTGCTGTCGGCGCAGAACACGCTGACCACGGCGGTCCGCGCGACCGAGGCGGGAGCGTTCGACTATCTGCCCAAGCCGTTCGACCTCGACACGCTGGCGCTGGCGGTGCGCGGCGCGCTCGCCCGGCGGCGGCGTGGCCCCGACGAGGCACCCGTCGATTCGATCGACGCATCCCTGCCGCTGATCGGCCGGTCCGCTGCGATGCAGGACGTGTACCGCGTGATCGCCCGCGTCGTCGCCACCGACCTGACCGTGCTGGTGACGGGGGAATCGGGGACCGGCAAGGAACTGGTCGCCCGGGCGATCCACGATCTCGGTCGCCG
The DNA here is from genome assembly GCF_001421635.1 of Sphingomonas sp. Leaf25. Taxonomy (NCBI): domain Bacteria; kingdom Pseudomonadati; phylum Pseudomonadota; class Alphaproteobacteria; order Sphingomonadales; family Sphingomonadaceae; genus Sphingomonas; species Sphingomonas sp. Leaf25. Next base: position 518,758 of record NZ_LMKU01000012.1, read on the forward strand.
TGCCCGTGCGCCGTTCATCGCGCTCAACATGGCCGCGATCCCGCGCGAACTGATCGAGGCCGAACTGTTCGGCCATGAACGCGGCGCCTTCACCGGTGCGGCGCAACGATCGGCCGGCAAGTTCGAACAGGCGGCGGGCGGCACGCTGTTCCTCGACGAGATCGGCGACATGCCGATGGACGCGCAGACCCGGCTGCTGCGCGTGCTGCAATCGGGCGAGTTCACCAGCGTCGGCGGCGCGCGGGTGATCCGTGCCGACGTGCGCATCGTCGCGGCGACCAACAAGACGCTGGCGGCGCAGGTCCAGTCGGGCCAGTTCCGCGAGGACCTGTTCTACCGGCTGAACGTCGTGCCGATCGCGCTCCCACCCTTACGCGAACGACGGCAGGACGTGGCGCTCTTGGCCCGCCATTTCCTCGACCGCGCCGGGCAGGAAGGGCTACCCCGCAAAACGCTGTCGGCCGAGGCGCTGGCGCTGCTCGAGGCGCATGACTGGCCCGGCAACGTGCGCGAACTCGAAAATCTGATGCGGCGGCTGGCGGTGCTCGGCCGTGACACGACGATCGAGGCCGGCGAACTGCGCGGCGCGCTGGGCGAGGGTGGCCTGCGTCCCCCCGCCGTCGACATCGACCTGCACGAAGCGGTACGCGGCTGGCTGCGCCGCATCGCGCGCGAGGAGCCGGTGACGCTGGAAAACGGCACGCTCTACGACCGGCTGATCGCCGATGTCGAACGCCCGCTGATCGAAGCGATGCTCGACCGCCACGGTAACAACCAGTTGCGCGCGGCCAAGGCGATGGGGCTGAACCGCAACACGCTGCGCAAGCGGCTCGACGATCTGGGCATCGATCCGGCACTGCGCCCCTATCAGAACGAACGATAACGCACGTAAGCGATTTGACGTGCGTTGCCGCGCGAATGTTGTAAAACGGCAACTATGGTTGCAGCGTTGATGGAAGCGGATCGCGCCCCACGCAGTTCGGCGCGCTGGTTCCCGGCGATCGAGCTGATCGTGCTGGCCGTGGCGCTGGCGATCGGCATCGGCAGCTATTTCCTGATCGACGGCACGCAGGACGCCCGCAAGAGCCTGCCGCCACCCGAACAGATGGCGGGGTTGCTGGTCGCCAACCTTATCCCCGCGATGGCGTTGCTGGTGCTCGCCGGTCGCCGGGTCGCGATGCGCCGCGCGGCACGTTCCGAAATCGGCGGCACCGGTACGCTGCACGTCCGGCTGGTCGCGCTGTTCTCGATCCTCGCCAGCGTGCCGTTGCTGCTGGTGACGGTCGGCGCGTCGTTCGGGTTTCAGGTCGTCGCCGAATTCTGGTCGTCCGAGCGCGCGCGCGGCATTTTCGAGAATGCGCAATCGGTCGCCCAGTCGTCCTACAATGATTTCCTGAACTCGGTCGATGCGCAGAACGTCGCGGTCGCGTCCGACATCCAGCGGATGCTGTTCGTCAATCGCTACAAGCCGTCCGATCCGATGTTCGGGATCATCTATCAGCAGAGCATCAGCGCGCGCGGCCTGACCGATTCGGTGCTGTTCGAAATTCCGGCCGACGGCCGCCCCGTCTCGCTCGCCTCCGCCTCGATTTACGAGGGGCCGCTGCGCTGGAGCATCGATCCACGATCGGTGACAGCGCTGGGCAAGGGCAAACGCAGCGACGTTCGCGAACGTGACGGCATGGTCCAGTCAGTGACGCGAATCCCCAACACACCCTATCTGCTCTATTCGGGGCGCGATCTCGACCTCAAGACCTATACCGACCGGCGTGATCGTACCCGGGCGATCCTGTCGGATTACAATGCGTTGCTTGATCGGTCGCGCGTCGTCCAGTTGCGGCTCTATGTCGCGCTGTTCGTCGTGTCGTTGCTGATCGTCGGGCTGGCGGTGTTCGTCGCGCTGGCGGTCGCCGACCGGCTGGTCCGCCCGGTCGGCGCACTGGTCGGCGCGGCACGGCGCATCGCCGACGGCGATCTGACCGCGCGCGTGGCCGAACCCGGCAAGCGCAAGAAGGACGAGATCGCCACGCTCGCCAGCGCGTTCAACAGCATGACCGAACGGTTGCAGGAACAGACCGGCGAGCTGGTTGCGGCCAATGCCCAGATCGACAGCCGCCGCGCCTTGATCGAGGCGGTGATGTCGGGTGTCAGCGCCGGTGTGGTGTCGGTCGGGCGCGATGGTACGATCCGGCTCGCCAACAGCTCGGCGACGGCGCTGCTCAAGACCGGTCCGGCTCCGCTCGCCGGCCGGTCGCTGCGCGAGGTCGCCCCCGAGCTCGATCAGTTGCTGGCGGGCGACAAGCAGGACGCGACCATCCAACTGGCGGCGGCGGGCGAGGCCAAGACGCTCGCGGTCCACATTACCCGCGACGACGGCCAGCATATCCTGACCTTCGACGACATCACCCAGCAATTGCTCGACCAGCGCCGCGCGGCGTGGTCCGACGTGGCGCGGCGGATCGCGCACGAGATCAAGAACCCGCTGACCCCGATCCAGCTTGCTGCCGAGCGGCTCCAGCGCCGCTATGGATCGAAGCTGATCGCCGACGACGGCACCTTCGCCCGCCTGACCGAGACGATCGTCCGGCAGGTCGGCGACCTGCGGCGGATGGTCGATGAATTTTCGTCGTTCGCGCGGATGCCCAAACCGGTGTTCCGCAGCGAATCGATCACCGAACTCGCGCGGCAAAGCCTGTTCCTCCACGAAGTCGCCCATCCCGAAATCGACTTCGTGCTGGAAAACGACGGCCCGGCCACCCTTGTGTGCGATCGGCGGCAAATGGCGCAGGCGATGACCAACATCGTCAAGAATGCGACCGAAGCCGTTGCCGTACGCGGAGAAAATGCACCGCGTGGCCGCATCGCGATCGACGTTCGGGTGATGGCGAATGGCCATCTGCGGATCGACACCAGCGACAACGGCATCGGCCTGCCCGCCGAGCGCGACCGGATCGTCGAACCCTATATGACGACGCGCAAGGGCGGCACCGGGCTGGGGCTGGCTATCGTCCGCAAGATCGTCGAAGAACATTTCGGAACCATATCGTTCGTCGACCGTCCCGGAGGAGGGACGATCGTTTCCATCATCCTCGACCCCGTGATGCTCGCCGCGCTGGCGAACGACGACGGGGTGGCGGACGACAATGTGCAGGAGGTTACGACGCGCCACCCCATGCTTACCCGGACCGGATTTACGTCATGAAACTCGACATTCTCGTCGTCGACGACGAAGCCGATATTCGCGAACTCGTCGCCGGTGTGCTGGAGGACGAGGGCTATGACACACGCAGCGCCGCCGACAGCGACGCCGCGCTGGAAGCGGTCGCCGCCCGGCGTCCGTCCTTGGTGCTGCTCGACGTCTGGCTTCAGGGGTCGCGGCTTGACGGGCTGGAACTGCTCGACGAACTGAAGGCGCGCGATCCGTCGCTGCCGGTGCTGGTCATCTCGGGGCATGGCAATATCGATACCGCCGTGTCGGCGATCCGCCGCGGTGCGGTGGATTTCATCGAAAAGCCGTTCGAGGCCGAGCGGTTGCTGTTCCTTGTCCAGCGTGCGACCGAAACCGAACGGCTGCGGCGCGAGGTCGCCTCGCTGCGCGCCTCCGCCGGGCGTGAGGACGACCTGACCGGCAGTTCGACCGCGATCAACGCAGTGCGCGCGACGTTGAAGCGGGTTGCCGGCACCGGCAGCCGCGTGCTCATTACCGGCGGGGCGGGGGTCGGCAAGGAAGTCGCCGCCCGGCTGCTCCATGGCTGGAGCCAGCGCGCGCAGGCGCCGTTCGTGGTCGTCAGCGCGGCGCGGATGACGCCCGAGCGCGTCGACGAGGAACTGTTCGGCGTCGAGGAAGCCGGCAATCTCGTCCGCCCCGGCCTGCTCGAACAGGCGCATGGCGGCACCCTGTTCCTCGACGAGATCGCCGACATGCCGATCGCGACGCAGGCGCGCATCCTGCGCGTCCTGACCGATCAGAGCTTCTCCCGCGTTGGTGGAACACGAGTGGTGAAGGTCGATGTCCGGGTCGTCTCGGCAACGGGGCGCGATCTGCAACAGGAGATCGTCGACAGCAATTTTCGCGAGGACCTCTACTATCGGCTGAACGTCGTACCGGTACAAATCCCGTCGCTGGCCGAACGCCGCGAGGATATTCCGCCGCTCGTCGAGCACTTCGTCGCGCATTACGCCGCCGAACGCCGCGTATCGACACCTGAGGTGGCGGCCGATGCGATGATCGCGCTGCAAAGCTATGAATGGCCGGGCAACGTCCGCCAGTTGCGCAATGTGGTAGAGCGGACCGTCATTCTGGCGCCGGGCAACCGCATCGCGCGCATCGACATCGACCTGTTGCCGCCCGAAGTCCTCGGGTCCGCCGGAGATGGCACTGGCGGCGCCAGCAACAGCGCGATCATGGGGTCGCCGCTGCGCGAGGCACGCGAGTCGTTTGAGCGTGAATATCTGCGAGTGCAGATTCGGCGGTTCTCGGGCAATATTTCGCGCACCGCTACGTTCATCGGCATGGAGCGATCGGCATTGCACCGGAAGCTCAAGCTGTTGGGGATCACCGAAACGCGCGGCGACGAATAGCGTATTACTGGACATTGCCGCCGCGTTCCCGGCATCCTATTTTGCAATTCCGCACCAAAGGGGTGCGGCAATCCGGCGTCGGATACCGGCGCTATGCGGAATAAGAGTTCCGCCAAGAACAAGGGCAAGCCATGGCCGACAGGCAGGGGTCACTTCAGGACCTGTTTCTCAATTCATTGCGCCGGTCGAAGACGCCGGTCACGATGTTTCTCGTCAAGGGCGTAAAGCTTCAGGGCATCGTTACGTGGTTCGACAATTTTTCGGTGCTCCTGCGTCGGGATGGACAGTCGCAACTCATCTACAAACATGCAATTTCGACGATCATGCCGTCCGGTCCCGCCGATCTTGCGTCGGTGATCGAGGCTGCGGCCGACCATTCGTCGAAGAATGCGCCGTTGCAGGAAATCTTTCTCAACGCCGTTCGCAAGGCACGTGAGAATGTCACGATGTTCCTTGTCAACGGGGTGATGCTGCAGGGGCAGATCGCGGCGTTCGACCTGTTCTGCATGTTGCTTCAGCGCGACGGCATGTCGCAGTTGGTCTACAAACATGCGGTATCGACAATTCAGCCGGCCAATCCGTTGAACTTGGCCGAAGAGCAGGCATTGGGAGCAGACGAGGCTTGAGTACCGGTTTCGATCGCGACGCGCAGGAATTCACCCGGGGTGCCAGCGCGATCGTCGTCCTGCCCGACATGGGCGGGTCGGTGCGTGATGCCGATGCCCGGCTGGAGGAAACCGCCGGCTTGGCGCTGGCGATCGGTGTCGAGGTCCGGCACCGTGTACCGTTCCGCGTCCGCGCGCCCAAGCCCGCGACGCTGATCGGCAGCGGACAGGTCGATCAGCTCGCTGCGATCGTGCGGGACGAGGACATTCAGCTTGCCGTGTTCGATGCAGCACTGACGCCGGTGCAGCAGCGGAACCTCGAAACCGGGCTTGGCTGCAAGGTGATCGACCGGACCGGGCTGATCCTCGAAATCTTCGGCGAACGCGCGCGGACCGCCGAAGGACGCCTGCAGGTCGAGCTGGCACATCTCGACTATCAGGCCGGTCGGCTGGTGCGAAGCTGGACCCACCTGGAGCGGCAGCGCGGTGGTTTCGGCTTTCTGGGCGGTCCGGGCGAAACCCAGATCGAAGCCGATCGCCGCCTGATCCGCGACCGGATGGCGCGGCTGCGGCGTGAACTCGACGGGGTTTCGCGGACGCGGACGCTGCACCGCGATCGGCGGCAGCGCGCGCCGTGGCCGGTCGTGGCGCTCGTCGGCTATACCAACGCTGGTAAATCGACGCTGTTCAACCGGCTGACTGGGGCAGGGGTGATGGCAGAAAATCTGCTGTTCGCCACACTCGATCCGACGCTGCGACAAATATCGTTGCCGGGAATCGACAAGGCGATCCTGTCCGATACGGTGGGCTTCGTCTCCGATCTGCCGACCCAGTTGGTTGCGGCGTTCAAGGCGACGCTGGAAGAAGTCGTGTCCGCCGACCTGCTGATCCATGTCCGCGACGTGGCACACCCCGATACCGACGCGCAGGCGGCCGATGTCGAGGCGGTATTGCGTGAGATCGGTGTGGACGAAACCACGCCGCGCATCGAGGCATGGAACAAGCTCGACCTGCTCGATGAGGATACTCGAATCGAAATGGTGGGGGAGGCGGCGCATCGCGATGACGTCGTCGCGCTCTCGGCGCTGACCGGGGAGGGGGTCGATCGCCTTGTCCGCACGGTCGGTGACCGGTTGACGCAGGGGCATCGCCGCTTCCGTATCGCACTGGCGCCCGAGGATGGCGCAAGCGCCGCATGGCTTCACGCGCATGGCGAAGTCGTCGATCACTGGATCGACGGGGAGCGGGCGCTATACGACGTGCGCATGGCGCCGGCGGACTATGACCGGTTCCTGACCCGGTAGGGCGGGGCCGGGGAGTCCGTTAGAGTCCGAAAACGACCCGTTGGGAGTCGCTGAACAGGTTTCGGAATGCTACCTATCTTTCCGAAGCCACGTGACTCCAGCGGACGTTTTTTCGCGGACTAATTGAGATCGGGTGTCAGGGCAGGGAGGCAAGCCGTTGTTTTGCTTGCACCCATGCAGCTTCCTGTTCCTCCAGCGATCGTTCGGCGAAGTGCGGATCGCCGGCTTCCATCGCTGCAAAGCGCTGTTCGAACTTGGCGTTGGCGGTGCGTAACGCTGCCTCCGCATCGATGCCGAGATGCCGCGCCCAGTTGACCACCGAGAACAGCAGGTCCCCGACCTCCCCGACGCGATCGTCGGGTGCGGCCGTCTCCACCTCGCGCAATTCCTCGTCGATCTTGGCGCGCGGCCCCGCCGCGTCGGGCCAGTCGAAGCCGACCCGTGCCGCCCGCTTCTGCAACTTTTCCGCCCGACTGAGCGCTGGCAGGCCCAGCGCCACACCTGCCAGCGCACCGGTTGCTCCGGCTTTCGTCGCGCGTTCGGCGGCCTTGATCTGTTCCCACATTGGTTGGCCGCCGGTGGTGGCATCGCCGAAGATATGCGGGTGGCGGCGTTCCATTTTTTCGCTGATCGCGGTGACGACGTCGCTGAGGTCGAACAGGCCGGCTTCCTCGGCGATGCGGCTGTGGAAGACGACCTGGAGGAGCAGGTCGCCGAGTTCGTCCTTCAGATCGTCAGGATCGCCACGGGCGATCGCGTCTGCGACTTCATAGGCTTCCTCAATGGTATAGGGTGCGATCGTCGCGAAGCTTTGCGCGCGGTCCCATTCGCAGCCATTCACCGGGTCGCGTAGCCGGGCCATGATCGTGACGATCCGTGCCGTTATATCCGTCATTCCGCCAGTCCGATAATTAACATTATGTAAAATTACTGGCTTTGGTTCGAAAAAGTCGAGTTGCCGATATTCAACTTCGAACTTCCCTCGAGGATCAGCGTGCCGCGTTCCACCCGCCAGCCATCGAGGCGTGACAGGAAGTTCATGCCGATCACGTCGAACCGGCCGAACGTCGGCGAGATCACCACGCCGAGGTCGCGCGTTTCCAGACCGCCGAGCCGGACGGTTTGCGCAACGCCGCGTTCGGCGCGGATCGCGCCGTTGGCGGTGTTGAGCAGTACCGGCGGGCTTCGGCGCGGTTCGATGCCGGCGGCGCGTGCGGTGTCGTCGGAGATCGCGGTGATCGTCGCGCCGCTGTCGATCAGCATGCGTCGTTCGACGCCGTTCAGCCGGACGGTTGCCCAGTAATGGCCATCGGCCGAGGCGCGGATGCGGACAGTGTCGCCGTCGACGGTCTGTTCGGCGCCGCCGATGCGTTCGTTGAGGCCGGCGAAGGCCGTGGCGATCCGGTCGCGCTGGGCGATCACGACATAGACGATGCCGACGATGACGATCCAGCCGACGACAGCGCGCAGCACGTCGCCGATCGACGGACGCCGCGCGATCAGCGATGCCAGCGGCAGGACCAGCATCGCCAGACCGAAGATCAGCCAGAGCGTCCGGTCGTCGCTCACAACAGGACTTCCAGCCCGTCGTAGCCGGGCTCAATGCCCGCCGGCAGCGTTGCAGCGAGCGTCGCATAGTCCATCGAATGGTCCATGTGGATCAGGATCGACCGCCCTGCCCGTACGTCCTGCGCGAAGTCGATTGCCTCGGCCAGCGACGGATGCGTCGGGTGCGGTTTGATGCGCAAGGCGTCGACGACCAGCACGTCGACACCTTCATACAGGCTGCGCATATCGTCGGTTACGGCGCTGAAATCGGTGGCATATCCGATTGAATGGCCGCCGGTATCGAAGCGTAGTCCGGCGGACAGGATCGAGCCATGCGGTTGGTCGGTACAGCGTACCCGAATCGGCCCGACCGTCATGTCGTCGGGCAGCAGCGCGCCGGTGATCGTCGGGCGATAGCCCGCCCTGCCCGCGAACGCATAGTTGAACCGCGCCTTCAGGCTGTCGAGCGTGTCGGCGCGGGCATAGCCCCGGACCGGTTCGCCGCGATTGTGGAACAACTGCCGCAGATCGTCGATGCCGTGACAGTGATCGGCGTGGTCGTGGGTCCACAGCACCGCATCGACATCGGCGACATCGGCCGCCAGCAACTGCTCGCGCATGTCGGGGCCGGTGTCGATCAGGATGCGGGTGCCGTTCGCCTCGATCAGCGCCGAGACGCGGGTGCGGCGGTTGCGCGGGTTCGCCGGATCGCAGGCACCCCAGTCGTTGCCGATGCGCGGCACCCCCGAGGACGTTCCCGATCCGAGGATGCGCAGCTTCACGCGCGGGTTTTCGCGAACAGGCGGTGGAAATTGTCGTAGGTCGTCTCGGCGAGCGTGTCGGCATCCTCGCCGCGCAGATCGGCCAAGAACCGGCAGGTGTCGGCGACGAACGCCGGTTGGCCCGGCTTGCCGCGATGCGGCACCGGGGCGAGGAACGGCGCGTCGGTTTCGATCAGCAACCGCTCGATCGGCAACGACCGCGCAACCGCCTGCAAATCCTGCGCGCTCTTGAAGGTGACGATGCCCGAGATCGAGATGTAGAAGCCGAGGTCGATCGCGGTGCGGGCCAGCTCGGCGCTACCAGTGAAACAATGGAGGACGCCGGGAAAGGCCCCCTTCCCCAGCTCGTCGCGCAGGATGTCGGCCGTGTCGGCCTCGGCATCGCGGGTGTGGACGACGATCGGCAGCCCGGTTTCACGGCAGGCGGCGAGGTGGGCGCGGAAGCTCGATTGCTGGGCGGAGCGGTCGCTATGGTCGTAGAAATAGTCGAGGCCGCTTTCGCCGATGCCGACGATGCGCGGGTGCGCGGCGCGTTCGACCAGTTTGGCGGTATCGATATGCGGATGCTGGTCGGCCTCGTGCGGGTGGATGCCGACCGTCGCCCAGACATCGGCCTCGCGCTCGGCGGTGCCGACCACCGCGTCCCATTCGCTCTCGCGGGTCGCGATGTTGAGCATCGACGCGACACCGGCGGCGCGGGCGCGGGCAAGAACCTCGCCCTGCTGTTCCGCGACGCCCTTGTAGTTCAGGTGGCAGTGGCTGTCGGCCAGTTTCATGCGGCGGGGGCTTCCTCGATCGTCAGTCGGGGAAAGATGGGGGTCGGCGGTGCGATGCGAAAGCCCTCCGCCTGTGCGGCCGCGTACCAGCCATGGTCGCCGAGTAGCGCGTGCGGGGTTTCCCCCTGCCCCAGTTGCGCCAGCAGCTTCGCGGCGGACGCGGGCACGACCGGATAGATGGCGACGGCGAGGTCACGGATCGCGCGGACCAGCGTGCCGAGGACGGCGTGCATCCGGTCGGGATCGGTCTTGCGCAGCGCCCACGGGGCCTGCACGTCGATATACTGGTTGCAGGCGAACACGCCGCGCATCCACGCCTCCAGCGCCTGCGACAGCGCAAGATCGTCGAACGCGCGGGCGAAGGCGGCGTTGGCGTCGGCGATGACGCCCAGCAGTTCGGCGTCGGCGGGGTCGCCGCGCCCGTCGGCGGGTAGTTCGCCGCCGAGGTTCTTGGCGATGAACGACAAGGTGCGCTGTGCGAGGTTGCCGAAGCTGTTCGACAGATCGCTGTTGGCGCGCGCGACGATCGCCTCGTCGGAGAAGGTGCCGTCATGGCCGAAGCTGATGTCGCGCAGCAGGAAATAGCGCAGCGCGTCGACGCCATAGAGTTCGGCGAGCTGCATCGGATCGACGACGTTGCCGGTCGACTTCGACATCTTTTCGCCTCGGTTGAGCAGGAAGCCGTGGCCGAACACCTTGTGCGGCAAGGGCAGCTTCGCCGACATGAGGAACGCGGGCCAATAGACCGCGTGAAAGCGGACGATGTCCTTGCCGATCAGGTGCAGCGCGGCGGGCCAATATTTGTTGGTTGCGTCCGGGTAGCCCGCGCCGGTCAGATAGTTGGTCAGCGCATCAACCCAGACGTACATGACATGGCCGGGGCTGCCCGGCACCGGCACGCCCCAGTCGAAGCTGGTGCGCGATACCGACAGGTCGGTCAGCCCGCCCTCAACGAAGCGCAGCACTTCGTTGCGACGGCTTTCGGGCTGGATGAAATCGGGGTTGGCGGCGTAGAAATCGAGCAGCGGCTGCTGGTATTTCGACAGGCGGAAGAACCACGTCTCCTCGGCGGTCCATTCGACCGGCGTGCCCTGCGGCGACAGGCGTACCCCGCCCTCGCCGTCGGTCAGTTCCTTTTCCTCGTAGAACGCCTCGTCGCGGACCGAATACCAGCCCTCGTAGCGGTCGAGATACAGGTCGCCGGCATCCTGCATCGCCTGCCAGATCGCCTGCGACGCGGCATAATGCTCAGGCTCGACGGTGCGGATGAAGCGGTCGCACGAGATGTTGAGTTTGCCCGACATCTCATGGAAATAGCCCGACATTTCATCGGCCAGGGCGCGGACCTCGACGCCGCGGTCGCGCGCGGTCTTGACCATCTTCAGCCCGTGTTCGTCGGTGCCGGTCTGAAAGAACACGTCGCGCCCCGCCTGCCGCTGGAACCGGGCGATGGCGTCGGCGGCGATCATCTCATAGGCGTGGCCGATGTGCGGCCGGCCGTTGGGATAATGGATCGCGGTGGTGATGTAATAGGGTTCGGACATAGCCGAGCGCTCTAGGGTCCTGCCCCAGAAACGGCAATGGTCGGGAGTCGATGCCATCTGCTTATCCAAGACGGATTCTGCATTGCTCCCCTCCCTGACAAGGGAGGGGCTGGGGGTGGGTTGGTTCGCGAGGAAGGGTGGGCGTTCCACAACCGGCCTACCCACCCCCGACCCCTCCCTCGTCAGGGAGGTGAGCAAATTTCGTCGATGTTTTGATTGACCTCAGCGATCCGCTGGCTGGGCCAAGCGCGCGATCAGGCCGGCCATTTCGAAGACGGTCGTCTCGGGCACCAGCGACAGCGCCGGGGCCATCGCGGCGAGGGCGCGGGCCTTGTCATAGGCGTCGAGTGCGTCGCGCAAGGCGGTGCCGGTGCGGTCTTTCGCACTCGACGCGATCAGCGCGGGGGCGCGGTCGAGGAAGGCGAGGTAGCGCGGGTGCGCGGTCTTGCCCGACAGCGCCTTGGCGAGCCGGCTGCGGGTGCGGTTGGCGGGATCGCCATCGGCGAGGATGCCGGCCAGATCGCGGTCGAGTGTGGCGATCGACAGCCCGGCATATTGCAGCGCGCGGCCGGGCGAGCCTTCGGCCGCCGCGACCAGCGCGGCGATTTCGTCGTCCGGCGTGTCGGGCAGGTGATCGCGGATCACCGCGCCGACGTCGTGATCGTCGAGCGGATCGAAGCGAAGCTGGCGGCAGCGCGAGCGGATGGTGGGGAGCAGCCGGCCGGGCGCGTGGCTGACGAGCAGGAACACCGTGCCGGGCGGCGGTTCCTCGAGGTTCTTGAGCAGCGCGTTGGCCGCACCGCGTTCGAGGTCGTCGATCGCGTCGATCACCACCACGCGCCGTTCGCCCGGTTCAAGCGAGCGGGCGAACAGCGGTTGCAGCCCGCGGACCTGCTTGATGACGATGCTGCGCGCGATGTCCTGATCGGGCTTGTCGGGGTCCTTGGGCAAGCGGACCAGTTCGCGATAGCCGTGGTGCGCGCTGGCGGCGATCATCGTTTCCGTGCGCTCGCGTCCCTCGCGGGCGGCGAGCAGGTCGATCGCGGTCTGGCGCGCGAAACTGGCCTTGCCGACGCCCTCGGGGCCGGTCAGCAGCCATGCGTGGTGGAGCGCGCCGCTGGCGGTCGCGGCGGCGAAGGCCGCGCGGGCGGCGGCGTTGCCGCGCAGGGTCATGGCAGCAGATCGGCGAGCGCTTCCATCAGCCGCGCGGTCACGGTTTCGGGCGCGCCGGCGGCATCGATCCGCCGGACACGGTCGGATTCGCTGGCGGCGATCCGATCGAAGGTGGCGACGACCGAACGATGGAAATCGCTGTCGCGCGCGGCGAAGCGGTCGGCATCGTCACCATCGCGTGCCTTGGCGCGGGCGTCGCCCTGCCCCTCTGGCAAGGTCAGCAGCAGCGTGCGATCGGGCAGGAGCCCACGCGATCCGAAAGCGTGGAGCGCGAGGATCGCCGCATCGTCGATCCCCTGCGCCCCCTGATAGGCGCGGGTGCTGTCGAGGAAGCGGTCGCACACGACCCAGCTTCCGGCGTCGACCAGCGGGCGGATGACCTTTTCGACGTGGTCGGCGCGGGCGGCGGCGAACAGCAGCGCCTCGGCATGCGCGCTCCAGCGGCGGACGTCGCCCTGCATCAGCAGATCGCGGATCGCCTCCGCGCCTTCGCTGCCGCCCGGTTCGCGGGTCAGCACGGCGTGGAGCCCGCGCGCTTCGAGCGCGGCGACGAGGGCGCGGGCCTGGGTCGACTTGCCGACCCCCTCCCCGCCTTCCAGCGTCAGGAAGCGCCCGGCGCTCAAGCGAACAGGCCGGTCAGCCCCGCCCAGACGCGGCCGAAGAAGCCGGCCTCGGCGACAGCGCTCTCGGCGACCAGCGGCATGCGCTGTTCACCGGTGTCGGGCGAGGTGATGACGAGGTCGGCGATATGCTGGCCCTTGGCGATCGGGGCCTTGATCGGGCCGGTGTAGACGACCTTGGCGGTCATCGGGCTGTTGGTGCCCGCCGGCATGGTGACGGTCAGCGCGCGCGGCGCGACCAGCCCGACCTGGTTGACGTTTCCCATCTGCACATCGGCGGTCTCGACCCGCTTGCCCGCCGCGACGATCGGGCGCGCGCGCCATGCGCCGAAGCCCCAGTTCATGAACTTGACCGATTCGCTCGCGCGCTGGTTGAAGCTGGTCAGCCCGGCGAGCACCATCACGAGGCGGCGGCCGTCCTGTTCGGCGGAACCGGTGAAGCCGTAGCCCGCTTCCTCGGTATGGCCGGTCTTGAGGCCGTCGGCGCCGCGCACCTTGCCGAGCAGCGGGTCGCGGTTCGCCTGGGTAATGGCGCTGCCGCTGCCCAGCGTCTTGCCCCAGGTGAAGTTTTCCTTGGAATAGAATTGCTTGTAGAGCTGCGGATGGTTCTGGATCGTGGCGGAGGCGAGCTTCGCCAGATCGCGCGCGGTGACATAGGTGCGGCCTTCGTCGGGCCAGCCGTTCGAGGTGCCGAAGTGGCTGTTGGTGAGGCCCAGTTCCTTGGCGCGCTGGTTCATCAGGTTGGTGAAGGCTTCCTCCGACCCGGCGATCTTTTCGGCGAGCACGACGCAGGCGTCGTTCCCCGACAGGACGACGATGCCGTAGAGCAGGTTCTCGACGCTGACGTTCTCGTTCACCGACAGGAACATCGTCGAGCCGGCCTGCGGCCCGTGCCATTTGCGCCACGTTTCGGGCGAGACGAGCGCGGTGTCGCTGAGTTTCAGATCGCCCTTCTTGATGAGGTCGAACGCGACATAGGCGGTCATCATCTTGGCCATCGACGCCGGGGGCATCCGCCGGTCGGCATCCTTGGCGAAGAGCGTCGCGCCCGACGACAGGTCGGTCATGAACGCGACCGGGGCCGGCGTCTCGAACGTAGGCGCAGCGGCGATGCCCGGGGTGGCGACGGCAAGGGCGACGATGCTCGACAGGGCGATTGTACGCATGATGGGATACGCTTCCGTTTGGACGTTAGTTTGGGGCGATCATCCGCGCGTCGCCGAAGCCGCGCCGGACCAGCGAGGCACGGGCGGTATCGGCGGCGGCGCGGGTGGCGAACGGGCCGGCCTGGACCCGGTACAGCGTGCCCGTGCGTCGCACAACGCCGCCGACCGAATTTGCCAGTTGTTCGGCGCGCGGACCGTCGGACAGCGCGGCAACCTGCACGAACCACTGGCCGGTTGCCGGGGCGGCGACGACGACGGGCGCTGCGGGGCGGAAGGGTTTGGGCGTGCGGGCGGGGGGCGAGACGCTCGCGCGCAGCATCTCGCGCGACGGGCGGGCGGTCGTCGGCAGGCGGCGGCGCAGCGCCACCAGCAGCGGCTGCGGCGCATCGAGCCTAGCGACCACGCCGCCGGCGCGCAGCACCGTCTGATCCTGCGGCGTGGGCGTGACCGGGCGGATGCGGATCGCGACCAGTGCAACGTCCGGCAGCCCGAGTGCAGCGGCGGCGGCGGGCGACAGGTCGGCGACACGGTCGGGCGGGAGCGGCGCACCGGCCCTCACCGCTGCGAGAATGATCCGTCCGGTATCGAGCGCGGTCACTTCGACGAAGCTGTCGGGGGCGAGCGAGCGATGGACGACGAACACCCCGCTCCCGTTGGTCCGCCCCGCCCGGCCGATGTCGTCGAGCCGTGCTTCGTGGACCGGTGGCGTGTCCTGCGCCCCGGCCGCGAGCGCGACGATCATCAGCGGCACGATCACCGCGCGACCTCGTCGGCCAGCAACCCGACCGACAGCGCGTAGAAATTGGAGCAGTTATAGTCGAGGATCACGCGGTAGTTGCCGGTCAGCAGATAGGCGGTGGCGCCGGGGCCATCGGGTTCGATCAACGTTGCCTGCACCGCGTCGTCGTAGCGTCGGCCGTCCGACGGGACGATGCCGAGCGAGCGCCATTCGCCGATCGTGCGCCACTGGCTATGCCGTTCGAACACGCGCGGGCAGCGCGGCGAGAGCGAGCGCGGCGTCAGGACCCCCCGGTCGAAGCCCGAAGGCACCGCGACCGCGAACCCCCATGGCTGACCGGAACGCCAGCCGGCGTTGAGGAAATAGTTCGCGATCGAGGCCAGCGTGTCGGCCTCGTTCGACCAGATGTTGGCGATACCGTCGCCATCGCCGTCGCGGGCCAGGCGCAGGTAGATCGACGGCAGGAACTGCGGATAGCCGAAGGCCCCGGCCCAGCTCCCCTTCAACCGGTCGCGCGGCACGCCGCGATCGATCATCTTGAGCGTCGCGATGAATTCCGGCTCGAACAGCGCGCGGCGGCGGCCTTCATAGGCGAGCGTCGCGAGGCTGCGTGGCAGGTCGAAATCGCCGGTGTAGCTGCCGTAATTCGTTTCATGGCCCCAGATCGCGACCATGATCTCCTCGGGAACCCCAGTTTCGCGCTCGATCGCCGCCAGCCGGCCGCGCTGCGCGCGATAGGCGGTGCGCCCGCGCGTGATCCGCGCGGTATCGACATGGCGCGCCTTGTAGGGCGCGAAGCGCGGAACCGCGCTGGTCGACGACGTGCCCGGCTGTTGCCGGTCGAGTTCGACGACGCGCGGATTGTAGGTGAGCGTCGGCAGCACCGAATCGATCGTCGCCTGGCGCACGCCCTCCGCCCGCGCGCGGACCGCCACGCCCTGCAAATACGCCTGAAACCCGCTTTCATCCTGTGCCGATGCCGATGCACCGGCCGTAAGGGCAAGAAGCGCGGCAAACCCCGTCCTGAAGATACGCATTACCCGGTCTCCCGCCATGGCGCAGTCTTGGCACAGGCGGCGGGGCGGATGAACCCCTCTTGTTTGCGACGGGGCTTGCGCGATACGCCGCACCGGTTCTAGGCAGCGCTGCGATCTGGAAGCGTGTCCGAGTGGTTTAAGGAACCGGTCTTGAAAACCGGCGAGCGGGCAACCGTTCCGTGGGTTCGAATCCCACCGCTTCCGCCATCGCTGCATGGCCGCGTGATGGTCAGGCCGGCGACGACACCGGCCGCACCGATCTCAGCAGCGCTCCAGCATCAGGGCGATACCCTGTCCGACGCCGATGCACATGAACGCCATGGCGTAGCGACCGCCGGTACGATGCAGTTCCTCCGCCGCCGTCATCGCGATGCGCGCGCCGGACATGCCGAGCGGATGCCCAAGCGCGATCGCACCGCCGTTGCGGTTCACCCGCGGATCGTCGGTGGCGATGTTCAGGTCGCGCAAGGTCGCGATCGCCTGCGCGGCGAAGGCTTCGTTGAGTTCGATGACGTCGAGCTGGTCGAGACGCACGCCGGTGATCCGGCACAGCTTGCGCGCCGCCTCGATCGGTCCTGCCCCCATGATCCGGGGCGCGATTCCAGCCGAAGCCATCCCCAGGATGCGCGCGCGCGGGATCAGGCCGTGGCGAGCGGCGGCGGCCCCGGACGCGATCAGCATTGCCGCTGCTCCGTCGTTCAGGCCCGATGCGTTCCCGGCCGTCACCGTACCATCGGGCCGGACGACCGGCCTGAGCCTTGCCAGCGCGTCGAGGCTGGTCGCGCGGGGATGTTCGTCCCGCGCGAAGACGATCGGATCGCCTTTGCGTTGCGGGATCGTGACCGGCACGATCTCGACGGCCATCCGTCCGCCGGCGATGGCCGCAGCGGCCTTTTGCTGGCTGGCCAGTGCGAAACGGTCCTGATCCTCGCGGCTTACCTGCCACTGGTCGGCAACATTTTCCGCCGTCTGCGGCATCGTATCGACGCCATAGGCCGCTTTCATCGCCGGGTTGACGAACCGCCAGCCGAGCGTCGTGTCCTCGACCTGCTGTGCGCGGTCGAAGGCGGTGCCGGCCTTGCCCATCACATAGGGCGCACGGGTCATGCTCTCGACGCCGCCGGCGATGACGAGGCCGGCGTCGCCACAGCGGATCGCCTGCGCCGCGCTGCCGACCGCGTTCAGCCCCGATCCGCACAGCCGGTTGATCGTGCCGCCGGGAACCATGTCGGGCAGGCCGGAGAGCAGCACCGCCATGCGCGCGACGTTGCGATTGTCCTCGCCCGCCTGATTGGCGCAGCCGAGCAGCACGTCGTCGACCGCTTCCCAGTCGACCGAGGCGTTGCGCTCGACCAGTGCGCGCAGCGGGATCGCCGCCAGATCATCGGCGCGGACGCCCGACAGCGCGCCATTCAACCGGCCGATGGGCGTGCGGATCGCGTCGCAGAGATAGGCGTCGGGCATCAGGCGTCCTGTTCGAGCATGGCGATGATCTTTTGCGCTTCGGCGAAACCGGTGTTCGCGGCGGGCACCCCGGCATAGATCGCGGTCTGCATCAGCACTTCCTTGAGCTCGTCGGTGGTGAAGCCGCCCTCGCGAAGCCCGGCGCGGACGTGCAGCGCGAATTCCTCCCACCGGCCGAGCGCACAGGTGATGGCGAGGACGAGGAGGCGGCGGGTCCGGTCGTCGAGGCCGGGGCGGCCCCAGATCTCGCCCCATGCGATGCGCGTAATCATCGCCTGGAAATCGGCGGTGAACGGGGTGCGCTTCGCGAGGCTGGCATCGACCCACGCATCGCCCAGCACCCGGCGACGGTTAAGCAGGCCGGCGTCGAACAACGTGTCGGCCGCCGCATTCACCGCGTCGTCACCGTCGAGGAAGCCGCGCAGCGCGCTCGCCAGCGCCGCCGGTGCCTCGATCGGCGGCAGATGCGCGCCTTCGATACCGACGTGTCGCGCGCCGGGGATGGTCAGGAGATGCTCGCCATGCCCGGCATAGGGGGTCGAGACGTCGAGCATCGCGGTCACGACCAGCGTCGGCACGGCGATCGCGGCGATCCGCCCGGCCAGCGCCATATCGCGGATCGCCGCGCCCGCCCCGGCATAGCCGGCATCGGCCTGTCGCACGATGCCGTCGCGCAGGGTTTCGGCGATCCCGGAATGGCGCGCCGCGAAACCGGACGACAGGAACCGCCCCACCGCCATGGCGGCGATGGCGGCGGTGCCCTGCGCGCGCACCGTGTCGATCCGCGTCTGCCACGCGGCGGGGTCCATCGTCGCCGAGGTACAGATCAGCGCCAGCGCCGACACCCGGTCGGCATGATCGAGCGCCAGTTGCATGGCGACCATGCCCCCCAGCGACACGCCCGCCACCGCCGCCCGTGCGATCCCGGCATCGTCCATGACGCCGACGACATCGTCGGCCAGCATCGACAGGCTGTAATCGCCGTCCGGCGCATCCGACCCGCCCGCCCCGCGCGTGTCGATGCGCAGCAGGCGGAAGGCGGGGAGCAGTAACGGGACGGTGCGGTCCCACAGCGACAGGTCGGTGCCGATCGAGTTGAGCAGCACCAGCACCGGTCGGTCGGCCGCCCCCTCCAGCCGCCAGTGCAGCCGCACGCCACCCCGAATCGTCATGGCCATCGCGTCAGTCCTTCCCGTCCGCCAGCAGATCGGCGATGATCGCCGCGCTCTCGCCGATGTCATCGCCGACCGCCGCCGTGGCGAGGTTGCGCGCGATGGCGGCTTCGTCGATCTCCAGCCCTTCGGCGACGACCGCCAGCGCAGCGGCGCTGCCCGACGCGAGCAGGAACAGGTCGGCGAGCACCGGCCCCTCGGCCTGCCAGCCGCCAATGCCCCGTTCCGCTTCCTGTGGCAGCCCGGCCAGCAGCGACGCGACCAGTCCCGGCGCGCGGATCGCCGCCGACAGCGCGACCTGACAGCCGGTCGGGTTGCGTTTGTGGGCCATCACCGACGATCCGCCGCGTCCGGCGACCAGCGGCTCGCGCGCCTCGCCGATGCCGTTCTGCGCCAGCAGCGCGACGTCGCGCGCCAGCTTGCCGAGCGCGCCGATCAGGATGCCCAGCGCCGCGCCGATCGCCGCCACGCCGGTGCGGCGCGCGTGCCATGGGGCGGCAACGCCAAGCCCGAGGGCATCGGCGACCTGCGCCGCGATCGCAGCACCCCTGCCATCCAGTCCGGCGCGTGTCCCCGCCGCACCGCCCAGTTGCACGACCGCATGGGTCCCGACCGCCGCGTCGAGCATCGCCAGCGCATCGTCGATCCCCCGCGCCGCCTGCGCCAGTCGCAGCCCGAAGGCGACCGGCATCGCATCCTGCAACAGCGTCCGCCCGATCGCCGGCCGTTCGGCATGGACACGCGCCACCCTCGCCAGCGCATCGCGCACCCGCTGGCCGTCCTTCGCCAGCAGGCGATGTGCCGCGCGGACCTGAATCATCAGTACGGTATCGGCGACATCCTGGCTGGTCGCGCCGTGGTGCAGCGCCATTGCCGCCGCCCCGCCGACCATCGCCCGCAGCCGCGCGACGAGCGGTATCGCGAGCGTGCCGGCCAGCGCCGCTTCCCCGGCCAGTTCCGCCGCATCGATCCGCGCCGGATCGACGCCGGCCATAATCGCGTCGGCCAGTTCGGGCGCGATCACGCCCTGCGCCGCCTGCGCCCGCGCCAGCGCGGTTTCGAAGGCGCAGCCATGGGCGATGGTCGCGGCATCGTCGAACACCGCGATCATGGCCGCCGTCGCGGCGGGGCGGAGGCGCAGTAGGTCGCTCACAGGTCGAAGAACACTGTTTCGCGCGGCCCCTGCAATACGAAATCGAGCGTCCAGACGCCGTCGCCTGTTGCCGTGGCGATCAGCGTGTGGCGGCGCTCCGCCGGCACCAGCGACAGGATCGTGTCCCCCGCTTCCGATCCGGCGAAATACAGCCGCGTCGCCAGCCGCCTGATGAGCCCGCGCGCAAAGATCGACACCGCGACATGCGGCGCATGGCCGGGGCCGATCGCGCCGGGCAGGATCGTGCGGAACCGATAGCTGCCGTCTGCGGCGGTCGCGGCACGGCCGAAGCCGACGAAATGCGGATCGGCGTCTGGCTCGCCATGATAGCGACCGGCGGCATCGGCCTGCCAGATTTCGAGCATCGCGTCCGGCACCGGCGCCCCCTCGCCATCGACCACGCGGCCGGTGAGCTCGATCGCGTCGCCCGCCGGCGTACCGGTGGGGGAGGACAGGTTCAGCACATAATGCGCCTCGGGAAACAGGTCGGGGCGCGCGCCCATATCCGACTTGCCCACCAGATCGGCGCCGCCCTTCCACGGCAGGCCGTAGTGGAAGAAGGGGCCGACCGTCTGGCTGGGGGTCTGGCCGAACAGTGCCGGATCCTGGTTATCGGCGCGCGGTGCGGGACGGCGGTCGGCGACGTCAATGGTCATGGTCGTCCTCCTCGAACGGCGTCTGTTCGCGGCCCTTCAATACCACGTCGAAGCGATAGCCGAGCGCCCGGTTCGGCTCGGTCACGTCCATGTCGAACCGCGCGACCAGCCGCTGGCGATAGGGCATCGGCACGGCGTTCGCGATCGGATCGATCTCGATCAGCGGATCGTCGGGGAAATAGAGCTGCGTCACCAGCCGCGTCGCGAACGCGGGGCCCAGCAGCGACAGATGGATATGCGCCGGCCGCCACGCATTATGGTGATTGCCCCATGGATAGGCTCCCGGCCGGATGGTGACGAAGCGATAGCATCCCTGCGCATCGGTCACGACGCGGCCCGCGCCGGTGAAGTTGGGGTCGTGCGGCGCGTCCCACTGGTCCTTCGCGTGGATGTAGCGCCCGGCGGCATTGGCCTGCCAGATTTCCATCACCGTATCGGGAACGGCACGGCCATCCTCGTCGAGCACGCGGCCGGCGACGATGATCCGCTGCCCCTGCGCCACGCCGCCATGCTGCGTCGTCAGATCGGCGAGTGCCGGCCCCATCAGCCGGTCCCAGCCCGCCGGGCCGGTCGTCTCGGTCCGGGTCTGCGGCACCCGCAACGGCGGTTGCAGCGGCGCGCGCGTGCGGGTCGATCCGTACTCGGGGAACAGCGACGGCGGTGCCCCGGCATCGTCACGCTTGTAGGTCATGCAGCGAGGTCCGCGCCGGTCCTGGCGCGCACGTCGTCGGCCGTGACGCCGGGCGCGCATTCGACCAGCCGCAGGCCGGGCTTGTCGCAGGCGATGACGGCAAGGTCGGTGATGATGAGATCGACGCAGGCCCTGCCGGTCAGCGGCAACGTGCAGGCCGGCAGGATCTTCGGATCGCCATGCTTCGACACATGGTCCATCACCACCACCACGCGCCGCACGCCGGCGACCAAGTCCATCGCCCCGCCCATGCCCTTCACCATCTTGCCCGGGATCGTCCAGTTGGCGAGGTCGCCCGCCGCCGACACTTCCATCGCGCCGAGGATCGCCATGTCGATATGCCCGCCGCGGATCATCGCGAAGCTGTCGGCGCTGGAGAAGAAGCTGGAGGTCGGCAGCGCGGTGATCGTCTGCTTGCCGGCGTTGATGAGGTCGGGGTCGGCCTCGCCGTCATAAGGGAACGGGCCGATGCCGAGCATGCCGTTTTCCGACTGGAGCGTCACCTCGATACCCGGCGGCACATGGTTGGCGACGAGCGTGGGAATGCCGATGCCGAGATTGACGTAGAACCCGTCCTGCAATTCGCGCGCGGCGCGGGCGGCCATCTCGTCGCGGGTCCAGCCCATCATCCGTCCTCCCGTTCGCGCACCGTCAGCTTCTCGATGCGCTTCTCGTTGATCGTGCTTTTGACGATACGGTCGACATAGATGCCCGGCGTGTGGATGCAGTCGGGGTCGAAGCTGCCTTCGGGCACGATTTCCTCGACTTCCACCACCGTCACCCTGCCGGCAGTCGCCATGGTCGGGTTGAAGTTGCGCGCGGTCTTGCGGAACATCAGGTTGCCCGCCGGATCGGCCTTCCATGCCTTCACGATCGACAGGTCGGCGCGCAGCCATGTCTCGCGGACATAGTCCTCGCCCTCGAACGTCTCGACCGGCTTGCCCTCGGCGACGACCGTGCCGACGCCGGTTTTGGTATAGAAAGCGGGAATGCCCGCCCCGCCCGCGCGGATGCGTTCGGCGAGCGTCCCTTGCGGGTTCAATTCCAGTTCCAGTTCGCCCGAGAGATATTGCTGCTCGAACAGCTTGTTCTCACCGACATAGCTTGCGATCATCTTGGCGACCTGCCGGCTATCCAGCAGCATCCACAGGCCGAAGCCGTCGGCCCCGGCATTGTTCGAGATGACCGTCAGCCGCTGCACGCCGTTGCTGCGGATTTCGGGGATCAGGCTCTCAGGGTTGCCCGACAGGCCGAACCCGCCCGACATGATCGTCATCCCGTCGAACAACAGCCCGTCGAGCGCCGCCGCCGGGGTATCATAGATCTTGCGCTTCATGCCGCCTCCAGCGGTAGGCCGACGTAATTCTCGGCAAGGGTACGCTGCGCGGCGGGCGAGCCGCGCAGATAGTCCAGTTCGGCCATCTGGATGCGCCGGTCGAAGCCATCCATGGTCGGGAACCGATGCGTGACCGAGGTGAACCACCACGAGAAACGCTCGGCCTTCCACACCCGCGCCAGCGCGCGCGCCGAATAGCCGTCGATCCCGGCATCGCTACGCTCGCGATACCGTTCGGTCAGCGCCTCGCCCAGCATCGTCACGTCGGACACGGCGAGGTTCATGCCCTTGGCACCCGTCGGCGGCACGATATGCGCGGCGTCGCCGGCCAAGAATAGCCGGCCCCAGCGCATCGGTTCGGCGACGAACGACCGCAGCGGCGCGATCGACTTCTCGAACGAGGCCCCCCGCGTCACCTTCGCCGCCGTCTCCGGCCCGAGGCGCAGGCAGAGTTCGTCCCAGAAGCGATCGTCGGACCAGTCGGCGACATCCTCGTCCAGCCCGCACTGGATATAATAGCGGCTGCGCGTCGGCGATCGCATCGAGGCGAGCGCGAAGCCGCGTTCGTGATTGGCATAGACCAGTTCATGTTCGGCGGGCGGCACATCGGCCAGCACCCCCAGCCAGCCGAACGGATAGATGCGTTCGAAGGTGCGCAACACATCGGGCGGGATCGCTGCGCGGCTGACGCCATGATAGCCGTCGCAGCCGACGACGAAATCGCAGTCGAGATGCTGTGTCCCGCCGTCCTCACGCCACGTCACGACCGGCCGGTCGCTGTCGAGGCCGGCGAGCGTCACGTCCTTCGCATTCCAGCGAACGTCCAGCCCGCGCGCCCCGGCGGCGTCGAATAGGTCGCGCATGACCTCCTGCTGGCCATAGACGGTGACGGTGGCACCGCCGGTCAGCGCCGCCATGTCGATGCGGAACATGCGCCCGTCGAGCGACACGTTGGTGCCGCCATGAACCAGTCCCTCACGCTCCAGCCGGGCCGACAGGCCAAGGCGCCGCATCAGATCGACGGTGCCCTGTTCGAGAACGCCGGCGCGCACCCGCCCCTCGACATAGTCGCGGTCGCGGCGTTCGATGACGGTGGCGTCGATCCCTTGGGCATGTAGCAGATGGGCAAGGAACATCCCCGCTGGCCCCGCGCCGATGATCGCGACCTGTGTGCGCTGTCGCATCCTGTCCTCTCCCGTCGGCATGTCTGCCGTTCCGGGGAGCATCATGTCGCGTCGGTGCGTGGAGGACGATGGATATGCCGCGCGAAAAGTTGGACGATCCGGTCGTACTCGCGTACACCTGCGGCATGACCGGCGCATCGGTTCCCAGCTTCTATCTCTACGGCGAACCGCACCGGGCGGTGGATGATGGCTTCGTCCATGCCGAACGGCTCGACGATCGCTCACGGCCGAGCGAATGGACGATCCTGCCGCACGCCCATGCCGATCTCGTCCAGTTGTTCGTCGTCGAACAGGGCGGGGGCGAGATGCGCGCGGAGGACGACCGGATGACGGTGACGGCCCCGGCGGTCCTGCTGGTCCCGTCGGGGGTCGTCCACGGCTTTGCATGGCAGCGTGATTCGGCCGGATCGGTCGTTACCCTGTCGGTTCGGCATCTGGCCTTGCTCGATACCCGCTATCCGGGCGTCACGGCGCTGTTCGGGTCCGCCCGCGCGATCCCGCTCGACGGCGCGGCATTCCGCGCGGTTCAGGCAAGCGTCGCCGCATTGATGCGCGAACTGGGGTGGGCGGCACCCGGCCATGGTGCCGCCGTCGATGCGGCGCTGCTCGGCATGCTGGTCGAGCTGTGGCGCGCGGGCGGGCCGATCGCGGCCGATGCGGCGGGCATTCCGGGCCAGCAGAGCGCGCTGGTCGCCCGGTTCCGCGCGCGGATCGACGAACGCTTTCGCCTGCGGGAACAGATCGCGGTCCATGCCGCCGCGCTTGGCGTCAGCGAAAGCAGGCTGCGCACCGCCTGCGCGCAGATCGCCGGCCTGTCGCCGGCGGCGATGCTCGACCAGCGCGCCGTGCTCGAGGTCAAGCGCGCGCTGCTCTATACCAACCTGTCGGTCGCCGAGGTCGGCTATGCCGCCGGATTTGCCGATCCCGCCTATTTCACGCGCTTCTTCACCCGTCATGCCGGGGTGTCGCCCCGCGTTTTCCGATCGATGGGCAGCGATCGCGGATAGACCGGCCCCCGCCCGCGCCAGCGCGTCGTGCGCGGCGGCGGGCCGGGGAGGATCGCCACCACCGGCGGGGGCAATCCTCCCGAAGGTTCAGTCGTAGATCGGGCGCAGCACGGTATCGAGATGGTAGCGCGTCAGCGCCATCGACGCGAGCAGGTCGGGCGATCCGTCATATTCGATCGACATCCAGCCTGTGAACCGATGCTCCTTCAGCAACCGGTACAGCCCTTCGAGGTCGAGCGTGCCGAGGCCAGGTTCCCAGAACCAGCGCGTTCCGTCGTCGGTGATCTCCGGGTCCTGCGCATAGCGGACGCTGCCGGGCTGCCGCTGTGATGCGGTGTCCTTCAGATGGAGGGTGCTGATGCGGTCGTGATAGTCGTTGTAGAAGGTCAGCAGATCCTCGCCCATGATCGCCACCTGCGCGGTGTCGAGACAGTAATGGACGTAGCGCGGATCGGTCGATTCGATCAGCTCGCGATGGTTGGGCAGGTTGATCGCGCAGAAGAACTCGTTGTGCAGCCCGATCCTGACGCCGTGATCGGTGGCGTAGCGGCCGATCTCGTTCATCACCCTGGCGCATTGCTGCACTTCGTCGCGGCTCAGCGGACCCGAACCGTAATAGTTCTGCGTGGGACAGGTATTCATGTAGCTGCCGCCGAACCGGACGATCGTGTCGACCGCCTCGCGGCCCGAACGAACCGCTTCGTCGAAATGATCGGCCTGGTGCGAGGCGTGTGCCCCGTGGAACATGCCGATCACCTCGACCCCGCGTTCCTTCGCGAACGCCGTGAACTTCTCGGGCGATCCGAACAGCGGCAGGATGTCGGCCAGATCCCATGGCGCGATCTCGATCCCGTCGAAGCCGAGTGCCGCCTGATATTTCAGGATGCTGTCCCAGTCCGAATAATAGGCGGTGTTCGTATTGTCCTCATAGTAGAATTCCCGGAAATTATCGATCTTGCGATAGGGAATGCTCTTCCAGTGGCACATGTTGGCGTAGCGGATATTGGGCATCGCGGAGACTCCGTCCGGCTTAATTCTGTAACTGGTTCAGCAGCGCGCGCGTGCGCAGCAACGCCCGGAACGGGTCGCGCGTCTGGCGGGCGCTGCAGATGATCGGCCCGGCATAGCCCGTCCGGTCCAGCAACCCGACGATCGCCGCGAGGTCGATGGCGCCGGTGCCCGGATCGCGGAATAGCTGCGTCGCGCGATGTTCGGGGAATTCCGGGTTGGGCGTCTTCCACGTGCCGGCGGTGTCGACGAAGCTCGTGTCGGTCAGGTGGACGCACCCGATCCGGTCGCGCTGCGCGGTGATGAACGCCGCCGGATCGATCCCCGCGATCGTCAGGGTCGCGGTATCGACGTCGAGCTTCACGCTGTCGGGCAAGCGGTCGAGCAACGCCAGGATGCGTTCGCCGCGGAACACGCTCCAATATTCGTTGCGCAGCACCAGCGCGACGCCCGCCGCCTCTGCCTTTGCCGCAAGGCCGCCGAGCAGGTCGGCCATCCGGTCGGCGAACGCCGCTGCCTTGTCCTCAAGGTCGGGATGATAGTGCGCGATGCGCCCGTAATAGGGCGACGGGCTGATCGCGAGATACCCGGCGTTCAGATCGGCGGCATGGCCCAGCGCTTCTCCCGCGAAATGACCGGTGGCGCCGAAATAGAAATCGAGGTTGGCGTTGCGCATGAACAGGTTGGAATCGAACGTCAGGCCCGTGACCCGATCGATGTCACCCTTGGCCAGCGCCGCGCGATAGTTCTCGGCATTCTGGTATTTGGTGTTGACGCAGTAGCGGTTCATCGGAACCCCGCTGCGTCCGCCGAACTGCCATACCGGTTCGTAGGGAATCTCGATCGAACGAAACCCCGCCGCGCCGATCAGGGGATAGAGTTCTTCCCAGAAATACCTGCTTTCGTAGCGGTTGCGATTGGGTTCCTGGTAATGGCGATTGACCAGGTCGAGGCTGATCGCGAATTGATCGCTGTGCATGGATGGATTCCGCAATTGGTGGGCGCGGTCGTTCGCGCCGGGGATCTGGACGGGCCGCGTTGGCGTCAATCGGCGAGCATCCGCCGGGACTGCGCCAGCGACTGTTCCATCGGCATCGTCGGAAAATATTCGAGCCCGATCGCCCCGTCATATCCCAACGCGCGCAGCGTCTGCGTGATCGCGGGCCAGTCGAGCGTGCCGGTGCCCGGTTCGTTGCGGTCGGGCATGTCGGCCACCTGGACATGGC
Source organism: Sphingomonas sp. Leaf25 (assembly GCF_001421635.1). NCBI lineage: Bacteria > Pseudomonadati > Pseudomonadota > Alphaproteobacteria > Sphingomonadales > Sphingomonadaceae > Sphingomonas > Sphingomonas sp. Leaf25. The sequence goes on from NZ_LMKU01000012.1 coordinate 545,530, forward strand.
CGACGAGATGGATGCGATCGGCGAGTACCGCGCCCATGTCCTCGCCCATCACCGCGCTGTGCCAGACATCGTAGAGCAGGCGCAGGTTGGGGCTGTTCACCGCTTCGACCAGATCGAGGCCGAGGCTGGTGCTGACCAGATACATGGTCGCGAACAGCCGGGTGTTGAGCGGTTCGAGGAGCAGTTGAACGCCCGCCGCCTCTGCCGCATCGGCCGCGGCGCGCAGCGCGGCGACGGCGTTGGCGAAATGCGCTTCCTCGCTCATCCCCTCGACGCGGAAGCCCGACGCGACGATCAGACTGGGCTTGCCGAGAATGGCCGTCGCCTCGATCGTCTCGCGCACGGCGGCGACCATCGCGTCACGCTCGGCCGGCTCGACGATCGAGCGGCGCGGATCGACGCACAGGCTGGTCAGCCGCATGCCCGTTTCGCCGAGCGCGGCGGCCATCGCCTCGATCGGCTTGTCGCGCCACAGGTGGAATTCGGCGAGATCGAACCCGGCGTCCCGCGCGGCGCGCAGCCGCGCGGCAAGATCGCCCGCTTCCGCGAACTGCCATTCGATACAGGACGATACTTGATAGACCGCAGACATAGGACCCTTCCCATTCTACGGCCCCGTGGCGCGCACCGCGCCCGTATGCCTGGCGGGCACCTGCCCGCTATTTTGTGTGTCGTTCCGTACAGGATTCGGTGCGATACGCAAGGTTGCAACCGGGGAAACGCTGTGCCGCCAATGGCATGGCCGTGCGATCGACGGAACCGATCAGGCAGCGCCAGCGCATTGTCGCCCGTTTTCAGAACAGGATGCCCGCCATCCAGAACGATCCGACGAGTGCGGTCAATGCGCTGACCGCCATCACCGCGCAGCGTGCATCCTCGAACCGGCGTATGCCGGGTTGATCCTTCGTCCGCATCATCCACTCCCATGGTGGCCGCCCCGGCATCATCCGTCCCGGTGGCGGCAGGTTGATATTCGCTACGCGGTTTCCCGCAGCGGCCGTTCGCCGACGACGCGCAGGCCATAGCCATCAAGGCCGACCAGCGTGTGGTGGGTGTTGGTGAGCAGCACCATGTCCTCGACGCCCAGTTCGTTCAGGATCATCGCGCCAACGCCATAGTCGCGCAGTTCCTCCATGTCGGGCACCGGCGCGCCGCTGCGCGCATGGATCGCCAGCGTTAGGCCGTCGGGACGCGGACGGTTGATGACCACCACCACCCCCGCCCCTTCCTCGGCGATGATCCGCATCGAGCGGCGCAGCAGGCCGCCGCGCTCGCCGCCTTCGCCGAACAGGTCGGCGAACGGCGACAGCGCGTGCATACGCACCAGCGTCGGCTTGCTCGGATCGATCCGCCCCTTGACCAGCGCGACCTGCTCGCTGCCCGTCGCTTTGTTCCAGAACGACATCGCGCGCCACTCGCCGCCCCACTCGCTCTCGAACACCGTTTCCGCGCGCTTCTCGACCAGATGGTCGTGGCGGCGGCGATAGGCGATCAGGTCGCGGATCGTCCCGATCTTGAGCGCGTGCAACTGCGCGAAGGCGACGAGGTCGTCCATCCGC
>NZ_LMKU01000012.1:547162-547388 GCF_001421635.1 Sphingomonas sp. Leaf25
CGTGCGCGCACGATCGGCGGCGGAGATGCCGGTCGTCACCCCCTCGCGCGCCTCGATCGAGACGGTGAAGGCGGTTTCGTGCCGCGTGCCGTTGTTGCGCGCCATCAGGTCGAGGCCGAGCTGTTCGACCCGCGCCTTGTTCATCGCGAGGCAGATGAGGCCCCGCCCGTGCCGCGCCATGAAGTTGATCGCATCGGGCGTCGCCATCTGCGCCGGGATGACGAGG
>NZ_LMKU01000012.1:547435-574701 GCF_001421635.1 Sphingomonas sp. Leaf25
GAAGGCGTGGCTCATCGCTGCACCACCCGTTGATCGATCGTGCCGAAAATATCGCCCGCGTGCATCGTCACGCGGTCGCCGAACCGGAGGAACGGGGTCTGCGGCGCCCCATGGTCGATCATCTCGATCGCGCGGCGTTCGGACAGGCAGGTCGAGCCGACCTCGCCATGGTTCGGGTTGGACACGGTGCCCGATCCGATGATCGTGCCCGCGGGCAGATCGCGGGTGCGGGCGGCATGGGCGATCAGGTCGTGGAAGCCATAGGCCATCGCATCGCCGGCCGGGCTGCCGAACCACCGTCCGTTGACCTCGACGGTCAGCGACAGGCAGACGCGGCCGTCGACCCATGCCCCACCCAAAGCGTCGGGCGTCACCGCAAAAGGCGCGACCGAACAGGCGGGCTTGGCCTGGACCCAACCGAAGCCCGTCTTCATCTCGACGGGTGCGATCGCGCGCAGCGACCAGTCGTTGAGCAGCAGGACGAGGCGGATGTGGCCGAGCGCGTCGGCGGGGGTGCATCCCATCGGCACGTCGCCGGTGACGACCGCGAACTCGCCTTCGAAATCGATGCCGTCCGCCTCGCTCGGAAACGGCACGTCCTCGCGTCCCGACAGGAAGCGGTGCGACATGCCCTGATACATCAGCGGCTTGTCGGTTTCGATCGGCGGGAGCCGGAACGCCTGCTGCATCAGTTCGCCGTGGGTCGGGAACGCCGAACCGTCGAGCCATTGCCACGCGCGCGGCAGCGGGGCGAGCAGCGTCGCGGGATGGAGCGCCTCACCCTGCCCGGCATCGAGCCGGTCGGCCAGCGCGCGCAACATGGGTTCGCAGCGGCTCCACTGGTCGAGCGCCGATTGCAGCGTACCGTCCGTCGGCAGATAGCGGCTGCCGTCGCCCGATACGACGACCAGCGCCCCGTCGCGGTTGCCGTTGGCGCGGGTCGCGAGCCTCATGTCGCATCCCCGAGAATCGCGACCGCGCGGCACCAGCCCGCCGACCCGCGCTTCACCTTGACCGGCAGGCACGACACGATGAACCCGGTCGCGGGGAGCTGGTCGAGGTTGGTCAGCTTCTCCATGTGGCAATAACCGATGTCGCGACCGGCCTTGTGCCCTTCCCAGACCAGCGAATAGTCGCCGGTTTCGGCAACGCGCGCGGCGGTGTGGCCGAACGGCGCATCCCAGCTCCACGCATCGGTGCCGGTGACCCGCACCCCGCGCGACGTCAGGTACATGGTCGCTTCATAGCCCATGCCGCAGCCGCGCCCCAGAAAATCGGGTTGCCCCAGCGCCGCGCCGGCGGCGGTGTTGACCAGCACGATGTCGAGCGGGCGCAGGTCGTGGCCGATCCGCGCCAGTTCGGCCTCGACCTGCGCCGCCGTCACGACATGGCCGTCGGGCAGGTGCCGGAAGTCGAGCTTCACGCCGGGTTGCAGGCACCAGTCGAGCGGCACCTCGTCGATGGTCAGCGCCGGTTTGCCGCCGCCGCCCAGAGCTTCGTCCTGCGTCGGGTGATAATGCCATGGCGCATCGAGATGCGTGCCGTTGTGGGTCGAGAGCGTCAGCGTCTCCGATGCGGCGAACCCCTGCCCGCCCGCCATCGCATCGGCGGTGATGCCGGGGAAGAACATCGCCGCCTCGGCCACCGTCTCGGCATGGGTCTGGCGGGTAATCGTCGGGCGCATGAACGGCGGGTCGGTGACGACCGCCGGGTCGATCGCGATCGACAGGTCGAGGATGCGGCGGGTCATGCGGTCGCACCCCCCAGCGTCTCGGCGAACCAGTCGGCCAGCAGGTCGCGACCATAGGCCATGTTGTCCGCCCCGACATGCTCGACCCCGCCTTCGCGTGGCGTGAAGATCACCTTCTCGCGGCGCGGCGAATTGACCAGTTGGTCGTAGAGGTCGTCGGCATAGGCGACGCCGATCTGGCGGTCGTTGGCCCCGTGCGTCACGAGGAACGGCACGCGGATGCGGTCCATATGGCCGTTGAGGTTCATCGCGTCCGACTTGGCAAGAAAGTCGTCCTGGTCGCTCGCGCCGAACGCCCAGTGGACGTGCTTCCAATAGTGCGGGACCGGGTTCTCGCCCTCGCGCGCCATGCGCCTGTCCTGCACCTCGCGCCAGTTGTGATTGGCGCCCCATACCGCGCCGCTGGCGAAGCGCGGTTCGTAGGCGACGGCGCGGGGCGCGAAATGACCACCCAGCGAAATGCCGGTCATGCCGATACGCTCGGGATCGACATCGGCCTGACCCTCCAGCCAGTCGACCGCCTTGCCCGCCCAGTGTTCGCTGTGCGGATCGACGGGCAGGTCCTGCAACCGCAGCGCCTCGCCCGAGCCGGGCTGATCGACGCACAGCGTCGAGATGCCCCGCCGTGCCAGTTCGTGCGGCAGCCGCGTCCAGTAGAGCAGCTCCTTGCAGCTATCGAGGCCGTTGCAGAACACCACCACCGGATGCGGCCCGACACCCGGGGCGCGGGTATAGAGCGCGGGCATCGTGCCGGTCGCCAGCGGAATCTCGACCCGTTCGCGGTTCAGCCGACCCAGCATCGTCGACCGGTCGAACGCCTCGCGCGCCTTGGCATAGGTTTCCGTGCGGCCGGGTGCGCCATGGCCCTGCATCCGCTCGGCGGTGAACAGATAAAGGCTGGCGCGCTCCAGCTTGTTCGCCGCCGAGAAGGCGCGGCCCCTGCCCTCGTCCTCGGCGGCGAGGGCGATCAGCTTGGCCCCCATCGCCGCCCATGCCGCCATGAACTGCGGCGTGCCGGCGTCCGCGCCGGTCGCCGCTGCGTCGCTGAGGGGCTGGCACATGTCGATGATCTCACCGAGCTGCGCGCCGCTCTCCATCGCGATCGCGACCGACAGGTTCCAGATATAGTTGGGAAACGGTTCGTACAGCGCCATCGCCGTTACACCGCCACCGGCTGGAACAGGCCCGCGTCGGGCTTGGGATGCGGCATGGTCTGCGGACCGCCGACGCCGATGCCCCACTGGTCCATCGTGCCCGGCCCCGGCACATGCACCTGATGCTGATGCTGCTCGAAATCGACATGTTCGAGTTCGGAGGTATATTCGACGGCGAAGCCGTTGGGCGTGGTGAAATAGCTGAAGGTGTTGTTGCCCGCCGTATGCCGCCCCGGTCCCCAGCGGATGTCGGTCCCGGCCTTCTTCAGCCGCCGGATGCCCGCCATCATGTCGTCGAGCGTCAGCATGTCATAGGCGACATGGTTGAGGCACGGCGGTCCGGGGAGGATCGCCAGCCGGTGATGCGCCGTATTGCAGCGCAGGAAGCACATGAAATCGCCCAGCCAGTCCGACACGCGGAACCCCAGCACGTCGGTGAAGAACGCCACCATCGCGCGGTGGTCGGGCGAATGCAGCACGATATGGCTGATCTTCTGCGGAATGCCTTCCCAGCGGGTCAACTGGCGCGGGGTGCGCCGTTCGACCCCGGCCGAAACCTCGAACGGCAGTCCGTCGGGCGAGAAGAAGCGGAAGCCATAGCCCCCGCCGAAGGTGGTCAGGCCCCGCGGGGCGAAGATGATGCGGCATCCGGCGGCGACCACCTTGTCGTGCAGCGCATCGACATCGGCATCGCTGTCGGCGGCCAGCGCGATCACGTCGACGCGGTTGGCATCGTCCTGCCGCAGCCGGACGACGCATGCCTCGTCATGCCCCTCGGCGGCGAAATGGACCATGCCGTCCACCTCGCCCGCCTCGACCAGTTTCCAGTCGTCGCGGTAAAAGGCGCGTTCGGCGGCCAGATCGGCGACGCCATAGCCGACGAAGCGGATTTCGGTAACTCGGGCCATCACGCCCTCCATGGCTGGGTAGGAAAGAGAAGAACGGAGCCGGCGACGTACGCCGACCCCGAGGGGGAGGGTCAGAACCGGAACGTGCCCTGCACGCCGTAGGTGCGCGGCTGGCCGAAGTTCCAGTTGTAGATGTTGATCCCGCCGCCGGTGAAGCCGGCATAGGTCTTGACGCGATTGTTCTCGACGTTGCGGACATAGCCCTGGAGGCTCAGCGTATCGCCGGGCAGCTTCAGTTCGAGGCTGAGGTCGGTGGTCGTGAACGCCTGCACCCGGTCGCCGCGATAGTTGAACGCGGTGAGGTAATATTCCGACTTGAACCGGCTGAACCCGTTGGCGACCAGTTCATAGCCGCTGCCGAGGTCGATCGACTTGTTGTAGTTGATGCCGATCGTCCACTTCGGGGCCTGCGGCGGGGCATTGCCCGCAAGATCGAGGGTCAGGCGCGGTACGTTGGCGGGCGGGTTGGCCAGCGTCGGTGCCGGGATGCCCGCGAAATTCTGCAACCGGGCATCGATATAGTTGACGATCAGGCCGATCCGGTCGTTGGGCGACAGCTTGATCGTGGTATCGGTCTCGATCCCCCACACCCGGCTCTTGCCCGCATTGAACGTCCGCGCGCCGACCGTGGTATCGATGTAGACCTGCACCTGCTGGTCCTGATAATCATAATAGAAGGCCGAGACGTTGAATTCGAGCGTGTTGTTGAGGAACCGGTTCTTCGACCCGACCTCATACGCCGTCAGGCTTTCCGCATTGAACGCGCCGACCAGATCGAATCCGCCGCTCTTGAAGCCGGTGCTGACCTTGGCATAGAGCAGGTTGTCGCGCGCCGGTTTGTATTCGACGCCCGCGGTCCACGTCACCTTGTCCTCGGCATAGGTCGGGAAACGGATCACCGAGCCGGCGCCGCTGCCGTCGGCGGGCGGGCGGACCATGTTCTGGGTGCGGAAGAAGCCGTAGTTGATGTACTGCGCGTCCTTCTGGTCGTCGGTATAGCGCACGCCGCCGGTGAAGCTGAGCGTGTCGGGCACCACCCAATAGGTCGCCTGCGCGAACGCCGACTTGGATTCCGACTTCACATAGGGGCGGTAGAAGAAGTTGGCGAAGGCACTGGCCAGCGGCAGATACAGGCCGCGCGCGATGATCTGGTTCTCATGGAAATAGAACCCGCCGACCTGCCAGACGAAGCTGCCCTGTGCGCCGCCGTTCAGCCGTACTTCGTGGCTGTGGGTACGGGTGTCGTAGCGGTCGTTGTAGAAGGTGAACTGTTCGGGCAGGAACCCATTCTGCGGCAGGATGACCTGGTTGTCGACGTGGCGATAGCCACCGATGTAGCTGAGCGTCGCGCCGCCGAAATCATAGGCGACCCGGCCGCGCACCGCATATTGCTGGCTCTTGAAGTTGCCGCGCCGGCCGATCGGGAAGCTGGCGGGATCGAACCCCGCCGGCAGGTCGACGAAGCCCGGCACCACCCGTTGCGCCAGCGTCGGATAGGTCACGGGCGACGCGACCGATGCCGGCAGTTCGGTCAGCCCCGGCGTCGCGTTGTTGACCAGCAACCCGTATTGCACCGGGCCGGTCTGGTTCACGTCGACATATTCGCCCGCCAGATACACTTCGAGCGCGCCCGGTGCGAACAGGATGCTGCCGCGCACCGCGTCGACGTTGGCATCGTCGCCCCGGCCCGCCAGCGCGCCATTGTCGACATAGCCGTCATGTTCGTTGTGCAGCCCGGCGATGCGGATCGCGACATCCTGCCCCAGCGGCACGTTGACCGCGCCGGTCGCATAGATCGCGTTGTAATTGCCATAGCCAGCGGTCGCCGAGCCTTCAAAACTGCCGAGCACCGGCTTGGCCGCGACGATGTTGAGCGCACCTGCGGTCGAATTGCGGCCGAACAGCGTGCCCTGCGGCCCGCGCAACACCTCGATCCGTTCGAGATCGAAGAAGTTGGCGTTGAGCGCGACCGGGCGGTTCACATATTCGCCATCGATCGACACGGTCAGCGCCGGATCGGCGCTTTCCGAAATGTCCTGGCTCGACACGCCGCGTATCGCGATCTTGGTGAATACCGAGTCGGGGGTAATGCCGAGATCGGGGGCGAGCCGCTGGAGCCCGCTGACGTCGGTAACTGCCGCCTTGGTCAGATCCGCGCCGCTGACCACGCGGATCGCGATCGGCGTTTCCTGCAACCGGGTCACCATCTTGGTCGCGGTGACGATGATATCGCCCAGTTGGTCGTCGTTCTGCTGGCCGGTGGTGGTGTCGTTGGCGCTGGTCGGCGGGGTGGCCCCGACCGGTTCGGCGGTCTGTGCCAGTGCCGGGACTGTGACCCAACTGGCGGTAGTGGCAAGCGCCGTGGCGGCGATGCGGCGGAACGTCGTCATGCGATCCCCTCTCCATGATAGCGGGGGCGTATTCGCCCCTCGTTTAGAACTAGAATTGCTATTCTATTTGACAGGTAAGTCAAGCGGTCTTGCGCAGCGCCGACCACTTATTTCACCGGCGGGTCAGAACATCGGGTGCGGATTGCGCGCCGTCGCCGGGATCGGCTGAATCACGTCCCAATGTTCGACGATCCTGCCGTCCTTCAACCGGTAAATATCGGCGACCGCCCCACCCCTGCTGGCCGGATCGGTCCGCCCATGCAGGTGGATCATCGCCAGATCGCCGTCGACCAGAATGCGCTTCACGTCGAAGCGCGCGCCGGGCGTGGCGAACTTATCGGCCAGCGCGGCGACGGCGGCGTCGCGTCCGTCGGCGATGCCGGGATTATGCTGGATATAATCGGGCGCCACGAATCGATCGAACGCGCCCTTCACGTCACGCCTGGCATAGAATTGCTCGGCAAAGGCGGTAACGATCGCCCGGTTGCGTTCCGTTTCCGACGCCGTGGGCCGCGCGGCGACGGCGGTCGTCATCACCGCCACCCCGGCCAATCCCGCTACGATCATCCGATTCATGCCCTTGCCTCCACCTCGAAGATCAAACGGTCGCTGGCCGACCCTGCCGACAGGCGCAGGCTGTCGCCGATGCTGCCCCATTCCCCGCCCTGCCAGACGCGCAGCAGCCGTGGTTCGGGCGTCACCCGCACCACCGCCGTCTCCCCGGGGGCAAGCGTCGCCTTGGTGAAGCCGACCAGCGCGAATTCGGGGGCATGGCGATAGAGTTGCACGACCTCGCTGCCCATGCGGTCGCCGGCGTTGCGGATCGTCACCAGCACGCTATCGCCCTCGACCGTCGCATCGACCCAGTCGAACCGGGTATAGCCCCGCCCCGATCCGAAGGCATGCAGCGGCGCGATACCGCGCGCGGCGAATCCGCGATAGCCGACCAACACCCCGTCGTCATAGGCCAGGTCGCCCGCGACATCGGGTTGCAGCGCGAGCGCGGGATAGTCGCGCTCGTCGCGCGCCAGCGTCAGCGGCAGCCGCCCGCCCGGCTCGACATCGCCCGCCAGCACCCCCGCCAGCGCCGGGCCGAACCCTTCGCCCGGATACCATGCCGACACCAGCGCCGCCGCCTGTTCGCCCCAGCGGGCGTCGAAGGCATGTCCGATGTTGGCGATGATCGCGACATTCGGGTTGGCAGCGCAGACCGCGTCGATCAGCGCGACCTGTTCGGCGACGAGCGCGGTGTCGGCGCGGTCCTTGCTCTCGACGCTGGAATCGGAGGTTTCGCCGACCATCAGCACGACCGCGTCGGCCGAGCGCGCGGTATCGACCGCGCGGGCAAGCATCGCCGCCGCGCTGTCGGGACCGCGCACCCCGTACCACAGCCCGTGAACGCGCGCGCCGTCATAGCGGAACTCGACCTCGACCAGCACCCGCTGCCCGGTGGTCAGCGCGACCTCGACACTGTCGGCATCGCCGCGTTTCAGCGATCCCATGACGTCCGACGCGGCCATCCGCTCGGTCCGGTCGAAAACCTCCTTGCCATCGATCCGCAACCGTACCGCGCCGGTCGCACCGACGTAGAAGCGGTGCGCGCCATCGGCGCCGGCGGTGAACCAGCCGCTGGCGCGCACGGCGGCGGGACGATCGAACACCCCTTCGTCATGGACGCCCACGAACCAGACCAGCGAGTTGGTATCGCGCACCTCGCTGAAGACCGGTGTGCCGGTCAGGTCGCTGTCGGCGAAATAATCGACGGTCATGCCGCGCCCGTTGCCCCGGGCCGGCGCGACCGGCATCGACGGTAGGCGCGGCTGCGGATCGACGCCGGGTTCGTAGACGATGTCCGCCCGGTCGCTATAGCGGGCGACGATCGCCTCGATCGGGCGGATCGCGTCGGGCGACAGCGCGATCTTGGCGAAGGTGCCGCCCTGATAGCAGGGAGAGGCGGCATTGGGGCCGATCACCGCGATACGGGCGTGGCGACCGGGGACCAGCGGCAGCAGGTCGCCATCGTTGCGCAACAGCACCATGCCCGCCGCCGCCGCCTCGACCAGCAGCGCGTCGGCGTCCTCGGTACGCGGGGTCTTGGCACCCGACCAGCGGCGCGCGGCGCGGGTGACGCGCGCGGCCGCATCGGCGACGCGGTCGCCCGGAACCTCGCCCCGCTCGACCGCGCCGACCGCATGGGCACCGACGAACCGCGCCGGCCCCGGCATTTCGAGGTCGAGCCCGCCGTTCAGGCTGCCCGCCGTCGAATGGGTGCCGAACCAGTCGCTGATGAACGGACCGTCGAACCCCCATTCCCGCTTCACGATCGTCGAGACATGATCGTGTTCGGCGCACCATGTCCCGTTGACGCGGTTATAGGCGGTCAGCATCGCCCCCGCGCCTGCTGCTGCGCACAGTTCGAACGGCAGCAGGTAGATTTCGCGCAGCGTCCGTTCGTCGACGACCGCGTTCATCCGGTCGCGGTCGGTTTCGCTGTCGTTGCACACCAGATGCTTGACGCACGCGCCGGTGCCGGTCGACTGCAATCCGCGCGTCCATGCCGCCCCGGCGATGCCGGTGAGCAGCGGATCTTCCGAATAATATTCGAACGCCCGCCCGGCGAGCGGGCTGCGCGCCAGATTGACGTTGGGGGCCAGCACCATGTCGACGCCGCAGCGCACCGCCTCGCCACCCACCAGCGCACCCATTCGTTCGATCAGCGCGGGGTCGAAGCTGGCACCCAGTGCCGTGGCGCAGGGCGACAGCCGCGCGACGTCGCGTTCGTCGACCCGGCCGCTGGCGATCCCCATCGGCCCGTCGCTCAGGTGCAGCGAGGGGACGCCAGCATGCGGGATCGCGACCGTGCGCCACATCGTCGCCCCGGCGGTGAGGCTCGCCGCCTCGGTCAGCGTCAGGTCGCTCATGCGACCGGCTCCAGCCGGAACGCCATTATGTGGCGGGCCATCGTCGCAATCTGTCCGGCGATGGCCGGATCAGCGATCGCACCGTCGCCGCCGAACGGTTTCTGGGCGATCGAATTGATCGCGATGCCCGCCGGCGTCGGCCAGCCGCGCATCGCGTGGACGATGCCGCGCAGCGCGGCGAGCGTGACGCCGCCCGCCTGCCATCCCGCCGCCGACACGATCAGTCCGACCGGCATCCCGTCGAAATACACCCGCTCGTCACCGCGCAGATCCTCCAGCAGATCGATCGCGTTCTTGACCACCCCCGACACCCCGCCGTGATAGCCGGGCGTGCCGATCACCAGCGCGTCGGCATCGCGCAGCGCGGCGACGAACGCCGCCTGCTCCGCCGTCCGCTCGGGGCGTTCGGGGTTGAAGTGCGGCAGGGCGGCGAGCGCCGGACCGTCGAACATGGTCGTCCGCGCCCCCATTGCCGCGCAGTCGCCCAGCACCGCGCGCACCAGCATCTCGCTGGAGGAGCGGGGGCGGAACGTGCCGCCGATCCCGATGATGTGGCGGGCCATCGCTCAACCCTTCCGGAACGCGGGCATGACCTTCTCGGACAACAGCCGCAGCGTCTGGTCGCCCAGCCGCAGCCGCTCGTCGGTCAGCGGGCCGGTGGTGGTGCCGCACAGGATGTTGCCGATGCCGAGGTCGGCATAGGGCCTGAGATGCTCGACCACCGTCTCGGGCGATCCGTACAGGCACCATGTTCCGATCCAGTCGTCGGTCAGCGCGTTGGGCGTGCGGTCGGTCTTCTTGTTGGCGTCGTTCGATTCCGCCCGGGCGTTGAACGCCGCCTCGCGCTCGATCGCGTCCTGATAGGCGCGCAGGATCGTCATCATCTCGTCGCGGGCCTGTTCGTCGCTGTCGGCGACATGGACCAGTTGATAGGTGTGCGTCGTCCAGTCGAGCGCGCGCGCGATCTTTTCCGCGCTGTGCCCCGCTTCCTCCAGCATCGCGCGATAGATGCCGAAGAATTTGGCGACGTGCTTCATCGGTTCGGTCCCGCCGATCTGCGGCGGGGTGAAGGCGGGGATGAACGCGGGCCACGCATTCTCGGCGGCGCGGCGCGCGCTCGATTCCTTCATCGCGACCGGCATCAGCCGCGCATGCCCCTCGCTATAGGCGGCGGGCGCGATGCGTTGCAGGACGCGGCCCTGGTGCGGGCCGTTGTCGATCTCGACCGCCGGATCGTCGACCGTCTTGGCCCAGAGCTGTTCGGCGAGCGCGAGGTTGCGTTCCGAAATCTGCCCGGCATCGCGGTAATCGACGCCGAAGCCGATCATTTCCTCAGGGGTGGTGCCCGATCCGACGCCGACGAGCAGCTTGCCGTCGGTCAACTGGTCGAGAATGTTGATCCGCTCGACGAACCGGACCGGGTGATGCAGCGGCACCGACGTGACCGAAAAGCCGAAATGCATGTGCGGATGCTTCGCCGCCAGATAGGCCGCGAACATATAGCTGTCGCTGGCGATCGGCATGTAGCCGTTGAAGTGATGATCGGGCAGGAAGAGCCCGTCGAAGCCGAGCGCGGCGGCGCGAGCGGCATGGCCGGTCAGCCCATGGATCAGCGCGCGGTCCTGCTCCGGCGCCATCGAACGTGCATTGAGGAACACCGAGAAACGCATTCGACCTCTCCCTTTTCGCGGCCGGTTGTCCCGGTACGCGGTTGCCGCTCGTTGCCGAGTGGCCTAAACTAAAATTAGAACTGCTATTCTGATATGCCTCCGTTCCGGGGGCTGTCAATGGGGTGCCGATGGATATTGAAACGATCATGGCCAAGGCGCGCGTGCCACAGCAGGGCCGCAGCAAGGCCAGCTTCGAACGAATGCTGACCACCGCCGAGGAATTGATGACCCAGCGCGGGTCGGACGAATTCACGCTGAACGAGGTGGCCAAACACGGAAAGGTATCGATCGGGTCGATCTATTGCCGGTTCGACAGCAAGGAGGATTTGGTCCACGTCGTACAGTTACGCGTGCTGGAACGGGTCGACACCGACATGCTCGAAGCGATCGCGGCGGCGCAGGCGCGCGGCGGCGGCCTGATCGATGTGGTGCATGACCTGGTCCAGTCGGTTGCCGAGGTGCTGCGCCGCTATGCCGACCGGATGCGCCCGCTGATGCTGCGCGCCAGCGGCGATCCCGTCATCGCCGCGATCGGCAAGCGCAGCTATGTCCGCACCAGCGAGGCGGTGATCGACGCGCTGCTGACCTGCGTGGACGAGATCCGCCATGACGATCCGCGCCATGCGGCCGACGCCGGGTTCCGCATCCTCTATGCCTCGATCGCGCGCTACCTCGGCTTCGGATCGTCGCTGGATGCTGCGGGCGAAGGCGACTGGAACGAGCTGAAAAGCGACCTGTCGGACATGCTGGCGGCCTATCTGTCGACCAGGCCCAAGGCCCGCCCCCTGCCCGCCTGACCCGCGACCACGCCGCTTTCTTTCCCCTTGCCGTGGGCTCGGTCAGGCTATATCAGAACATTCGTTCTAATAAGCCGCGATGACGGCAGGGATGAGGATGAGGAGCGTCATGGCCGATACAGGCTGGACCCGGCGCGACACGCTGGGCGGTGCCGCATTGTTCGCGCTGGTGGTGGGGTTGCCCGTCGCCGTGGTGCGGATGACCGATACCGACGAAACGGCCAGCGATCGCCAACGCACCATGTTGCGCGAGGCCGCACAGGCGGTGATCCCGCGCACCACGACCCCCGGTGCCGGGGATGTCGGCGCGCAGGATTTCGTGATCCTCGCGCTCGCGCACGGCCTCGACGGCACCCGCGCCCCTGCGGCCGGCGCGGCATTGCCCGTGACCGTCACCCGTCATTTGCGCCGCGACGGCACGCTTGACTATCTCGACTGGCTGGAATGGCAGCTCGACGCGAATGCCCGCGGCGACTTCCTGCGCGAAGGCCCTGTGCGGCGCATGGCGGCGGTCGAGGCGATCGACCGCGCGGCGTTCGCCGAAACCGATCGCGCCGCTCCCGAATCACCGTGGAAGAAGCTCAAGGCGCTGATACTCACCGCCTATTACACCTCCGAGGCCGGCGCATCGCGCGAGCTGCAATATGAGCTGGTCCCCGGCAGGTTCGACCCCGATCTACCCTTTGTTCCCGGCAGTCGCGCATGGTCGAGCGACTGGACCGCGGTGGAGTTCAGTTGATGGCCGATGCAACCTTCGATGCGATCGTGATCGGATCGGGCATCACTGGCGGCTGGGCCGCCAAGGAACTGACCGAGGCGGGGCTGAAGGTCCTGATGCTCGAACGCGGGCCGATGATCGAACACGGCACCGGCTATACCAACGAAACCAAGGCGCCGTGGGATCTCGACTTTCGCGGGCTGGGCGATGCCGCGCTGTTCGAAACCGATTATGCAGTGCAGCGCAAGAACCGCCACTTCACCGAATTCACGCAGGACCGCTTCGTGAACGACCGCGAGAACCCGTACACCACCGAGGGCGCGACCGAGTTCAACTGGTGGCGCAGCCACAACCTAGGCGGGCGGTCGCTGTCGTGGGGGCGGCAATGCTATCGCTGGTCGGATTACGACTTCGATGCCAACCGCCGCGACGGACACGGCACCGACTGGCCGATCCGCTACGCCGACATCGCGCCATGGTATGACAAGGTCGAGGAGTTCGTCGGCGTGGCGGGCATGGCCGAAGGGTTGCCGCAGTTGCCCGACGGGCGCTTCTTGCCGCCGATGGCGCTCAACCCCGTCGAGCAACACGTCCGCACGGTGATCGGCGAACGCTGGGCCGGACGGCGGCTGACCATCGGGCGCAACGCCAACCTGACCGTCGCCAAGCCCGACGAGGGGCGCGCGGCGTGCCAGTATCGCTCGATCTGCGCGCGTGGCTGTTCCTACGGCGCCTATTTCTCGACCCAGAGTTCGACGCTGCCCGCCGCACGGAAGACCGGCAACCTGACGCTGATGACCGATGCGGTGGTCGAGGCGATCGAGCACGACCCGGTGACCGGGCGCGCGACCGGTGTCCGCTTCCTCGATACCAAGGGGAACACGCACAAGCGCGCCACCGCGCGGATCGTGTTCCTGAACGCCGGATCGTTCAACAGCGTCGGCGTACTGCTGCGTTCGGCGACCGGGGCGAACCCGACCGGCCTCGCCAATTCCAGCGGGATATTGGGCACGCATATCATGGACCATGCGCAGACGGTCGCAGGGATCGCGATCATGCCGGGGTTCGAGGAACATACCTATTTCGGCAACCGCCCGACCGGGGTGGTCATTCCGCGCTTCCGCAACCTCGACACGATCGACGGCAAGGGCCACACGCGCGGCTTCTCCTATCAGGGGGGCGCCTTCCGCGCGGCATGGACGCGCGGCAAGCGCGATGCGGGGATCGGTGCGGACTATAAGGACGGGCTGCGCGAACCGGGCCCATGGCGGATGGTGCTGGTCGCCTTCGCCGATTCGATGCCCCGCGCGACCAACCGCATCACGCTCGATCCGACTGTAAAGGATTCAGCCGGGCTGGCCGCGCTGCGTATCGCGTTCGAACACGGCAAGGAGGAACGCGCCGCGCTGGCGGAGGCAAAGGCGGAGGCCGCCGCGATGCTGACCGCCGCCGGGGGCCATGTCATCATGGGGCTAGACCAGCCCAGCCCCGGTGGATCGGCGATCCACGAAATGGGCGGCGCGCGGATGGGCCATGATCCCCGGACCAGCGTGCTGAACAAGTGGAGCCAGTCGCACGACGTCGCCAACCTGTTCGTCACCGATGGCGCGCAGATGGCATCGTCGGCCTGCCAGAACCCGTCGCTGACCTATATGGCGCTGACCGCGCGTGCCGCCGCCACGGCGGTGTCGATGCTGAAGGAAGGCTCGCTCTGATCCCAGTTTGCTAGCGGGCACATCCCGCCAGGCACCGCCCGGGTGCGGTGCCGCCCGGAGTGGAACCATGTCTCTTGCCGCCTGTATTTCATGGCCGTTCGTCGTGGGCGCGCCGCCCGCCCCCGCCCCCGCCGCCACCCGCATCGCGCGGGGTAGCTGACATGCCGGAAGGGGTGCGGGACGACCTCCCGCTCGCGTCGCCGCCGCTTCCCGCGTCGGCGAAGCTCGCCTATGGCATTGGCGACTTCGGCTTCGGATTGTCGTGGAACATGGTGGGGGCGTTCCTGCTGTTCTTCTACACCGATGTCGCGTTGCTCCCCGCCGCCGCAGTCGGCACGCTGCTGCTCGTCTCGCGGCTGGCCGACGCCGCGATCGATCCGGTCATCGGCATCGCGGTCGACCGGACGCGCGGGCGCAGCGGGCGGGCGCGGCCGTGGTTCAAATGGGGCGCGGTCCCCTTCGGACTGTTGTGCGCCGCCACCTTCTGGATACCTCCCGGCAGCGAAATCATCCGGTTGTTGTGGGCGGTCCTGACCTTCGGTGCGCTCGGCATCCTCTTTTCGGTCGTCAACATCCCCTATGGCGCGCTGCTGCCGATGATGACCAACCGGTCGAACGAGCGGCTGACGCTCGGCAGCCTGCGCGCGGCGGGCACCGCGATCTCGGTGATCGTCGCCACCGCCGCGACGATGCCGCTGGTCGGGGCGCTGGGCGGCGGCGATCAGGCACGGGGGTTTCTTATCGTCGGCACGCTCTTCGGCCTGCTCACCACGCTCACCACGCTCAACCTGCTGCGCTGCCCCGAACAGGTCCATGCGCCCGACCAGCCGCATCGCCAGGCGGTGTTGCCCCAGGTGCGCGCGATGATCGCCAACCGGGCGTGGCACACGGTGTTCCTGTTCGCGCTGCTCAATTTCGTCCGGTTCGGCGCGGTGCTGGCGGTCACGCCGTTCTTCGCGATCAACGTGCTGGGTAAGCCATGGATGATCTCGATCCTGCTGCCCGCCGTGTCGGGAACGCTGCTGATCGGATCGATCATCGCCCCGCCCTATCTGAAGCGAATGGGCATGCGTCGCGGCAACCTGATCGCGCTCCTCGCCGCGCTGCCCCTGTTCGCGCTGCTGCCGTTGACGGAGGGGTCGACCGCCGCGTTCCTGACGCTCTATCTGATCGGATCGGTGCTGCTCAGCATCACGATGACCGCGATCTTCGCGATGGCGGCCGAGGCGATCGAATATCACGAACAATTGACCGGGACCCGCAACGAAGGACTCTTGTCGTCGGGCATCAGCCTGTCGACCAAGATCGGCATGGCACTGGGCGGCGCGCTGATCGCGTTCGGGCTGGCCAGCATCGGCTATGTGCCGGGCAAGGGTGGCGCGCAGGTCGTGTCGGGGCTGCGCTGGCTCTATTACGCGCCGATCATCCTGTGCATGATCGCGCAGATGGCGGTGATCGCGCGCTATCCGGCGATCCGTCGCGCGACCCGGTAACGGTCCGCCCCCCGATCGGCGATCGGGGGGGCAGGTCGATCGATCAGGCGCCGCCCGCCTTCAGACGGTCGACATCCTCCGGCGAAAGCGGCCGGATCATCACGTTCCGATACATGATTTCCGCGGCTTCGAATTCGAGCGCGATACGGCCGCCGGTCAGCGGCGCGTTGCCCCGGTCGCGCATGGCGAACAGGGTCATGACGATGCGCCCGTTGACCAGATGCGCGGCCTGATCGCCAAAAGCGTAGAGGTCGAGCGTATTCCAGCCATCCAGCGTTTCATAGGACCCGGCATGGCGGAACCACTGGCGGGCGATGCCGCCCGCCACGACCGGCGGCTCATAGGTCGTCGGCAGCCCGGGGAAATAGGTCGGCCACAGCGGCGTTCCGCCCAGCACCGGTCCGGCCAGGGCCCGGCTGTTAATCATGATGGCGTCGCCGACATCGCCCTCCTCGACCTGGAACTCGACGCCGTCGGGGAACAGCCGGTCGCGTTCGGGGCCGAGATGATACAGGATGCCGCTGTTGCGGCGTTGCAGGGCACGCGGCGCGAACCGCGCGGTGCCCCATCGATAGTCGAGACGCAGATGATAGTTGGACCAGCGGTCGACCGTCGCGATGTGGCCGAACGCGGCCTTCTCCGGTCCGCGATAGTCGCGGCCGTGGAAATGCACGACACCGTCATCGACGGCGACGACGCCCAGCGTATCGCGGGCCCCGATGCCGTCCTGATAGAACGTCCAGCCGTCCAGACCATTTCCATCGAACAGCGGCCGCCAGCCGGCCACGGTTCGCGGACCCGCCGCGACGGTCATCCCGGACATGCCGAGCAAGGCCGTGCCGGCGGCACCCGCCAGCATCGAACGGCGATCGATGCGAGGCGGGGCCATCATGCCGACAACCGAAGCAGCTTCGCATCCTTCGTCGTCGGCACGAACGGCAGGTATGAGATCCGCATCGTCTCTGCCAGTTCGATGCGATGTTCGCCCGGCGCCAGTCCGCCGGCGCGCCTGACGCCGATCACCGCCTTTTCACCGAAATTCCAGCGATCGCCATATTCGCTCTCCAGCTCGTCGAGCGTCCAGGTGCGGCCGCGCAGCGTGAGCGTCACGTCCTCGCGCGGCACGGCATCGCCGTCGATGGTCACCGCTACATTCTCGATCATCGAAAGCCCCAGCCCCCGATAATAGGGCAGCCGTGCCTCGATACTGAAACCGTCCCCGGTCGTCTTGAGGCTGTCGTCCACGATCATCTTGTTGTCGAACATGTCGGTTCCCTTCAGGCAGCCAGAGCGGTGGTGGCGGGGCCGTCGATCAGGGCTTTCAGCATTTCCTGATGGCGGCGGACCTGTTCGACCGAATCGACGGTGTGCGCGTCCTCGATCCAGCGGTTCCCCTCATATTCCGAACAGATATAGCCGTCGTACCCGCCCTGCTTGAGCACCGCGACGATCTTGTCATAGGGAATGCCGGGTTCGACCAAGTCGGCGTCCATCTGATAGAATTTGCCGTGGATGTGGTGGATGCGGTGCATGTAATCGAGCATCCGCTTCGGCTCGAACGCCGCATTGTGGCGCAGCGTCTCGGCCATGCCGATCGCGGGGCCCGTGCCGCCCATCTCGCGCACGTTGAGGATGACGTACTCGCTGAGCACGCGGTCCTCATACGCCTTGGTGATATAGTCGGCGATGTGATGCGGCACGCCGTTGCGGATGAAGCGTTCCTTCCACACCGGCGGGAACCGGAACAGGAACATGCCCATGTCGGGCAGGAAGCCCAGTGCGTCGCTGCCCGATTTCTCGAAGGCTTCGGCGTGGCGGATGATCCACGGATGGTCGAAATGCAGCGGCGCATGCACTTCGATCAGGATCTTGATCCCCTTTTCCTCGGCATGAGGCGCAGCGGCGACCAGCACTTCGGGCGCGATCGACACGAGCGCGCGGACGTACTTCATGCCCAGCCGCGCGCCGAAGTCGATGTCCTTCCTCACGCTGGCGACCTGCTCGTCGAACGGCATGTCGCGGCCCTTGTACCGCTTGTAGTCGAGCATGAAATCATGAGCGACCGGCACCGCGTCATATTTTGCGATCAACTGGTGCCACTCGGCGATCTTCTCGTCGGCCACGCCCACTTCGGGCCAGCCCCAGAAGGTCTGCTCGCCGATGATCTCGATCCCTGGCGCGCCCAGCTCGACGCTGGTGCGGATGCAGTCCTCCAGCGTCATCGTGCCGAGGAAGGTTTCGTTCTGATAGCTGTAGAGGCTGACGCCCCGCTTGATCGTCATGATGATGGTCCCGAACGGTGAGGAAGGATCAGGCGACCGCGGCGGCGGCGGGGGACCCGCCGTCGCGCCGCTTCGCCGCGATAAGGACCGCGACGACAGCGCCGACGATCCCGGCCACGCCCATGATGAGGAACGCGCCCTGCATCGCGCCCGTCTGGACGCGGAACATCGAAACCAGGAACGGGCTGGAGAATTGCCCGAAGAAGAAGCAGGCGGTCCACACACCCATGCCGCGTCCGCGATGCTCGAACGGCAGCCTGGTCTGCGCCCACGCGATCAGCGTCGGCACCGCCATGCCCGCCCCGGTCTGCTGCACGACCAGCCCGGCGACCATCCAGCGCCAGTCGGGGGCCAGCCCGATCGTCGCCAGCCCGCCACCGATCAGCGCGAGGAAGATGCCGAGCTGCACCACCGGCCGCGCCCGGCCGGTCGCCCAGAAGATCGCCGATCCGACCATGACGAACAGGCTGGGGATGAAGGTCAGCTTGCCGAGGTCCTGCGACGACTGGATGCCGACCTCGCGGAACGCCATGCCGCCGTTGATGATGAAGACGTAATAGAGCGCGGAGGCGAACAGCGTTACCGCGCCGATCGCCGCAACCGACGCGGCGGGAAACGGGCTGCGCGCCGGTTCGGCCCCGATGCCGAGCATCTTGCGCGCGGTCGCGTCGCTGCTCGGCTCGTACAGGAATTTCGCAGCGGCGAGGAACGTCGGGAACGCGATCAGGTAGATCAGGAAGATGCCGTTCCAGCGCAGCCCGGTCAGGAAGCCGCTGGCGAGGATCACCCCGCTGGCGAGGAACGGCCCGGCCAGCCCCTGGAGCGTCAGCCAGTTGCGGCGACCCTTTTCGTCCCAATAATCGCCGATCAGCGTGTTCATCGTCGTCAGGATCGCCGCCTCGGCGACACCCAGCAGCAGCCGCGAGGCATAGATCGCGTTCAGGTCATCCAGAAAGAACGGCGCCGCCCCGAACACGCCGAACAGGAGCGTCGCCCCCAGCAACAGCTTGCGCCGCCCGAAGCGGTCGACGAGAATTCCGGCGAACAGCGCGAAGATCGCGATGGTCAGCCCCGGAGCCGACACCATCGCGGGCACTTTCCATGCGGCGGTCGGCTCGGTCGAGAAATGGTCGATGATCGACGGCACCGCCGGGAACAGCGACACGATGGCAAGGATCGGCAGGAACCCCGCGATGATGACGGTCAGCCCCTGCCCGATACCGGGGCGACGCGCGCTCGTATCCTGTGTGTCGGTGTTCATCCGATCCCTCTCCCGCAATCCACGACCGGTGATCCGGCTCAATTAGAACTTGCATTCTGATACGTGGTATCGCCATGACCTGCAACCCTGTCAAGCAAGGATCGATCAGGTGACCATCACGGCGGTTTCGGACGGGTTGAGCGACCGGCAACGCAGCTTCGCGTTCGCCACGATCCTGGTGGCGTTCGTGATGGACGTGGTCGATTCGACGATCGTCAACACCGCGCTGCCCGCGATCCAGTCCGGGCTGGCGGTGTCCGACCGGGTGATGCAGTGGGTGGTGTCGGGCTATTTCCTGACGTTCGCGGTGCTGCTGGTCGTTGGCGGGCGGCTGGGCGATCTGTTCGGCTATGCGCGGATGTTCGTGATCGGGGTGGTCGGCTTCACGCTGGCGTCGCTTGCCTGCGGCATGGCGCCGGACGGCGGCACCCTGTCCGCCGCGCGGTTGGCGCAGGGCGCGGCGGCGGCGATCATGGCCCCGCAGGGGGTGGCGTTGATCCAGTTGCTCTACACGCCCACCGAACGCATCGGCCGGCTGGCGGCATTCGGCGTCATCGGCGGGTTGGCGGCGATCGGCGGTCCGATCCTCGGCGGGTTGCTGATCGAATGGAGTCCGCTTGGGCTCGGGTGGCGCAGCGTGTTCCTCATCAACCTGCCGTTCGGAATGCTGGCGCTGGTCGCCGGTCTGACGCTGCTGCCTTCAGGGCGGTCGGGCCATGCGCTGCGCCCCGACGTGCCGGGATCGCTGCTGCTGTTCGGCGCACTCGGAACGGCGCTGCTACCGCTGATCGAAGGGCGTGCTGCCGGATGGCCGTGGTGGACCATCGCGCTGGGCGTTGCCAGTGGCGGGCTGTGGTGGGCGTTCTGGCGCTATGAGCGACGGCGACGGGCGACGATCGGTTCGGCGTTGATCGAACCGTCGCTTTTCGCCGAACCCCGGTTTTGCATCGGCCTGTCGACGACCGCGGCCTTCGCCATGGCATCCGCCGGCTTCCTGCTGACCCTCAGCCTGACGCTGCAACGCGGTCTGGGCTATGCGCCGATCGACGTCGCGCTGCTTCACGTTCCCTTCGGTCTGGGCGTGATGGCCGGCATCAGCCAGATCGGACGCAAGGCGCTGCCCCGCCACGGCAAGCGCGTGCCGATGATCGGGGCGCTCGTGATGGCCGCCGGCTGTCTGGCGACCGCGATCGCGATCTGGCTGGTGCTGCCGCCGGGCTTGATCGGTGCGGCGCTGCTGGTCGCCGGCATCGGCATGGGTACGCTCAGCGGGCCGCTCGGCCCGATCACGCTTGCCGGAGTCGATCGCAACCATGCCGGCGTCGCCGGTGCCACGCTCAAGACCGTACAGCAGATCGGTGGCGCGCTCGGCACCGCGCTGGTGGCCACGATCTACTTCGCGATGATCGCCGATCGATCCGGGCAAGGGGTTCCGACCGCGTTTCTGGCAGCGAGCGGGATCGTTGCAATCGATCTGGTCGGACTGGCATGGTTGCTGAACTTCTTGCCGGACCGGCTTTTCGACCAACGTCACGGGTAGCGTGACCGGAGCATCGGCCATGATCCATGTCTGCGCGACCTGCGGGACCTCCTATGCCTCGGGCGCGATCCCGCCCGGTGGCTGCGCGATCTGCAACGACGAACGGCAATATGTGCCGCCGACCGGACAACGCTGGACCACCCGCGAGGCAATCGCCGCCCGCCATCTGAACAGTTGGCGTCAGCACGCGCCAGACCTCTTCAGCATCGTGACGACGCCGCGCTTCGCGATCGGGCAGCGCGCGTTCCTCATCATGACACCCGCCGGCAACATCCTGTGGGATTGCATTGCCAACCTCGATGCGGCGACCCGCACCCTTGTCGAAGCGCTGGGCGGCATCCGTGCGATCGCCCTGTCGCATCCGCATTATTACACGACCATGCAGGACTGGTCCGACGCCTTTAGCGCGCCCATTTTTGTCCATGCCGACGACCGGCGATGGCTGATGCGAAACCATGGCGCGGTTCGGTTCTGGGAAGGCGACAGCTTCGACATGATGCCGGCCATCCGGCTGATCCGCCTAGGCGGCCATTTCCCGGGCGGTGCGGTGCTGCACTGGGAAAAAGATAACGGTAGTTTGTTCGTCGGCGACATTCTTCAGATAGCGCCCGGCGCCGACAGGCTGTCGTTCATGTGGAGCTATCCCAACATGCTGCCGCTTCCGGCTTCGGTCGTCGCAGCCATGGCAAGACAGATCGATCGCTATGGCTTCGATCGAATGTTCGGCGCGTTCGAGGGGCAGGATATTTGGAGCGGTGCGAAATCCATCGCGCTTACGTCTGCCAAAAAATATATATCCCATCTTGCCGAAGATTGAATCGCGATTTGCCTTCCGTCACCGTGCCGTGCGTAACGTGATGCGCGTGAGTTCGGACGGCACGCCGAGCCGAAGCGCGAAGCCCGGCCACAATGCGGTGCCGTTGTTCACGTACAGCGTCATGCCGCCGACCGCATAGCGGCCCGAAACGAAGCCGTTGTTGGCCGGCGCGACCAGCCGGTCGAGGCCCCGGATCATGCCGCCATGGGTATGTCCCGAAAGCTGGACGGCGACACCGCGCGCGGCGGCCCGGCGTGCTTCCTTGGGTTGATGGTCGAGCAACAATACCGGAACGCCCGCCGGTGATCCGGCCAGCGCGGCATCGAGGTCGGGTCCGGCCTGACCGACGCCTGGCGCGGAAAGGTCAGTCACGCCCGCAAGGACCAGTTGCGCGTCGCCCCGCCGCAGGACGGTATGCGCGTTGGGCAGCATCCGCATGCCCAGCCCCGTCAGGTGCCGCATCCAGTCGCCATAATCGAAGAAATATTCGTGATTGCCCGGGATCGCATAGACGCCGTCGGGTGCCCGGAGGTCGGCCAGCGGCGCGACGTCGGAACGACGCATCGCGACCGAACCATCGATGAAATCCCCGGTGACGACGATCAGATCCGCCCCCGCCGCATTGGCCCGGTCGACCACCGCCCGCGTCCAGCCGCCGGGGAACAGCCGGCTGATGTGGAGATCCGTCAACTGGACCAGACGATAGCCGTCGAACTCGCTCGACAGGCCGGGGACGACGATCTCGACATCCTTGACCGGCGGCACGCGGATCGCATTCCAGACACCCCACGCCGCCAGCAAGGCGGCGATCGTCGCGATCGCGTACCGCACGCCATCGGGCACCATCACCGTCGAGCGTCGCGCCGCCATTACCGCCAGCGTTCCGAGATCGAGCGCGATCTGGAACATTGCCAGCAGCAGGACTGCGCCAAAAGCCCAGTTGAACAGGATCACCACCACCCGCGGCATTTCGGGCGCGAAAACCGAGCCCGAGGAAAAGCGGCTCCACAGATGATATTGGGATGCGATCAGCAGCACGACAGCCACGCAGGCCTTCACGCCCGGCGTCAGCGCCAGGGGCCATAGCCAGCGCGCAAGGACGAACAGGCATGGTACGGCGAAGAAGAGGTGGAAAATCGCGTTCGCTCCCGTCAAGCCAACCGGCCTTGCGCGCCGTGGCTCTGGTGAAAGGCGGTACATTTCGGACCGATTGGTACGCCGGGCAGAATGCACCTGCCCCGCCCGTGCCGCAACGACGCTGTGCCGGTCAGGGCATTATCCCGGACCATGCGCGCGGCGTCGGGCGACAGTTCGCGTCGGCAAGATCGGAGCGGCTGATGCGCATATCGGTTTCTTGGCGGCACGGCTGGCCGGGCGCAACTTTTCCGGGGTGCGGGGCTTTGCCCGGTCCGGCAACGGCCCGATGAAACCAGGTGTGCCCCCCATGGTTTTCGCTATGGTCGGGGTGCAGGTGGCGTTCGGTTCCGACGCGCCGGGTAGGAGAATATGCGTGCTGTTTCACACTATGATCGGGTCCAATGACATCGACCGGTCGAAGCGCTTTTACGACACCGTGCTCGGCACCCTCGGGGTGCAGGAAGCGACGCTGAACATCGCCGGCAGCGGACACACCCGCCTGATCTACCGCGGTCGGGAAGGAACCGTTTTCATCGTGACCCAGCCGATCAACGACGAACCTGCCACCGCCGCAAACGGTGGCACCGTTGCGTTCCAGTGCAGTTCGCCCGAGCAGGTGAAGCAGTTCCACGACGTCGCGGTCGCCAATGGCGGCACGTCGATCGAAGCGCCTCCCGGCCCGCGCGAAACGCCCTCGATGGGTAGGATCGAACTGGCATATGTTCGCGATCCCGATGGCAATAAACTTTGCGGCATTCATTTCCCGAAGTGACGGCGACCAGCGCCACTGGCGCGTCCCGGGGCTGGATGCGCGGGGGAGTCCG
Source organism: Sphingomonas sp. Leaf25 (assembly GCF_001421635.1). Classification (NCBI taxonomy): domain Bacteria; kingdom Pseudomonadati; phylum Pseudomonadota; class Alphaproteobacteria; order Sphingomonadales; family Sphingomonadaceae; genus Sphingomonas; species Sphingomonas sp. Leaf25. The sequence goes on from NZ_LMKU01000012.1 coordinate 570,813, forward strand.
CCCCTCGGTCCGTCGCAAATCCGACGATGCGGGGGTGGACGGGAATCGATCGGCGTCGGTATCGGCCGGTCATGCCAATAGTCACGACGATCATGAATTCGACCACCGGTCAGCCCATCCAGAAGCATAGTTTCGGACGGATGCCGAAGCCGTGGGAGTCCTTCACGCTGCAGACCGGCGAGATGGTGAAGGCGGACCGTGTCGACATTGGCAAGCCGGCACCCGGAAAGGCGGTCACGCCGATTTCGGTATGGGTCACGCCCAAGGGATGACACCGATCCGCCCGGCAGGCATGCCGCTCCCGTCGGCCCGGGTTGCCTGCCATGATGGGTGCAGCGCCGGCCGATTCGGGCGGCACAGTCGGCGGGAACCAGGGGATTTTTCGCCATACGCCGGCATCCCGCCGGAAAGCATTGCTGATTTATGTCGGTTCTGTCGCAACCTGTGGCCAGACAGCCGGTTGAGACACCATGCCAACCTCAACAATCCCCTTCGCGCTGGTCGTCGATGACGACCCGATGATCCTGATGGATACATCGGGCATCCTCGAAGACGCCGGTTTCCGAATTCATGAAGCGATGGACGGCGATCAGGCCAAGGCGGTTCTGGCCGAACATTGGGAAAGCATCGTCCTGCTTTTTTCGGACGTCGACATGCCGGGATCGACCAACGGCTTCGAGCTGGCGCAACATGCCGACCGTCATTGGCCGCACATCGAGATCGTAATCGCATCCGGTCACGTCTTGCCCCGGGACGGCGACATGCCGGAACGGGCGACCTTCATCTCCAAGCCGTTCAACAAGCGCACCGTCCATCACCATCTGGCGCAAATGCTGCCCGACGAAAAAAAGCCCGAACCGCTGGCGAAGGCGATCTAGGGCCGATCGACATTCGCCATTTCCGGCCAGTCTTCGTCAGTTTCGGCCGACACAGCCGCCCTCTTTCGTCACCCTGGAACGAGTCCGGGGTAACGACGCGCGAATGAATGTGGATCGGCCCTAGTCGCAAACCCGTCAGGACCCGACCCATGTTCTGGTACAGGGTTACAAGGGCGGGCAGTACACACGGCACTTCCCGGTTTCGATGATGCCGCATGGCCATGGACCGGCCGGTCGTCTACCCGACGTTCTTGTTGCGAGGCGGGGCCATTGTCAGGAGCTGATATGCTGAACGCGGACGAAACGGTTCCAGTCCGGGAAGCCAACGACGGCGAAGCGTTTGACCTTGGCGATCCGGCGAGCGAACCAGGCGCCGCCGTCGTCACCAGCGTGAACTATGCCTGCCTGTTGCGCTACGACGCCAGCCAACCGAACGGCAAGGCGATGCTGGTTCTCGCCGGCGGCGGCTACACGCAGTTGATGGTCGGGCGCGAAGGCGTGGAGGTCGCCGGATGGTTGACCGGTCTTGGCTACCGGGCGTTCGTCCTGATCCATCGTTTCCCTGACGCCGAACATGGCCCGGGCGCTGCGCTGGACGATGCGATCGAAGCCATGCGCCTGATCCGTGGCAGCGGCTGGGCACCGGAAGGACTGGGCGTTGTCGGGCTGTCGTCCGGCGGGCATCTGGCAGCGTGCCTTGCTGCTTCCTACCCTGACGGATGGACGCCGCCGCCGTCGCGCTTTCCCGGCGAGTCGAGCCGGCCGGACGTGCTGGTCGTTGGCTATGGTCCGATCTCGACCAATGCGAAGGGGCGGACCGTCATCGCGGACAAGCCACCGCTACCGCCGGTCGAGAAACAGGCGATGTACGACGCGCTGCAACCCGATGTGATGCTGATCCCTGCCCCGCCGCCCACGTTCCTTGTCTATTCCGGCAACGATCCGGTAGTTCCCGTCGAGAACGCTCATCGTCTGCATGCCGCCGTGCAGGACAATGGCGGTGTGTCCGAGCTGCATGTGTTTGCCGATGCACCACATGGCTTCGCGCTCGATACCCCGTCGGGGCCGGTAACGCTCTGGCCGCAACTGTGCGCGGCGTGGTTGCGGCAGCTCGGCTTCTAGACCGGTCGATCGGAAATGCGTGGCGCCGGGAAAACGGTCTCGGGCGTCGCATCGCGGTGAGGACCCGTCACGGCGTTTCCGCCGAGGGACCACTGCGCCGCCGCCGTCATACCCGGCAGCACTCTCGACGCGAGCGATGATGGACTGCCGCTGAGCTGATTACTATAGCTCAGGCAATATTGGGAACGTTCACAATTGATGCCCGAACATCTTGACAGCGGTGTTCACATGCCTGAGTGAACGTTATCAATATGCGCACGCCAGAATAAGCGCTGATAACAAGGGGAGGAATACCATGCGCGGAACCGCCGTCCGCACCGTGTCGCGTCTTGCGATCGGGGCATCGACCATCGCACTGAGCGCCATTGCCAGCCCGGCATGGGCACAGGACGCCGCCGCGACACTGGGTGCGCCGGGACCGTCCGAGGTTCAGGACGCACCGGCGGCCGAGGGAGAAGGCGATGAAATCCTCGTCACCGGCATCCGCGCCAGCCTTCGCGACGCGCTGAACATCAAGCGCAATGCGCAGGGCGTCGTCGACGCGATCTCGGCCGAGGATATTGGCAAGTTTCCCGACACCAACCTCGCCGAATCGCTCCAGCGGATCACCGGCGTGTCGATCGATCGTCAGAACGGCGAAGGCTCGACCGTCACCGTGCGCGGCTTCGGCCCCGAATATAACCTCGTCGTGCTGAACGGTCGCCAGTTGCCGACCTCGACGCTGGGCGACGGCGCCAGCGCGCCGGCCTCGCGCTCGTTCGATTTCGCCAACCTCGCGTCCGAAGGGATCGCCGGGGTCGAGGTGTACAAGACCGGGCGCGCCGCCGTGCCGTCGGGTGGTATCGGCTCGACGATCAACATCAAGACGCCCCGCCCGCTCGACCGTCCCGGCATGCGCGGATCGGTCGCGGCGCGCGGTGTCCTCGACACGTCGCAGAACGGCAAGGATCAGATCACGCCGGAAGTCTCGGGTGTGTTCAGCACCACCTTCGGCAGCGACGACCAGTTCGGCTTCCTCGTGTCGGGCGTCTACCAGAAGCGCAACGCCAGCGTGAACACCGGCTCGGTCGGGTTCGGCAATGCGTTCCTCGGCACCGAGAACGACTGGGGGACGCTGGGCGCCGAAGGGCCGAACGTGGTCAACCGTCCCGGCCCCACCGACGTCTACGAAGTGCCGCAGAGCGCGGCGTACAACCTGACCGATATTCGCCGCGAGCGGATCAACGGACAGGTCGTGCTGCAATATCGCCCGGTCGATTCGCTGACCGCGACCGTCGACTTCACCTATTCGCGCAACAAGATCGAGGCGCGCGACAGCAGCGTCGGCATCTGGTTCAACTTCGGCGACACCTCGACCGAATGGACCGACGGTCCCGCCGCCGGGCCGGTCTTCTATACCGAACGCTTCGGGCCGGGTAAGGACCTGTCGTACAGCGGGTCGCTGACCGCCAACCTGTCGGAGAACAAGTCGCTCGGCGGCAATCTGCGCTGGGATGCGCCGGGCGGCGTCACCGTGACGCTCGACGCGCATCATTCGACCGCGGAATCGAAGCCGACCAACCGCTTCGGCACCAGCACCTCGGTCGGATCGGCGATCTTCGGCGTCGCGTCGCAGACGGTCGATTTCACCAAGGAGCTGCCGGTCCTGTCCTACACGATGCAGCCGGGCGTCGACGCGCTGAACCCGGCGCTCATCAACGCGACCGGCAATTCGTTCCGCAACGCCTATTTCCGCGACGAGATCAATCAGGTGCAGTTGAACGGTCATTACGACCATGACGGCAGCTTCCTCGATTCGATCGATTTCGGCTTCTCCTACGTCAACAACCAGGTCCGCTCGGCCTATGGCTTCGTGCAGAACGATACGTGGGGCGGCGTCGGCACGCCGG
>NZ_LMKU01000012.1:574715-599983 GCF_001421635.1 Sphingomonas sp. Leaf25
CGCGAAGGACGGGATCATTCCCGCCTATTACCGGTTCGATTTCGAACGGATGGTCGACCTGCTCGACAGCCGTTTCGGCATCTGCGGCGGCGACGGCAACTGCCTCGCCGGGTTCGACACCGACCGGCGCATCACCGAAAAGACGATCTCGCCCTTCGTACAGGTCAACAATACGTTCGACCTGCTCGGCCGTCGCTCGCACCTGATCGCCGGCGTCCGCTATGACCAGACGACAGTCAATTCCGCCTCGCTGACGCCGATCCCGGTCGGCACGGCATGGGTTGCCACGGGCGAGTTCAACGTCGTCTATTCGGCGAACAGCGACTTTCTGCCCAACAAGGGCAGCTACGACAACTGGTTGCCGGCGGTCGATTTCGACATCGAGGCGCTCGACAACGTCAAGCTGCGCGCGTCGTACAGCCACACCATCACCCGCGCCGACTATAACAGCCTGCAAGGCGGCCTGACGCTCAACCGCCAGTTCGGCATCGCCGGCGGCGGCGGGTTGCAGGGCAATCCGAACCTCGTGCCGTTCCTGTCGAAGAATATCGATGTGTCGGCCGAATGGTATTATTCGCCGACCAGCTATGTCTCGGCCGGCTATTTCCGCAAGAAGGTGAGCAATTTCATCAATTCGCAGGAAGTCGAGCGGTCGGCGTTCGATCTGCGCAACCCGGCCGACGGCCCCCGTTTCCGCGCGGCGCAGGCGGCGCTGGCCGGCACCACCGATACCGCGCGCATCCGCGACTATATCCTGCGCAACTTCACGCAGGGCGTCGAGGTCGCGCGCAACGCGGCCGGAGCCCCGATCCTCGACGTGAACGGCTATTACACCGGCCGGGTGCTGGGCCTGCCCGAAGACGGACTGGTCGACTTTCGCGTCGGCACGCCGTTCAATTCGGACCAGACCGCCACCATCGACGGGTTCGAATTCGCGATCCAGCACAGCTTCTGGGAAACCGGGTTCGGTGCGATCCTGAACTATACGATCGTGCGCGGCGATGCGCAGTTCGACAATGCGCTCGACCCCAATGTCGGCCAGTTCGCGCTGGCGGGGCTGAGCGACAGCGCCAATGCGGTGCTGTTCTATGACAAGGCCGGGTTGCAGGGGCGCGTCGCGTACAACTGGCGTGACAAATTCTATGCCGGGGGTAACCCCAACCCGACCTATGTCGAGGCGTACGGACAGATCGACGCGAGCATCAGCTATGAGTTCCGCAAGGGCCTGACCGTGTTCGCCGAAGCGATCAACCTGACCGGCGAAGGGCGGCGCGGCCACCGCCGCAACGACAACTTCGTGACCTTCGCGCAGCCGGGCTTCGCGCGCTATACCGGCGGCATGCGCTTCAGCTTCTGATACGCACGAACGTTCCGGGCGGAGCCTCTCCGCCCGGAACCCGAACAAGGACAGGGAAGCGGTGAGCGGTCGGATCAGGCGGGTCGTGGTCGTCGGCGGGGGGACCGCCGGATGGCTGGCGGCGTGCCGCATCGCCGCCGCCGCCGACCCCTCGGCGCAACAACCGCTGTCGGTGACGTTGATCGAATCGCCCGACATCGCGACGATCGGCGTCGGCGAGGGCACCTGGCCGACAATGCGCGGGACGCTCGCCCGGATCGGCATCGACGAAGCGACCTTCCTGCGCGCCACCGACGCCAGCTTCAAACAGGGATCGCGTTTCGATGGCTGGCGGACGGGCGCGGCCGACGATCGCTATTATCATCCCTTCACCGCCCCGGCCGACCTGCCCGCCGCCGATCTGCTGCGCGACTGGCGACGCGGAAGGTTCGCCGACCATGTCTGCGCCCAGCCCGATGTCTGCGCCGACGACCTCGCCCCGCGCCAGCCGGCGATGCCGCCCTATGCCGGCGCGCTCAACTATGCCTATCACCTCGACGCCACCAAATTCGCCGCGCTGCTGCGCGAAACCGCGGTCGGCCGGCTGAACGTCACCCACATCCGCGATCATGTGACCGGCGTCGAGCCGGCCGCGAACGGCGATATTGCCGCCGTCGTCGCCCGCGACACCGGCCGGATCACCGGCGACCTGTTCCTCGACTGCACCGGCCAGGCCGCGTTGCTGATCGGCGGTCACTGTCGCATCGGCACGATCGATCGCACCGCGACCCTGTTCAACGACCGCGCGATCGCGGTGCAGGTGCCGGTGGCGCCGGACAGTCCGGTCGCGTCGCAGACCAACGCCACCGCGCACGACGCCGGCTGGATCTGGGACATCGGCCTGCCCGCCCGGCGCGGGATCGGTTGCGTCTATGCCAGCGACTTCCTCGACGACGATGCCGCGGCGGCGACGCTCACCGCCTATCTCGCCCGGACCGCGCCGCACGTCGATCCGGCCGGCCTGTCGTTTCGCCAGCTTCGCTTCCGCTCGGCCCATCGCGAACGGTTCTGGGTCGGCAATTGTCTTGCCATCGGCTTGTCGGCGGGGTTCCTCGAACCGCTGGAAGCATCGGCGATCGTGCTGATCGAATTGTCGCTCGACGCGCTGCTCGACGGTTTTCCGGCCGATCGCGCGGCGATGGACCTGCATGCCCGGCGGTTCGACGCGCTGTTCCGCTATCGCTGGGACCGGATCGTCGATTTCCTGAAGCTGCATTACGTGCCGAGCCGCCGCGACTCCCCCTATTGGCGGGCGCACCGCGATCCCGCCTCGATCCCGCCCTCGCTGTGCGACCTGCTGGCCTTATGGCGGACCCAGCCGCCCTCGCCGGCCGACTTCACACAGGCCGGCGAAATCTTTCCGGCGGCCAGCTACCAATATGTCCTGTACGGCATGGGCGTGACGCCCCCGTCGATCGGCCCGCTGCGCCCTCGCCCCGACACCGCATCGGTGCTGCATCAAGTGCGCCAGCGCGCCCGGACGCTGACCGCCAGCCTGCCGACCAATCGCGCCTATCTGAACGGAATTGCCCATGTCTGACCATCAACTGCTGAACGTGGCCGCGCACCGCGACCTGCGCGTCCGCCGCGAACGCTCGGCCGATCTCGGCGATGCGGTCATGACCGCGCTGATCGTTCCCGACGAATTCCGGCAGGTGCAGGCGAGCTACCCGATCCTGTTCCGACAGAACCGCGAACGGACCGGCTTTGCCGCGCTGGCGTTGTTCGGCTTCGACGCGGGCGAGAACCTGTTCCTCGAGGGCGGTCGCTGGGACGCCCCCTATCTGCCGCTATCGATCGATATTCAGCCCTTCCTGATCGGCGGCGCGCCCGGTGCCGATGCGACGCCCAAGGCGGTGATCGACCTTGCCAGCCCGCGCATCGCCACAAACGACGGCGTCCGCATCTTCGATCGCGAAGGCCGCCCCTCCCCCTATCTCGAAGTCGTGCTCGAACGTCTCGGCGCGCTCGACGCCGGCTATCGCGGGTCGGCCGCGTTCCTCGACGCGCTCGATCGCTACGGGTTGCTCGAACCCTTCACGCTGGAGGTCACGCTCGACGATGGCGCGACCAACCGGCTGGTCGGCTTCCATGCCATCGCCGAGGAACGGCTGGCCGAACTCGATGCGGCGACGCTCGGCAAATTGAACGCGGAAGGGCATCTGCTGCCGATCTACATGGCGCTCGCCTCGCTCGCCAATTTCCCCGCCCTGATCGCGCGCAAGAACCGGCGTGGCTGACCTGCCGCCCATCGCCGAAGTGGCGGCCCCCGATGCCGCCGCGCTCGACCATCTGTTGCGTACCGCGACCGGGCCGTTCGTGGTGCGCGGCCTCGTTGCCGACTGGCCGCTGGTGCAGGCGGCGAAGCGATCGTCGCAGGCGGCCCGCGACTATCTGGTCGACCATCACCGCGACGTGCCGTTCACCGTGTCGGTCGGACGACCCGGCAGCGGCGGTCGGCTGTTCTACGACGATGCGATGGCGATGAACTTCGCGACGGTCCGTGCCAAATTTCCCGACGTTCTTGGCGAAATCGGCCGGGGCGAAACGAGCGACGATCCGCGCCCGATCTATCTTGCCTCGATCGACATGCGCGGCTTCTTCGACGGGCTGGACGAGGCGAACCGCGTCGATCTCGGCACCCGCGAACCGCTCGCCAGCATCTGGATCGGCACGCGCACCCGCATCGCCGCGCACAACGACCAGCCCGACAATCTCGCCTGCGTCGCGGCGGGCCGTCGCCGCTTCACGCTGTTCCCGCCGGACCAGTTCCGCAACCTGCACCTGGGGCCGCTCGACAACACGCCGGCCGGCCGGGCGGTGTCGATGGTCGATTTCGACGACCCCGACCCCACCCGCTTTCCCCGTTTCGCCGAGGCGCTGGCCCATGCCCAGGTCGCCGAACTGGCGCCGGGCGACGCGATCCATATCCCGGCGCTGTGGTGGCATCATGTCGAGGGGCTGGCACCGTTCAACATCCTCGTGAACTATTGGTGGCGCGACCAGCCGCGCTGGCTCGGCCAGCCGCAGGACGCGCTGCACCATGCGATCCTTGCCGTCCGCGATCTGCCCGACGACCAGAAACGCTATTGGCGGGCGCTGTTCGACCATTATGTGTTCGACGCTGACGACGGCGTCACCGCGCATATCCCGCCGGGCGGGCGCGGCGTGCTCGACCCGCTGACTGCCGCGAGCGCCGATCGCCTGCGCAACTTCCTGCTCCGGCAGTTGGCGAAATGAGCGTCACCCGCGTCGTGATCGCCGGGGGCGGCACCGCCGGCTGGATGGCCGCCGCCGCCATCGCGCGGACGATGGGCCGCATGGTCGAGGTGACGTTGGTCGAATCCGAAGCGATCGGCACCGTCGGCGTCGGGGAATCGACCATTCCGCCGCTCGTCACCTACAACCGGCTGCTCGGCATCAACGAAGCCGAATTCATGGCCGCCACTGCCGCGACCTTCAAACTCGGCATCCTGTTCGACGGCTGGAAAACCGCCGACAGTCGCTATTTCCACTCGTTCGGCACCACCGGCCGCGATCACTGGGCGGCGGGGTTCCAGCATTACTGGCTGAACGGCCTGACTCGCGGTCACGCGCAGCCATATGACGACTATTGCACCGAACTGGTCGCGGCGTTGCAGGGCCGGTTTGCGCACCTGCCGGGCGATGCGACCAACTATGCCTATCAGCTCGATTCCGGCCGTTATGCGCAATTCCTGCGCGCGATGGCGGAGCGCGACGGCACGCGGCGGATCGAGGGGCGGATCGCGCAGGTCGAACTGGACGGGGAAACTGGCGACATCGCCGCGCTGCAGCTCGACGGTGACCGGCGGTTTCCCGGCGACCTGTTCCTCGACTGCACCGGTTTCCGGGCGCTGCTGATCGAAGGCGCGCTTCATGCCGGTTATGACGACTGGACCCACTGGCTGCCGTGCGATGCCGCGATCGCGCTCCAGACCGACAGCGTCGCTCCGCCGGTGCCCTATACCCGCGCCATGGCGCATGATGCCGGCTGGCAATGGCGTATCCCGCTCCAGCACCGGGTCGGCAACGGCATCGTCTATTGCAGCCGCTATCTCGATCGCGATGCCGCACTCGACCGGCTGGTGAACAATGTCGAGGGCAAGGTGCGGACCGATCCCAATTTCCTGCGCTTCACCACCGGAGCCAGGCGGCGGCAATGGCATCGCAACTGCGTGGCGATCGGCCTCTCGGGAGGGTTCATGGAACCGCTGGAATCGACCAGTATCCACCTGATCCAGCGTGCCGTCCTTCGCCTGTTGCGGCTGTTCCCCCAAGCGCGGGTCAGCCCGGCCGACGTCGCCGAATTCAACGACCAGCAATTGCAGGACATGGAGCAGATCCGCGACTTCCTGATCCTGCATTACAAGGCCACCGATCGCCGCGACTCCCCCTTCTGGCGGCAATGTTCCGCAATGGACGTACCAAACAGCCTCGCGCAGAAAATCGACTTGTTCCGCCAGACCGGGCGGGTATTCCGCCGCAACGAGGAATTATTCGGTGAGAATAGCTGGGTGCAGGTGATGATGGGTCAGGGGATCGTGCCGGAACGTCACCATCCGATCGCGGCCAGGCTGACCGATGACGAGCTGGACCGGCTGTTGTCGATGGTCCGGCGGCAGGTAGCCGACACCGTCGCGACGATGCCGCCGCATGGCGACTATCTCGCGCGCTACTGCCCGGCGGACCGCCCCTGATGCCACGTCGCCGGGGGGGCGTGACGATCAAGCATGTCGCCGCCGATGCCGGCGTGTCGTTGCAGACCGTCAGCCGCGTCATCAACAACGAACCCAATGTCCGTCCCGAAATGGCGGAGCGGGTGCAGGCGGCGATCGACCGGCTGGGCTATGTCCCGCTGATCGCGGCACAGCGCATGGGCGGATCGAAATCGCGGCTGATCCTGGCACTCAACGATCGCGACCGGACGATCGCGGGGTGGCGCAACCGCGAAGGGACCGACTGGGTCGATCAGATGCTGCTGGGCGGCATGCTGACCTGCGGCGCGCATGGCTATCGCCTCATCCTTGAACTGGTCGATACCCACAGCGACCATATCGAACGCGAATTGTCGGCGACGATCGGCGCGCTGCAACCCGATGGCGTCATCCTGACCCCGCCGCATTCGCAGGATCTGGTGATCCTGAACCTGCTGGCGAAGCGCGGGATCAGCATCGCCCGTATCGGTTCGCTGACCCCGGGTCCCGGATTCTGCCTGACGATGGACGACGAGGCCGCGGCGCGCCTCGCGACCGGCCATCTGCTCGACCTCGGCCATCGCCGGATCGGTTTCATCAAGGGCTCGGACGATTATGAACTGAGCGGCTGGCGCGTCACCGGCTGGCGCGCGGCGATGGACGCGGCGGGTCTGGCGGCCGATCTGATCGAACCCGGCGATTTCGATTACGCATCGGGCCGAACGGCGGTGGGTGCGCTGCTCGATGCCGCCGATCCGCCGACCGCCATCATCGCCAGCAGCGACCAGATGGCGATCGCGACGCTGGACGTCGCGATCGAACGCGGGCTGGCCGTGCCGCACGACCTGTCGATCATCAGCTTCGACGACACGCCGATCGCCCGCTATGCGTCGCCGCCGCTGACGGCCGTGACGCAACCGATCGCTGCCGTCGTCGCCGAGGCGGTGGAACGCATCATCGCCGAGCAACATGGCGCCAGGCTGTCGATCGAACCGAAGTCGGTGCCGGCCCAACTGACGGTAAGGGCTTCGACTTCGCCCCCGCGCAGCATCGGCTGAGCCTCGAAGCGGCACCCGCTACCCCACGCCAGAGCGATTCGCCCGGTTGGCGAGTACCGCGTCGAGCAGGCCCGGAAAGCGCCGATCGAATTCGGATCGCCGCAATGTGTTAATCATCTCCCGCCCGACCTGCGTCGTTTCGATCAGCCCCGCCGCACGCAGCAGCTTGAGGTGGTTCGATAGCGTGCTTTTGGGAATCGAGTCGCACGGTGCCGCACCGGCGCAGCTCAGCCGCTCGGTAGCGGCGAGGCGAGCGACCATGCCCAGCCGATTGGGATCGGCCAGCGCGTGCAGCGCCAGATCGAGCGGGACGTCCTCCAGCCGGGGATGGGTAAAGCGAGGCATGGACGGAATATAAGGCGATGCTGTCAATCTAATAGTTCGGGAATATTGAACTATCGAAATATCACGCCATCTTTCGTTATGCCAGCCGCGCACGACGCCGTGATCGCGGACCATATCTCGGAGAATATCTATGTCGCTTCAGGGCAGGAATGCGCTCGTCACCGGTGGATCGCGCGGCATCAGATCGGCCATTGCCAAACGACTGGCGGCCGATGGCGCGGCGGTTGCGATCACCTATGCCGGAAACAAGGCCGCGGCGGACGCTACCGTGGCGGCGATCGAGCGCGCGGGCGGCACCGCCTTCGCCTTTCAGGCCGATGCCGCCGATCCCGCATCGCAGCGTGCCGGTGTCGAACAGGCCGCCGCCGCATTGGGCGGGATCGACATCCTGGTCCACAATGCCGGCGTGGCGGAATTCGCCACCGTCGCCGACGATACCGACGCGATGTTCGACCGTCAGTTCGGCGTCAACGTGAAGGGCCTGCATGTCGGCACGCGCGCTGCCCTGCCACATCTTCGCGATGGCGGACGGATCATCCTGATCGGCAGCATTTCGGGTGAAGTCGCGTTCCCCGCGACCGCGGTCTACAGCGCGACCAAAGCGGCGGTGGCCGCGCTGGCGCGCGGCTGGGCAAAGGATCTCGCCTCGCGCAATATCCTCGTCAATACCGTGCAGCCGGGACCGATCGACACCGACATGAATCCCGCTGACGGCGAGTTCGCCCAGCAGATGATGGGTGCCATCCCGCTTGGTCGGTATGGCAGCGTCGAGGACATCGCAGGCGCGGTCGCATTCCTTGCCGGACCGGATGCAGGCTATATCACCGGGACCACGCTCAACGTCGACGGCGGCGCAGCGGCCTGAAGAACCGCTACCGGCCCGTCCGATAAACCCGGACGGGCCGTTGGTGCCCGGCGCGACCGTCGGAGCGGCTCAATTGCCTTCGGCGTCGACCATCATGACGACCGGCTTTCCACGCGACATCGGGTCCCACCCTGCCGACAGGGCCGCGCGCGTGCAGCGCGAGATCGTCGCATCATCGAGCTGAAGACGCCCGCGCGGCAAGCCCTTCAGGAGTCGCTTGGGCGCGGGAAATTCCACCCATGCCTCGCGCTTGGCATCGCGCTGGACCAGCGCGATGGTCATCCCCTTCCACCCTTCGTCATCCGACAGATGCGGCTCGCGCTGCAGTTGCCAGTCATATTTGACCCCGTCCACTTCGATGGTTCCGGCATTGCTTCTGGATTTCGACATGTCGGCGGGATTAGCACGGCAACGCCGATGTGGCGATCATCAGGGTGAACGCGCTATGGGCGCGGCCGTTGCGGGGCTTCCCCCAACCGGATGCGTATTCGGTTATCATTGTCGCCTTGTGCTGATAGCCTGTCCACAAGCGTATCGACGGACCGCGTCGTTGCCCCGCATTTTTACAGGCCAAGCTGTCGGATCACGCCCTTGCCCGACAGCGGCGACGTTTCGAGGTTCCGATGTCCGATCGTTTGAAAGTCCTGTTCCAGCATGTGCTGCCCAAGCAGGGCCTGACCGTTTTCGCCGGCCGCATCGCCCGGGCACGGGGCGGCGCGATGACGACGCGGCTGATCCGCTGGTTCGTCGGCAGATATGCCGTCGACATGGGTGAAGCCGCCGACAGCGACATCGCCAGCTACCAGAGCTTCAACGACTTCTTCACCCGCCCGCTCAGGGCCGGGGTGCGCCCGATGGCCACCGCCGATTTCGTCTGTCCGGTCGATGGCGCGATCAGCCAGTTCGGGCCGATCGACGACCATCATATGGTGCAGGCAAAGGGACATCGCTTCACCACGACCGAACTGGTCGGCGGCGATATTGCACTGGCCGCGCGCTTTCGTCACGGCAGTTTCGCCAACCTCTATCTGTCGCCCAGCGACTACCACCGTCTGCACATGCCCTGCGACGGCCGGTTGACCCGCATGATCTATGTGCCGGGAAAACTGTTTTCGGTGAACCCGGTCACGGCGCGCGGCGTGCCCAACCTGTTCGCGCGCAACGAACGGGTGGTCTGCATTTTTGAGTCGGCGGATCATGGCCCGTTCGTCATGGTGCTGGTCGGCGCTACCATCGTCGGGAGCATGGCGACCGTGTGGCACGGCGTCGTCAATCCGCGGCGGACCGGCCGGACCGCCGAATGGCGCTATGCCGATCAGGAGATCGTGTTGAAGAAAGGTGAGGAGATGGGCCGCTTTCTCCTCGGGTCGACGATCGTGATGCTGTTCGGGCAAGGAACCATCGCGTTCAACAAGGGCTGGGCACCCGAAGCGAAGGTTCGTCTGGGCGAGGCCATGGGCAATCGCCCGGCCTGACCATTTCGGACCGACCGGAGGCGATGAACGGGAGTGCGACATGAAGCGCATGATACGAATGACTTGCCTGCTGCTGCTCGTCATCGCGGGCACGGGACCGGCCACCGCGCAACTGCCCTCCAACAGCCGGCCGGCGTTCATCGCCGACGAGCGGGTGCTGATCGGCCGGTATCATTATGAGGAGGCGAACGACGATTTCAAAATGGACGTTCACCTGAACGCCGATCATACCGCGCTCTACCGGATCACGACGGGCAAGGATCAGGCGGAGTTCGTCCGCCTGACGGGGTTCTGGACGCTCGACAATCCGCATATCCATATCCACAACAAGCCCGGACCGGTCCGGCTGGTGGCGGCGGGCGCTCCGACACGCGATCCGTCGGTGGGATTGTCGGTCACGGCGATGAACGCGGATGGCAGCCCGGCCGAGGGTCTGGGCGTGACATGGGCGGATGCGAACGGGCTCTACATGCTGTCCGACGGCCGGCACACGACCCGTTCCGGCGAGCCGGCTGGCGCAGCGGTGGTGGAGATCGTGCGAGCATCGGACCGCAAGATATTGCAGACGGTGAACGTCCGGCCCGGCGGGCCGAACAGCTTCCGCTTCACCTATCATCCCAGCGATCAGGAGCCGTTCGACCTTGCCGCCATCGCGCTCGATCCCCGCGCCGATACGATCGAGGTCGAGGTCGGCACCGCGCAGGCAAAGCTGAAGCGCGTATCGAAATAACCGCGTCAGTTCAGTGCCTGATACACCAGCGCCCGAAGCTTGGCATGATCGTCGATGTCGCCCGCCGGCAGAAGCTGGGTCATGTAGACGACGCTCAGCCGCTCGCGCGGATCGACCCAATAGGTGCTGTGATAGGCCCCGCCCCAGCCATAGTCGCCGACCGACCCCGGCTGGCCCGCCTTGCCCAGATCGGTGCGGATGCTGAAGCCCAGCCCGAACCCCATGCCCGGCTGATAGGGAATGTCGCCGAGCTGATCGGCGACCATCAGTTCGACGGTCTTGCGCCCGAGATACCGCCGCCCGTCCAGTTCGCCGCCGCGCCTAAGCATTTCGAGGAACCGGGCATAGTCCGGCGCGGTCGACACCAGCCCTGCCCCGCCCGAGAACGCCACGCGCGGCCCGCGCAGATAATGCCCCTGCCCGACATGCCCGCCGCCCTGCCATGCGCCGGGGTCGGGGACGCGCCGCACGCCGTTCGGATCGGCGGCATAGACCGTGGTCAGCCGGTTCGCCTTGGCCGGCGGGACATAGAAGCCGGTGTCCTTCATCCCCAACGGATCGATCAGCCGTTCGCGCAGGAACTGCTCCAACGTCTGCCCGCTCAGCTTTTCGACCAGTACGCCGAGAATGTCGGTATTGTAGCCATAGACGAATTTCTCGCCCGGCTGCTCGGCCATCGGCAGCGCCGCCATGCGCGCGACGACCGTTGCCACCGGCTCGTCGCGATCGGCGAAATACCAGCCGAAGATGCCCGCGTCGCGCCACACCTTTTCCGCCGGCCCCGCGCCATAGGATATACCGGCGGTGTGCGTCAGCAGATCGCGGATGGTGATCGGCCGCTTGGCCGGCACCACGTCATAGCCGCCACCCGCTTTCGCGACCGCGACGGTGGTCGCCTTCCATTCGGGCAGATACTTGCCGATCGGATCGGACACGACCAGCTTGCCCTCCTCCATCAGCATCATCACCGCGACGCTGGTCAGCGCTTTCGTCTGCGATGCGATGCGGAACAGCGAATCGGTGCGCATCGGATCGCGTGCCTCCTTGTCGCGCCAGCCGACCGCCTTGCTATGAATGGTGCGCCCGTCGCGCTGAATCTGCACCACCGCTCCGGCGATCCGCCCCTGATCGACATAGGCCTGCAACACCCGGTCGAGCCGGGCCAGCCGTTCGGCCGATACCGCGGCGGCGGGCTGAACAACCGCACGCGGCCGCTGCGCCTGTGCTGGCGCGAGCGACGTCGCCGCGAGCACCACGCCCGTTGTGATCCGGCCCAAGATATATCGCATCGACTCTCCCCTTTATCGCCGCATCTTGCCCGATCGGCCGCGCGCGGGAAGCCGGAATCGACGCGGCGTCATCCGCAACCGCCACCGCACCCCCCGCCGCAACCGCCATCACCGCCGCCACATCCGTCCGATCCGGTGCCGTCACCGCCATCGAAGTTCCACTGGAAGCGGCGGCGGAAGCTTCGGGTTCGCAAGGCGACGCCCGCGATGAACGCGCCGACCGCAACGACCGCGAGGAGAACGGCGGCAAACGCGGCCATGCCCTGCGCGATCAGGAAGACCAGCCCGACCGCGACGATGCCCAGCCCTGTCGTCGCTTCAGTCCCCAGCAGGATCGTTACGGCACGATCGACCCGTTTGAACTCGCCCGCGAAACGTTCGGAGGGATCGGGCCAGATGTCGCCGGGCGGTTCGGCCTCGAACGTCGCGCGATACCGGTCGAGGGTCCGGGCATAGCGGTCGCGATAATAGTCGCGCTGGTCGGGGCCACCCGAGGTCGGTTCGTGATGCAGGTCGCGCCCGACGATGTCGCGACACAGGCCGTGCCAATAGTCGCGGGTATAGACCATGTGCAGGTGCCATGCCTGATCGACCGCATCCGATGGCGTGAGCGTTTCGTCGCTGGTCGCAATCAGCACGAGGAACCGGCGATATTCGGCGGCGACCCGGTCGGCGAAGGTTGCCGTCCATCCATTCTCTGCGGCCAGCCTCCCCTCAAAGCCGAGCGCCGCGTCGTTCCGGCCGATGGCCAGGGTTTCGATCCTCCCGATGAGGACCCTTCGCGCCCGATGCGCGGAGCTGTTCGTTTCCATGTCCCATCATATTAGTAGGATATTATTACGGCTGTGTGAAACCCGGTCGCGCCGACGAAACCTCCCCGCCGCCCGTTCGTACCTCTTTACGACTCACCGCGCCCGCCAAGGAGGATCGTTTGACCGCAACAGAGCTTCTCATGCCCGCACCGATGCCTGCGAACGTCATCGACGCGCTCGATCGCCACTTCACGCTCCACCGCCTGTGGGAACAGAGCGATCCCGACGCTTTCCTTGCCGAACACGGGCCGCAGATTGCCGGCATGGCGGTCAGCACGCTGTCGGGGATGATCGACGCGGCGTGGCTCGACCGGTTGCCCGCGCTAAAGATCGTCTCCAGTTTCGGTGTCGGCTATGACAATGTCGATGCCGCGGCGGCGGCGGCGCGCGGGGTCGTCGTCACCAATACGCCGGGCGTGCTGGATGAAGAAGTCGCCGACCTTGCCGTCGGCCTGCTGCTCGCCACGCTACGACGGATTCCGCAGGCCGATCGCTATCTGCGCGCCGGGCGCTGGCCCGACGGACCGTTTCCGCTGTCGCCGACGCTGCGTGGCCGACGGGTCGGCATCATCGGGCTGGGCGCGATCGGCAAGGCGATCGCGCGGCGGCTCGATGCGTTCGCGGTATCGGTCGCCTACCATGGCCGCTCGCAGCAGGCGGGGGTCGCCTATCCCTATTACGACAGCCCGGTCGCGCTGGCGGCGGCGTGCGACGTGCTGATTGCGATCGTCCCCGGCGGGGCGGAAACGCGCCATATGATCGACGGCGCGGTGCTGGCGGCGCTGGGTCCGGACGGCGTGCTTATCAACGTCGCGCGCGGGAGCGTGGTCGACGAGGCGGCGCTGATCGCCGCGCTCGACGCCGGAACGATCGGCGGGGCGGGGCTGGACGTGTTCGACGACGAACCGAACGTGCCCGACGCCCTGCTCGCGTTCGACAATGTCGTGCTACTACCGCATATCGGCTCGGCCTCGCAGGCGACGCGCGCGGCGATGGGGCAGTTGGTGGTCGACAATCTGATCGCGTGGTTCGACGGCAAACCGGCGTTGACCCCGGTGCCCGAAACGGCGGACCTGAACCGGGGGCAGTAGGCCGCAGCGGGATGGATCAGCGCGCACCGGC
The DNA here is from genome assembly GCF_001421635.1 of Sphingomonas sp. Leaf25. NCBI lineage: Bacteria > Pseudomonadati > Pseudomonadota > Alphaproteobacteria > Sphingomonadales > Sphingomonadaceae > Sphingomonas > Sphingomonas sp. Leaf25. The sequence goes on from NZ_LMKU01000012.1 coordinate 588,523, forward strand.
CTGTCGCGGCGTCGGCCGATCCTCCAGCGCGACAACTGCATCGGGCAGCAGCGCGGGCCGGCCATAGCGGAGCCCCTGCGCCAGATCGCAGCCGAGGTCGCGCAGCACCAGCGCCTGCGCCTGGGTTTCGACCCCCTCCGCCACGACGATCTTGCGCAGTCCCCTGCCCAGCCCGACGATGGCGCGCACGATCTCCAGCGTGCCCCCGCTATCGCCGTCGAGTCCGGCGACGAACGACCGGTCGAGCTTGATCCGGTCGATCGGCAGGCGGCGCAGATGGGCGAGCGATGCCGCGCCCGTCCCGAAGCCGTCCAGCGCGATGCAGACGCCGGCGGCATGAAGCCGCTGCAACGTCGCCGCGATGACGTCGGCGGCGCGGTCGAGCAGGACGCTTTCGGTGATCTCGATGCACAGCCGGGCGGGCGGCACGCCGTAGCGGGCAAGACGGTCGAGCACGACCTCCGCCGAGCGTGACCCGGCCAGTTGCGCGGCGGTGAAAGTCAGTGCGACCTGACCGATGCGGTCGCCATCGGCCTGCAACCGGCGCAGCGCGAGATCGAGGACATGCTCCTGCACCCGCAGCCCGACCCGTTCGGCGACCAGCACGTCGGCAAAGCGATCGGGGGGCAACAGGCCATGGCGCGGATGGTCCCAGCGCAGCAGCGCGGCATAGCCGCGCACCGCGCCCGTGCCGATGTCGACGATCGGCTGATAGTGCAGGCAGAATTCGTCGCGCCGCAACGCCGCATCGGCATCGCGAACGAATTCGGTCTGAAGATCGCGCAGGATGCGTTGCAGCGGATCGTAGCGATAGAGCTGCGCCCGGCCGAGCCGTTTCGCGCTGTAGAGCGCGAGATCGGCGTTCTGGTAGAGCTGATCGACATCGGCGGCGTCGGCGGGGAAATCGGCACGCCCGATGCTGAGCGACAGGCTACGCTCGCGTCCCTGAAAGCGCCACGCGATGCCTTGCAGCGCGTCCAGCCGCGCGGTCAGCAGTTCCGCCTCCGCCGGACCGCCGGGGCAGAGAATGGCGAATTCGTCGCCGCCGATCCGCGAGCAATGCAGGTCGGGCAGCACGGTACGCAGCGCGGCGAGGTGCTCGCCGACCAGCCGGAGCAGCGCATCGCCGCCGCCATGCCCCAGCCGGTCGTTGACGTCCTTCAGGAAATCGACGTCGATCAGATACAGGTCGAACGCGGTCCCCCGGTCGGCAAGCGTTCCCGCCGCGTCGTGGAACGCGGCGCGGTTGCCCAGACCGGTCAGGAAATCGGTCTGCGCGGCATGGCGCAGCGTCCGCGCCTCCGCATGGTCCACCGCGCGCCGCTGCCGCGCGTCGTCCAGCTCGCGCTGGACCCGGCGGAACCGGTCGGCGATCGCGAGCGAGAGCACCAGCGCCTCGAAGGCGAGCGCGGCGAAGGTCGCCATGTCGATCAGGTCGTTCTGCGCGGTAAGGCCGAGGTTGCGGACCAGCCGTGCGACGAACACGAAGATCACCGGCCCCCAGCCGAGCAGGTAGAACCACACCACCCGGCTGCCGCGGCGGACCGCGATGACGCACGACAGGGCGACCGTCACCGCCGTCACGGCGATCACATAGTTCAGCCAGCGATCGGCCGGCACCGGCGGGAACACATGGTCGAGCGCCGCCATGACCCCCAGCGCCGCCCCCAGCACGGCGAGCGTCCGCCCGGTCCGCATCAACCCGCGCGGCACCATGCCGCGTTCGATCACTGCATAGAAAAACATGTTGCCCGCCGCGACCATCAGCCCGACGAGTACGAAATCGACCCGCACCGCCCATGGCCCGACCAGATCGGGCAGCAGCAGCGCCGACATGTTGGTCCATGTCATGCCATAGGCGAACGACACCGCGACCCACAGCAGATACCAGCGCTGAAAGGCGTGGCGCCGGCCGGTGTTGATGACGACGTTGTAGAGCAATGCCGACAGCATCGTGCCGGCGAAGATGCCCATAAGCAGCAGCCAGCGGGTGTCGGCCCCCGCCTGCGCCGGTGCCGCGACCGCGCCGACCTTGCGCATCAGCGACAGGTCGTCGATCCGGCGAAAGCCGAGGTAGAGCGCGCGCACCTCGCGCCCCGGCGGGGCCATGTCGAAGCGCAGCATGCCGCCCGGCGCCCAGTGCCCGGCCAGCGCATCGGCCCGCCAGGTCGACCGGGATGCCCCGCCCTGCCCGACGCTCAGGATCGCCAGTTCGTCGAAGCGCGTCTGGTCGACGAGCAACTGCCAGCCGGCCGGAAGCGCGCCCAGCCCGCGCGTATCGAGCCGCAGCCACAGCCAGTCCTCGCTGTCGGTCGGGGCCTGCGCGCCGCAGCGATAGGAGGCGGTCATCACCGCGCGGTCGCCCGCGCCATCGCCCAGCACCGCGCTGCACAGCGGGTGGTGCAGCGCGATCGCCGTGGTCGTCGGGCGTTCGGCCAATGCGCCGAACGCCAGCAGGAGCAGCGCGAGGATCCAGATAATCTTGCGCTTCACGTCCTGTCCGCCGCTGCCGCCTTCCGTTCGACGAGCAGCATATTGGAAAGACGTTAACAGGGGTTCACCACCGAAAGTATGATCGGCAAAATGGGTAGCGTGACCCGTTATTTAACCGGTCGGGCGGGCTTTACGTAACGGTCGAGCCAGTCGGTCATCTGCCACAATGTCTCACCGGTGGACTCCAGCGCGCGATAGCCGTGCGGTTCGTTGGGCAGCACGACATAGCGCACCGTCGCGCCATTACCCTTCAGCGCAGCGTACATCCGTTCCGACTGGATCGGGAAAGTGCCCGAATTATCGTCGGCCGCGCCATGGATCAGCAGGATCGGCTCCTTGATCTTGTTGGCATAGGTGAAGGGCGACATTTCGGTATAGGTCGGCGTCGCTTGCCAATAGGTCCGCTGCTCCGCCTGGAAGCCGAACGGGGTGAGCGTGCGGTTGTACGCGCCCGACCGGGCGATTCCGGCGCGGAACAGGTCGGTGTGCGCCAGCAGGTTGGCGGTCATGAACGCGCCATAGCTGTGCCCGCCGACCGCGATCCGGTCGCGATCGGCGACGCCCAGCTTCACCACCGCCTCGACCGCAGCCTCGGCATCCTCGCGCAACTGTTTGATGTAGGTGTCGTTCGCTTCGGCGGCGCCTTCGCCGATGATCGGCATCGCCGGATCGTCGAGCACGGCATAGCCCTGCGTCAGCAGGAACAGGTGGCTGATGCCGCGCGGACGGGTGAAGCGGTTGCCCTGATCGACCGTCTGCCCGGCGACCTTGGCATCGGTATATTCGGACGGATAGGCCCAGAGCAGCGTCGGCAGCGGCCCGTCGCGCTTCGCGTCATAGCCGGCGGGCAGATACAGCGTGCCGGACAGCGGCAGGCCGTCGGCCCGGTTGTAGGTGATCGTCCGCTGGGTCACGTTCGCGAAGGTCGGAGCAGGATCGGCGAAATCGGTGATCGGCTTCGCACCGCCACCGCGCACGCTGCGGATGACATAGTTGGGGGCAAGCTTCGCGCTTTCACGCCGCGTCAGGATACGGCGGCCACTGTCGTCGAGCAGCGACACGACGCTTTCGTAATAGGGGGCCCTGGCGGTCCACAACCGGGTCTGTTCGCCGCCCGCCACCGGCATCCGCGCGAGGAACGGAAACGCCCCTTCCTTGGTCGCGCCGTCGCCGGTGACGAACACCGCCTTGCGATCGGGGGTGAAGCGCATCACCGGCTTGCCGGCCGCATTCTCCTCGACCATCGGCATGCCGGGATCGCCATATTGATCCTGATAGTTGCGCGTCGCCACCAATCGCACGGTCCCCGGCTGCGACGGGGCGACGGCGTAGCGCCGCTCGGTCCGGGTGCGCCATTCGCGATCGACGATCATCGCGAAGCCGTCGTCGCCCCATAGCGTCCCCGCGTAGCGCTTGACCGTCTTGGCGAGTTCGACCGGTGCGGCGTCGAACGGCGCGGCCTGCGTCACCAGCCGGTCGTGGAACGGCACGTTCGCCTTGGGGTCGCCATCGTCGAGCGCTTCGGCCCACAGCAGCGTGGCGGGTGCGTCGCTGCGCCATTCCACCTCGCGCGGCCCCTTCACCACCGCGTCGAAATCGACCGGCAGATCGTCGGCAAGCGGGCGATCGACGATCACCCGGCCCCCTGCCCCGCCGGCCATCGGCTGGACTGCCACTTCGGTCGGGAAGAAACCGGCCGGGAGCAGATAGCTGTAAGGGCGTTTCAGCCGTTCGGTCAGCAGATAGCGGCCATCGGGCGACACGGCGAAGCTGCGCCACATCCCCTTGGCCGCCAGCGGCTGGAGCGTGCCGCTGGCGATGTCGATCCGGCCGAGCACGCCGGTGAAATAATAATCGAACAGCGCCTCGTCGGCCGCGTTCTTGAGCAGATCCTCATAGGTGCGCGCCGCCGAAGTGCGGCCCATGCTCTCCTGCACCACCGGCCCGGTCGGCGTATCGATAGCGGCCGGACGCGCGCCGCGATCGGCCGGCACCAGCCGTGCGACGATCGACGCGCTGTCGGGCGTCCATGCGAACGACGACCCGAACGCCGCGTTCAGCCCGCGCACCAGCCGCCGCGCCGTGCCATCGCGTCCCGCGATCCAGAGCGCCAGCCCGTCGCTTTCCTGCACGACGAACGCCAGATGCCGCCCGTCCGGCGACCAGTCGGGCGAGGTGAAGCGCGTGCCCGCCGGCAGCGTCACCCGGGCGGTGCGGCCGCTGGCGATATTCTTGAACGACAGCGCGTTCAGCCACTGGACGCGGACCTCCGCCGGGCCGTTGGTCGCCGGATCGATGCGATAGCCCGCCAGCCGCAAAATCGGTTTCGCCAGATTGGCGATCGACGGCAGATTCTCCCGCCCAAGGATCGCCAGCGTCGCATGATCCGGGCTGACCGCGACCGACGGCGTCGGGGCTGCGTCGAGGATGCGCGCGATCGCATCGGGCGCGCGGTGATAGGCAGGTGCCGGATCCGCCGCCCATGCCGCGCCCGATGCGAGCAGCGACAGCAGAAATGCCGTTTTCCGAACCATGAACAACCCCCGATACTGACGATGCGTGCATGGTGTCCGTTAGCGTGGACTGGGGCAAGCCCTTGCTGTTCGCACCTTTACTCCTGTGTCCGAAGCGTGACGCTCCCGCTGGCCAACCCGTCGGCGCTGGCCGTCACGCGCAGCCGGCCGCGTCCGGCCCCGCGCACCAGTGCGACCGCCATGCCGTCGAGCGCGGCGCGATCGGGCGAGGCGAACGGCGTGTGGTCGACCGACGAACCATTGTCGGTCGCGACCAGCGTGCCGCTCCCCTCGACCGCGAAGTGCAGGCGGTGCGCGGCGTCGGGCACGGTCGTCCCCTTCGCATCGACCACCCGCGCGCGGACATAGCCCAGCTCGTCAAAGGTCGAGCCGACCGAGGGCATATCCGCGACGAGATCGATCTGCGCCGCCGGCCCGGCGGTCCGCAGCATGTCGGCGACATGACCCTGCCCGGCATCGCGGCACACCGCGCGAACCTCGCCCGGCGCATAACGTACCCGCCAACGGCGCGGCGACGCATCGGCGTTGATCGGCAGCATGCCGAGCGAACGGCCGTTCAGCAGCGCCTCGACCCGGGCGCAGTTGCTGTAGACCTCGATCGTCTCGTCATGCGGGCTCCGGTCGGCCGGGGTCCAGTCGTCGAACAGCGCGACCTTGGGCTTCGGTGTCGCGACCGCGATCATCGTCGGCAGCGCCGGCTGGTTGGGGCCGCCCGCGCCGTCGGTCGCCGGTCCCGCCGCGCCCGGATCGGCATTGCGCACGACATGGACGACTGGCCGTTCGGACCACCAGCTTTCGCGTTCCATGCCGGCGATCTTCTGCCGGCCGGTCCGGTCGAGCAACCCGGCCGGGTTCTGGATATTGGGCCAGCCCGACCGGTTCGCCTCCCCCAGATAATCCACGCCGGTCCACAGGAACATGCCCGAAAACGGAGCATAGTCGCGCACCGGCAGCCAGTTGCTGCGGTTGAGCGCATTCTCGGTGCCGACGATGCTGCGTTTCGGGTTCTGCCGGCTGGCGGCGATCAGTTCGTTCTCGCGATAATTCTGCCCGACCACGTCGAGCATGTCGGCAAGGCCGTTGTCATAATCCTTGGTCACGTTCGGCCGGAACAGCGCCATGGTGACGGGGCGGGTCGGATCGGTCGCATGGACGATGTCGAGGATGCTGCGCAGCGCCGCCTTGGCCTGCACCGGATAGGCGGTGTCGTGGATTTCGTTGCCCGCGCTCCACAGCACGATGCTGGGGTGGTTGCGGTCGCGGCGGACCATGTCGAGCGTATCGCGCTTGTGCCAGTCGCCGAAGAACAGGTGATAGTCCTCGGGCGTCTTGGCGACGTTCCACTGGTCGAACAGCTCGTCCATCACGATGAGGCCCAGCTCGTCGGTCAGGTCGAGAAACTCGGGGGCCGGCACGTTGTGCGCGGTGCGGATGGCGTTCACCCCCTGCGCCTTGAGCGCGCCCAGCCGCTGCCGCCACACCGCCAGCGGCACCGCCGCGCCGACCGCGCCGCCGTCGTGATGCAGCGCCACGCCCTTCAGCTTGAAGTTGCGGCCGTTGAGCCAGAAGCCGGTCGCGGGATCGAACCGCGCCTCGCGGATGCCGAAGCGAACCGTCTCGTCGTCGCGCACCGCATTGTCGCCGGTCAGCACCTGCACGCTTGCGCGATAGAGCGCGGGATCGCGAATATCCCAGCGGCGTGGATCGGTGAGGGTCAAGTCGCCCTGCACCAGCGCGGTACGCCCGGCAGCGACCGTTACCGGCGCGGTCGTCGTGCGGGCGACTTCGCGACCGTTCGGGTCGCGCAGCACGATCGCCAGCCGGACGGTCGCATCCTGCGCCGTCAGGTTCTCGACGTCGCTGCCGACCGTCACCGCCGCGCGATCGGCGGCAAGCGTACCGGTCCGCACGAACGCCCCGCCCTGCGGAATATGCACGTCGTCGGTTTCGATCAGCCGGACATGGCGATAGATGCCCGACCCGGTGTACCAGCGCGACGACGGCGCCGCCGACGTATCGGCGCGCACCGCGATCATATTGCGGCCATCGGCGCGCAGGTGGCGGGTGATGTCGTAACGCTGGCCGACATAGCCCATCGGGCGATAGCCGACATGATGGCCGTTCACCCACACGCCGCTGCGTTCCATGATCCCGTCGAATTCGACGAAATAGCGTCGCCCCGCCTTTGGCGTCAGCGATAGCGCCCTACGATACCAGGCAACGCCGCTCGGCAGGAAGCCGTTCTCGCCCGCCGCCTTGGCATTGGCATCGAACGGACCGGCGATCGCCCAGTCGTGCGGCACCGATACCGTTGCCCAGCGGCTGTCATCGAGTTCGGGCGTTTCCGCGCCGGCCGGATCGGCCTGAACGAAGCGCCAGTCGTTGGCCAATGGCGTCACGGTCCGTGGCGCGCCATGTGCCATCGGCGTGGTCAGCGCCATGGTCGCCGCCGCCGCAAGCAGCCATCCCGATCGGATCATCCTTGCCTCTCCGTACCTCGGTCCGTCCAACCGAATCTATATGTGGGATGATGATCCACATTCAGGGATAGCGCAACGCTCGATTCAGCCGTTCGGATCATCGCCGCTGCGATCGATTGCAACGCCAGACGTGCCGGCATAGGTTGCTGGAAACGATGCGGAAAGCATCGGAGCGACGGGAAGGGGATGCACGATGGAACAGGCTGCCGATACTGCGATCCGGTCGATAGCGATCGTCGGCGGCGGCACCGCCGGCTGGATGACGGCCGCAGCGCTCGCCCATGCCATCCCGCGCGGCTGCACGATCACGCTGATCGAATCCGATGCGATCGGCACGGTCGGGGTCGGTGAGGCGACCATTCCGCCGATCCGCGTCTTTAACCAGACGCTCGGCATCGACGAGGCCGAGTTCCTTCGCGAGACGAAGGGCAGTTTCAAGCTGGGCATCGAATTTGTCGACTGGGCGCGGACCGGGCAGCGCTATTTTCATCCGTTCGGGACGTTCGGCAAGCCGTTCGACCTGCTGGCGGTGCATCAGCACTGGCTGGCGGCGCGAGCCGGCGGATCGCGCGTTCCGCTCGACGAACTGTCGATGGCTTGGGGCGCGGCACGCCACGGCCGGTTCGCGCCGCCGGTCGGCGATCCGCGCAGCGTCGCCTCGACGTTCGACTATGCCTATCACTTCGATGCCGGGCTCTACGCCGCGTTCCTGCGCCGCTATGCCGAGGCACGGCGGGTCGAACGGATCGAGGGCGCGGTCGTCGACGTGGCGCTGGGCGGCGACAACGGCCATATCGCCAGCGTCACGCTTGCCGACGGGCGGCAGGTGGCGGCGGACCTGTTCGTCGACTGCTCGGGGTTTCGCGGGCTGCTGATCGAACAGGCACTCGGGACCGGGTATGAGGACTGGACGCACTGGCTGCCGTGCGACCGGGCGGTAGCGGTGCCGTGCGCCACCGGGGGTGAGGGCATGACGCCCTATACCCGGTCGACCGCGCGGGCGGCGGGGTGGCAGTGGCGTATCCCGCTCCAGCATCGCACCGGCAACGGCTATGTCTATTGCAGCCGTCACCTGTCGGATGACGAGGCCGCCGCGACGTTGCTGGCCAACCTCGACGGGCCGGCGCTGGGCGACCCGCGCTTCCTGCGTTTCACGACCGGACGTCGCACCAAATTCTGGAACCGCAATGTCGTGGCGGTGGGGCTGGCCAGCGGGTTCATGGAGCCGCTGGAGTCGACCAGCATCCATCTGATCCAGGCGGCGATCGCCAAGCTGCTCGCATTCTTTCCGACGCGCGACTTCGATCCGGCGGTCGTCGATGAATATAACCGTGTCGCGATCACCGAATGCGAACGTATCCGCGACTTCCTGATCCTGCATTACAAGCTGACGCAGCGGGCCGATGCGCCGCTGTGGCGCGACTGCGCGGCGATGGCGATCCCCGACACGCTGGCGATGAAGATCGACCATTTCCACAGCACCGGGCGGCTGATCGCGCGCGACATGGACCTGTTCGGCCCGGCAAGCTGGCTCGCGGTCCATATCGGCCAGGGCAATGATCCGCGCGGGGGCGATCCGCTCCTGGCCTATGCCACTGGGGCGCAGACCAGCAGCGGCTTCGTCGACCGGCTGGCCGGCGCGATCGATGCGATGGCGCGGTCGATGCCGGGCCATGCCGCCTATCTGCAACGGATCGGCGCGAGCCAGCCGTAACAAAAGACATAAATGCAATCCTTTGCAATTTATATTGCAAACGATTGCGAGACTGCTATTCCAACACTCGACAGCGTCCCCGCCAGTGGGACGAATCAGGAGGGATTGCCATGAAACCCACGCTTCTGCTCGCCTGCACCTCGACGATCGCCTTGCTCGTCGCCGCCCCGGCGCTCGCCCAGACCGATCCGGCCGCGCCCACCGCCCCGGCCGCCGTCGCCGATGCGACCGTGCAGGCCGGCGACACGCCCGACGCCGCCGCGCAGAGTGACGAGATCGTCGTCACCGCCAGCAGCGGCGAACGCTCGCGCTTCCGCAGCTCGATCTCGGTCAGCCAGATCAGCAACGAGGCGATCCAGAATTTCACGCCGCGTTCCGAAGCCGAAGTGCTGCGCAACATCCCCGGCCTCCAGCCCAGCGACACCGCCGGTCCGGGCGGCAACGCCAACATCGGCGTGCGCGGCATTCCGGTGTCGACCGGCGGTTCGGAATATGTCGCGCTTCAGGAAGACGGCCTGCCCACCGTCCTGTTCGGCGACATGAACTTCGGCAACAACGATTACTGGCTGCGCTTCGACCAGAATGTGCAGCGGGTGGAAGCGGTGCGCGGCGGTTCGGCCTCGACCTTCTCCAGCCAGGCGCCCGGCGCGGTCATCAACTATCTGAGCAAGACCGGTGACAAGGCCGGCGGACAGATCGCCTATTCGAACGGCGTCGGCTTCCGCGAACACCGCGTCGATTTCGATTACGGCGCGCCGATCGACGATACGCTGCGCTTCCATGTCGGTGGCTATGCCCGCAACGGCGGCGGCCTGACCAACGAGCGGTTCAACATCCTGCGTGGCTACCAGATCAAGGCCAACGTCACCAAGGATTTGCCCGACGGGCGCGGTTTCGTGCGGCTGTATTTCAAGCGGCTGGACGAACAGGCACCGACCAATACCACCACCCCGTCGATCGCCACGCTCGACGGCAACAAGGTGACGGACTTCAAGCCGCTGCCGACCTTCGACGGGCGCGACGGATCGTCCTATTCGATCTACAACCGCAGCTTCCAGTATCTGGATTACGACGGCGGCGGCATCCGCAACGCCGAGGTGGAGGGCATCCATCCGCGCGTCACCGGGCTGGGCGCGCAGTTCCATTATGAGGTCAACGACTGGCTAACGCTCGACAACGTCGCGCGCTACCAGTGGATCAGCGGCAACTTCACTACGCAGTTCATCAACGTCGCGTCGCGTACCGGTGCCGGCGGGGTCATCGGATCGACCGTGAACGGACAGGTCGTCGGCTCGCTGCGCTATGCCGCCGGGCCGAACCAGGGGCAGGTCTATACCGGCGCCTATGTGAACAACAATCCGAACATCAACACGTTGATGAAGAACATGAACAACTTCGCCAACAATCTGGCGTTGAACGGCAAGTTCGACGTTGGCGGCGGCAAGGCGACGGTGTCGACCGGCGTGTTCGTGATGAAGCAGAACATCGAGCAGGACTGGCACGTCAACCGCAACTTCGCCGAGCTGAACGGCGAGAATGCGGCACCGCTCGACCTGTTCTCGACCACCGGCACGCAGCTTACCGCCGCCGGTCAGGCCGGGTTCAACGATAACTGGGGAAGCTGCTGCGCGCGCCGCGTCGATCTCAGCTACACCGATGTCGCCCCGTTCCTGCAGGTCGGCTACGAGACCGGCGGGCTGAACCTCGACGCCAGCGTCCGCTACGATACCGTCAACGGTAACGGCACCGCGCAGGGCGGCGTCGCCGGGCCGACGACGCGGGTTTCGGACGCACTGGGATCGGCGCTGATCCCATCGCTGGTGCTCAGCCGGACGATCGAGAAGATCGACTATAGCGACAGCTATGTGAGCTGGTCGCTCGGCGCGCTCTATGCCTTCAGCGGCAATACCAGCGTGTTCGGCCGTGTCAGCCGGGGCGGTCGCTTCAACGCCGATCGCCGGGTGCTGTCGGGCAACTTCAATGCCGATGGCTCGCTCAACGCGCAGGGGCAGTCGACCTCGGTCAACTTCCTCAACCAGCAGGAAATCGGCCTGAAGCAGCGGGGCCAAGTGTTCGGCGGGTCCTATTCTGTCGAAGTCACCGGCTTCCGCTCGACGCTGACCGAGAACAACTACGACTTCACCCGGATCAACAATCCGGCACCGAACAACGACCCGAACATTTCGAATGGCTATCGCTCGTTCGGCGTGGAATTCTCCAGCCGGCTCAACAGCGGCGGG
>NZ_LMKU01000012.1:599996-629842 GCF_001421635.1 Sphingomonas sp. Leaf25
TGGTCGGCAACCGTCCCGGGGGCCTGCCCGAATTCCTCTATGTCGTCTCGCCGTCCTATGACGCGGGCATCGTCGCGTTCGGCGTCAGCGTGAACGGGCAGACCGCGACGCCGTCGGACGATTTCAACCTCTACACGATCAAGGGGTCGACCTTCGTCAACGGCTTCGTGACTGTGCGGCCGATCGAGCGGGTCGAACTGGGGCTGAACGTCAACAACCTGTTCGACAAACTGGGCTTCCGTGGCGGCGGCAGCCTGAACCCGATCCTGTCGTCGACCAGCGCTGTGTTCAACAACACCGCGCTCTATGGCCGGACGGTGACGGCGTCGGTGCGCTACCGCTTCTGACCATTTTCTCCCCAGCCTGACCATGGGCGGCAGGACTTCGGTCCCGCCGCCCTTTTTTTGTTCATTGTTTGCCGGGAGGCAGGCCACGCACAACAAAACGCCCGACCGGGGCAGTCCCGGCCGGGCGTCGGCACTTCACATGATATATTTGGTCAGGCGGTGACGATCCGGGCGGTCGTACCGTCCAGTGCGAGGCGGAAGAACGGCGCGGCCGTTCCGCCGAAATGCGCGCGGCGGGTGGCGGCGTCGGTCGGCTCCGCGCCGGCGAGGCCCCAGCTATCGACGAAACTGATGACGTCCAGTTCGCCCGTCACCCACCAGCAATAGGCCTGATACGGTTCGGCGGCCGGATTGGCGGCGATCAGCCCCGAGTCGTTGAGCGGCGACCACGGCCCGGTCATGGCGTCGGCGACCATCCCGTACAGCCCGGTCGGCGCGCCGGTGCCGGGGACGAACCGCTTGCCTTGCGTCGACCAGAACAAATAATAAAGACCGTCGCGAAGCACGATATGCGGCCGTTCGAGCTCGCTGTTGACGCCGATCGCCTCGACCAGCGGGGGGGCGAGATGCCATGGCGCGTCGGGCGACGCGCGTTCGGCGACGCCGATGATGCCGTCATGCACATCGTCGACCCAGCCGGCCGATCCGACGAACAGCAGATAGTCGATGCCGGTTGCCGGATCGCGGAAATAGCCGGGATCGCGGAACCCCTTGATCCGGCCATCGACCGCGTCGCCCTGATCGGCGCGCAGATAGGTGACGCCGTCCGCCGCGACCGATTCGACCGGTGGCGACCAGTCACCAACGCGGCCACCCTCGAACCGCCCGACCGTTTCGAACAGGCGTTGCTCGAAGGTGCGCGCCTGCCCCCGCCGGCCCGAAGCGGTGAAATACATCGTCAGCGTCGTGCCGTCGTCGGCGAGTACCGCTGACCCGGACCATTCGCGGCTGCCCGGCGCGAAGCCGTCGGGAAAGGCATCACCATGATCGCGCCAGCCATCCGCGCCATGGCTAGTCAGACGGATGCGCGCCGCGTCGTGGCGATCGTCGGGATCGGTGAAGCGCGGCGTGGCGAGGAAGAACCACCAGCTCCGCCCGTCGACGATCATGGTACGCCCGTCGGCATCGGCGATCTGCCACATGTCCCACAGGTCGTGACCGGGCAGGATCGCGCGGACGTCCTTGTCCGTGAACACCGGCAGCGCGGCGGCGGGCTGATCCGCCGCCAGTCGCGCGGCCTCGATCGACCAGTGGGTCGGGGTGGTCCGGGTCAGGGCCGGGGAGCAGGCAGTCGTCGTCATAGCGTCTCCAGCGCGAAGAGCGCGACGCTCTCCGCCTTCATTGCGGGCATCGGCAGGCCGGCCTGCGCCAGCCAGTCGCCATCGAACGCCACGCCCTCCCCCCGCATCGCGGCGAACAGCGGGGCGTCGGGGGGCGGATGGCCGTCCTCGCTCGCCAGATCGATCAGGCGGACGCGCACCGCGCCCGCTCCATTCAGCGGCGGCAGCGGGATCGCCGGCGGACGGCGCAGCGTGGTCGGATCGGTGCGGGTGACGCTCAGCAGCCAGTCGCCCGGTTCGCCGTGCAACTGCCACACCAGCCCGTCCGCACCCTCGCCCAGCCACAGCCGGCCATGGTGGAGCCGGCCGCGCAGCGCCTTGTAGCGCGCGATCGCCATTGCTAGGATTTCTGCGTCGCGATCGCGGATCGTCGCGGGGTCGAGTTCGACGCCGAGGTGCCCCGGCAGCGCGACGGCGGCGCGGAACGCCATCCCCTGACGGCGGCCGGTCGAATGCGCCGGGCTGGCGCCGACATGCGCGCCCATCATCTCGGGCGGCAGGAAATGGAGGAAGCCGCGCTGCATCCTAACCCGGCTGACCGCATCGATACAGTCGCTGGTCCAGAACCGGTGGCTGCGCGTGGCGATGCCGGCGTCGATCCGCCCGCCACCGCCGGCGCACGCCTCGATCTCGACCGCCGGGTGCGCCACGCGCAGCCGGTCGAACAGCGCATAGGCACCCAGCACCTGCGCATGATAGCCCGCGCGTCCGTCGGCCCCGCCGGCGGGGGCCAGATCGCGGTTGTGATCCCATTTGAGATAGGCGATCGGCAGGTCGCGCAGCAGCCGGTCGATCGCATCGAACAGATAGTCACGCACTGCCGGGCGCCCGAGATCGAGCACCCACTGGTTGCGCGAGGTAAGCCTGGGCACGCCGGCCACCTGCAACGCCCAGTCGGGATGGGCGCGGGCGAGGTCGCTGTCGGGGTTGACCATTTCCGGTTCGACCCACAGCCCGAATTCCATGCCCAGCGCGACGACATGGTCCGCCAGCGGTTTCAGCCCGCGCGGATATTTGACCGGATCGGTGGTCCAGTCGCCGAGCGCGGCGGTATCGTCGTCGCGCCTTGTGAACCAGCCGTCGTCGAGCACGAACCGTTCGACGCCGAGCGCGGCCGACCGGTCGGCCAGCGCCATCAACGCCGCTTCGTCGTGATCGAAGTAGAAGCCTTCCCAACTGTTGACATGTACCGGGCGCGGCGGCGCGCCGGCGGCGGGCCATGGCGCGCGGGCGCGGACCGCCGCGTGAAAGCCGTGGATCGCGCCGTTGATGCCATCGGCGGAACATACCGCCAGCATTTCCGGGCTGTCATGGCGCTCGCCCGGGGCCAGCCGCACTTCGCCCGGCGCCAGCGCCTCGCCCATCTGCAACACCCAGACGCCGTCGTCGTCGCGCTCGATCGCCAGCCGGTGGTTGCCCGACCACGCCAGTTGCGCGCCATGCACCCGCCCGGCATGCCACCCCGCCGCCGGTCCGGTCACGAACAGCCCCGGCGGCCCGGCATGGCCGGTCAGCCCGCGCCGGTTCTCCCGCACCCAGCCATGCGCTGGCATCGGTTCGGCATAAGGCACGAATTCGGCATTGTGCCGCCCGGTGAAGCTGTGGATCGCCACGCAGTCGGCGGGCAGCGGCAGCGTCCCCGCCGCCAGCCATGCGATGTCGAGCAGGTCGTCGCCGTCGTTCACCACCGATGCCGACAGGACGAGCGCGCCATCGGTTCGGGCGATCCGCTGGACGATAGTGATCCGCGCTATGCGATCGACCAGCGTCACCGTGATCGCATCGTCGCCCGTCTCGACCGACTGCGTTTCGAACCAGTGGGCGAACGATCGTCCCGCCCGGTGCGCGTCGAGCGAGGCGGGGCCGAACCACCCGGTTCCGCGCGCCGGGACCACCGGCGACGGCTGATCCACGTCGAGCGAGAAGGAGGCCGGCGGGCGGACGTCGGCGATCGGCGGCAGTCGGTCGGTCCCGACGCGCGGCCCCCACCAGCGCCACACCGGGGGCAATACGCCGCGTTGCTCGATCACGACGCTGCCGTCGCCGGCATGGAGCGCGGCGATCATGCGGTCGCTCCGACCGGCAGCCCGGCGGCGTTGCGCTCGCGCACGCTCCACACCGCCGCCGCCGCCGCGAACATCAGCACGCCGCACAGCGTCAGCACGTTGCGCGGATCACCGCCCAGCAACCGGTCGTAGAACAGCCACATCGTGCCCGAGAAGATCAGCATCGGGATGACGATCATCATGTTGAAGATGCCCATGTACACCCCGGTCCGCTCCGGCGGGATCGATCCGGCGAGGATGACATAGGGGTTGCCCATGATGCTGGCCCAGCCGATGCCGATGCCGATCGCCGGTAGGAACAGCATCCATTTGTCGACGATATGCGGCAGCCACAGCATCCCCGCCCCCGCCAACACCAGGCACAGCGCATGGAGCGAGGCCGCGCCCATCCGTTTGGCGAGCGGCACCATCGCGAAGGCGGCGAGGAAGGCGATGCCGTTGTAGAACGCCGCCATCTCGCCGTTGGTCAGCACCGCCGAATGAAAGCCCGACGAGGTGGCGACCGACGTACCATAGACCGACCGGCCGATCGAATAGATGACATAGCCCCAATAGGCCGCCATCGCATACCATTGGAACAGGCTCATCAGCGCCAGCTTGCGCATCGCCTGTGGCATGTCGCGAATCGCCGAACCGATCTCGGTCAGCATCGCGCCGAACCCCTTGGGCTCGGCGGCGATCCGCGCGCGCTCTTGCGGAGCCAGCGGCAGTTCGGGCACGCGCCAGATCGACCACAGGATCGTCGAGAAGCTGAGGATCGCGCCGAGCATGAAGGTGATCCGCGCGGTATAGGGGATGTTGTGGGTATCGACCCAGTCCTGGTTCATCCCCGCCCACACCAGCAGCGACGGGGTGAGGAACGCCAGCATCTGCGCCAGGCCGGTGAAGGCGCTTTGCGACAGGAAGCCGATCTGGTGCTGGTCCTCGTTCAGCCGGTCGGACACATAGGCGCGGTACGGCTCCATCGTGATGTTGTTGCCGGCATCGAGGATCCACAGCAGCGACACCGCCATCAGCAGCGACGAGCTGAGCGGCATGAAGAACAGCCCCAGCGCGCACAGCACCGCGCCGGCGATGAAATAGGGGGTGCGCCGTCCGAAGCGGCTGTCGGTCCGGTCGCTCAAGGCACCGATGACCGGCTGGACCAGCAGCCCGGTGATCGGCCCGGCCAGCCCCAGCAACGGCAACGTCGCCTCCGATGCGCCGAGATAGCTGTAGATCGGCGCCATATTCCCCTGCTGCAACCCGAACGAGAATTGCAGCCCGAGGAACCCGAGGTTCATCTCAAGGATACGGGGCAGGGACAGGCGGGGCTTGGTGGCGGGCAGACGCATCGGACATCCTCACAGTCGCGAACAAGCCCGTCTGGCGCGGGCTTGTGGATATGATACGCCGCCGCCCGGATCATTGCAACAATCGATTGCAGGATAGTCGGCGTTGCCTTGCATACCCGACGCATGCCATTCGTGTCGCAAGCGAACCAGAAGGTCCGCAACGGGAGAAGATGATGAAACGGTTGGCATTCATCCTGCTGGCGGCATCGGCCCCCGCCGTGGCTGGTCCCGTGCAGACCTCGCCGTCGCTGGGCGCGGACAATTACCGGGTGGACATGCCGATGGCGGCCCCCGCCGGCACCCCGCGCTTCGCCGACGAGTTCGACGCGCCTGCCATCGACACCACCCGCTGGCGCTACGACACGGCGCGCAACAAGGCCGGATGGTACAACAACGAACGGCAATATTACGCCGCCGACCGCCCCGAGAACGCGCGGATCGAGCGCGGCGCGCTGGTGATCGAGGCGCGGGCCGAACGGCTGCGCGATCGGCCGGACTGGGGCGGACAGGCGTATAGCTCGGCGAAGCTCGTGACCCGCCAGCCGCTGGGCTACGGCTTCTATGAAATCCGCGCGCAACTGCCGTGCGGACGCGGCATCTGGCCGGCGATCTGGCTGCTGCCACCCGACGGCAAATGGCCCGATGCCGGTGAGATCGACGTCATGGAAATGGTCGGCTCGAATCCCGGCGTGGTGCTTGGCACCGTTCACAGCGGTGCGTTCAACCATGTGAAGGGGACGCAGCGCGGCGCCGAAACCACCCTGCCCCGCGCCTGCGATTCGATGCACCGCTATCAGCTCGAATGGACCCCCGACACGATCACCATCGGCATCGACGGGCGGGGCTATATGCGGGTCCGCAACGACCGGCCGGGCGGGCAAGCGGCATGGCCGTTCACCCGCCCCTACGACCTGATCCTCAACGTCGCGGTCGGCGGCGACTGGGCCGGCGCGCGCGGGATCGACGACACCGCCTTTCCACAGGCGATGCGGGTCGATTACGTCCGCTACTGGGCGCGCTGACTCAGCGGCCCAGCAGGCTGCCGATCAACCCGATGTTGGTCCGCCCGAGTTCGACCACCGCATCGCCGCGTCCGCTCAGGATCGCCTTGGCGGCATAAAGGGTGAAGCCGGTCATCTGTTCGAGCGTCAGCTTGGGCGGCATCGACAATTCGGTCCGTGCCGTCACCGCGTCGAGCAGCGCGGGGCCGGGATGCGCCAGTACCTCGGCCACGCCTGCCCGTACGTGCGCCGGATCGGTCACGCGCACGCCGTGGATGCCCATCGCCCGCGCGACGGCGGCGAAATCGGGATTGTCGAGCGCGACGCCCGTCTCGATCATGCCCGCCGCCTTCATCTCCAGTTCGACGAACCCCAGTGTGCCGTTGTTGAAGACGATGATCTTCACCGGCAATCCCGACTGCCGCACCGTCAGCAACTCGCCCATCAACATGGCGAGGCCGCCGTCGCCCGACAGGCTGACGACCTGACGGCCGGGCGCGGTTGCCTGCACGCCGATGGCATGGGGCAGCGCATTGGCCATCGATCCGTGGTTCCACGACCCGATCAACCGCCGCCGCCCGTTCATCTTGAGGTAGCGCGCCGCCCAGATCGTCGGCGTGCCGACATCGGCGGTAAAGACCGCGTCGTCGCTTGCGAGGTCGCTGACCACCCGCGCCACTTCCTGCGGGTGGAGGATGCCGCTCCCCGGCTTGCCGTGCGCCAGTTCGTCCAGCCCCTTGCGCGCCTTGGCGTAATTCTCGCGCGCATCGGCGAGGAACGCCCCGTCCCGCCCGGTCGTCAGCCGGGGCAGCACCGCGTCGATCGTCGCCGCGACATCGCCGACGACGCCGAGGTCGATCGCGGTCCGCCGCCCCAGATTTTCGGGACGCAGATCGATCTGCACGACCTTCGCCTGTTCGGGGTAGAATTGCCGATAGGGGAAGTCGGTGCCGAGCATCAGCAGCGTGTCGCAACCCATCATCGCGTCATAGCCGCTCGAAAAGCCGATCAACCCGGTCATGCCGACGTCATAGGGATTGTCGTATTCGACGAATTCCTTGCCGCCCAGCGCATGGACGACCGGCGCCTGCAACCGCTGCGCGATGGCGATCAACTGCGTATGCGCGCCGCGACAGCCGCGCCCGGCGAGGATCGTCACCTTGCCCGCATCGTTCAGCAACGCCGCCAGCTTGGCCAGTCCGCCCTCGCCCGGCACCACCACCGGTGCCGCCGGCAACAACGCGCCGCCATTGCGCGCCAGCACCCCCTTGGTCGAGGTCAGCGCCACGTCGCCCGGCATCGCCACCACCGCGACGCCGCGATGCCCCGTCGCCGCGCGGATCGCGGTGTCGAGCGTGCGCGGCATCTGCTCGCCGGTCGTGATCGTCTCGCAATAGACGCTGCATTCGCGGAACAGCGCCTCGGGCCGCGTCTCCTGGAAATAATTCGATCCGATCTCGCCGCTGGGAATCTGCGCGGCGATCGCCAGCACCGGCACGCGGCTGCGATGCGCGTCGTACAGCCCGTTGATGAGGTGCATGTTGCCCGGCCCGCACGATCCCGCGCATACCGCCAGCTTGCCCGTCAACTGCGCCTCGGCGGCGGCGGCGAACGCGCCCGCCTCTTCGTTGCGGACATGGACCCATTCGATCTTGCCCTGCCGCCGCAGGCTGTCGGTCAGGCCGTTGAGGCTGTCGCCGACCACGCCATAGATGCGCTCGACCCCGGCCAGATGCAGGGTTTCGGCAAAGAGATCGGCGACGCTGGTCTTGGGCATGAACTACTCCGGGGAACGAACCGGCCTGCGGTGCCGGTGCGCGCTGAACGCTCAGGCGCCCCAAGGGTTCGGTACGCCGCGCCGGTTTGACGCTGCCGCCGGTTCCTGTTTGATAGGGCACGGTCGTTGCTTCGGTCCGAAACGTGAAGGAGGAACGATGGCGGCGGTCGACATCAGGGGGCTTTCCAAGCGCTTCGGCGACACGACGGTCCTTCACCCCAGCGACCTGACCATCGCCGACGGGGAATTCGTCGTGCTGGTCGGCCCATCGGGGTGCGGCAAGTCGACGCTGTTGCGGATGATCGCCGGCCTCGAAAGCCCGAGCGATGGCCGCATCACCATCGGCGGGCGCGACGTCACCCATGCCGCCCCCGCCGATCGCGGCGTGGCGATGGTGTTCCAGTCCTATGCGCTCTACCCGCACCTGAGCGTCGCCGGGAATATCGCGTTTCCGCTCAAGGTCGCCCGCCTGCCCAAAGCGGAGATCGCCCGCCGGGTCGAGGAAGCGGCGGCGATGCTCGACCTCACCGACCTGCTCGACCGCCGCCCCCGCGCCTTGTCGGGCGGACAGCGCCAGCGCGTCTCGATCGCCCGCGCGATCGTGCGCCGCCCGCAGGTGCTGCTGCTCGACGAGCCGCTCTCCAATCTCGATTCGTCGCTGCGCGCGCGGATGCGGCACGAATTCGCCCGGCTGCACCAGCAACTCGGCGCGACGATGATCTATGTGACGCACGACCAGTTGGAGGCGATGACGCTGGCCGAACGCATCGTGGTGATGAGCGCTGGCCGCATCGAACAGGTCGGGCAACCGATCGAGGTGTATCGCCGTCCCGCCAGCCTCGCAGTCGCCGCCGCGATCGGATCGCCGGGGATGAACCTACTGCCCGTCACCATCACCGCCGTCGACGCTTCGGGGACGCAGGTCCGCCTGCCCGACGATACGCTGCTGTCGACCGCCGCGCAGGTTCCGTCCTCCGCGATCGGCAGCGCGGCTACGCTCGGCATCCGCCCCGAACATCTGCGCGCGGCGGACGATGGCGCGTTCTGCGGCGCGGTGGAGCTGTTCGAGCGGCTCGGGCCGCTATCGTTCGCGCATCTTGGCCGGCGCGGCGCGACCGATACCATCGTCGCCCAGCTTCCCCCCGACCGCCATGTGACGCTCGGCCAGACCTTGTGCTTCGCCGCCGACCCGGCCGAAACGCACCTGTTCGCGCCCGACGGTCGCGCCTATCCCTTCACCGATCCGCCGAGCAGCCCGGTCAGATAATAGCGTTGGAGCAACAGGAACAGCAGCAATATCGGCATCGTCGTCACCACCGATGCCGCCATCATCAGTTCGCCGTCCGCCGCATGTTCGCGCGCGATTGCCGCCACCGCGACCGGCAGCGTGTAGCGATGCTGGTCCGCCAGCACGATCAGCGGCCACAGGAAATCGTTCCAGCTTCCCAGAAACAGGAACAGCGCCAGCGTGACGACCACCGGCGTCAGCAACGGCAGGACGATGACGCGGAAGATGCGCCGCTCGCTCGCCCCGTCCATCCGCGCGGCATCGATCAGTTCGTCGGGGATCGACAGTGTCGCCTGCCGCACGAACAGGATGGCGAAGATGCCCGCCAGCCCCGGCAGGATCACCCCGGCATAGCTGTTCACCAGCCCCAGTTGCCGGAAGATCAGGAACAGCGGCAGCATCGCGACCTGCCCCGGCACGATCAGCGACGCGATCAGCAGTTTCAGCAACCGGTCGCGCCCGCGAAACCGCAGCTTGGCAAAGGCATAGCCCGCCGGCACCGTCAGCAGCAGCCCGAGCAGCGTCGACAGCGCGGCGATGCCGATGCTGTTCCGGAGCGCGGGCAGGATGCGATAATCGAACCACGCATCGTCGATCCGGCGCCGCACCAGCAGTTCGTGATAATTCTCCAGCGACCAGCGCGACGGCCACAGCGGGATCGGCAGCATCGTCGATTCCCCGCGCGGCATGAACGACACGATCAGCATGTAGAGCAGCGGCGCGACCGTCAGCAGCGTGAGGGCCGCGACCAGCGTGGTCATCAGGGTGGTGCGCAGCGGCTTCCTCATAGCCACTCCGCCCGGCGCGCCAACCGCGTCTGGACGAGCGTTACCGCCAGAATCATCAGGAACAGGATGAAGGCGACCGCGCTCGCCTGCCCCAGATTCCACCATTTGAAGCCTTCGTCGAACATGAAATACAGCACCGTCGTCGTGCTCTGCGCCGGGCCGCCCATCGTCATGACATAGGGTTCGGCGAAGATCTGGAGGAAGCCGGCGACGCTCATCACCGCCGCCAGCATCAGCGTCGGCCCGATCGCCGGCAGCGTCACATGGCGGAACCGGGTCCAGCGCCCCGCCCCATCGAGCCGCGCCGCCTCCATCAGATCCTGCGGCACCGCCGACAGCGCGGCGGTGAACACGATCATGTTGTAGCCAAAGATCTTCCACGTCACGAAGATCAGGATCGCGGGGATCGACGTCGCCGGATTGCCCAGCCAGTCGACCGGCCCCAGCCCGATGATCGCCAGCCCCTGGTTGATGAGCCCGAAGCGTTCGTTGAACAGGAACCGCCACACCACCGCCGTGGCAACCACGCTGGTGACATAGGGGGCGAACAGCGCCACCCGCCACAACGGCTTCCACCGGACCGTCGCATCGTTCAGCAGCAGCGCGGCGGCGAGCGACGCGCCGATCGCCATCGGCACGCCCAGCACGGCGAACAATATGGTATTGCCCAGCGCCCGCCAGAACAGCGGGGTGGTGAGCAGTCCGGTGAAATTGTCGAGCCCGACGAACTTCAGGTTCGCCCGATCGATCAGCGCATAGACCGAATAATCGGTCAGCGAGAGCGCCAGCGCCAGCAGCGTCGGCACCACGAACACGAACAGGATGATCGCCAGCACCGGCAGGGTGAAACCCCATGCGGTCCGTTCCTGACGGGTCATGCCAGCCGCCCCGCATCCACCAGCGCACGCCGCTTGGCCAGCAACCGGTCGACCCGTTCGTCGAGTGCCACCAGCGTCTCGTCGATCGTCAGCGTGCCGCGCACCATCCGTTCGGCGGCCAACTGGATCTCGGTCTGGATACGCTCCCATTCGATCACCGGCGGGATCGGCGCGGGCTGGCGCATCTGTTCGCGAAATGCGGCGAGTTGGGGCTGGGCGAGTTGGGGCGAGGACCACGCATCGACCCGCGCGGGCAAATTGCCGATCAGGTCTTGGAACCGCAATTCGCTCTGCGCCGAGGTCAGATGCCGGACCAGTGCCCATGCCTCGGCCGGGCGGGTCGTCGTCGTCGCGACGCACAGGCTGGCGCTGTCGCCCGACACCGGCCCCGGTCCACGCGGACCGGCCAGCCGCGCGGTGCCCCAACGGTCGGCCGGGATTTCCTTCGCCCGCCGCGTCAGGTCGCGCAGCGTCGTCGGCGCGCTCGGCCAGATCGCGAAATAGCCCTGCGCGAACGCCGCCAGCGGATCTTGCACCTCGGTCGACAGCGCGCGCGGGGCCAGCCCTTCGTCGAACAGCGACTTGTAGAAGGCGAACGCCTCCCGTGCGCGGGGGGCACGGAAATTGCCCCGTGTCGCTCGGTCGCGCAGCGGCTCGGCACGGTTCTGGTGCAGCATCGTCACCAGCGCGCCGGGCCAGTTGAGCAGCATCAGGAACACATACTCGTCCGGCCGCCGCCGTTTGAGCGCCCGGCCCATCGCGCGCCATCCCGCCCAGTCGAGCGGTGGCGTATCGTACCCCGCCTGCCCCAGTATATCGCGGCGGAAATACTGGACCTGCGGCGCGACCGACCACGGGATCGCGAAATCGCGTCCATCGACCGCGACCCCGGCGCGCATCTCGGGGAACAACGGTGCGACCAGCGCGGGCGAGCGCACCGGCGCGATCGCCCCGATCAGCGCGAATTCGCGAATCCAGCTATTGAACAGCATGAACACGTCGGGCAGCGCCGCGCCGGCGAAGGCGGTCAACAGCTTCTCATGGCTCGCGGTGCTGGGCAGCGACTGGACGTCGACCGCGATGCCGGTCGCGGCGGTAAAGCGCGGCATCAGCATCGGCGAATAATCGCCTTCGTAGCTCATCGCCCACAGCTTGAGCGGTTCAGCCGCCGGCGTCCGCACGCAGCCGCTGATTGCCAGTGCCGGAACCGCCTTCAGGACGCTGCGCCTGCTCGGGCGTTCGAAGCTGACACTCGCCCTCATCATTGGACGATGGCGCAATGCAGCGCTTCGCGCCAGTGGCTGGCGGTACTTTCGATATGCCCGGTATGTTCAGCGTCCGTTCCGTACACAATTGAACCGCAATGGTTTTCATAGGTTGATACCGGTTAGTTTCGCGCCGGCCGGGGGAATTTGGCGGGCGTCGTCAGGGGAATATTCATGTCGGTTTCCGGTCGTCGTCGCCTTTCGTGCGGCGCTGCGCTGTTCGTCCTGTTCACGGCAAACGCCCATGCGCAGGAACAGGTGTCGGTGCCGGTTCCCCAAAACGACGAGGGTGCCGAGATCGTCGTCACCGGATCACGCATCGCCCGGCCGGATTATGCCGCGCCCAATCCGGTCGTGTCGTTCGGCGCGGAGGATTTGCAGCAGTCAGGCAACACCAACGTCACGACCTTTCTCCAGCGGGTGCCGGCACTCACCAACTCGCGCGATTCCACCCGGACCGCCGGCAATTCGCAGGCCGATGGTGCGGTGGGACAGGTCGGGCTGAACCTGCTCGACCTGCGCGGCCTAGGGCCGTCGCGCACGCTGGTGCTGGTCAACGGCCGTCGCCATGTCGCGGGGCAGGCCGATACCGCCGCCGTCGACATCAACACCATCCCCACCGACCTGATCCAGCGCGTCGACGTGCTGACCGGTGCCGTCTCGGCGATCTATGGCGCGGACGGCGTATCGGGCGTCGTCAATTTCGTCCTGCGCCGTGATTTCGACGGGGTTGCCGCACGGGGTCAGGTTGGCATTTCCGAACGGGGCGATGCGGGCAACCGTTTCGCCTCGTTCATCGCCGGGCGCAACTTTGCCGATGGTCGCGGCAATTTGACGCTGGCCTATGAATATAATGCCGACGATCCGCTGGCCAACGACGACCGCGATTACTTGTCGCTCGCGCAGCGACAATATTTCGTGAACAGCGATAGTTACGACCCGAACCGCACAGGTAGTTACAAGGTCGAACCGGTCCGCGACCTGCGCTATCCCTATGGCTCGAACCAGGGGTATATCGTCATCGGCGATCAGATATTCCGGGGGGATGGCGCGCGCTACACGCCGGGCCGCAACCTGGTGAACGACGGCTATTCGGTCGGCGGCGACGATACCCCCGTCGCGGGCTATATCGGCGACATCTTTCCGCGCACCGAGCGTCATGCCGTCAACGCGCTGACCCATTTCGATTTCTCGGATGCGTTCAAGCTCAGCCTTGAGGGCAAGTTCGTCCAGACCGAGGTGACGACCTTCGGCGGCTATGGCGGCAATTATCCCGCCACGATCGCGCTGGACAATCCGTTCATTCCGCTGTCGATCCTGAACGCCGCACGCGCCGCCGGCCTTACCTCCGTCGACGTCAGCCGCAACAACTTCGACATTCCCCGCCGGGGCGAGCGCGACCGCCGCCGGACGTGGCGCGGCGTGGTCGACGTGACCGGGGCGATCAGCGATCATGCCAGCTACGACGTGTCCTACACCTATGGCCGCACCGACATCCGCGCAACCAAGCTGAACGACCGGTTGAACGATCAATTCGTCAATGCGCTCGACGCGGTACGCGATCCGGCTTCGGGGGCAGTCATATGCCGCTCGGCGGCGGCACGCGCGGCCGGCTGTCTGCCGGTCAACACCTTTGGCGGCAACAGCGTCGATGGCCGCTCGTTCGGCTATTTCCTGTTCGATCCGGTCAGCAACGCCCGTATCGAACAGCATGTCGCCAATGCGGCGCTGACCGGCGACTTCGGCCAGGCGTTCGCCCTGCCCGGCGGCCCGGTCGCCTTTGCGGTCGGTGGCGAATATCGCCGCGAATCCAGCCGCTTCGATCCAGCGCAGGAACTGGTCGACAATCGCTTCTATCAATATGACGAATATATCATCCCCACCCCGTCGGCCGGCGCGTTCGACGTATGGGAAGCGTTCGGCGAACTGAACGCCCCGCTGTTGAAGGACGTGCCGTTCGCGCACCTCCTGTCGGTCGGCGCGGCGGGCCGCCTGTCGGACTATTCGACGATCGGCTCGACCCGCACCTNNNCTACGCGCCGATCCGGGCGATCACCCTGCGCGGCTCCTATGGCCGGTCGGTCCGGGCGCCCAATATCGGCGAAATCTTTCGCCCGCGCACCGGGACCAGCAACTTCTTCTCCGACCCCTGCTACGTCGCCAACCGCAGTCTGGGCACCTCGTTCCGGTCGGAAAACTGCCGCGCGCTGATCGCCGCCGCCGGGGGCAATTTCGGCAGCTTCACCGCCGCCAACAATCCCAACGCCACCATCTTCATTCCCGGCACGCAGGAGGGCAATCGCGACCTGCGTGCCGAAACCGCCCGCACCTGGACGGCGGGCGTGGTGCTGCGCCCCGACTTTGTTCCCGGCCTGTCGATCGCGGTCGACTGGTACGACATCGACCTCAGGAACGCGATCAACACCCCCGACGCCAACACCGTCGCCGAACTCTGCGTCGACCAGCCGACCCTCGACAACGCCTATTGCCGCTCGATCACCCGCGCACCGGGCAGCGGCTTCATCAACGGCTTCATCGTCCAGCCGCAGAATGTCGCCGCTTTCCGCACCGCCGGCGCCGAACTGAATATCGCCTACCGCTTCACCACGGCGAGCGCGGGGACGTTCGACCTCCGGTTCGTCGGTGGCTATCTCGACCGGCTCGAACAGATCGCGACGCCGGGGGCCGTGACCGAGAACAACGTCGATCAGCCGTTCCGCCCGCAATACAACTTCGTGTTCTCGCCAAGCTGGATCGCCGGGCCGCTGACGCTGTCGTACAATCTGCGCTGGCAGAACGGCGTCCGCCGTTTCGCGCGGATCGATACCGACACCAACCCGACGCTCGTCGCCCCGCGATATTTCCGCTACAAGGAACTGTGGCAGCATGACCTTCAGGCGGAAGTGGCGGCCGGCGACGATTTCTCCTTCTACGGCGGCGTCAACAATCTGGCCGACCAGAAGCCCGATATTGGTTTCGAGACGAACGTGCCGATCTCGCCGGTCGGGCGCTTCTTCTACGTCGGCGCCAAGCTGCGCTACGGTCCACGCTGAGCCTATGATCCGTCGCGGAAATCCGGCATGGCGCGTGCATGCTGCATCGCCCCGTTCCGCTGTTCGCGCCGCTTGGGCGCTACGACGTCGTCATCCCGTGCCATAACCGCGCCCATGTCGTCGCCGACGCGGTGGAAAGCATGCTGGCACAGGATCATGCGCCCGATCACGTCATCGTCGTCGACGACGGGTCGCGCGACGACAGCGCGGGCGTGATCCGCGCGCTGGCGGATGCCCATCCGCAGGTGACGGCGCTCATCCTGCCGCGCAACGTCGGCGCATCGCAGGCACGCAACACCGGCGCGGCGCTCGCCCGCGCCGAATGGATCGCCTTCCTCGACAGCGACGACATCTGGTTGCCGGGTGCCGCCCGCACCTTGCTCGACCCGAAGGTCGCGCACGATCACGACATCGTCGTCGGTCATTTCGCCCGCGTCGAGGGCGATGCCGCACCGCAGGCGCCGGAATGCGGCTGGGACGGCGACTGTATCCGGCGGGGTCTGGCCAGCGGCGGCGTCATCGGGCCAAGCTGGTCAGTGGTCCGCCGGGCGATGGTCGAGACGGTGGGCGGGTTCGACCCGAGCTTCCACAATTGCAACGACTGGGATTTCTACACCCGCGCCGGCGCGGCCGGTGCCCGCTTCGCGCGGATCGATGCCTGTGTCGCGCTGTACCGCACCGTCGCCGGCAGCAGGCTGGTCAACGATACCGCGATCGGTGCGCGCAACGCCGCTCGAGTGCTCGCCCATCCCTATCTGGCGGAGCTGCTGCCGGTCGCTCACTGATCCACTGCGTACCGCACGGAACCCGATCGGGCCGGCGGGAGCTATGCGCGCATGGCAAACGATGATTTCCCCGCCGCACGCGGCCGTGCCGTACCCACCGGACGCTTCGCGCGGCTGAGCGGCTTCGGCCGCCTTGCCGGTGGCGTCGCCGGTGGCATGCTGGCCGAGGGCGCACGGCGACTGGCAAGCGGCGAACGGCCGCAACTGAGCGACCTCGTCCTCACCCCCGCCAATGCGACGCGGGTCGCCGACCGGCTGTCGCACATGCGCGGCGCGGCGATGAAGCTGGGGCAGATGATCTCGATGGATGCCGGCGACGTGCTGCCGCCCGAATTGTCGACGATCCTGTCGCGGCTGCGCAATCAGGGATACCGGATGCCGCCGCAACAGCTCGACCGGGTGCTGCGCGGCGAATGGGGCAACGACTGGCGTCGCCGCTTCCGCCAGTTCGACGCGACCCCGATCGCCGCCGCCTCGATCGGGCAGGTCCACCTCGCCACGCTGCCCGACGGCAGGCTGCTGGCGATCAAGGTGCAATATCCCGGCGTTCGCGACAGCATCGATGCCGATGTCGACAATGTCGCGACCCTGTTGCGCATCTCCAACCTGTTGCCGTCGACGCTCGACCTGAAACCGCTGCTCGGCGAAGCGAAGCGGCAACTGGCCGAGGAAGCGGATTACCGGCGCGAGGGCGAGCAGATGCAGGCCTATGCCGCGCGGCTGAACGGCGACGCGCGCTTCGTCGTGCCCGATCTGTATGAACCGCTGACGACCGGACAGGTGTTGGCGATGTCCTATGTCGAGGGCGAGCCGGTCGAGAGCCTGAGCGATGCGCCGCAGGAGCGCCGCGACGCGGTGACGACCGCGCTGATCGAGCTGGTGCTGCGCGAAATCTTTGAATTCGGGGTGATGCAGACCGATCCCAACTTCGCCAACTACCGCTGGCAGCCGGCGACCGGCAGGCTCGTATTACTCGATTTCGGCGCGGCGCGAACGGTGCCGACGACGACGGCCGATGCCTATCGCGCGCTGATCGAGGCCGGGCTGGCGCGCGACCGCAACCGCATTCGCGAGACGGCGGTGACGACGGGTTTTCTGGGGGTAGCGGCGGCCGAGGCGCATCGCCCCGCCGTCGACCGGATGATCGCGGCGATCGACGATGCGATGAACCGCTCCGGCCCGTTCGACTTCGGCGATCGCGCTTTCGCACCGGTCGTTCGCGAGGAAGCAAAGGCATTGGTTGCCGATCGCGCGACATGGCACGTCCCCGACGTCGAAACGCTGTTCGTCCAGCGCAAGGTCAGCGGCACCGCGCTGCTTGCCGCACGGTTGAAGGCGCGGGTCGACGTCCGTGGCCTTGCCTCCCGTGCGATCGGTGCTTCCCCCGCGCTTGCCGAAGGATCGTGATGCCCCGTTTCCTGATTGCCGAAAGCGAAACGCGGGATGAACGCGATGCCCGCCGCGACCATGCCGGCAAGAGTTCGGGCGAAAGCTATGCCGCAACCTTGCGGCAACTGGCGCCGCATGCCGACATCATGATCGTCGCGCCCGCCGACGCCGATGCCGAACCGATCGGGATTGATGCACTGGAGCGGTTCGACGCGGTGTTCCTGACCGGATCGCCGTTGCACGTCTATGACCCGACCCCGGAGGTCGAACGACAGGTCGCGTTCATGCGCGCGGTCTTCGCGTCGGGCACGCCGGCATTCGGCTCGTGCGCCGGGCTACAGGTCGCGGTGGTGGCGGCGGGCGGCACGGTCCGCAAGATGCCGGAACGCATGGAAGCGGGTATCGCGCGCAGGATCGCCGCGACCGCCGATGGCCGCGATCATCCGCTGCTCGACGGGCGGCCCTGCTGCTGGGACGCACCGGCGATCCATGGCGACGAAGTCGAAACGCTGCCCGATGGCGCGACGCTGCTGGCCGGCAATGCCGCGACGCGGGTGCAGGCGGCGGAGATTCGCCATGATCGCGGCGTGTTCTGGGGCGTGCAATATCACCCCGAACTGGCCCCCGGCGAAATCGCCGTCGCGCTGGAGCGGCAGGCGGACCAGTTGGTCGACGCCGGGCTGGCGGACGACACCGCTGCGGTGCGTGATCGCGCCGCGCAGTTGACCGCGCTGCATCGCACGCCGGAGCGACTGGCACCGCGATGGATGCTGGGCGTCGACGATCAGTTCGCCGACGAACATCTCCGCCGGACCGAGTTGCGCAACTTCCTGACCCATGCGCCAAGACTGAAGGCCGAGGCGAGCCAGCGCTTGCCGATCGCGGTCGCGGCGGACTGATCGGCACAGCGGCTTCAGTCCGGGGCAGATGGCGAACGGAGCATCGGTTTACCAGCGTCGACCAGTCGCCCCATCGCAGGCTGCCTTGCACTGCGCAATGCCGCCAGGGTTCGCATCCGCCGTGCTGCGGACATTCGCGCCAACGCGCGACGTTCGCCGGAGGAGAGGACGAACCGCCGCCAACCGCGCGCGATCATGCAGGCGTCGGTCGATGACCGGACCGGTTCGATCGCGGGTGGCAACGCTTCCGGCACAGCGGGCGTCAACTGCCTCCCGTCGATCGTCGCCGCCGGGCCGGTGGTGATCGCCCGACACATTGCCGTCTCGCGATCGAGCAAGGCGGCGGACGCACCCGGCCGGTTGAGAAACGTCGGCGGAACCGCTTCCGGTCCCGCCAACATCAGCAGCAACGCGATCAGAAGCGCACCTTCACGCCGGCACGGTACGACTGGTTGCGCACATCGTCGCGCCCGACCGAGGCATCGGCCGCGATCGAGAATTCGACACGCTCGCCGCCATAGGCAAGTCCCGCGCCGATCTCGCCCCAGTTCTGGTCCTGCCCCGCCACCGCGAACGGTGCGCGCACCCCGGTGCCGCCGACGAAGCCGGCGTCGAACACGCCCGGCCGATCGTGGAAGTCATGGACGAAATAGGCCGAACCGAACGGCCGCAGCCCGTTCGCCTGTCCATCGAACGACAGCCCGGCGCGACCCTGCACGCTGGTGAAGCGGTCCTCGGCGATCAGCAATGCCGGCCCGGTGCCCCGCTCGGCGATCGGCGTGAAGTCGATCCGGCTCGCGCGGATCGCGACGCGCGGCCCGATGCGCAACGCCTCGCTGCCGAGGCTGTAGCTCGCGCCGACCTCGCTCGACAGCGCCAGCGCATTGTCGCGCCCGCGCAGGTCGAACGTCGTGCCGACCAGCGTCCCGGTCCGCCGCGTCTGCGACTGGAACACGCCCGCGCCGAACTGGGCGTCGAGCGCCGGACCGGTGACGGTCCCGATCTTGCCGTACAGCGTGCCGAGGATCAGTTCGCCGTTCGCGACCTGACCGAAGCGGCGCTCACCGTCGATGTCCGAATAGGACAGGCCGAAGCCGAGCATCGCGGTGTCGGTCACCGCCGCTTCCACGCCGCCGGCGATATAGAAGCCGTCGAACGGATCGCGCGTGTCGCTGCCGAAGGTGCCGGGCATCGACGCACCCGATCCCTTGAGATAGCCGCCCGCCAGATAGGCGGAAACGGTATCGGGCAACACGTTTTCGCGGACGTTGGTGATCGGCGTATCGCCGACGCTCATCGCCTGCCCCGGCGCGACCACGGCGGTCGCGGCGAATTCCAGCGGCTTGCCGATCATCGCGACCGATCCGCCGGCGAAGTTGCCCGGCTGCATCGCCGCCGTCCGCTCGCGATAGAAGCGCGCCATATTGTCGAGGCTGACCGTCCCGATCGCCCGGCGCGCGGTTTCGGCGCGCGGGGCGAGCCCTTCGAGCGAGGCGCGGATCGTCGCGACATCCTGCAGGTCGAGCAGGTCATAGGTGCCGCGCAGCGAGGCATAGGCCGCGCGGTTGTTGTCGAGCAGGCGGGCGTAGGACGTCTGCACCGGCGTGGCCGCAACCACGCTGGCATAGGGGCGCGCGGCGACGGTCGCGGCGACCTGCGTCGCCGAATAGCGCAGTTCGGGGAACAGGATCGCGCTGAACGAGGTCGCGGCAGCGAAGGTGCCGGTGACACCGCCATTGGCGCTGAGCACCGTATAGGCATCGCCGAAGCGCGGCAGCCGGTCGAGCGGGCGCAGCGTCAGCGTGCCGCCGAGCGATGCGGTGCCGGCGACCAGCCGGTCCGACGTGCCGCTGGCGCCGATGTCGATCAGCAACTGGCTGCCGCTGCCGAATGCCGCCGCGCCGGCGACGGAGAGCGTGCCGATCGCATTCGCGCTGCCGGGCGACACGATACCACCCGAGGCGGCAGTCAGCGTGGCAAGCGTGCCGTTGCCGCCGATGGTGCCGCCACCGGCGGCGGTCAGTGCCGATCGGGTAAGTTGCCCGTTGACGGTCAGCAGGCCCTGTTCGACCCGGGTCGGGCCGCTGTAGCTGCTGACCCCGGCAAGGATCAGCTCGCCGCCGCCGCGCTTGGTCAGCCCGCCGATGTCGTTGCCGAAGCCGGCGAGCACTTCCGCCGAATAGCGATCGCGCGCGTCGGTGATGCCGTTGGTCCAGACGTCGACGGTGCCCGACGCGACCGTGACCTCGCGGGTCTGGCGCAGCGCGGTCGGCCCGGCCAGCGCCACGCCCATCTGCGGCGCGCCCCAGCCGGACTTCAGATCGACGCCCGGCGTATCCAGATCGCGCGAGCTGGAGACGAGGATGTCTGCGATCAGCCCGGTGTTATATTCGGGAAACGCCTGCATCAGCAGCGCGGCGAAACCCGACACATTGGGCGCGGCCATCGACGTGCCAGTCAGCGCGCCATAGCCCGGACCGCCGAAGCGGATGAACTGCTGCAACTCGGCGGTGATAATCGTGTTCGCCTGCGTCAGCACCGATGCCGAGAAATCGCGGCCGATGATGGCGACGTTGCCGGGCACGGTCAGGATGTTGGCAAGCGTGCTGGTATAGCCATCGGGATCGCCGCCGACGAAGCGCGCGCCATAGGCGAGCGAGATGCCGACCGCCTGCTGCGCGGCGAAGGTCCGCTCGGCGGCCTCGTCGAAACTGGTGCCGGCCGCGGCGGCGGCGGCGCGACGGTTGAGATAGCCGTTGAGGACGGTCAGCCATGCGTTGGTCGCGGCATTCTGCAACGCCGCCAGCGTGGTCGCGGCATAGATGCCGGGATAGGCGGCGCGGGTATATTTCGCCTGGATCGCGGCGGTGTCGACCGTATAGGTCGTGACGCTGGAGATCACCGAGCTGCCCGGCCCGGCGACGCACCACGTCGCGGTCTGGCCGCAGAAGCTGGTGCTCGGCGCGGCAGTGCCGTTCGCCTGGTAATTGGCGACCGACAGCCAGTTCGAACGCAGCCGCATGTCGTTGAGCGGCGTCACCGCATCGATGCTGGCATGGACCCCGCCGCCGTTGCCCGCCGAAAAGACGACCAGCACGTCGTTCTTCAGGACCGGGTCGTAGAAGCCGTTCAGCGTCTGGCGGAACTGCGCCTGCGCGGTGGCGAGCGACGCGGTATAGGGCAGCGAAGTGCCCGATCCCCAGCTATTGTTGATGATCCGCACCTTCCCCGTATTGGCAAGGTCGACGATGTTGTCGCGCGGGGTCGACACGGTCGTGCCGTCGAGCACCTGATCCTTCCACCACAGGAAGTCGCCCGCCGCGAAGTTGATCGTCGCCGACAGGATGTTCGCGCCATAGACATTGCCGAACATCCGTTGCCCGGCGACGCGCGCGCCGGCAGCGGTTCCGGCGACATGGGTGCCGTGGATTTCCCACGGGCGACGAGGATTGACCTGCCCGTCATTGCCATAGCCGGCGGGGGCGACGGTGCGGATACCGCTGATCTTGCCGCTGCCGCCGAACAGCGGATGGCCGAAGGCGACGCCCGAATCGTTGATGCCGATCGTCTGACCGCTGCCGTTCAGTCCGAGGACATAGGCATATTCGAGGCCGAGATAGCTCTTGGTATAATCGACCGCGAACTGCGCGTCCTTGCGCCATGAATCGAGTGCTGCGGCATAGTCGGTCGTCCGCTGTCCGTTGGCCATGAAATAACCGCCGGTCGGTGCCGGCGGTGCGGGCAGGTTGGTCGATTGCGCGGCGGCCGGCATCGCGACCAGCGCGGTCGATCCCAGCGATACGATCTTGGCCAGCGGTGCCGGTTGGTGCAGGCTCTAGGTGTTTGATCCCGGTGAAGCGCCCTGGGTTTCGCGGAGGCATTTGGGACCGAAGAGGCGATGGTTGTTGAACCAGCCGACCCAGCGCAGCGTCGCGATCTCGACCGCAGCGAGGCTGGGCCAGGACCGCTGACGCCAGATGACCTCGGCCTTGAACATGCCGTTGATGGCTTCGGCCAGGGCATTGTCGTAGGAATCCCCAAGGCTGTCGACGGGCGGCACCAGTTGTGCCCCGGCGAGACGCTGGGTGTAGCTCATCGCGAGATATTGCGAGCCCTTGTCCGAATGATGCACGAGTTCGTCCCTGCCGGTCGGTCGCCTAGCATGGATGGCCTGCTCGAGCGCGTCGAGCACGAAGCCCGCCGTCGCGGATGCGCTAACCTTCCATCCGACGATCCGGCGCGCGAAAGCGTCGATGACGAAGGCGACGTAGACGACCCCCCCCCAGGTGTGGACGTAGAGCCTGCCCCGACGAAGGGCCGGGTGAAATCCACGACCCACAACGCATTCGGGTGCTTGACGCGAAAGGCACGGTTGACCTTGTCGAGCGGACACGTCGCCTTCCGGTCGGGCACCGTGGTAATGCAGGTCCCGCCCCGTCGTACGCCCGCCAGCCCCATGGTCCCCATCAGCCGTTCCACCGTGCATCTGGCGATCCTGATCTGCTCGCGCAGCAACTGGCGCCACACCTTGCGGGCGTCGTAAAGCCCGAAGCTCGCCTCATGGACGCGCCAGATATGACCCTTCAGCGCATCGTCGCGCCGTCCCCGAGCCGGACGTTTGTCCGGATCGATGCGGCGTGCCACATGGCGGCGATAGGCGGAGGGGGCTATCGCCAGTTCCCGGCAGATCGGCTCGATCCCCAACTCCGCACGATGATCGTCGATGAACGCCATCGTGATTCTCCGTGGCGGTCGAGCTCCGCCTGCGCGAAATATGCCGACGCCTTCCTGAGTATCTCATTGGCCCGGCGAAGCTCCTTCACCTCACGCTCCAGCAGCCGCAGCCGTTCGCGGTCATCGGCCGCCTGCGCGACCGGACCGGACCGGCACGCCGCGACGCATCGTCCCGGCACCAGCGCCGCAACGTCTCCGCCGTACAGCCGATCTTGCCGGCAATCGAGGTGATCGCTTCCCGTTCCGAAGCGTGATCCGCCCGGTGCTTGCCCACCATCCGACCCCCCGCTCGCGGATTTCGGGGGGAGAGTTTGTTTGTCGTCTTGCTCATTCCGGTTGCTCCTACTCACAAGTCGGAGCCTCCGCCAAACCCGGGGCGCTTCAATCCGGCTGCCGGATACAGGCACGAGCGATTCCGCTGTCGAACGCTATGCGCGCCTGTTCCTCGCCGCCGAGCAGCAGGTGATCGATGGCGGTGCCGTGGCACCGACGCAGCAAAAGGAATTGGCGGCTACCGCGTCGGTTCTTGACGCAATGCGCGCGAACGGTGCGGAGGATCTGCGCATCGTGCTCGATCGTGAGTTGGTGGTACCGCAGAACAAGCAGAACGATTCTGCGCGAC
Source organism: Sphingomonas sp. Leaf25 (assembly GCF_001421635.1). Taxonomy (NCBI): domain Bacteria; kingdom Pseudomonadati; phylum Pseudomonadota; class Alphaproteobacteria; order Sphingomonadales; family Sphingomonadaceae; genus Sphingomonas; species Sphingomonas sp. Leaf25. The sequence continues at coordinate 623,563 of NZ_LMKU01000012.1, forward strand.
TGACCAAGGCGTGGCTGTGCGAAGGGCAGGTACGCCTTGATCCCGGTGCTTATGCCGAGCGGTTCGTCGCTGACTGGAAAGCGGTAACCACCAACAGTATGGCGGCTAGGATCCGGACCGATAAAGCGATCGTCGACCAGCGGCAGGTGCGGCTCCAAGCCCGTATGTTGCGCGAACCGGCGCTGGAACGTGCGCTTGACCGCGCCATGCCGGAGCGTCAGCTTCGGATCGACGAACCCGGATCCAGAGGGCCGGGACGCCAACGCGATTTCGGCATAGAGAAGTAGCGCGATGGAGACTGCCGGGATGTTTGCCACCAAAAGCGACTTTGCCGGAACCGCCAGCACCCGTGTCCGTCGCCCGACCAAGGCGTTCGAGGCCGCCCTCGACCGGTTGTTCGGCGAACGGGTCCGGGATGACGGTGCCTTCGGGGTCGATTTGTGGTGTGCGCTTGCCGGTGTCGACTGGCGCAACCAGCATGGCGAAACGATATGCTACTCGCATCGCGGTGCCGGCGATGTCGTCGCCTGGGTGCGGGAGGATGGCGACTATCTCGACTGGTACGCCAGCGGTGAGGCGGGGGAGGTCGCCGACCGGATCAGCGACCCGCTGGCCGACGCGGGCTGGCCATGGTCCATTCCGGTTTTGATCGGTTCGAAGACCGCAAGATCGTGAACCCGTTCATTATACCTGCGGCTGCGGTGGCTTGGATCTGACGGTAGGACACCAGATCGAAGTGTCAGAACCGCTCGGGGCTATTGAAAAATGCCTCACGTCCCCCGGCCGGCCGTCTTGCAAGGAATCCTGATTGGGACTGCTGTGCGCGCTCTGGTTCGACGAGTGCGAGCCTTTTCGATCAATACTTGAACTGGCTGCCGTTCAGGCATGACCTGTATCGCTGAAGTGCCCACCGAACCACGGTAACACGGCCGTCTCGACCACCACGTACCCAAGGCCCGACCGCTCATTCTTAATTCAGCGCGTAACATTCCGATGTCGCGACGTTCTGATCGGTCGCGGGGTTGGTCCCCTGCAACAGGCAGATCATGAACCTCTTGCGCAGGCGCAGGGTCACGACCGGTCCGGTCGGCGCGACATAGGAGCTGACGATCGTACCGCCGGCATCCAGCAGGGCGGTCAGCGACTGCGATACCGGTGCCAGCTTCGTCGGCATGGACAGCGCCTTGTCGGGCGACTTGACCCCCTCGCCAAGCGGCCAGCGCGTCTCCTGCGCAGGGAGCGATGCCGCCGACAGGCCAAGGATCAACGCAAGAGCGAGAGGAAGCGGTTTCATGGACGGACTCCGTGGCGATTGTCGGCGGCTTGATCGTGGTTCGGGCCGGCATCGCCGTCCATTGTCAGGCCCTGCTGGCTCACAGGGGAAAGATCAACAGGGTGGACGTCGCCGACGCACATAACCGTCCCTGCGCGTCGACCAGCCGCGCTTCGGAAAAGCCGACACGTCGGCCCAGCGACACGACCTTTCCCTCCGCCCGCACCGGTCCGCTCGTGTCGGTCAAGGCCCGGTGATACGACACCTTGAGTTCGAGTGTCGTATAGCCCTGTCCTGCGGGCAGGCTCGAATGCACCGCGCAGCCGCAGGCGCTGTCGAGCAGCGTCGCGGCATAGCCGCCATGGACCGATCCGATCGGATTGAAGACCTTGCGCGAGGGCGAACCCTCGAACACCACGCGGCCGCGTTCCAGCTCGACCAGCGCGAATTCCAGCGTCTCGCCGATCGGGGGATGGCGGTTGGCCGCCATCAGTGCCGCCAACTGGTCGTGCCCGTCCAGTCCGGCATGGTCGATCAGGACGTTCATGCGTCGGTTTCCTCCTTCTGTGGGATGCGTGCATGAGGCTGCGTCGCCGCGATCCACGCGCGGGTCTCGCGCAACAGTTCGTCGGACAGCGCGGTGTCATCGACCGCGCGGGCCAGGACGACGGCGCCGACCATCGCCGCCCACCGCCCGATCGCGGCACGGCGCCGTGCGGCGTCGTCATCGCCGGGCAGTGCCTGCGCGAAGCGATCGAGATGCGCGTCCAGCCCGCGCGCCATGGCGGCCCGGGCGTCGGGCGTCTGGTGCCGCATCAATCCGGCGAGGCTGGCCATCGGGCACCCCTGATCCGGGTTCTCGCGGTGCAGCGGCGACAGATAGGTATCGGTCCACGCTTCGACGTCGGTCATCGCCGAGCCCTCGCCCGCCAGCGTGTCGGCGATGGTCGCGGCGATCAGCTCGTCCTTGGAAGCGAAGTGGCCATAGAAGCCGCCATGCGTCTGCCCGGCGGCCTTCATCACATCGGCCACGGTCACGGCGGCAAAGCCGCGGTCGCGAAACAGCCGGCTTGCTTCCTGCAGGATGCGGTGACGGTTCTCCACCATCTGCTCGCGACTGACCTTCATCGAAATAATCTCCGTTCGCCCGTTGACGTTTCATGATGACCATCACATTTAGTCATTCATGACGACTGTCATCAATATAGTAACTCGATCCGAAAGGGCAATCCAATGACTAAGCCTGCCGTCCTCATCACCGGTGCTTCCTCCGGGATCGGCGCGACCTATGCCGATCGGTTCGCCCGTCGCGGGCATGATCTGGTCCTCGTCGCGCGCGATGCCGCCCGTCTCGACGCGCTGGCGTCGACGCTGACCGCCGAAACCGGCGTCGCCATCGACGTGCTGCCGGCCGACCTGACGGACCTCGATCAACTGGCGGCGGTTGAAGCGCGGCTCCGCGACGATGATCGCATCGGCATCCTCGTCAACAATGCTGGCGCCGCGCTGGGTGGCAGCTTCGTCGATCAGCCGACCGAGGCGGTCGATCGCCTGATCGCGCTCAACACCACCTCGGTCGCCCGGCTCGCCAGCGCGGTGGCACGCCGGCTCGCGGCACGCGGCGATGGCGCGATCATCAACATCGGTTCGGCCGTGGGGCTGGCGCCGGAATATGGCATGACCGTCTATGGCGCGACCAAGGCGTTCGTGCAGTTTCTGTCGCAGGGGCTGGCGATCGAGCTGGGACCGAAGGGCGTCTATGTCCAGGCCGTACTGCCCGCGGCGACCCGCACCGAGATTTGGGGCCGCTCCGGTGCCGACGAGGCGTCGCTGGGGCCGATGATGGACGTGAATGCGCTGGTCGATGCCGCGCTGGTCGGCTTCGACGCGCGCGAAGACGTGACGATCCCGCCGCTGCACGACGGCGAGTTGTGGACCGCCTTCCAGACCGCGCGGCAGGCGATGCTGCCGGGCTTCGGCGCGATCGACCCCGCGCCGCGCTACACCGCCTGATCCCGCGCCCCTTTCCCGAAAGACCTTCGTCATGTCCGATCCCGATCTTTTCTCGTTCTATCGTCTCGGTGCCGTCACGCTCGCCAACCGTCTGGTGATGGCGCCGCTGACCCGTAATCGGGCCGGTCCCGACATGGTGCCGACCGAGCTGATGGCGGAATATTACGGCCAGCGTGCGTCGGCGGGCCTCATCATCACCGAGGCTTCGCAGGTGTCGCGCCAGGGACAGGGCTATCAGGACACGCCCGGCATCTATTCGGACGTGCAGGTCGCGGGCTGGCGCAAGGTGACGGAGGCGGTCCATGCCAAAGGCGGTCATATCTTTCTCCAGCTCTGGCATGTCGGCCGCGTCAGCCATGTCGACCTGCAGGAAGACGGCGCGGCACCGGTCGCGCCCTCGGCGATCCGCGCTGAAACCAAGACGGTGGTGGGCGGCGGATTCGTCGACGTCTCCGAACCGCGCGCGCTCGAACTCGCCGAAATCCCCGGTATCGTCGACGACTTCCGCCGGGCGGCCGCCAATGCGATCGCGGCCGGCTTCGACGGGGTCGAGGTCCATGGGGCCAACGGCTATCTGCTCGACCAGTTCGCGAAGGACGGCGCGAACCACCGCACCGATGCCTATGGCGGCGGCATCGCCAACCGCGCCCGGCTGATGATCGAGGTGACGGCGGCGGTCGCCGCCGAGATCGGGGCCGATCGTACCGGCATCCGCCTGTCGCCGGTATCGCCGGCGAACGGCATCGACACCAGCGATCCGCAGCCGCTGTTCGATCATATCGTCGGGCAGCTCGACGCGCTCGGCATCGCCTATATCCATGTCGTCGAGGGCGCGACCGGTGGCCCGCGTGATGCGGTGCCGTTCGACTATGCCGCGCTGCGCACCCGGTTCCGCGGCACCTACATCGCCAATAACGGCTTCGACCGGGCGCTGGCTGAGGCGCATCTGGCCGATGGCAAGGCCGACCTGATCGCGTTCGGCCGCCCCTTCATCGCCAATCCCGATCTGGTCGAGCGGATGCAGGCCGGCGCGCCGCTGGCCCAGATTGATCCGCAGACGCTGTATGGCGGCGGCGCGAAGGGCTATACCGATTATCCGGCCCTGGCGAACGAACCGGAGCAGGTGGCATGAAGGCCTATCAGCTCGAACGCTATGGCAAGGGGCAGCGGCTGACGCTGACCAACCTGCCCGATCCCGTACCGGCAGCGGGCGAGGTGCTGGTCGAGATCCACGCGACCGCGATCAACCAGCTCGACGGCAAGATCCGCGACGGCGCGTTCAAGCCGATCCTGCCCTACAAGCCGCCCTTCATCCTCGGCCACGACCTTGCCGGCATCGTCGTCGCGACCGGACCGGGCGCGCACCGGTTCAAGATCGGCGACGCGGTCTATGCCCGGCCGCGCGACGGCCATATCGGCACCTTCGCCGAACGGATCGCGGTGGCGGAGGCGGACCTCGCTCCCAAGCCCGTCAGGCTGTCGATGGCGGAGGCGGCGTCGGTGCCGCTCGTCGGGCTGACCGCATGGCAGGTGCTGGTCGAGACCGCAGGGCTGAAGGCTGGCCAGAAGGTGCTGATCCACGCCGGTACGGGCGGGGTCGGCACGATCGCGATCCAGTTCGCCAAGCATCTCGGCGCGATGGTGGCTACGACCGCCAGCGCCGCCAATGCCGACCTCGTCCGCAGCCTGGGCGCGGATGTCGTCATCGATTACCGGACGCAGGATTTTTCCGAGCTGCTGTCGGGCTACGATGTCGTGCTCAACAGCCTCGATGCCAAGACGCTGGAAAAGTCGCTCAAGGTGTTGAAGCCCGGCGGCAAGCTGATCTCGATCTCCGGCCCGCCCGATCCCGCCTTCGCCAAGGCACAGGGTCTCAATCCGGTCCTGCGTCTCCTGTTCCGCCTGCTCAGCACCGGCATCCGCCGCAAGGCCAGGCGTGCGAGCGTCGACTATTCCTTCCTGTTCATGCACGCCGATGGCGACCAGTTGGCGCAACTGGGCGCGCTGATCGATGCCGGCACGATCCGCCCGGTACTCGATCGCGGTTTCACCTTCGATGCGCTGAACGACGCGGTCGCCTATGTCGACAGCGGCCGCGCGAAGGGCAAGGTCGTCGTCACCGTCCGGCGCGACGCGGCATGACCGCGTCAGAGCGCTGGACGTCGGTCGCGGGTGCGGGTCGTCTACCCCGATGCCGGGCATTGCGGCATCTCCCGGGATCATGAGGCGTTCGTGACCACGGCCCGGGCGTTCCCTGCCCGATAACGCGCCAGTTTTGTCAAAAAACGATCTCGCCGCGCGACACGGCGCTGACCCCGCGATCCCGGCCGGAAAAATCGCCCAGCGCGTTGACGACGTTGTAGCGTACCACGTTCAGTTTGAAACCCGCCTAGGTGGTGAAGAAGGCAAGGTCATCACCGACGACGTGGCGGCGGATCAACAGGCCATTGGTCCATGTTCCGGTTGCGCCATCGACGTATTCGTCGGCTTCGAGGTCGGCGAGTTCGAAGTAGGCCCAGTCGTGAAAGCGCTCGCCCTTGGTGCCTTTGCCCGCCGACAGACGCTGCCATGCAGCCGGATCGAGGTCATTTGCGATCCGCGTGGCGGTGCCCGCGACGACTGGCTTGTCGCCCCATGAGCCGAAGCGATGGTCCCCCTTCACGCCCAGCACATAGCCCTTGCCGGCACGGCGCAGCACCTGCTCGATGTCGCCGACGCCGTAGACCGCATCCGCCGCGACCCAGGCGAACGGCATGCTGGCCGTGATCGCACGCTCGATCATCTTCACCGCCAGCGCCGGTTTGATTGCGAATGCCGTGCCCTCCCGTACATGCGCAGCCGCCAAGGCGTACCGGGTCAGCGATCCAGCTCTTCGGCAGATAGAGCGCACGGTCGACGAAAGCATGGCCCTTGGCCGAGACATAAGCGGCGAACACGCCGATCTGGCAGTTGGTCACCTTGCCGGCCGACCCGGTGTACTGGCGCCCCACGCCG
>NZ_LMKU01000012.1:629944-656066 GCF_001421635.1 Sphingomonas sp. Leaf25
CGTCACCACGACCTCCTCGTCATGGTCACCCATTGATTCAGAACACGATCAAAGACGCAACTGTGACGCTAGCCTGTGACACGATGGCGGGTCAGATGAATTCGAAGCGAGTTCAAATAGCCTGGCCAACAGTGCCGATCTCATCATGCCGTCGCAGTGCCAGAGTTCGCCGAGAAGTACGGTTACAGGAATTGTTGCCCGGCATGATCCCGGAACGCATCATGGTTACGGACATAGGCGCTGAGGATGTCGAGCGACTTGTGCCGGCTGACCTCGCGCATCTTGAAGACATTGGCACCGGGCTGCCGTGCCGCCTCGGTAAGAAACCCGGAGCGCAGCGAATGACCGGAAAACAACGCCGGATCGAGACCGGCGGCTTGCGCACGCGCCTTGACGACGAGGGCCACGCCTTGCGGGCTCATCGCCGCCGGCTGCATGCGATCCTCCACCCGGCACCACGCGGGCTTGCCATCCGCGGTTCTCACCCTTTCCTGCGAAGCCGGATCCCGGTCGGCGACACGGATCTGTGCCAGCTTGCGGAACAGCGGCCCGTCGGTGACCCGGCCGACCCGTAACCATTCCAGTAACAGCGCCTTTGGCCGTATTCGTTTGCCCTCGGGGATGGCAATCCAAACGCCAAGGCCTGCCTGATCCGTTTTCGACCGGGCGATGAAGAGGCGCAAGCCTTCCGGCACGATCTGTACATCGGTAAAGGTCAAGGCGACGAGTTCGGACCGCCGCAGGGCCGCCGCCATGCCGATCGCCAGCAACGCCCGATCGCGGACACTGCGGACGTCGTCACCTGCAATGCCGGCGAGCATTCGACCAAGCTGGTCGCCATCCGCCGCCGCCTTCTGCCGGGGGCGGGCCCCGTGGGTGTTACGGATACCGGCGAAGGTCCTGCGCAACTGGTGACCGCCGTCCTGGTCGCCGGGCGTGAGATAGCCTGCCTCGCGATGGCGGTCGTTGATCGCCGCCAGATAGCGCGAGAGCGTGGAAATCTTCTTGGGCAGACGCGGCGGGGATGCAGCAGGGTCACCATCTTTCATGCTGGAGATGAAGACGGCGACCGACGCGGGAGAAGCCGGTAGAGCGGACAGGCCACGCGCCGCGCACCAAAGGGTGAAGGTTTTCCAGTCAGCGGCATAGGCACGTCGCGTCGCGCTCGAACGCGACGCTTCCACATACATCCGCGCGCGTGCGACTTCTTGTTCCAGAAGACGGGGTACGGCCGCCTTCTCGCGCTGGGACCATGCCTGCAACGCACTCCCACTCATCGCGCCTGCTCGACCGTGACGTCGATTTCAAGGTTCGACCAGACGCGATCCGTCGTCAGCGCCGTGGTCCGGCGAATCTGCGCCAATGCCAGGCAGGCACGATCGCCCAACGACAGGCCAAGTCCTGCCGTCGTTGCTCGCATCAGCCCTGCAAGCTCGGCTTGCTGCCGATCGACCGGGACCACCTCGATGTCGAGATCGGCCATAATCGCGACAATATCGGCGGGCGGCATGCCGCGGTCGACCAGCTTGGTGACCACCTCAGCGTAGTTGCTGGCGCTGATCATCGCACCGGGCAGTCGCGCCGCGACATGCTCGGCACCCTCTTCTTCGAACATCACACACAACAGGGCGGACGAGTCCAGGACGTAGCGCAGCTTACTCACCGGCAGCCTCGGCACGACGATCAGCGATCAGTTCGTCCGACAGGTTGCCCTGTTCCGGACGGTAGGGGCGCAATTGCTCCTGTATGCGGCGCAGTGCGGACTTTGCCGATCGGACGCGCAGCTCGTCGCCCTCCACTGAAAAATAGACGGTATCGCCTTCTGCCAGTCCCAGGTGCTTGCGGACATCGGCGGGCAGCGCGATGCGTCCACCTGCGATAACCCGTCCCTTCAAGACGCCCATAGCTGCTTCCTCGTCTCGCTACACTAGACGCGACGAATACTGGTTATAACTATAGTGCGCTACTGGAAACGATGCTCCACCGAAACGCGATAAGCACACGTTATCGCTATTTGCATGAGGTAATGCCCTATCTGGGTATGCTCAGACAAAGGGGTTCGGTATGTCATGTTGTGCCGGTATGGCTCTAGCCAATCTTGTGCCACTTTTTATAATGTGACATACTACCAACGCAATTACAGATAGGATATTTTGGCAATGGCAACACGGAACATGGATGTGAAGGTGGCCGGAAACGGTCGCATGATCCTGCCGGCATCGGTACGAAAGGCGATGGGTCTGCATGGCGATGCAAAGGTCATTCTGACGGTTGAAGACGATCAGGTCCGCCTGTCCCCGATCGGGCATGGCGTGTCGCGTGCCCAGGCGCTGTATCGCGAACATGCCAGGCAGACGCGGACGACCGATGACTTCCTGATTGACCGGAAGGCCGAAGCTGCCGCCGATCTTGGCGAGGGCGCATCCGATGAACTAGGCCGAGACGTACAATGACGTCCGTCGTCCTCGACGCATCTGCGGTGCTTGCGCTCGTCCGGGATGAACCCGGCGCAGACATGGTCGCACCCCATGTCGGGCGTGCCGCGATTTCTGCGGTCAACCTCCAGGAGGTCATCAAGGAACTGCTGCTCAGCGGTCTCGACGAAACCACCACCCGCGAATTGCTCGACGAGCTTCGCCTCGATGTTCGTGCCCATGATGTCGAGGCAGCCTATGCCGCCGCTGCCTTGCATTCCCAGACGCACCAATATGGCCGCGGTCTTGGCGATCGTTCCTGTCTCGCGCTGGCGGTGCAGCTTGGTGTCCCTGCCCTCACCGCCGATCGCGAGTGGAAAAAGGTGAAGGCTAGGAACCTGAAGGTCGAGCACATCCGATAGGCCATCAGGATGAGTAACCTATTCCCCCGGCCGCATGCGAGACGCAAGCCGGGGGCAACGGGTCAGAACGCCGCGCGCACCCCCAGCGCCACCGCACGTCCGGGTAGCGGCGCGCGCAGCCGCAGGAACGAATTGTGCAACCGCGCTTCCGCGTTCGTCAGGTTGGCGACATCGGCGAACGCCTCGTAGCGCGCGCCCGTGCCGAAGCGCCAGGCGACATGCGCATCGACCAGCGTGAATCCGTCCGACACCGGCTCGCCCTTGGCGACATCGGTCTGCCGCAGGTAGCGGACCGCGCCGAGCGACGCGCGCAGTGCCGCTCCCTCCCAACCCAAGTCGCCGCCGTAGCGTGACATCGGCGTGCGCGGCAGGTGGTCGCCGTCGAGCCGCTGGCGGAAATACTGGCGATCGAACGCGGCGGTCGCACCGCTCGCGAACGGGCTATAGCCGTCGGGCAGGGTGAATACCGGGCGGACCTGCACATAATCGCCGAAACCGTGCAACGCGAACCGGCCAATGCCGGTCGTCGCGCGCAGCGTCGCCTCCCCCTCGATCCCGCGGAAGCGGGTATCGCCCTGTCGCCATTCGCGCACCGGCAGCGTCCGCGAGATGCCGGTATTGCCGAGATAGAGATAGTCCACGAACCGCGTGCGATAGGCGGACACCGCCGCCGACAGCCATGTCGTGTCGATCCCGCCGCCGGCCTCGATCGTTTCCGCCCGCTCCTTGCGCAACCGTCCGTCGCCCTGTTCCTCGGTCAGGATCGAGAAATGGTTGCCGTTGGCATAGAGCTCGTTGATCCCCGGCGCGCGTTCGGCGTGCGACCACCGCCCGTGCAGAGATAGTATCTTGAACAGCGAGAGCCGCGCGCCGGCGTCGCCGCTCAGCAGGTGGAAACCGGCATCGCGGGCATAGGCCGCCCCCTGCCCCCGCCCGGCGCGCACGCTGGCTTCGTCGAGGTCGTAGCGTATCCGGTCATAGCGAATGCCACCGCTCAGCGTCAGCGGCGACAGCGTCAGCCGTTCGGCGAGGAACGCCGATCGCTCCGCCGTGGCGACGCTGGGCAGATAGGACGTCGTCTCAACGGTACGCAGGCTGCGATCGGCGATCTGCCCGCCGATCGATCCGCTGAGCGGCCCGAGCGGGCGATGCGCGATCTCGACGCGCGCCTCCTCGCCATTGGCGTCGAACCGGCTCCAGTCGCGGTCGGGCAGGCGTTCGCGGTCGCGCGAGCGGACATGCGCCGCGCGCAGCGTGATCGCCGCGACGCCGGGCAGCGGATCGTACAGCGCGCTCTTCAGGTCGAACCGGGTCTGCCCGACCGTCACGTCGATCGGGCTGGCCCCGGAGCGCGACGCCGTGATGAGGGTGAAGCCGGGCACGCCGTAGCTGTTGTCGTAGCGACCGACCGACAGGCCGAGAAACCCGCCATCGACGATCACGCTGCCGCCCGCCGTCACCGCCGTGGTCCGGATCGCGCTGTTGGGCAGCCGCCCGTCGGCATCGCCCACCGGATCGAGGTTGGTGATGATCTGTCCCGATACCGGCGTCCGGTCGACGAAGCGCCGGGTAACGGAATCGAACACGAAGGTCGGTCGCGCCAGACGGACCTGGCACAATGTCTGGAGCGGCGTCGCCGCGACAAGCGACGGCCAGCTCCGACAGGTATCCGCCTTGGCACGGCCCGGAATCGCCTGATCCCCCTGATAGCGGTACAGCCCGTCGAGGTGCCACGCGAACGCGCGCTTTCCGCCGTCGATCCGGGCCATGGTCGTCACGCCGACATTGTCGCCGGTGCGCAGTTCGGCCCGCCCGGTCGGTGCTCCCGCATATCGCTGCGTCGGGATGCGGCCGTCGATCACGTTCACCGCGCCACCGATCGCGCCGCCGCCATAGGGGACGGCGGCACTGCCCTTGCGCACGTCGATCCGCTCGGCGAGGAACGGTTCGACCGCGGCGGCATGTTCAGCGCCCAGCCCCGATGCGTCCTGCGTGGGCAGGCTGTCGATCAGCACCGCGACCCGCCCGCCGGTCTGCCCCCGAATCGTCGGACGGCCGACCGCCGGACCGAAATAATCATTATGGATTCCCGGAACCCGCGCCAGCGTTTCGCCGAGAGTCGGCGCCTTGCGCCGATCCAGTTCGGCCCCGGCGATGCTCGTGCCGGTCGCGCTCGACAGATGGTCGGCATCGACCGGTTCGGGACGCTGCCCTTCGACGACGATCGTGGACGGCGACTTGCCCGGCTCGGGCTGTGCGGAAGCGGTTCCTGCGGCCACGGCCAGCAGGATCAGATCAGGTAACATCGGTAATGAACCCCCAAATAAGGGCGCGTCCTATGTTGTGTTATAACGTAACAATCAAGATGGTATCTGACTGGGTCATGCTTCGGCTTGCCCGCCTGCACGGGAACGACCGGAATGGAGGGCGATCACCGAGGATCGATCGGTCCCGGATCGCGACATATTCGCATCGTCAATTATCCGTTGCCAATACGAGTTATGTTATATCATAATGTTGGTAGACGACACGTTATTGGGGGTGTGATGACGGGAAGGGGGATGGGGCGGATCCGCCTGCTACGGCGGTTGCTTGCCAGCGGGACGGTAGCGGCGATCGTTGGAACGACGACACCTGCTCGTGCCCAGGCGGCGGATGAGGACGACGAACGCGCCGAGATCGTCGTCACCGCGACGCGCAGCGAACAGCGACTGGTCGACGTGCCGGCCGACGTGACGGTGAAGAACATCGACACGCTCCGGCGCGACGGCTTCACCTTCGGAACCGACGAGTTCCGCGGCGTGCCGGGCGTGTCGTTCCGTCGTGGCGAGGGTGACGGCGACGAATTCCCGTACGTCTCGATCCGCGGATCGAACGGGACCGAAGGCTATCTGACGCTCATCGACGGGATGCCGTTCGATCTGAACGAGGAAGGCGCGCTGGGGATCGTCCCCTACCCCGCCCTGTCGCGGGTCGAGGTGGTGAAAGGACCGGCGTCGGCGCTGTACGGTCGCGGCGCTCTGTATGGCGCGGTCAATTATATCACGCGCGCGCCGGGCGCCGACCGGATCGAGATGACGGCAACCGGCGGCAGCGACGATTACTACCGGGGCGAGTTGGCCGTGTCGCGGCGGATCGGCGACGATCTGGGGCTGATCGCGACGGCGGCGTACGAAGATTACGGCGGTTGGCGCGCGAATGGCGCGCGGCGGCAGTTGAACCTGTTCGCCAAGCTCGTGTGGTCGCTGGACGCGCGCACCGACGTGTCGCTCTACGGCACCTATCTCGATCGCCGGTCGGAGACGCCGAGCGTCCTGCCGCTCGATGCGCGGGGCCAGCCGATCGATGTCACCGGCGGACGGCGTGCGTTCAACGGGTATCTCGATCCGCGTTCGGTGGCTGAGGGAGGGCTGGCCGCGTTGCGCGTCGAACACCGCGCAAGCGACGCGCTGACGCTGACCGCGACCGGACAATATCGTCGGTTCGACTTCGACAACCGGCTGAACTTCTACGACCCGTTCGGTTTCGCGCCGCAGCGTGGGGTCTTCGGCATCAACGGCTTCTACGGCGCGCAGAAATTCGATGTCGCCTATGGCGAGCTGACCGCACGCTACGAGGCGGGCGCGCACCGCGTCGTCGCTGGCGTGACCGGGGAACGCGGCTTGTCGCGCGCCGACAATCGCTGGTCGGGACAGAATGGCTTCACCCCCGCCTGCGGCTTCACCTTCTATTCGGTGGAGATCGACTATGTGCGCGGCGGCGTGGCGAATGCGGGCGCGCCGTGTTTCGTCATCGACGATCCGCTGAGCCGCAACCGGCTCGTCACCACCTATGTCTCCGCTTTCGCGCAGGACGAGATCGCCCTGTCGGACCGCTGGTTCCTGACGGTCGGCGGCCGCTACGACCGGTTCCGGCGCGCGGCGCGCTTCTTTCCCATCGCGGACAAGTTCGACGGATCGCGCGACGCGGCGACCGCCAGCGCCTTCTCGCCCAAGGCGGCGCTGTCGTGGCGCTATAGCGCGGGGCAGGTCTATGCCTCCTATGGCCGGGGGTTCAATTCGAACTTCGGGCCGACGTTCGAATGGAATGCCGACCAATATGCCCGGCCCGAACAGCGGCCGACGACGCTCGACAGCGTCGAGCTGGGCTGGAAAGGCCGCGCGCTGGACGACACGCTCGGCTTCGCGCTGACCGGCTTCTGGTCGACGCAGCGCAACCGCCGTTCGATCATCCCCAATCCGGTGGCGGCGAACGATTTCACCCAGCCGTCGAACCTCATCACCTATGGCGACCGCTACGAAAGCAAGGGGGTGGAGGCGGCGCTGGACATCCGCCCGCGCGACGGCACCTCGGTGCAGATCAGCTACACCCATGTCGCGCCGCGCTGGAAGGACTATGTCGTCCAGGAGTTTGCCGGCCCGCTCGATCTGTCGGGTACGACGCCGACCGGGATCGCGCCCAACATCGTCTATATCGCTGGCGAGCAACGGGTCGCGTCATGGCTGTCGGCGCGCGGCATCCTCGAATGGTATGACGATTACCGGATCACCGCGGACAATCGCGTGGCCGGCGGCGGCTATAGTCTGTTCACGCTCGGCGCGCGGATCGCGCCGCCGCGCTGGCAGGGAATGGCGCTCGACCTCACGCTGCTGAACGCGCTGGACGAGCGCTATGGCTTCTTCTTCGGCGGGACGACCACCCCGACCTATGCCACGCCGGGACCGCCGCGCCAGTTCCGCGCGACACTCAGGGCGGGGTTCTGATGCGGGTGCTGCTGCTCTTGCTGGCGCTGCTGGCGGGTTGCGACCGGCCTGCCGCGACGGGGCCGCGCAGACCGGTGGCGGGACGCGACGTCGTGATGCCCTTTGCCAAGACCTTCCGCGTGGTCGAACGTGATGGCTACCGCGTCGTCGACCTGACGGCGTCGGTGGTCGGTTGGGGCGGCGATGCGGTGGGCGAGGAGCAGTTCCAGCGGATCGTGCTGGTCCCGCGCACGGGCACGGCACCGCCGCTGACCGGCGACCTCGCCGGCGCGACGCTGATCCGCACGCCGGTGATGCGGATCGCCAGCAACACCGCGTTCCATGAGGCGATCACAAGGGTGCTGGGCGTCAACGACCGACTGGTGGCGGTGGGCGGCGTCAAGTCGTGGGATGACGCGCTGCGTGCTCGCGTGCGGTCGGGGGCGGTGCGGCAGATCGGCTATGGCTGGCACAGTCCGCCCGATCTCGACGCGCTGATCGCGGCGAAGCCCGACGTGCTGCTGATGAGCATGGAGGATATGAAGAGCGTCGCCGCGATGCCGCGCATCGCGGCGCTGGGCGTGCCGGTCGTGCCGATCTTCCTCGACAACGAACCGGATTACATGGGCCGGGTCGACTATGTCCGGCTCGTCGGCATGCTGGTGGCGCGCGAGCGGGAAGCGAACGCCTTCGCCGATATGGTCGCGCGCAAGGTCGCGGTGCTCAAGGCCGCCGCCGCCGCGCAGCCGACCCGGTCGGTCATCGCGGCGTGGTTCGGCGGCGGCGACCAGTGGAACCCGACGATCCGCAATGCCGATGCCAAACTGCTGCGTGACGCCAACGGCCGCAATTTGTTCGAGGGGCCGGACGATCCGCGCAAGGACAGCTTCAGCCGGATCTCGACCGAACAGTTGATCGCGCAAGGCGCGGACGCCGATTGCTGGATCCTGCGCGACACCCATTCGATCCCGTATCGCGACATCGCCACGCTGCGCCGGTTCAGGGCGTATCGCGAGGGCTGCGTGTTTGCCGGCGACGGGATGCACAAGCCGGCGGCGGATGCGTTCGACTATTATGAAACGGCGGTGATCCGGCCCGATCTGGTGCTGGGCGATCTCGTGCGGATGCTGCATCCGGCACTCCGGACCGAGCCGTTCCGGTACATCCGTCCCGATACGAAGGTGCCGCGATGACCCCGGCAACGCGCAGCGCCATCGGCAGCGCGGTGCTGTTGGCCGCTGTGCTGGTCACGGGTGTGTTCGCGCTGTCGTGGGGAAGTATCGGCATCGGTTTTGGCAACGCGCTGCACGCACTGGCCGGTAGCGGCGACCCGGCGACCGTACAGATCGTCACCGGGCTGCGGCTGCCGCGTGTCGCCACCGCGATCGTCGCGGGCGGCGCACTCGGGCTGGGCGGTGTGCTGATGCAGGCGCTGTTCCGCAATCCGATGGCCGATGCCTGGTCGCTGGGGCTGACGGCGGGCGGGCAGCTCGGCGTCGCGCTGCTGGTGACGGCCGCCGCCTTTTCGGGGCCGGAGGCGATCGCGTTCCTGCGCGCGTTCGAAGGGCCGTCGATCACGCTGGGCGCGATGATCGGCATCGGCGGCTTCGCGCTGGCGATGGCGTCGCTGGCGCGCCGGGTGGGAACGGTCACGCTGCTCGTCGTCGGGCTGATGCTGGGGTTCACGGTGCAGGGGATCGTCAGCGTGGTGCTGCATTTCGCCAATCGCGTCGGCGGGCGCGTCTTTTCGGGGTGGAACGACGGCAATTTCGCGACCGTCACCCCGGCGGACCTGCCGATGCTGGTGGTGCCGGTCGCCGCCGGGGTGGCGCTGGCGCTGTTCAACGCCAAGCCGTTAACCGCGCTGTTGCTGGGTGAAACCTATGCCAGAAGCCTCGGCACCGATGTCGCGCGATTGCGCCGCCTGACGCTGGCGGCGGTCGTGCTGCTGGTGGCGCCCGTCACCGCCTATTGCGGGCCGGTCACGTTCGTCGGACTGATCGTCCCGCATCTGGCGCGGGCCATCGCCCGCACCGCGCGGATTTTACCGCTGATGCCGCTCGGCGCGCTGGCGGGGGCGCTGCTGGCGCTGACGGCGGACCTCGTCGTCCATGCGCCGTGGGAACAGCATTTCCTGCACCTCAACGCGGTGCTCGCGCTGGTCGGCGCGCCGGTGGTGATCGCGCTGCTGGTCTTGTCGCCGACGATGCGGGGACAACGCTGATGCTGCGGCTCGATACGCTGTCGGTCGGCTATGGCGCGCCGCGCGGCACGGTGCTCGCCGATCTTGCCGTCACGGTGCCGCCGGGCAGCTTCGTCTGCGTGCTCGGTCGCAACGGCGCGGGCAAGTCCACGCTGATGCGCACCATCGCCGGGCTGCAACGCGCGGTCGCCGGTGCCGCGCTGCTGGAGCATGCGGACATCGCGGCGATGCGGCCGCAGACCCGCGCGCAACAGGTGGCGGTGGTGCTGACCGAGCGTGCCGCCAGCCCAGGCCTGAGCGTCGACGACGTGGTGTCGCTTGGTCGCCAGCCATTTACCGGTTGGCAAGGCCGGCTCACCCCGGACGACCGGCAGCGCGTCGTCGCCGTGCTGGCACAGGCCGGCGCGACCGCGTTCGCCGCACGGCTGTTCGACGACCTATCCGATGGCGAGCGACAGCGGGTGATGATCGCGCGCGCGATCGCCCAGTCGCCCCGGCTGATGATCCTCGACGAGATCACCGCCTTCCTCGACCTGCCCGGCCGGGTCGAGACGATGGCGCTGCTGCGCGATCACGCCCGTGCGACCGGCGGGATCGTGCTGCTGTCGAGCCACGATCTCGACCTGTCGCTGCAACTGGCCGACAGCGTGTGGCTGCTCGACGGCCATGGCGGGATGGCGGTCGGCAGCGCGGCGGACCTGATCGCCGCCGGCCATGTCGGGCGCGCGTTCGATACCGCCGCCGTCCGCTTCTCGCCCACGCTCGGCCGGTTCGAGCTGGTCGGATGAAGGCGGCGCTGATCCCGCTGGCGCTCGTCGCGGCCCCCGCATGGGGACAGGACGCGCCCGTCGCCCCCGTGCCGGTCGAACTGACCGCCCCGCCGACCCCGCCGGGCCGCGCGGGAGAGAATGCCGTGCGGCAGGCCGAGGATGCGTTCGGCTTCAGCGTGGGGCGCGAGAGCCTCGGCCTCTATTCCTCCGCCAACGTGCGCGGCTTCTCACCCTTCGCGGCGGGCAATGTCCGTATCGAGGGGCTGTATTTCGACCCCTTCCTCACCCTGATCCAACGATTGCGTCAGTCGACGTCGATCCGCGTCGGCCTGTCCGCGCAGGGCTATCCTTTTCCGTCACCGACCGGAATCGTCGACTACAGCTTCCGCAAGCCGGGCGACGCCAAGTCGCTGTCGATCCTCGTCAGCGGTGACAGCTATGGCAATGCCGGACTGGAACTGGACGGGTCATTGCCGCTGTCCCCGACCCTCAGCTTGGCGCTCGGTGCGCAGGGGTCGCGCACCAGCTATGCCGACGGCACCCACAACCGGTCGCATAACGAGGCGGCGTCGCTGCGCTGGCGGCCGTCACCCGATATCGAGGTGATCCCCTTCTGGGCGCGCAGTCAGGTGATCGACGACGAGGCCGGTCCGACCTATATCCCGGCCGGCCCCTATCTGCCGCCGGCCATCCCGCGACGACGCTATGACGGCCCGGCATGGAGCGACTATAATAGCGTCGGCGGTCTTCAAGGCGTGCTCGCCACGCTGTCGCCATGGCGCGACTGGACGGTCCGGGCCGGGCTGTTCCGCTCGCTGTACGACGACCGGTCGACCTTCGCGCATCTGCTGACCGATCTGACGCCGGACGGTCGCGCCGACCGGCTCCTCATCGCCGATCCGCGCAGTCGGTTCGTCTCGCTCTCGGGCGAACTGCGGGTCAGCCGCGCGCTGGCGGAAGGGCCGCGGCTGCATGTCGTTCACCTGTCGCTGCGCGGACGCGACCGGCGACAGCGCTACGCCGGGTCGGCCTATCTCGACTATGGCCCCACGCGGATCGGTGAAGGTTTCGACCCGGCCGAACCGGTTTTCGCCTTTTCCGCGCAGACCCGCGACCGGGTACGCCAGTTGACCTATGGCGTGGCGTATGACGGCCGTTGGCGCGACGTCGGCGAACTGAGCTTCGGCCTATCGCGCGCCGCGTACCGCAAGCGGTTCGAAGCGCCAGGCGATGCCGCGCGCGAAACCCGGTCGCAGCCGCTGCTGTACAATGCGACGGTGGCGGGCTTCGCGGGACCGCGCCTCGCCTTCTATGCGGGGTACGCGCGCGGACTGGAGGAAAGCGGCATCGCGCCCGACAATGCCGTGAACCGCAATCAGCCCCTGCCTGCCATCCTGACGCGACAGGTGGATGCCGGCGTCCGATACCGGCTGACCGATACGATCAAGCTGGTCGCGGGCGTCTTCGACCTGCGCAAACCCTATTATAATCTCGACGCCGGCAATCGCTTCGATCTCCTGGGCGATGTCGTCAGCCAGGGAATTGAGTTCTCGGCGGCGGGGGCGGTGACGCCGCGCCTGAACGTGGTGGCGGGCGGTGTCGTGCTGCGCCCCCGCGTCACCGGCGAAGGCGTGGCCTTGGGCCGGGTGGGGCGACGACCGGTCGGGCTGCCGACGCGCTCGCTCGACCTGAACCTCGACTGGCGGCCGCCGGTGGCGGAGGGTCTGTCGCTGGACGCGGGGGTGTCGCATGTCGGCAGCCTGCCCGCGACGCGCGACAACCGGGTTTCGATTCCGGCGCGAACCCTCGTCGATCTTGGCGCCCGGTTCCGGTTCCGGCTGTCGGAACGCGATGCGACGTTGCGATTGCAGATGAGCAACGTCGGCAATGCAAGCGGCTTCGACCTCGAAGGGGCCGGAGCCTATCGCATCATTCCGGGGCGCGTCATTTCGACCTACCTGACGATCGACCTGTGACGCCGATGATCGTCATGGGTGGGAAGCCGGGGGCCGGAATGCCGAAAGCCCCGTCCTACGTCGTCGGCCCATTCCAGTCCGCAACGAAGCGGCGCATTGCCGCCAATGTCGTGTCGCTGACATGATGCTCCATCCCTTCGGAATCGATCGCGACCGTTTCCGGGTCGATGCCAAGCGCGAGCAGGAAGTCCGAGACGACGTGATGGCGGGCACGCGAACGGGCGGCCAGCGCCTCCCCTTCCCCGGTCAGGAAAAGGGCACGATAGGGGCGGTTCTCGACCAGTCCGAGTATTTTGAGCCGCTGGACGATCTTGGCGGCGGTCGGTTGCGATACGCCCATATGCGCCGCCAGATCGATCAGCCGCGCCTCGCCAAACTGCGTCATCAGGTCGCCGATCAGCTCGACATAATCCTCGGCCATCTCGGTGGCATGGGCCTCCCGCGTCGCGCGAAAGGCGGCGGCTCGGCGCTGTGCATCCTCGGTCATGCGGCATCATGACAGTTTTGCCGGCCTGCATCCATCTTGCATCAAAATTAGCTTTGGCTAATATTTTTTGCATGAGGATATTCCAGTGAGCGCGATAGCGATGTTGGGCTTGGCCTTCGGCGTTTCGACCGCCGGACCGTTCGCGCCGATGCCCGACAAGGAAGCCCCGACGCACGCGCCCTCCGGCAATGCGGCACCGGTCGATCCCCCGGCCGCGCCGGACATCGTCGTCACCGCACGGGGGGAACGGCGGATCGGTCGCGACCGGGCGGCGAGCGCCGGTGCGGTCTCGGGCGATGACATTCGCGCCCGCCCGTTGCTGCGCACCAACGAAGTGGCGGAGGCCGTACCCGGCCTTCTGGCCGTGCAGCATTCGGGCGGGGGCAAGGCAGCGCAATATTATATTCGTGGTTTCAACCTCGACCACGGCACCGACTTCAGTATCGCGCTCGACGGCGTGCCGATGAACCTGCCGACGCAGGCGCATGCGCAGGGCTATCTCGACCTCAACGGCCTGATCCCGGAGACGATCGACCGGATCGAATATCGCAAGGGACCCTATGACGCGCGCGACGGCGATTTCTCGCTCGTCGCGGCGGCCGCGATGACGACGCTCGACCGTGCGCCGCCCTCGATCGCGCTGGAGGCGGGAAGCTATGGCTATCGCCGGATCGCGGGGGTCGGATCGGTTCCGTTCGCGGGCGGCGACCTCGTCCTCGCGGGCGAGCTGAAAGCGAACGACGGTGTCTGGGCCTTGCCGGAGCGGCTGCGTCATGCCGGCGCCTTCGCCAAATATACGGTGGCGACCGGCATCGGCACGCTGCGCGCCAGTCTGTCGAGCTATGACGCCACATGGCGCCCGACCGAGCAGGTGCCGGTGCGCGCGATCGGGACGCTGCTGCCCGATCGTTTCGGGACACTCGACCCGTTCCTGCGCGGGCGCACGTCGCGACGGATCGCGACGCTGTCGATCGACGGGGAGCGAACGGCCGTATCGGCCTACGCCCAGCGATATGGGTTCGATCTCCTGTCCAACTTCACTTTCTTTCTCGACGATCCGGCACGGGGCGACCAATTGCAGCAGACCGAGCGGCGCTGGACCTATGGCGGGCGGGTGCGACACCGCGTGCCGATCGGCACCCGGCTGCAATTGACGGTCGGGGCCGACGTTCGCGCCGACCGGATCGACGATCTCGGCTTCTACCAGACCGAACGGGGGCGGCGGATCGTCACGCGAAGCCTCGCCGACGTGCGCGAGACGGCGGTGTCCGGCTATGCCGAGGCACGCTGGCAACCGGTCGCGCCGCTGACGATCACCGGCGGAGCGCGGGCCGATCACTTCCGCTTCCGCTCGATCGGTCGCGCCGGCAGCGCGATCGACGGCGAAACCGGGGCGACGATCGTCACGCCCAAGGCCAGCGCCGCGCTGACCGTCGCGCCGGGTATCGCGGTCTACGCCAATTACGGACAGGGTTTTCATTCGAACGATGCGCGCGCCGTCGTGGCGCAGCGCGATCCGGTGCCCGCACTGGTCCGGGGCACGGGATATGAAGCCGGCACCCGTATCGAGCGCGGCCCCGTGGTGCTGACGATCGACCGCTGGTGGCTCCGCTCGGACGGCGAACTGGTCTTCCTCGGCGACAGCGGCACCGTGGAACCGCGCGGCCCGAGCCGTCGCCGGGGGTGGGAGACGACGCTGTACGTCCGTCCGCTGCGCTGGCTGTCGATCGACGCGATCCATGCGACCAACCACGCGCGCTTCGTCGGTGCGCCGGGCGCGGACCGCATTCCCAATGCGGTGGAATCGGCTACCTCGCTGGGCGTCACGGTAGCGACCGGCGTATGGCAGGGTGCGTTGCGGGTCCGGCGCATCGGGCCTCGACCGCTGATCGAAGACGACAGCGTGCGCGGACCGGCCACCACGGTCGCCAATGCGCGCGTCAGCCACACCTTCGGCAAGGCGGAGGCCAGTATCGACATCCTGAACCTGTTCGACACCCGGCGGGCGGATGCCGATTATTTCTACGCATCGCGTCTGCCGGGCGAAGCGCCGGGGGGCGTGGAAGGCATCCATAGCCGGGCAGTCGAGCCGCGGCAGGTCCGGCTCGGGATCAAACTGCGAATATGAGAGACAAGACCCTCGCCGCGTCGTCTCGCAACGCGGCGCATCCCGGGTCTTGCCCTTCGTTCATGCTTGCGCCGGATTGGATATAGCTATGGCCGAGTCCCCGTCTCGATCAAGCCTGCCGCTTCGGCGCTGGCGCCAACGGATGTCGCCTCCCCGGATACAATATCGTCGGCCAGCAGCATCAATTCATGCGCTGTCGACGAACCGACATCGGCGACCTCGCCGAGCGCAAGGCCCGACCGGCGGCGGATCGCCGCATCCCAACCGGCACGGACCGACGCCCAATAGTCCTTCGTCTTGCCACAATATTCGTCGGCAGCCTTGATCGGGAAGTCGGTGGCGGGGACGTAGGTGTTCACCACATACTCGTGGACGAACGTCGCCGACCGGCCGTCCTTCGTGCCGATCTTGGCATTGTCCTGCTCGTGGACCCAGCCTGCCGGGGTCAGGACGTGCCGGTTGGTCCCGACATAATGGTCGTAGGGCGGATGGCGCGTGGCGTCGCGACGCGCGAGGGGCCGGCGGGTTTCGTCGCTGCTCCAGCGGGTGGCGCCATCGTCGTACCGCCAGCGGCCGATCCCGCCATAACGGGGTGAATCGTCGGTCTGCCACACGGTCTGCGACCACGCCCCGCGCCGGTCCTTGTCCGGCACCGGTCGCACGGCCCATCGCCCCGGACCGACATAGACCAGCACCGTCGCCGGTTGCCATGTCCAGTCCTGCCGCCAGTGCTTGACGACCATCGTCTTGCCGTTGCCGTCGCTCACCACCAGCAGATGCTGGAGGACGACATGGCCGGGCGTGTCGACGATCGCGCGCACCACTTCGTGCCCGCCGCTGACCTTGGCCGGATATGGCGTGTAGCCGGCGACCAGCGGCGTCGTCTCGCGCATGTCGAACGTCACCTTGAAGGTGCCGGCCATCTTCAGGATCGCGGCATGGTCGCGCGCCTGATCGCCATAGTGCGCCGTGGCGATCGGCGCCGGGGCGGCGGTCTGCGCCAGCGCGGGCGACACCATCAGCGAGGCAAAGCCCGCCGCAGCGAACAGGACATACGAAGCGTTCATCGAAACGGACCTCACAGGACGAGGGACAGGGAGACGCCGGCATTGCGGCCCGGCTGCGAAAAGGCGTCGCGGATGGTCGACGTGGACGCCAGCCCGCGCACGTCGCTCCACCAGAAATAGCGTTTGTCGGTGATGTTGAAGATGCCAACACGGATCGTCGCCACTTCGCGGATGCGCAGCGACGCCGTGGCATCGAACACCCAGAAACCGTCCGGCGTGAAACAGGACGTCCCGGGGACCGCCGGCCGCGTGCCCGCCGCCGGCTGCGCGGCGACGTTGCAACTGTTGTTGGTGTCGGACAGGTCCTTACCGGCGGAATGCGTCGCGACGAACTCGGCACGGAACGGGCCGTCGTCAGGCTGGTAGAACAGGCCGGCGACGACCTTGACCGGCTCGACGCTGTCGAGCGGCATGGTGCCGGCGACGCCGTCGGTGCGCATCCTGCCCTTCGCATAGGACGCGGCGGCCCGCACACCCACGCCGACCGGCAAGCGGGCCTCGCCCCGCGCCTCCAGTCCCTCGATCGTCACCCGCCCGCGATTGATGAACTGGTACACGGCGGGATTGGCGGCGGTGAACGCGCCGGACACCTGCACCTGATCGATGAAGTCGCGGAAGCGGCTGCTGAACGCCGTTCCGCCCAGCGACCAGCGCGCACCGGTCAGGCGGATACCGCCCTCGACGCTCTCGCTCGTCTCGGGCTTCAGATCGGGGTTCGGGATCGAACGGTAATTGGCGACGATGTTGGCGAAGCCGTTGTTGATCTGGTTCGGCTCGGGCGGTTTGAAGCCCTGGCCATAGTTCGCAAAGAGCCGGACGCCATCGGTCACCCGCGCCACCGCGCCCAGACGGGGCGTAACCCGCGATCCGCTCTGCCCACGGGGTACGAAGGTCGTGAATAGCGGGTCGCTCTGCGGATCGAGCCGGTAATGGTCGAACCGGATCGCCGGGAACAGCGTCAACGACCCGTCGGCGATCGCGATCTCGTCCTGCGCGAACACCCCAATCAGTTCGTAATCGGTCGTGGGAAAGGCACGGGTCGGATAGGTTTCGCCGGCCGGTGGCACCGTGCCGCCGCGCACGCCGGTCTGGCGTGTCTTCGAATAGTCGGCACCATAGGCGAACAGGTGCGTGGCCGGGCCGGTCGTCGCCGGGCTCTCCAACTGCAGCGTGCCGCCATATATTTCGTTGTCGAAGCGGTTGATGCGGACGCGGTCGGTGCCGACCCGGTCCTCCCATCCGGTCTGCACCGTACCGCTCTTCTGGTAATAGGCCGCGGCGCGCACCCCGCTGACCAGGCCATCGCCGGCATAGCGATAGTCGATCGTACCGCGATTGCGCGCGGTGGTGTCGCGCGCCTGCAACCCCAGCACCGCCGTGGCCGATGGCGACGCGGCGGTTACCTTGGTGATCGCGCTCAGCACGTTCGTATCCACCACCGCGTCGAAGCGTTCATAGGTCAGCCGTACCCGGCTCGCATCGTTCGGGCTCCAGACGAGGCGGCCCAGCAGCGCGTTCGAGGCGAGATCCTGCGGGTTCGGCGTGGTGCGGTCGGTATCGGCGCTGTCGTTGCTGCCCTTGGTATCAAGTTCGTGGCCGTCGCGCCGCGTATAGGCGAGCATCGCCTGAAGATCGCCCTGCCGACCGGCCACGACCAGACCCTTGGTCCAACTGTCGTCCGACGAATCATAACCGACCCGGCCGCCGCCGCCAACCACACGACCGTCATGCAGAAAATCCTGCGGGTCCTTGGTGATGAAGCTGACCGCACCGGCCACGCCGTCGCTGCCGTACAATGCCGACGCCGGGCCGCGGAGGATTTCGACCGACTTCAGCAGGTCGAGATCGACATAATCGCCGCGACCGACCGATTGCGCACCGAAGCTGAAGGCGTCCGGCACCCGCACGCCATCGACGGTAATCAGGACGCGGTTCCCTTCCAGCCCGCGGATGTTGAAACCGCTGTCGCGATCGCGACCGGTCGAGGCACCCGCCGCGGTGAAGCGGGCCGGCGCACGGCGTACCGCGACGCCGGGTTCGTAGCGGACCAGATCCTTGATGTCGGCGATCAGCCGGTCGTCGATCGTCGCGGCGTCTATCACCGAAACGGTCTGCGGCACGTCCTCCACCCGTTTCTCGCCGCGCGTCGCGGTCACGGTGATGTCGCCGTCGTCCGACGTGCCCTTTCCGCCACCGCTACCGGACATGGCGGGTTGGATAACGGTCTGCGCCGGAGCCATCGTCGGCAGGACGCAGAGGTTCAGGGCCGCGACGGCAACGCCGCGCAGCAGATATGCGGATGTCATTAACGCTTCCCCTTCTCGCTCCAGTTCGTTAATGCGAGTCACTAGCGTTAGCAAGCGTTTGATGGAGAGGACCGGAATGCCGCATTCGATCGGGATCATCAGGGCGGCATCGGTAGCGCTGGCGCTGGCTCTTGCATCGACGGCAACCGCTGCGTTGGCGCATATGCCCTATGTCCTGCCCGCCCGGTTCGACGTCGGCAGTCGCACGCAGATCACGCTGGAAGCATCCTTCACCGAGGATGCATTCCGGCCGGACGTCGCGGGCGGCTATGCCAGTTTCACGACGACGCTCGCTTTCGAAGCGGGGTGAGAGGAACCAAAATGGCTTTCATGGAGCGTATCGAGCGTCCCGATACCGACGGCGAACGGGTCGTTGTCCGTTTGCTGCGACATTATCGTGGCCTCCACGATCGCGATGGAGATGGTGGCACGCTGGCAAGCCTCGTCGCGCTGGGTCAGGACCTCCGCCTTCCCCCGGCCGGCAGCGTGGCGTTGGCAAGCGTCTTCCAGCTTACCGAGGCGCTGCTGCGAAGACGCCTTATCACCGAATGCTGCTGTTCGTGCGACTACAGCGCGGACGAGCGTGCCGTCATCCGCCTCCTTGGCGCCCGGCTGCCGCGCATGGCTAGCACCGGTAGCGTCGAGATACCCCATGGGCTGCCCGGTGCATTGGCATGGGCTATCCTGAGCGTCCGGTCGCTGTGCGACGCGATCCTCGTGGTGCCGTCGCACCCGTTGCAGATCGACGATCCGGCCTGCCCGTTCGACCGTCCTTTCAGCGCCTGACGAAGATGGCGTCGGTATACGATTATCTCGATCAGCACGTCCGTGACATGGCCGATGATGACATTTTCGTCCCGTCCGCCGCCCGGACATGGGTCTTCGCCGTCCGCAACGCACGCTGTCCGCAGGCGATGCTGCGCAGCGGCTTTACCGTCCGCCGCGTCGGCGCCGCGCTGTTGCCCTTCCTGTGTTCGATGACCCTCATTGACCGATATGGTTACGGCACGATGCGGTTTGCTGCCGTCCGCTATTCGAACGTCAGCGACGACGAGGCGCGCATCCTGACATTGTTCGGTGCGGCACAGAAGGGCGATCCGCGATTGATTCGGATTGCCACCAGCTTGGTGAGCGACGAAATGGCGATGCAACTCGCGGGTGCCGCCAGCAAAGTCGGCGCTGCGATGTTGCCGGCAAATTAGCGGGTGAAAGACGGTCAGAACCTATACTTGATGCTGACAGCGAAGTTGCGCGCGCCATAGCCAAATTGGCTGAACAGCGAACATATCTGTTGCAACTAGCCAACGATAGCAAATTGCGATCGCAGCCAAGCGTCAAATCCCCGGGATGGAACGCCATTGACCCAGATCCAGTCGGTCATAGCTCATTCCAGCTCGTCAGCTTCGGCCATTCGTTCATCCTTCGCGCTACCATGACAAATGTCACCCCATTCGCATGACAGCCGGCACTGCACCCGCGCCGCCGCAACGCGCATCGTGGCGCCATGACCACAGGGAGCCGCAACGGTGCATGACGATCTTTCCGCCATCGCGACACTGGCCGACGTGTCCAAGAATCTGGGGTCCACCGCCGTCCTCGACCGGTTCTCGTTGGCCATCCGCGCGGGCGAGGTTACGGCGCTGCTGGGGCCGAACGGCGCGGGCAAGACCACGACCGTCGGCCTGCTGACCGGCCGGCTGCAACCCGACGCCGGCACGGCGCGGCTGTTCGGGCTCGATCCGGCCCGCCCGGCGGCACGGATGCGGATGGGGGTGATGTTACAGGCATCCGGCCTGCCCGATGTGCTGAGCGTGGCCGAGGTGGTGACGCTGCAATCGGGCTATTACGCCGATGCCCGTCCGGTCGCCGAGACGCTGGCGATCGCCGGGCTGGCTGATCTGGCGCAGCGGCGGTGCGGTGCCCTGTCGGGCGGGCAGGCGCGGCGCGTGCAATATGCGCTGGCGATCTGCGGGCGTCCGGCGTTGCTGGTGCTCGACGAACCGACCGCGGCGATGGACCGGGCGTCGCGGCAGGCGCTATGGACGACGGTACGCAGTGCTGCCGCCGACGGGGCCGCCGTCCTGCTGACCAGCCATGATCTGGAAGAGGCTGACGCGCTGGCCGATCGCGTGCTGGTGATGGACCATGGCCGGATCGTCGCCGACGACAGCCCGGCGAACCTGCGCGCCCGTGCCGGGGGATCGGTGATCCGTTGTCGCACCACATTGTCGCCTGCGCTGTTGCAGGCGCTGCCCGGCGTCCGCGAGGCGCGCGACGACGGCGGCGACCGGTATGTCGTCACCGCGGATGCGGTGGCGACGGTGCGCGCGCTGTGCGCCGCCGATCCCGCCCTGTCGCAATTGCGCATCGCCGATGCAGCGCTCGAAGACGCCATCGCCACCCTGCTCGCTTCGAACCCGAGGAACGCCGCATGACCGCCGCCACCCTTCCCGCCGGCATCTGGCGCCGCGAAGCCGTCGCCGAACTCAAGCGATCGTGGCGGTTGCCGCAATTCCTGTTGCCGACCATCCTGACACCGGCGGCCTTCTATGCCCTGTTCACGCTCGCGATCGGTGCGGCGCCTTCCCCGGCCGCCGCCGCCGCCAGCCTTGCGGGGTACGGCGTGTTCGCGGCGATCGGCCCGGCGCTGTTCGGGTTCGGCGCGGGCGTCGCGATGGAGCGCGAACAGGGGCTGATCGAGCTGAAACGGGTGTCGCCGCTGCCCGCCGGGGCGTTCGTCGCCGCCAAGCTGGTCGCAGCGGTCGCGGCGGTCGGCGCCGCCGTCGCGCTGATCTATTGCGCGGCGATCGTTGCGGGCGTGCGGCTGTCGGCGGGGCGGTGGCTGGCGCTGGCGCTGCTGCACTTCGCCTCCACCCTGCCGTTCGGGTTGATCGGCCTTGGCATCGGGATGCGGATGAGCGGCAAGGGTGCCGTCGCCATCGCCAACGCGCTGTTCCTCGGATCGGCGGTGGTCGGCGGGCTGTGGATCCCCTCGACGATGCTGCCGGGCTGGATGCGCGCGATCGGCGAGGCCGCGCCCTCCTACCACCTCGGCCAGTTGGCGCGCGGCATCGTCGGGGCCGACACGATCGGCAGCCCGGTGCTGCACGCCGCGATTGCCGTGGGAATGACGATCGCCGCCGCGCTCTGGGCATGGACCGGTTGGCGGCGGAACCCGGCTTGACGCCGCCCCCTTCGCCACGCGACGGTCGGTCGATGGTGGTTACGTCGCGCAGAAGCTGGATCGAGGGGCCGTTGCCGTGGCTCGCCTATCTGCCCTTCTACGCCATGCCGTGGTTCTGGAAGCCGCCGGGCGATACCGGGTTGATCCTGTCGATCGCCGGCATCGCGCTGTTCCTGCCGGTCTATCTGCTGGGCTACAGCGCCGGCCAGCGGGCGCGGACGATCGCCGCCGCGATCATCGTGGCGATCGGCCTCGTCCTCGCCCCGTTCGGCGGGAGCTGGACGGTGTTCCCGATCTATGCGGCGGCGATGGTCGGCTATCTGCAACCGCCGCGCCGCGCGATCGTCGCGATCCTGACCATCGCGATCCTGACCAGCGGCGTCGGTATCGCACTGGAGCAGATGACCCTGTGGTGGTTGCCGGGCGTGCTGTTGTCGATGATGACCGGGTTCGGCACCTTTTCGCGCGAGGCGTTCTACAAACGGACGCAGGCGCTGCTCGCCTCGCAGGAGGAGGTGCGCCGTCTGGCGGGCACGGCGGAGCGCGAACGCATGGCGCGCGACCTGCACGATGTGATCGGCCGCACGCTGACCCTGATCGCGCTGCGTGCCGACCTGGCGGCGAAGCTGGTGACGCCCGACGTCGCTGCGGCGCAGGCGGAGATGCGGGCGGTGGCCGATATTGCCCGCACCGGGCTGTCCGATGTTCGCGCCGCGCTGTCGGGGACCGCCGGGGGCAGCCTCGGCCACGAACTCGACCTGTCGCGCGACGCGCTGAAGGCCGCCGGGATCGTTGCGACCGTGACCGGCGACCCCCACGCCATTCCACCCGACGCCGGCGCGGTGCTGGCCATGACGGTGCGCGAGGCGGTGACGAACGTCATCCGCCATGCCGGGGCGGGTGCGTGCCGCATTGACCTGACCACCGACGACACCATTGCCGGCATCCGGATCGTCGATGACGGCCGCGGCGGTGCGTTCCGCGAAGGACATGGCCTGACGGGGATGCGCCAGCGTCTTGCCGCCGCCGGGGGCACGCTGGAGGTCGCATGGGTCGGACCGGGCACCTGCGTCGCCGCCCGGGTTCCGGTGGGCGTGGCATGATCCGGATCGTCATCGCCGAGGATCAGGCGCTGGTGCTGGGGGCCATCGCGTCGCTGCTGGCGTTCGAAAGCGACATGACGATCGTCGGCCGCGCGCTGGACGGTGATACCGCGCTGGCGCTGGTCCGCGACCTGGCACCCGACATCCTGCTGACCGATATCGAGATGCCGGGGCGCAGCGGCATCGACGTCGCCGCGCAGATGTCGGCCGAAAATCTCACCACCCGCGTCGTCATCGTCACGACCTTTGCCCGGCCCGGCTATCTTGCCCGCGCGCGGGCGGCGGGGGTGCGCGGCTATCTGCTGAAGGACACGCCGGTCGAACGCCTCGCCACCGCGATCCGCACCGTCCATGGCGGCGGCCGGGCGATCGCCGCCGACCTTGCCGCCGAAGCGTGGGAGGCAGGCCCCGACCCCCTCACCGACCGCGAACGCGACGCGCTCCGGCTTGCCGAGGAAGGCCTGCCCAACCGCGAGATCGGCCTGCGCCTATCGCTGTCGCCGGGCACGGTGCGCAACTACCTCTCCGAAGCTGCCGCCAAGCTCGGCGCTGCCAACCGCATCGAAGCCGGCCGCATCGCTCGCTCCAACGGATGGCTTTGACCCGATTGTGGACGTTCCAACTACCGGTCAGTGGTTCAGAGTCGCGTCGGCTTGCGTTTCGGTTACAACCGCGTGCGCAGTGTAATTCCATAAGTTCGCGGATCACCCAGCGTACCCGTGATCGCCCCGGTATTGGCGGCGGCGCGCGAGAGAAAATAGGTCTCGTCGGTTACGTTCCGACCCCAGAGCTGGATGTCGAACAACCCGTCGTCGGTCCGGAACCCGAAGCGCAAGTTCAGCAGGTCATAAGCCGGAATCACCGAATAGCGGCTGAGGCTGGCGGTTGTGTTGGTGCTTGATCGATAGCTGTAATCGCCTCCAAGATAGACCTCGCCACTCCGCCCGGCCATGTTCGCGATCGGCGCGCGGACCTCGCCGCCCGCCGATGCCGCCCATTCCGATACGCCCGGCAATCGTTGCCCCGACAGGTCGCACAGCGTCCGGCCGGTGATCTCGATCGGGCAGGGCGCATTGGCATAAGAGATATAGCGCGCATCGTCATAGGTTCCCGACCCATAGAGTGTCAGCCACCGCGTCGGGGTCGCGCGTACATCAGTTTCGAACCCGCGTGTGCGAACCTTCGCCGCATTGGTGAAGAAGCTGACGCCGTTGCGTTCGATGTCGATGATCGTCGTCTGGTAATCGCGCACATCGGTCCAGAACGCGGCGGCATTGGCGGTCAGCCGCCCGCCGAACCACGTCGTCTTGATGCCCGCTTCGTAGCTGTCGATCGTCTCGGGGGCGATCACCGGATTGGCCGCGAACTGCCCGGTGGTGGTGATGTTGGCGAGGTTCAGCCCGCCGAACTTGTTGCCACGCGCATAGGTGACATAGCCCAATACCGGTTCGGCGACCTTCCACGACAGCGTCGCCTGTCCCGACAGCCGCCCGGCCTTGGTCTCGGCTTCGTAGCGATTGGCGATGCCGTAGCGCGAGCGGATCGTCTGCGCCGCCGTCTGCTGTGCCGCACTCAGCGCGGCCAGCGACCGCCCGGTCGCAACCTGATCGAAATAGCCGGTCTTGGTCTCATAGGTATACCGCAGGCCGGTGGTCAGATCGACCCCGGGCACGATATGCCAAATCGTTTGCGCGAAGGCGGCATAGCTGTCGGTGACCGGGCGCGACTGGCTGACGACGTTGTACTCGTTCAGCGCCGCCGCGCCGACCGCGGCATTGGTCGTCGGCGGCAGGAACCAGTCGGCGGCGCGGGTGCCGTAGCGGTTCACCGCCTCGGCGCGGATCGACTGGTGAAGATAGTAGAGACCGGCGACATAATCGACCGTGCGGTCCCCGTTCGATGCGATGCGCAGCTCTTGGCTGAGCTGCCGCTGTTCGTTGCTCTGGTGGAAATCCGCACCGGCATCGATGCTGGTGCCGTCGCCGTCATTATGCGGATACCAGTTCCACGCGCGATAGGCGGTGACCGAGGTCAGCGTCGCCGCGCCGAGATCGAGGTCGGCGGTCAGGTTGATGCCGTGCTGGTTCATCGCATAGCGCGGGTTGGCATCGACATCGGTGGTGCGCAGCCTGGGATCGGCCGGGACCGGGATATAGCCCAATCGCGCCGCGCGGTCGTAATAATTGTTCGCGAAGTTGGCGCCGTTGTCATAGCTGCGGATCGCACCCAGCAGGATGCTGCCGGCGGTGAACGAATGCTGCCGCCCCCAATCGCCGATCAGCCGCAGCGTCAGCGCATCGGTCGGCTTGTACAGCAACTGCCCGCGCAGGTTCAGATCATGGAAATCCTGTCCCAACCGCCCGTCGAACCGGTTGCGGGTAAAGCCGTCGCGATCAGTCTTCGACACGAACAGCCGCGCGGCGAGGCTGTCAGTGATCGGCCCCGAAAGATAGGCGTGGAGTTGGCGGAAACCGACATTGCCGAGCGACACGTCGCCGCCGGCTTCCGGTTCGAAGGTCGGAGCCTTGGTCGTGACGACCACCGCGCCGGCCGAGGTATTCTTGCCGAACAGCGTTCCTTGCGGCCCGCGCAGCACCTCGATCCGTTCGAGATCGGCAAGGTCGAAGACGCTCTGTCCCGGCCGCGCCAGATAGACGCCGTCGACATACACGCCGACCGCCGGCTCCAGCCCGTCATTATAGACCGCGACGTTGTTGCCGAGGCCACGGATGTTGATGCTGGTGTTGCGCGGGTTGGTGTTGGTGACGACCAGGCTGGGCGTCAGTTGTTGCAGGTCGCGCAGGTTGTAGGTCCGCGTGGCCTCGATCTGTGCCGCGCCGAACGCATTGATCGCAATCGGCACGTCCTGGCTGCGTTCGGCGCGGCGGCGCGCGGTGACGACGATGTCCTCGCCGGTTGCCGCTTCCTTGGGGGCCTCGGTGTCAACTTCGTCGGCCGTCGGCACCGGATCGGCGGCAAAGGCGGGCATGGCGAGCAGGGTGGCCCCGGCGAGCAAGAACAGGCGGCAGGCGCGGGCGGGCGAAATCGGCATCGATGGTCCTTCGGTCACGAATGGCGGCGGCACCCGCCGGACCTCGCCTCGCTAGGTTAGGGACGCCATCGAAACGAACGCACTAATTCCCATTGAATTGATAGATATTCTTTATTGTTGGGTTCTCCATGTTGGCTATGCCGTGCGAGTAACCTTCGCCACCTTTGGAGAACCCATGCCGGCCAAGCCCCTGATCGCCGCTGCTTTCCCGGCGCTGCTGTTCGCGCTCCCCGCCGCCGCCGCCGCCGCCGCCGCCGCCGCCGCCGCC
>NZ_LMKU01000012.1:656071-671524 GCF_001421635.1 Sphingomonas sp. Leaf25
CGCAGGCGGTTGCTCCCAAGAACGCCCCCAATTTTTTGGTCATTGTCGCCGACGATCTTGGCTGGTCCGATATTGGTGCGTTCGGCGGCGAGATCGCGACGCCGAACCTCGATGCGCTGGCGCTCTCGGGCGTGCGCTTCACCGGCTTCCACACCGCCCCCACCTGCTCCCCGACGCGCTCGATGCTGATGAGCGGCGTCGACAATCACCAGGCGGGCCTCGGCACCATGGCGGAATTGCTGAGCGACGCCACCCGCGGCCATCCGGGCTACGAGGGGTATCTCAACGACCGCGTTGCCTCGATTGCCGAACTGCTGCGCGCCGGTGGCTATGCCACGCTGATGACGGGGAAATGGCATCTCGGCCTCACACCCGACCGCGAACCGGCCGCGCGCGGCTTCGAACACAGTTTCGCGCTGCTACAGGGCCTGTCGAACCACTTCGGCGCGGATCAGAATACCGCGTGGCGGAAGGCCGGGCTCGATCCCAGCTACCGTGACGACGGCAAGCCCGCCGCCCTCCCCGCCGGTCGCTATTCGACCGATTACTTTGCCGACCGGCTGATCGGCTATCTCGATCAGGCCAAGCGCGCGGGCGACGACCGTCCGTTCTTCGCCTATCTCCCCTTCAGCGCCCCGCACTGGCCACTCCAGGCGCCTGCCGATACGATCGCCAAGTACAAGGGACGCTATGACGCGGGCTACGAAGCACTGCGCGACGCCCGGCTTGCGCGGCAGAAACAACTGGGTCTCGTCCCCGCCGACGCCGTCGCCCACGCCACCGCACAGGTCCGCCCATGGACATCGCTATCGGCGGAAGAACGCGCGATCGAGGCGCGCAAGATGGAGGTCTATGCGGCGATGGTCGACCGGCTCGACGAGAATGTCGGGCGGGTCATCGCCGCGCTGAAAGCGCAGGGTCGCTATGACGACACGATCATCCTGTTCCTTTCCGACAACGGGCCGGAGGGCAATGTGATCGAACATCCCTCCCCCCGCTTCAGGATCGCCGATCCGAAGGCCCCGCCGGTCGATCCCGATGCGCCGGCGCCCGCCGACCCGTCGCTCGGCATCGACAACAGTCTGGCGAATATCGGGAAAGCGACCAGCTATGTCGGCTATGGTCCGGGCTGGGCGCAGGCCAATTCAACCCCGTCGTGGCTGGTGAAAGGCTATCCGACCGAGGGCGGCATCCGCGTCAGCGCTTTTGCGGCCGGCAAGGGCGTGGCCGGCGGCGGACGCATCGCCACCGCCAATCTCGATGTGCGCGACATTGCGCCGACCCTGCTCGATTATGCCGGGCTGACCCAGCCCAAGACCTATGCCGGTCGCCCGATCGTCGCGCATCAGGGGCATAGCCTGCGCCCCGTCCTCGCCGCTACCGCGCCTGCGATCCGCACCGCAGACGAAGCCGTGGGCTACGAACTTTTCTACCGTCGCGCCCTGCGCAAGGGCGACTGGAAGGCGGTCTACCTCCCCGCTGGGACCAACCGCTATACCCGCAAGGGCGTCAGCACCGGCCGCTGGCAATTGTTCGACATCGCCCGCGATCCGGGCGAAACCCGCGACCTCGCCGCGGCTGAACCCGCGCGGCTCGCCGAACTGGTCACTGCCTATGACGCCTATGCCAGCGACAAGGGTGTCGTGCCGGTTCCCGTCGCAGCAGCGCCGACCGCCGGCGGTGCTAGGCCATGAAGCGGACGACCGCGCTGCTCCTCGCTGTAGCCGGGCT
Organism: Sphingomonas sp. Leaf25; assembly: GCF_001421635.1. Classification (NCBI taxonomy): domain Bacteria; kingdom Pseudomonadati; phylum Pseudomonadota; class Alphaproteobacteria; order Sphingomonadales; family Sphingomonadaceae; genus Sphingomonas; species Sphingomonas sp. Leaf25. The sequence continues at coordinate 657,803 of NZ_LMKU01000012.1, forward strand.
TGTCTCGACCGGCGCGCACCGCCCTGCCCTCCGCTGCGACGCCGCCGACCGTTGCGTCACGATCCCCGCCGGCACGGTGCTGTTCGGCGAGGACGGCGCAGGCCGGCCCGGCAAGGAGATTCCCGTCACCGCCTTCCGCATCGACGCGCATGAGGTGACCAACCGCCAGTTCGCCGCCTTCGTCGCCGCCACCGGCTACCGCACCCGCGCCGAACGCGATGGTGCATCGGCGATCTTCGTCGTGCCGACCGAACCGGTGCCGCTCGACGATGCCACGCGATGGTGGCGGTTCGTGAAGGGCGCGGACTGGCGCCATCCGCAGGGACCGGGTAGTTCCCTCCACGACAACTGGCAGGCAGCCGTCGTCCATGTCGACCGTGCCGATGCCGCCGCCTATGCCGCATGGGCCGGGGGGTTTCTGCCGAGCGTCGAGCAATGGGAGCGCGCCGCCCGCGGTCGCCAGACGACCGCGCGCGACGCGATGGCGTGGGCGTTCGACCATGGCAAGGCTCAGGCGAATGTATGGGAAGGCGTCTTCCCAATGATCGACACCGCCGCCGATGGCTATGCCGGCATCGCCCCCGTCGCACGCTTTCCCGCCAATAGCTTCGGGCTGTACGACATGGTCGGCAATGTATGGGAATGGGTCGCGGGAGACAGTCCGGTCGGGCTGGTCAAGGGCGGCAGCTTCCTGTGCGCGACCAACTACTGCGCGAACTTCCGCCCCGCCGCGTTTCAAGCGCAGGAGCAGGATTTTCCGACCTCACACATCGGGTTCCGCGTCGCTTATCGCCTGCGATGATCTCCTGGACCCACTTGCGGACACGCAAGGCGTCACTGGATATTGGAGGCAGCCCACGTCGACTTCAATGCTCCGGAAGGTAATCTTGATCGACCGCTACTGGCCGTCTGTGGCTGCAGCAAGGTTGCAGGTGCTGGGCGACCAAAGGTTGCGTGAAATGCCATGGGGTAGGTGCTGAACCGGGATTGGATCCCACCCTCCCCGGTCATGGACGAGGAATTCGTCGACAAACCAGAGGATCCGACCGCCTTTTCCTATAACCGTCGGAACCGGATTGCCTGCCCGCCACCCGCCGCCAGCAGGATCGACAGTTGATCGGTCGATGTCACGATCCGCCGCGTGACTGCCACACGCTCGGGCGCGCTGCGCCAGTCGGCACCCGGACCATCGGCGTAGATCGTCGCCTCGTATCGGCGACCCGCTTCGAGGAAGTCGAGCGGCACGGCCACCGTACGCGCATCGTCGTTGGTGATCGCGCCCAGATACCAATCGGGCCCGGCCCGGTCCTGCCGTGCGACGACGGCATATTCGCCGATCTTTCCTTGCAGCGTGCGGCTCGTTTCCCAGTCGGTCGGCACGTCGCGAATGAACTGGAACGCGGCCAAGTTGCGGTCGTAATGTTCGGGCAGGTCGACCGCCATCTGCACCGGGCTGTAGAGCACGACATAGAGCGCGAGCTGGTTGGCCAGCGTCGAGGGAACGCGGTTGTCGGGCCGCGTCGCGCGATAATCGAAGGCGAAGACCCCCGGCGTATAGTCGAGCGGCCCCGACAACAGCCGGGTGAACGGCAGGATCGTGGTGTGATCGGGCGCATTGCCGCCATCGGGACTGCCGCCATTATATTCCTGTCCGCGCGCGCCCTCGCGGCTCATCAGATTGGGCCAGGTGCGGCGCAGGCCGGTATCCTTGACTGGTTCGTGCGGGAACACCGCGATGCGGTGCCGTGCCGCCGCCTCGACCACCTTTTGCAGATTTTCGACCGCATATTGCCCGTCGGGCCATTCGGTTTCGTCGTGCCGGGTCCCGACATATCCCAGCTTGATCGAGCGCACGCCATGGCGATCATAATAATCGAGCGCCGGTTCGAGCTGGCGCAGATAGTCGCGCACCTGCCCGCCGGTTTCGTGATGGCCGATCAGGTCGACGCCCTTCGCCTTCGCATAGGTCGATACCGCCGCCATATCGAAGGCGGGCTGCGCCTGGTCGAACGTGAATTTCGACCGGCCGTTCTTCCACCATTCGGGCACGTCCCATCCGACGTTCCATCCCTCGACCAGCACGCCCTTGATGCCGTGCGCCGCCGCCCAGTCGATATAGGCCTTTGCCCGCCCGGTCGTGGCACCGAGCTTGGGCCCCGGCTCCCACGTCAGCAGTCCGGTGTGCATCGCCCAGAAGATGCCGATGCATTTTTCGGGCCGCGCCCACGACACGTCGCCGATCCGGTTGGGCTCGTTGAGGTTCAGGACGATCGTCGAGTCCGCCAGTCGCGCCGCGTCGGGGGCCACCATCACCACCCGCCACGGCGTCACCGCCCCGCCATGCGTGCGCGCCAGATCGCCGTTCGACCATGGCGACAGGTCGGCCTTCAGCGTGCGGCTGTTCTCCTCGGGCATCCGCAGGTTCATAGAGGGGAAGTCGACCAGTGCGGCTTCATGCACCGCCATCGCGACGCCATCGCCCTCCAGCGTCAGCGGTGTCTGCGCTGTCTGGATCGCGGACAGCGCCGAGCGGCTGTACTCATATTCGCTGAACTTCTCGCGATAGGCGGGGATCGACCATGCCCGGTAATTCCGGGCGAAGTGGAACTCGGTGCGCTCGTCGCTGACGACCAGCGCCTGATCGCGGGTGCCCGGCAAGGTATAGCGAAAACCGAAACCATCGTCGAACACGCGGATCTCGACACCGAGTTGCCGCCCGTCCGCAGCCGCCACCGTCGCCGCCAGTCCCTGATACCGCTCGCGCATCGCACGCCGTTCGCCCCATGGCTGGGTCCATGCACGGTCCTGCGAGGTGCGGCGGCTGTCGACCAGCACCAGCCCGGCATCGCCCGGTCCGGCATCCCGGAACCGGAACCCCATGCGCGACCGATCTAGGATCGGCCTGCCGTCATAACGCGCCCGGTACACCGCCTCACCACGATCGACCGCCAGGTCGACGGCGATGCGCCCATCGGGGGAGCGCACCGTCTGCCATGCCTGCGCCAGTGCCGGGGTGGCGACCAGCAGGGCGGCGAGCGAAATCATCGTGCGGACCATGGTCGCCGCCCTTTCGTTTCAGAAGCTGTAGGTCAGGCTGGCACGGACGCGGCGGCCGAAGATCGGGCGGCCCTGAAACGCGGTTTCCTGTACCCCGATGATCGATCCGGCGCGCGGATTGCCCTCGGTCAGCCCGACTTCGTTGAACAGGTTGGTGGCGACCACCTGCGCCTGCAGCGCGTTGCTGATCTTCCAGTTCGCACCGGCGCGCACCTCGGTGTAGCTCGGCAACACGATGGTGTTGGCGACGTCGACATAGCGCTTGCCGGTATAGGCCGCCTCGCCGAACACGCTCACCCGGTCGCCCGGCAGGCGCAGCGTCGGGCGGAGCGAGAACTGCACCTGCGGCTGTCGCACGATCTGGTTGCCGCTGAAGTCGAACGCGCCGGTCGCGCCCTGTCCGGCAAAGCTGGTATAGTTGATCTTCTGGTAGTTGCCGCTTGCCGAAATGTCGAAGAAGTCGACCGGGCGCAGCGACAGCTCCACCTCGACCCCCTTCGATTCCGCCGCCGCATTCTGGTTGACAGTCTGCGCCTGCCCGTTGGGACCGGCGACGATCGTCTGGAAGGCGACGTTGGGGAACTTGTTGTAGAACAGCGTGACGAACGCCGAGAAGGGCCGCGTCGAATATTTGAAGCCGCCTTCGACCAGATCGATGCGGTTTTCGACCGGAATGCCACCGAACCACTGAACGAATTCGGGGGTCACGCGGAAGCTGCGGCTGTAGCGCGCGAAGGCGGCGACGCGCGGGCTGAATTCATAATTGCCGCCGACCGAGAACGCCCATTGTCCGGTCTTGAAGCGATAGGGGGTGGTCCCGCCGGTGAACACCAGCACATTGTCGTCGGCCAGCGTCGATGCGTCGCCCAGATTGCGGCGCGCCGTCTGCGCGATCGTTCCTTCCTTGGCGACATGGTGATAGCGCGCGCCGAGATCGACGCGCAGCTTCGGCGTCACCTGCCACGCATCGGTCAGGTAGAAGGCGTTGATCGTGACGTCGTCGTCAAAGCGTTGCAGATTGCTGTGCAGGTTGAGCAACCCGCCCTGCGTCAGCGCCACCGTCTGCTGTCCCGCGGCGTTCAGCCCGACGATGTCGAAATAGCGTGGCCGGTTGATCGCCTCCACGACAATGTCGTTCCAGTTCCAGTTCCAGTTCTGCGTCTGTTCGAAATGGCTGAAGTAATAGCCGCCGGTCAGCGTGTGGCGGCCAATGCCGGTGTCGAGCTTCTTGGTCACGCTCAGGTCGTTGACGACATTCTCGACATCGACGACCGTGTTGAAGATGCTTTGCGTCAGCGCGAGCTGGTTGCCGAGCGCCGAGGCTGCCACCGTCTGCCCGGTCCGCGCGTCGCGGTACACTGCTCGCACGGTGTCGGGACGGGCGGCGAGAATGCGGCTGAAGCCGTCGCTCAGGAACTGCTGCGACGTCGCGATACCCGAACTGAACAGGCCGTTGAAGTCGACGAAGCCCTTGGTATAGCGCGCGCGGTTGTTGACCTCCCACCCGTCGCCCAGCGGCTTGTTCAGGATAGCGGTGAAGGTGTCGGTATCGGTATGGATACCCTGCGTCAGATCGACGCGCTTGCCGAACACGCCGTTGCCGTCGGGCACGGTGATCCGCGCGAAATCGGTGTTGACCAGCGTGCCGGTGCCCGCATCCAGTCCCGGCAACCCCTTGTCGGCACTGGCGAGCGGGATGGCGGTGTAGAAGATGTTCTTGTCGTCGAGCTTGCGATAGCTGACGAACAGCGATCCGCTGTCGGCGAAGTCGTAGTTCAGCCCGACACGAAGCTGCCCGCCCTGGTTGCCGGTGAAGCCCGGGTTCCGCAGGCCGTTGTCCTCGCGGTAGAAGCCGCCGACCGAAAACGACAGCCGATCGGTCAGCGGGCCGGACACATTGGCATCGACGCGGTAATGATCCCAGTCGCCAACCTCGGCCTTGACCAGCCCTTGCAGCGTGCTGGTGGGGCGTTTGGTCAGGACGTTGACGACACCGCCCGGCGCATTCGACGCGGTGATCGAGGCCGATCCGCCGCGCACGATCTGGAGCGAGTCCACCGTCGCGTCGACACGGAAGAATTCGTCGGCGTTGGTGAAGGCGCCCGCCCCCTCTTCCCACACCGGCAGGCCGTCCTCGAGCAGCGGGAGATAGCGGTAGTTGTCCGCCGGCAGCCCGCGCGAATAGACGTTGTTGCCGACCTCGCCGCCCGAGCTTTCGACATAGATGCCCGGCGTCGAGGCGATCAGGTCGGCGATGCCCAGCGGCGCCTTCTGCGCGATGGCCAGCGAATCCACCGTGGTGATCGCATAAGAAGTTTCGAACTTGCGCACGCCGGTGCGGGTGCCGGTGACGATGATCTCGTCAAGGCCGAGGTCGCTGCCCTCGGCGGCGGGCGCTTCCTGTTCGGCGGTGGCCGGTTCGGCGGGCACGGTCTGCGCCCCTGCCGGAGCCAACGGCAACGTCGCGGCGATCGAACCGAGCAGCACAAGGCGATAGGCACGCATCATATATCCCCTCCATGGACGCCGCGCCTGCGCGGTCGTTTGATGGGCAACAGATGCAAGCTCGCGCAAAACAATGCAAATATAAACTGCAAACGATTGCAATTTACATGGAGTGACAAGGATTTCGGCAAATAATCCGAGCTATATCAATTGGATGAAACGTATCGACCCACAGAATTTGCATGGAACCTTCGCGTCAACCGGCACAGGATTCGCGAATCACGAGATCGGTCGGCAGACGTTCGGACCGGACGCGATGCCCGTCGATGATCCGCAGCAATTTCGACACCAGCAGGCTGCCCGCCTTGATGACGTCCTGACGGATCGTCGTCAGTCCCGGTATCGCCAGCGCCGCCGCGTCGATATCGTCATAGCCGATCACCGCGACGTCGCCCGGGACGGACATGCCCCGCCAGTGAAGCGCCCGGATCGCCCCGAGCGCCACCACATCGGACGCGGCGACGATCGCGTCGAACGCGATGCCACGCTCCAGCAGGTCATCGACCGCCTCGCCCCCGTCGAAGCGACCGGCGGCGGGCGTCTGGACCAACAGCGGATCGAACGGAACGTCATGCGCTGCCAGCGCGGCACGATACCCCTCCTGCCGGATCGCGATCTGCGAGAACGGCGTGCGCGCCGCCGCGATCGGCGGTGCCGCCCCCACGAAGGCGATCCGCCGCCGTCCGCTGCGCAACAGATGCTGCGTCGCCTGAAAACCACCGGCACGGTTGTCGCTGCCGATCGAACAATATTGCTGTCCGGCAACCTCCACGCCCCATGCGACCAGCGGCGCCCCGGCCGCGCCGACCCGGTTCAGCGTATCGTGAAACTGCGACTGGCCGAGGAAGATCGTGCCCGCATACCCGCTGTCGTCGAGGAACGCGGCGAGCGTCGCGTCGTCATGCGGCGTCTGCCACACGATCGATATGTCGCGCCGCCGCTCGCGCACCGCCGTGCCGATTCCACCGATCAACGCCAGTTCGAACGGGTTGGCCAACTGGCTGCCATGCGCCAGCGACACCGGCACGACGAGGCATAGCTGATCGGCCAGCATCGGCACGGACTGGCGGCGGCGCTGCGGAACATGGACATAGCCGAGACGATCGGTGGCGCGCAGGATGCGCTCGCGCGTATCGTCGCTGATCGCGCTGTGTCCGGTCAGCACCCGCGACACGGTGGCGATCGACACGTCGGCCGCCTCCGCGATGTCGCGCAGCGTGGGTCCGCTTCGCTTCATCCGGGTCATCGCGTCATGGTTCCTCGTTCGTTTTGCATTAAGTTGCGTTACGCGGTCCGTGTGGGTTCGTCCACCGCCGGCAGGCGCAGGCTGAGCCACGCGCCGGCCAGCATCGCCAGTCCGCCGAGCGGGAGGACGGGCACCACTGATCCCTGCAACGGATGGGCGATGATCCATCCCATCGTCAGCCCGGCGACCAGTTGCGGCACGACGATGAAGATGTTCATCGCCCCGATGAACATGCCCGCCGTGGCGCTGGTCACGACCCGCCCGGCCAGCACGAACGGCGCGCTGAGCATCGAGGCATAGGCAACCCCGATCAGCCCCGCACAGCCCATCAGCGCTATCGGGCCGGTACAGGATGCAAGCGCGGCGAGGCCGACCGCCCCCGCCCCCAGTGCCGCCGCATGGACGCGCCGCACCCCGAACCGGCGGAACAGGGCCGGCAACACGAACGCGAAGATGCCCGCGACCCCGTTATAGGTGCCGAACAATACCCCGACGAAGTCCGCGCCGCGGGCATAGGCCGCATCGAACGGTGACGTCGCACCATAGACGTTGGCGGCGATAACCGGCGTGGCATAGACCCATAGCAGATAGAGGCCGAACCAGCAGGCGAACTGGATCGCGGCCACCGGTCGCAACACGCGCCACAGCCGCGCAACCGCCGCAAACCGCTTCGCCTTTGGCGCGGATACCGGGGGCGTGGCGTCCGCACGCCGGGGTTCGCGCACCGTCGCCAGCGTCCATCCGACCGACAGGGCCACCGCCGCCGCCGCCGCGATGAAGGCGAAGCGGATCGACGGCGGCGTCTGTCCCGGCAGCGCGGCGTTCGACAGCCCCGCCTGTGCCAGCAGCATCGGCGCACAGGCACCCGCCAGCGCGCCCAGCCCGATGAACACCGTCTGCATCGCATAGCCACGCGCATGGTCCGCCACCGGCAGCGTATCGGCGACCAGCGCGCGATACGGCGCGTGCAGCGCGTTCATCGCCGCTTCCAGCAGCCAGATCGTCGCCACCGCCACTGCCAGCGACGCGGCGAGCGGCAATGTCACCAGCGCGGCCATCACGATCAGCGCAGAGCCGAAGATATACGGCCGCCGCCGCCCGAACCGCGTGCCGTACCGGTCGCTGAGCGCGCCGACGACTGGCTGGATCAGCAACCCGGTCACTGGCCCGGCAAGCCACAGCAGCGCCAGTTGCTCGACCGGTGCCCCCAGCCCCTGAAAGATACGGCTGAGACTTGCGCTCTGGATGCCGAACGCGATCTGCAACCCCAGATAGCCGATGCTGATATTGATCGTCCGTGGACGCATGCCCCTGGCCCCCTCCCCGATAGGATCCATTTATTCTGGACCATCGGCAGCGGCGAGTGCTCACGCAATGGCGGTTTGAAGCGTCCCGGGTTTTCGCATAAGTTCCGCGACCGCGCGGTGCGGATGGTTGATGAGCATCGAGGGGATTATCGGTCCGGGTGGGCGGCGATTACCTCCATCGCCGGAAAGGTCGGCTGCACGACCGAGACACTGCGCCGCTGGTGCCCGGAGGAGGCGAGCCGACGAGCGGGACCAGCGACGAAATACAGGCGCAGATCAAGCGCGTCCATGATGCCAGCTTTGGTATCTATGGCACGCGCAGGGTCTGGCATCAGTTGCGGCGCGAAGGCGTGGCGACCGCCAAATGCACCGTGGAACGGCTGATGTCGGCCATGGGTCTGGCCTTCGCCTCTGCTGTCAATCGAACAGCGTCCGATGGAAGACCAGCGACGCCGCGCCCAACGGTCCGGCGAGATCGGGTTCCAGGCTAGCGACATCGAGCAACGTCATCGGCGCGCGTGTCCCACGCCGGTCGGTCAGCGTCGTTTCCGGCCATTCCGCTGCGTCGACGATCCGGCGCGCCAGCACGCGCGGCAAACGCCCCCCCAGGATCAGCGCCTCGCAGTCCAGGGTGCGGCGAAGCACGCCGAACAGATAGGAGAAGCTTGGCTGGTGCTCGGTCAGCCATGCTTCGACACCGGGCCATGCCGGATCGAACCGCGCGACCATGTCGGCGATCCCGGTGGTCGATACGCCGTGATCGGCGAGGCAGGCGCGCAGCGTCGCAAGATTGGGGGTGGCCCGTCCCGCCATCGGAAAGAGACCCGCGATTTCCCCCGCATTGCCGTGTCGACCCCGCATCAGCACCCCATCGACGATGATCCCCGCGCCGAACCCCGAAGCGACGTTGACGTAGCACGAACTCGCATAGCGCGAGCCGACGCCAAGCAGGCGTTCACCCAATGCCGCGGCGCTGGCGATGTTCTCGACGACGACAGGCATCGTCAGCCGACGCGATGCGTCCGCGCGCAGATCGACCAGCGCCCAGTCTTCCAGCTCTTCGGCCGGGTTCACCATGTCGGGCGCGACAAAAAAGCCCGCGACGGCAATGCCGAGGCCATTCAGCCTGTCCGGTTCGATACCCAGGGACGACAACGCCCCGGTCCCGAACGACGCGGCCGCGTCCAACAGGTCGCCACGCGGCATGCCCGGCATCGTGATCTCGGCGCGCGCCCGTACGCATCCGGCCAGGTCGAGCAGGGCGACGTCGGCGCGATCGGTCATCACCGACAATCCAAGCGCAAAGGCCGCATCCGGTACGATATGGATGATATTGCTGGGTTGCCCCCGGCCTTCCGCAACGGTTGCCCCGGCGCGGACCAGGCCGGCCACCTCCAATTCCTCGGTCGCACGAAAGATCGCGGTCCCGGAAAGGCCGGTTTCACGGATCAGCACCGATCGCGAAACGCTACCGTGCCGCCTGATCGCGGCGAGCACCGTGCGTGCGCGCACAGAAACGCCTGCGGCTTTGATCAAACGCCCCTTCATCATGCGCCATGGCTACCGACTGCGGTGAAAATCCACCAGTAGCGACCCACTGTCAAATTAATATCATACAACACGATATATAAAGGCGGGAGATAATGGGGGACTGATTCGAGATGCGTTGCCAAATCCGTTGGGTTCACGGCCTGCTGGCCGGCACGATGCTGACAAGCACAGCCGCGCTGGCGCAGTCGCAAGCGTCTGCTGCGGTTGCAGAGCAGACTGTGGCAGAAGGCTCCGAAGAGGGTCAGGAGATCGTCGTCACCGGCTTTCGCGCCTCACAGCGTTCGGCGACCAGGGCGAAGCGCGACTCCGCCGTCATCCTTGATGCCGTTTCGCAGGATGATGTGGGGCGGCTGCCCGATCTCAACATCGTCGAGGCCAGCCGGCGGATCACGGGTGTGTCCGTAGTCGGCGGTGCCGATCCGACCAAAAACCGCGACATCTATCAGCGCGCCACGATCCGCGGGCTCGATCCCAGATACAATCTGGTGACGATCGACGGGATCCCGCTGGCCTCGCCCGACTGGGTGTTCCGCGGCGCACGGCTCGACATGCTGCCGTCGTCGCTCGTGTCGCGGATCGAGGCGATCAAGAGCGTCACCGCGCAATATGATCCGCACGCGCTGGGCGGCCAGATCAACATCGTATCCAAGAGCGCCTTCGACGGACGCGGCGACCGCTTCTTCGTCATGAACGCCAATGGCGGCTACAACGATACCGCCGGCAAGCTCATCCGCAAGGGCGGAGCATCGGTCCGTGCGGATGCGACCGGCGCGATGCGCTTCGGCGCCGATCGTACGTTCGGAATCGTCGCATCGGTGGAATATCAGCGGTTGCCGTCCAGCGCGCGCGCCGAACTGCCGGGCGACAGCAATGGTGCGGGCTGGTCGTATTTCACCGCCGCGGGTGCGCGGACGCCGTTCCCCAATCGGTCGACCGGACTTCTCGTGCCGGTGCGCAACCAGGATTATTTCTTCGAGAACATGCGGACCCGGGTGAGCGGCAATCTGAAGCTGGAATGGCGTCCCGACGATGCGACCGAGCTTTCCCTGTTCGGCGGCTATTACCACGACAAGGATACCGAGACGCGGTACGAGATCCTGACGCTGCCGACCGGCGCACCGACGGCGGTCACCGCAACGAGCGGCGCGTTCGCGCAGGGCGATCTTCAGCAGGGGCTGACCTATCAACCGGTCACGCGCGATACCTGGCTGATCGACGTCAAGGGACGCCATGATTTCGGCGACGGCATCGTGCTCGACACGACGCTGGCGCGCTCGAAGGCGGAATACCGCGAACTGCGCGAGATGATAAAGTACGACACCAATCCGCGCGCCGGTACGTCCTCGGCCGGGTTCCTGCCGGCGTTCGGTTATGGCTATACCATCACGGACGGCCGTCCGCGGCTTACGATCAACGATACTGCGGCTGCCAACAATCCCGACAGCTACCGTGCGCTCTATTATCGCAGCATCAACCGGGATCTCGATTCCACCGTCGATTTTGGCAAGGTCAACCTCGGCATCAACGCGACCGCCGACAATCGGGGTTTCGGGGCGAACGTGGGTGCGGCGGTCACGCGGACCGACCTGTCCTACGACCAGCGCTACACCGAATATGTTCCCGCCACTGTCGCGGGGCAGGTAACCGCCGGAACGCTGCGCGGCATCCTCTACGACAAGAACCCGACCGCCTATCTGACGCCGGCCGTTCGTTATCTCCTGATCGATCGGCAGGCGGCATGGCAGCGTTTCGAAACCAGTCGCAGCGCGTTCACTACCACCAACCAGGTCGCCAACAACGCGGCCGACGATTTTCGCGATCTGGAGACGACGAAGGCGGTCTATGCGCAGGGGCTGTTCCGCGCCGATCGCTTCGATGTGCAGGCGGGTGTCCGCTACGATGCGACGACGCTGGTCATCGACACGAACCAGGCGCCCACGACACGGGGTTCGACCGCGTACGAGCCGGTCCGTCGGACGACCGACTATGCCTATTGGCTTCCCTCCGCGCTGGCGACGTACCAACTCGGCGACGGAATGCGGGTGCGGGCGGGCGTATCGAAGACGATCGGCCGACCCGACTATAGCCAATATGCCGCCCGCACCTCGTTCGGAATCGGCACGGACGGGACGCTGACGATCAACACCGGCAATCCCGATCTGAAACCGCGCGAGGCGTGGAATTACGACCTGTCCTACGAATGGTACATGGGCGCTGGGATGCTGTCGGTCGCCGGTTTCGTGAAGGACATCAGGAACGAGATTTTCACGAGCAGCCAGCAGGGTCCGGTCACCACCTTCCAGGGCGTGACGTATCAAAGCGTCTTCGTCAGCACGCCGCGCAATGCCGCCGGGGCGACGGTGAAGGGACTTGAGGTCGGCTATACGATGGATCGTATCGCCGCGCTGCCGGGCTTGGGCTTCAATGCGAACTTTACGCTCCTCGACGGATCGTACCGGCAGCCGGTCAGCGCCGCGGGGATTGCATCGGGGCTGCCTGTGACCCGCAAGACGAGCGGGCTGATCCAGCAGCCGGACTACATTGCCAATATGACGCTGTTCTATGCGACCGGGCCGGTCGAACTCCGCGCCTCGTACAACCGCATCGGCCGCGCGCTGCAATCGGCCGACGGCGACACGCCGACGCGCGATCTCTACCAGGAACCGCGCCAGCAGGTCGACGTGCAGGCGCGCCTGGCCGTGCGCGAAAGCGTGGAACTGGTCGGGCAGGTACAGAATCTGACCAAGGAACCGTTCGTTGTCCGCCAGGGTACGGGTCGCGACTATCTGAACTACTTCTTCCCCGTGGGCCGGACGTTCTGGCTGGGTCTGTCGTGGAAGCCGAACTGGTGAGGGGGTTTTCCCGCATCCTCGCGCTGGCGGGCATGTGCCTGTCCGCCCCACCGGCGCTGGCCGATGGCGCACGGCCGGCCGATACCGTGCGGATCGTTTTGAAATTCGTGAAGCTTAGCGCGGCGGACATGCCAGTCGCGCGGTTCGATCCGGCATCGTGCCCGTCCTGCACGGCTGTCACTGCGCCGTTTTTCAATGCGGAGAATGCGCGCGAGACGGTGATCGCGCTGAGCGTGCCGCGTCGGCGGTCGCTGGAACTCGCCTTCCAGGGGTCGGCGAAGGCTGTTCGTCGGGTCATTCTGGAGGGCGGCGACCTGCCGTTCCGGTACGATGCGGGACGCCTCGTCGTGCAGGTGCCGCCGGTCGCTGCAGACGCCGTCACCGCGGCCGAAGTGGCGACGCATATCGTCGAACCGGGCATGGTCCTGCGCTTCGAACATGCCGATCCGGTGCGACGTGCCGGTTTCTATGCAACGGGGCCGTTCCCCGAAGTGCAACGCCGGGCCGCCAATGTCCTGGAGTTCGCACAACGCGAAGTTATTCGCGAACTGGGGTTGGGCGAACAGGTCGAACGTGAGCATCTGGGGCGTATCCAGATCATGGGGTTCGATACCAATGCCCCCCACGGCCACACCGACGCCCCGCCGCACATGCACATGCACCTGCGCTGGCCAGGCAATACGGGGACGCAGATCGGGCATTATTATATCGGTGCCGACGGTCTGCTGACCCACAATCAGGTGGGAGTGAAGGATATTCCCGGCAGGGAGCGCCGTTTCGGGCGTGGCGAGCCTTTCACGACGGTCGGTCCCAATGACCGTGGAATTTATACCCATCGGATCACGACCGAAGGTTGGCTGGAGCTTGGTCGGGCAGGAGAGAAACCATGTCTGATCCAGCCCGATGGCAGCACCGGCTTTCAGTCGGGTGCGACGATCCGGTGTCCCGGACACCCTGTCACACGTGTCGGGGTTGAGGACGATCGATCGCGTGGCGTCATCACCGTTGCAACCGGCGATGTAACCGAAACCTTCCGGTACGACACCGACACAGGGGAGTTGACCTCACCCGCTGCGGTCACGCCACCGGGGCCTTCCGTCTATCAGGACGAACCGATCAATCCAGCGTGGTCCGGTTGACGTGAAGCGTCCCGGGTTTCCTGGAGGCATTTAGGTTTGGGTCATGCGGCCATATCGAGTTCCTC
>NZ_LMKU01000013.1:0-1284 GCF_001421635.1 Sphingomonas sp. Leaf25
GAGAGGTGGCTCGGCAAATCTGGACAGGCTGCTAAGTGGAGTTTCTGCCTGAAGGCGGCCAGCATGGCTGCCGAACAGGAGATCAGATGACGAAGCGAACACGCCGGAACCATAGTCCGGCCTTCAAGGCGAAGGTGGCCCTGGCTGCCGTGAAGGGCGAGAAGACGCTGGCCGAGCTGGCGCAGCAGTTCGACGTTCACCCGAACCAGATCACGATCTGGCGCGGCCAGTTGCTGGAAGGGGCAGCGGGGGTTTTCGGGTCGGACGGCCATAGCGAACCGGCGGAGCCTGCGATCGACGTGAAGACGTTGCACGCCAAGATTGGCGAGCTGACGCTGGTGAACGATTTTTTGTCCGGAGCGCTCGGCAAAGCAGGACTATTGCCGAGCGCAAAACGTTGATCGACCGTTCGCACGCATTGCCAGTGAAGCGGCAGGCGCGGGAGTTGGGGATCAGCCGCGGCAGCGTCTATTATCAGCCGCGGCCAACCCCGGCTGCCGACCTCGCGATCATGCGACGGATCGATGCGTTGCATATGGATTTCCCGTTCGCGGGCAGTCGGATGTTGCGAGACCTGCTTGCCGCAGAAGGCATCAAGGTCGGCCGGCTGCACGTCTCCACGCTGATGAAAAAGATGGCGATCGAGGCGATCTACCGGCGGCCAAACACGTCGAAACCGGCACCGGGTCACAAGATCTATCCGTATCTGCTGCGTAAGCTGACGGTGACGCGGCCCAACCAGGTGTGGGCGACCGACATCACGTACATCCCGATGGCGCGCGGCTTCGTCTATCTGATCGCCATCGTCGACTGGTTCAGCCGGCGGGTGCTCAGCTGGCGGCTGTCGATCACGCTGGAGACCGATTTCTGCATCGAAGCTTTGGAGGAAGCGCTGACGCGCTTCGGAGCGCCGGAGATCTTCAATACCGATCAAGGTAGCCAATTTACGAGCATGGCGTTCACCGCCGTCTTGCAGCGAGAGAGGATCGCAATCAGCATGGATGGACGCGGCGCCTGGCGTGACAACGTGTTCGTCGAGCGCCTGTGGCGCTCGGTGAAATACGAGGAGGTTTACCTGCGGGCCTATGCCTCTGTCAGCGAGGCCCGCGCGTCGATCGGCCGGTATCTGGCCTTCTACAACGGCCGACGCCCGCACTCGTCGCTTGACCGCAGGACGCCCGATCACGTCTACTTCAACCGGCCGCTTCTCGCAGCGGCATGAAACCGGCGGACGCTCCACTTAGCAATCGCGTCGAGCTGTTCAGATGAACCGAGCCACCTCTC
>NZ_LMKU01000014.1:0-1321 GCF_001421635.1 Sphingomonas sp. Leaf25
TGAAGCGTCCCGGGTTTCCTGGAGGCATTTAGGTTTGGGTCATGCGGCCATATCGAGTTCCTCCTGTGCGGCATAGTAGTTGGCTTCGGCTTCAGCCGGGGTAACGTAGCCGATGGGACCGAAGAGGCGATGGTTGTTGAACCAGTCGACCCAGCGCAGCGTCGCCATTTCAACGGTAGCCAGGTTCGGCCAGGAGCGCTGGCGCCAAATGACCTCGGCCTTGAACAGGCCGTTGATGGTTTCGGCCAGGGCATTGTCGTAGGAGTCCCCGACGCTGCCGACCGAGGGCACCAGCTTCGCCTCGGCGAGCCGCTGGGTGTAGCTCATGGCGAGGTATTGCGACCCCCTGTCCGAGTGGTGCACGAGCGCGTCCTTTTCCGTTGGCCGCCGGGCATGAATGGCCTGTTCCAGCGCATCCAGGACAAAACTGGCGGTGGCGCTGCTGCTGACCTTCCAGCCGACGATCCGGCGGGCGAACGCGTCGATGACGAAGGCCACGTAGACGAAGCCTGCCCAGGTGTGGACGTAGGTGAAATCCACCACCCACAGCGCGTTCGGCCGCTGAACCTTGAAGGCCCGGTTGACCTTGTCGAGCGGGCACGGCGCCTTGCGATCGGGAACGGTGGTGACACAGGACTTCCCGCGCCGGACACCGGCCAGACCCATCGCCTTCATCAGCCGCTCGACCGTGCATTTGGCGATGGTGACGCCCTCGCGCAGCAACTGCCGCCACACCTTGCGCGACCCGTACAGGCCGAAGCTGGCGCCGTGGACGCGCCGGATGTGATCCCTCAGCCCGTCATCCCGCCGGGCGCGAGCGGAACGTCTGTCCGGATCGGCCAGGCGTGCGGCATGCTGATGATACGAGGAGGGGGCGACCGCCAGTTCCCGGCAGATCGGCTCGATCCCCAACTCCCCTCGATGGGCGTCGATGAACGCCATCGTCATCGCCCGTGGCGGTCGAGCTCCGCCATCGCGAAATATGCCGATGCCTTCCTGAGTATCTCATTGGCACGCCGCAGTTCCTTCACCTCGCGCTCCAGCAGCCGCAGCCGCTCGCGGTCATCGGCCGCCTGCGCGGCCGGACCCGCGCATCGTGACGCATCGTCCCGGCACCAGCGCCGCAGCGTCTCGGCCGTGCATCCGATCTTGCCCGCAATCGAGGTGATCGCTTCCCATTCCGAAGCGTGGTCCGCCCGGTGCTCGCCCACCATCCGAACCGCCCGCTCGCGGACTTCCGGCGAAAACTTGTTTGTCGTCTTGCTCATTACCGATGCTCCTACTCACAAGTGGGAGCCTCCAGGAAACCCGGGACGCTTCA
>NZ_LMKU01000015.1:0-1525 GCF_001421635.1 Sphingomonas sp. Leaf25
CCCGCGGTCGTGCCGGGGATACGGCCGCCTGGATCAGGCCTGAACCGCCCGGATCATCCCCGGCACGCCGATGAGGGTGATGGCGCGTCTGAGATTGTAGGCGAGCGCGGTCAGGCTGAACTCGGCGCGGACCTTCTCCAGCCCGCGCATCAGGAAGGCACCCTGGTTCATCGACTGCTTGATCGTGCCGAACGGGTGTTCGACCGTGGAGCGGCGGATGACGAGGATGTCGGGCCGCCTTTCGAGGCGCTCGGCCATGGGCTCGATGAGGTGTTCCTTCTCCCAGCGGTTGACGCGCCGCCAGCGTCCCGTGGTGCAGCGCGCCTTCATCTGGCAGTCGGCACAGGCGGCGGGGCTGGAATACTGGACCGTCACATGCCCGCGGGTGATCGAGCTGTGGCGGGTGTCGAGTACCTGCCCGCCGGGGCAGCGATAGGCGTCGGCTACCGGATCGTAGCGGAAACGCTCCTTGGGAAAGAGGCCGTTGCTGACGTTGATGCCGCGATGCGGGCGGGGAATGTACGGCGTGATACCGGCCGCTTCGCACGCCTCGATGTCCTCGCCCTTGTGATACCCCATGTCCGCGACCGCATCGATCCGCTCGACCCCGAGCGTCTCCATCGCCGCTCCGGCGGTCGGTGCCAGCAAGCCCATGTCGTTGCAGGCGTTGGTGACGTGCTGCTCGACGATCAGGCTGTGCTTCACGTCAACCGCCACCTGTGCGTTGTAGCCGATGGTCACCTTGCCGTGCGCAACCATCGCACGAGCGTCGGGATCGGTGAGCGATATCTGCCCTTCGCCGCTGGCCTCCAACTGATCCATCAGCGCCGAACTGGCCTGACGCTGCTCACGCAGTCTGGCGATCTTCGTCACCAATGTATCAGCACGACCGGTACCGGCGGCGTCCTCGCCGCGGTCGATCTGGTCCAGCTCGGCGAGGTAGCGCTCCAGTCGCGCGTCGGCCGAGGCGATATACGTCGCCAACCGCTCGCGACTGAAGTTACGTGCCCGACCGTTCACCGCCTTCAGCCGCGTGCCGTCCACCGCCAGCAACTCACGCCCGAACAGGTCCAGCTTGCGGCACAGCAGGACGAACGCACGGAACACCGTCTTGAATGCGGCCCGGTTGTCGCACCGGAAGTCGGCGATGGTCCGGAAATCCGGTCGAACCCCGCGCAGCAGCCAGATCAGTTCGAGATTGCGGGTCGCTTCCGCTGCCAGGCGCCGGCTCGACCGTACCCGGTTGAGGTAACCGTACAGGTACAGCTTGAGCATGTCGGCCGGATCGTAACCGGGACGCCCTGTCGCCTTCGGCCGCGTCCGCTGGAAACCCGCCCCGCCCAGATCGAGGTCGTCGACGAAGGCGTCGATGAACCGCACCGGGTTGTCCGCGGCCACATAGTCCTCGACCGACGCCGGCAGCAGCAACGCCTGGTTCCGCGCATGACCTTCGATGTACGCCATGTCCGCAGACTACAGCTCCCCGACATGCCGGGGAATCCTCATCGCGTTTCCGGACGGTCTG
>NZ_LMKU01000016.1:0-2056 GCF_001421635.1 Sphingomonas sp. Leaf25
CACTGACTATCATGGCCTGCTCGATCTCATGCTGGATGTTGAGCAGTGCGGCCCGAGCGCCGTCCTCAATGGCGTGTCCTGCACCATCATCCAGATCGACGGTCGGCACGCGCTGCTGGAAGCGGCCACCCCGGACTTCGGCTTCGCCGCGTTCTTCCCCGGATGGTATGGCGACTATTCGAGCACCCCAGTCCACATCGTGACGGTGGGAGAGCATCACGAGTGCATACGGTGGCTCCCTATCGCACGGGCCGACAAGTTTCGCATCATCCCGCACCTGCGCATCAGCGCGACCAACAAGACGCTGTGCCGACTGTCGTCCTGACCGCTGCCGTAGCCGCTCAGCGAACATCGAACGGAGGATCGCTCGACCGTGTCCCGCCTCGATAGGGCAACCCTTGGCGATACAGATCATGAGACGAGATAATCGTCTCATATGGGTTATTCTTGACTTCAGAGACAACTGGAGCGAGTCGGCCTAAGAACCATACGAGACGGTCAGGGACGACGATGGGCAAAACATTGGGCTACGCGCGCATCTCCACCAATGAGGGGCAGGACGCATCGAGCCAGAAGGCGATGTTGGAGAAGCTCGGCGCGGTGGTCGTGTTCACTGACATCGGCAACGGGTCGAAGCTCGCAGGCCGCGACCAACTCGAAGCCGCCCTGCGCCTGCTCGAACCCGGCGACGAACTTCTTTCCCTGCACCCGGATCGGCTCGCCCGAGATACCGGCGATCTGCTCACCATCGGCAAGCGCGTCATTGAGCGTGGCGCGGTGCTGCGCATCCATGACCCGGCGATCCGCTTCGATGGCACTGACATGATGGCGGAGATCATGCTTACGCTGTTCGGCATGATAGGGTCCGTCGAGAAGCACTTCATCCGTGCTCGACAGCGCCGTGGAATCGAAGCTGCACGCCTGAAAGGGGTCTACAAGGGCCGTCCCGCGACGATCAGCCCGGACGCTGTGCGCGATCTTCGTCAGCAAGGGCTCGGTGCTACCCAGATCGCCAAGCGTCTCGGGATCGGGCGCGCATCGGTCTACCGGCTGCTCGCTGCCTGACAGGTCAACGCCAAAACTGAGGGGTAAAAAAAGACTTTGACCGGTAAAACATTGCCATTGACAGGTGAACTCTGAAAGTTCAGATCAGGAGTTGAGGGGGTCAGACGGCCATCTGACCCCCTCGAATGGCAAACTCACTGGTGGAGACTACCATGCAGATCGTGCTTACCAAGGACGACTTTACCTCGTTCTCGCCCTCGACGCGAGCCGAAATCATCGCCTACCTCACCTCAAAGCCCAAGGCGTCACCGGGCCAGTTGCCGACAGGGTTCAGCCCTGATGACTTCGAAAATGTCGTCGATCTGACACCCGGCCAAGTCGAGGACTTCATGGCAGGTTGCTCCGAAAAGACCATCGCGGGCCTCAAGGTCTTCGCCGAACACGGGCCGGTGATCCAAGCCAAGCTGCTCAATGCTGCTGGGATCGAGAAATACGGCCACTTCCAAGGCCGCATCACCCAGCGCACTCGCACGGTCACCGGCGACGAAGACGCTTTCCTGTTCGCGTGGGATGACTGGAGCGAGGTCGATGAGGGCGAGGGGCAGTATGCTGTGACCCCCGTCACCTTCCGCTCGCTGCGCATCTACTTCGAACTCGACTAAGGGGTTCGAGCACAAACCGAAGGGCGGCCCCAGTGGCCGCCCTTCGGTTTGTGCCAGTCCGTCCGCCTCATTGAGCGCAGCCACTCGATCGCCTCATCGAACGACATCGCCTTCCCCGGCTGAGCCGCTGCCCGTTCGATCATCTCAACGAAGTCAGGATCGAGCGGATCGCCCCGGCAGATCGGGCAGGAGCGTCCATCCCCATCGTCGTCGCAGCGGTTATGCTCGACCTGCTCACCCATGCCATCGTGCCGTGGGTTCGAATCCCGCCCTGTCATTCGAACTGCTGCTCCACTTCAGTGCGACAATCTGCTATCAATGAACCTCGAAATAGCACGCCATATCAGAGGGTTTTATCGCGGAGAACGGCTTCCCTCCCTCTCCGCCAC
>NZ_LMKU01000017.1:0-2732 GCF_001421635.1 Sphingomonas sp. Leaf25
AAACCGGCGGACGCTCCACTTAGCAATCGCGTCGAGCTGTTCAGATGAACCGAGCCACCTCTCAGGCCGCCCATGGTGGCCATCCCGCCTGCCACCCACGGTGTGATCTGCCCTTGCGTCATGTAGTCGAACAGTGCGGAGCCGGCGATGCCGAGAAGGCGCAGCTTCTTTACACGTCCGAACAGGCTTGCCGCTCGTTTTCGAGCGGTGGCGGACAGCGTGTCCTTCTTCTCGACCGCCTGTTCGACGACGGTTGCTGTGATCGTCTCCATGAGCGCGGCGCGGGCGTCGTCATAGCTCTGATATAGCCACGCGTTGAATTCAACGAAGCGGATATCGACGTCGTCACGCGCTTCGAGCGACGTGCGTAGGAGCTTCATCATCGAGGATTTCCCGACGCCCCAGTCCCCAGAAATTCCAAGAGAAATGGGCTCCCCCTTGGCACCGACTATTCGCTCTGCAGCAATTTCAGCGACATGTGAGAAATTTACTAGGTCACGTAACGTTTCGTTGTCAGACCACATCGAAGTAAATTCCCCACCGTTCCACCTATGTTTCCACCCGTGGAACTTTAGGTCAAGATCACTTGAGCGCCGCGGCCGTTTCTGAGGGCGCTCCTGCCAGACCGCTCAATGGAAGGTGAACGGGAGGTTTCGGCAGGAGCGGCCGTTCGCACGTAGGCCGGGAACGGCTTGAGTGGGTCGGAAGCCGTCCGGCATCTTCCGGCCGCGAAGACCGGTGGGTTCAACGGGTGGTCGCAACACGCTCTGCGAACATTTCAGCCGGCGTCTGATACATCAAGGTCTTTCTGGGGCGCTCATTGAGTTGGCGGGCGATGGCGCTGAGTTTGGCCTGACTGTGCAGGGAGAGATCGGTCCCCTTGGGCAGATATTGGCGCAGCAGGCGATTGGTGTTTTCGTTGGTACCGCGCTGCCACGGGCTTTGGGGATCACAAAAATAGACGTCGACCTCGGTCGCCAGGGTGAAGCGCTGGTGATCGGCAAGCTCCTTGCCGCGATCCCAGGTCAGCGACTGATAGAGCTCGCGGGGCAGCTTGCGCGCTTGCTTGATCAGGGCCGTGACGACGCTGGCGGTCTCCTTGTTCGCCACCTTGGCCAGGATCACGTAGCGTGACTGGCGTTCGACCAGCGTCACGATATGGCTGTTTCGCGCGCCCGAGATGAGATCGCCTTCCCAATGTCCGGGCACGGCACGGTCCTCGACTGAAGCCGGCCGTTCGCTGATCGATATCGCATCCTTGATCCGGCCAAGCCCGCCGCGCTTCAGGCTGGCGTGGCGCGAGCGGCGGATCGTGCGCTTCGCCCGCAGATGCTCGAACAGCTCTTTCTTCAGGACGCCACGCGCCTGGATGAACAGGCTTTTATAGATCGTCTCGTGTGACACGCGGTGCTGCTCTTCGTCCGGAAAGCTGCGCTTGAGCCAGCCGGCGATCTGCTCGGGCGACCAGCTGCGGCGTAGCTTGCGCGATACTGTTCGGCGCAAGCCGGGATGGCAAGCCAGCTTGCACGGTTTGGGGCGCAGCGCGCGGTCCCACGCTGCCTGATCCGAGACGGTCCCGCGATACCGATCCCGACCGCCACCCCGCCCGACCTCGCGGCTGATCGTAGAAGGCGCCCGACCAAGCTGGGCTGCGATCGCTCTGAGCGAGCGGCCGGCGACAAGACCTCTCGATATCTCCTCGCGCTCGCTCAGGCTGAGGGCTCGTCCCGACCGCCTGCGCTCCGCAGGACGAATGCCACCCGAAGGCGACAGCACCGAGAAAATCGAGGATGACTGCCGATCAAACCGGCGGCCGATCGAACTCATCGACTCCCCGCGCTGCCACCGGTCCCAGATCTCCGATCGCTGTGACGCCGAGTAGTAAATCCGCTGACGCTGCTTCATCCCCACACTCCTTCTCCTCAAAGAATGAAGTGTTGCGACCACCCGTTGAACCCACCCCCACATCCGGACATTCGCGACGTATCTACCCTACCCCAATTTCGGCCATTCGTTCATTTTGATTGAGCGTCCAATCTTACCGGTCGGGGCAGGTCGGCGAAATTTGAGTGGTTTCAAGCTATATATACGGTCCCCCGGGGGGCGAACGTCAGCAAATTCAATTTGATTAGAGGCTTAGTAGGCGTCGGTATTCCGCCTCAGCGAACCCGTAGGTGTCACCAGCTAGGCGCAGCAGCCGATCCCGGTCACGCACGATGACGCGCCCACGCACGGAGCGAACAGCCTCATCCTCTTCGAGCTTGTGGAGTGCGTCGGTCACGCTGCTGCGGCGGACGCCGAGCATGAGCCTGAACTCCTCGTGCGTCATGCAGATGTCGTCCTCGCGTACCCGGTCGTGATAGAGCAGGATCCATCGCGCCATCCGCCGCTCGATCGAATGCGCGAGCGACGAGACGATCGTCCTGGACATCTGGGTCATGACCACGTCGACGAAGCGGAGCAGGACGGTTCGGATCTCTGGACGTTCGACCAGTATCCTGTGCAATGCTGTGGCCGACAGCCTCATAGCCGTGCCGTGTTCGGCCCGCATCACCACGTCATGCGACCAGCGCTTGTTGCCAAGTAGCAACTGCCAACCAATGAACCCCTCGCTTCCGACCAGCGCGACCGCGTAGCGGCGGTCGCCCTCGAGTGAGTCGAGTATCGCAGTGAAGCGTCCCGGGTTTCCTGGAGGCTCCCACTTGTGAGTAGGAGCATCGGTAATGAGCAAG
>NZ_LMKU01000018.1:0-4221 GCF_001421635.1 Sphingomonas sp. Leaf25
AGGGGTCCTTTTTCGACGCCGATCACCCCGCTACCGGGGTCCCTTTTCCACGCCGATCCACACATGGTTTCCTCACGCGGGATTTCCCAGGCGTGGTGGACATTCTCGCGCTGGGCCAGCGCGATGCTTGCCCCTTCGTCAACCGGGATGGCGCGGTTGATGACGACATTGGCAAGCGTCGGGAGGACCAGCACAAGGACCAGCCAAAGCCCGGCCAAGGTCGCGGCGTTGGCGGTCGAACCATGGCCGAGCCGCGCGATCAGCCCCGCGAGCCCGATCCAGAAAAGCAGATACGCCGCCGCCAACGCGACGATCAGCAGCAGCGCGCCGTTAGCGACGCCCGACAGGAGCGCGCCGACGACGAACGGTACGACGAGCGTCAGCAACAGCAGCGCGAAGCGGATCAGCCCGCGCCGCAGCCACAGCCGCCGCGCGCCCGGCATCGCATCGAGCGTTCGCGCGCGCCCGGCCTCGCGCTCGCCCGATTTCAGGTCGTGGAACAGTGCGATGACGAAAAGGGGGGCCAGGAACACCAGTACGAATGCGAAGTCGAACCGTCCCGGCAGCGCCAGTTCGGGGTTAAAGGTATCGCCATCATAGATCTGCGCCTCCAGCCCCAGCGCCCGGATCCGCAGGATATAAGGGGCGACGTCCCGCATGCCGATCGCCGCAAAGGCGAGTGGGGCAGGGGAGTCCCAGGTCGGGTGAAAGCTGTAATAGGCCGCGCTGCCCGCGTCCTTTTCGCGATCGACATAGGCGACGACGGTACCGACATCCTCGGCCTGCGCGGTGGCGATCGCGTCGATCGCGGCACGCTGTCGCGCCATTTCGGTCATCCCTGCGGCGACGGCGGCGGTGCTGAGCACGGCCAGCAGGACCAGCGCAATGGCGGCCATGCGTGAGCGTAGCAGGAGCCGGGTCTCGTGCATCCAGATCGACATCACTTCGCTCCCAGACGGCGGGTGGCGAGCGCGAGGGCAGCGATACCAATCGCCAGCCAGCCAAGGATGATCGCCAGCCCGGGCAGGCTTGCCTGCACCAACGTCGCGGCATCGGGTTGGACGAACGTGAATTCGGGCATGCGTCGCCAGTTGTTCGCACCGATCCGCTTACGCCTGTCGGCGCCGGCGTCCTTGGCGGTATCGTCGGCATAGCTGACCGCATCGGCCTGTAGCTGGTTCAGCCGCTGGACGAGGGCGTAGCGATAGGCCTCGGCCTGTTCGAGGAAACGGCGATGGCCGGCGAAGTCGGTGCCGGCGGCGGCCATCGACGCCTGTCGCAACGCGATGGTCGGGCTGAGCAGGCCGACGCCGGTGACAAGCGTGTTCTGCGCCACCTGCGTCGCAAAGCTCTGCCCGGCATAACGGTCGAACAATTTGCTGGTCATCGCTTCGCCCTCGAGCGCGAGCAGACCCTTATAGTTCACCGGCAGATCCTCGACGCGGGTCACGCCATAACGTTTGAGGACATCGGTCTTGAACCGGGCGAAATGCGGATCGTCGGGATTATGGCTGTCGCCCATATGGCGCAGGTCGCGGGCGATGGCGACATCGGTCTGCAACCGGTTGGCCAGCGGATAGGCCTCGCTCGCCACATCGGGTGCGACACGCGGCAGCAGCACGACGCTCACCGCCCAGATTGCCAGCAGCGCGAGCAGCGCGTCGCGGCGGCGGCGGACCAGCATCGACACCAGCGTGATCGCGACCACCCACAGCGCGAGATAGGCCGCATAGGCGAGCGCGATCATCGCCATCGGGCCGACGAGGGCACCGGGCTGTCCGGAGATCAGGACGAACCCGATCATCGCCGGCAAACCGACCAGTATCGCCACCAGCCCCAGCGCGGCGAGTTTGCCCAGCACGATCGCGCGGGCCGATGCCCCCTGCAGCATCAGCGGGCGCAGCGTACCGCGTTCGGCCTCACGCGCGACCGCGCCATAGCCGAGGAAGATCAGCAGCAGCGGTGCCACCGCTTGCAATACGAAGGCCGGGGTTAGCTGACCGAAGCGGACCAGCAGCGAACTTTGCCGGACGTCGCCGAAATTGCTGGTGTTCTGCCGATGCCCTTCGAGGAACATCGTGTTGCCGGTGAAGGCATCGACGCCGGGATCGAACGCGGCGAGCGGCCCCAGCGGACGGAAGATGAAATGGCCATAATGGACCACGCGGTGGGGGTGGCGGTCGGGCTGCGCCTCGAATGCGTGGTTCGCCTCCGCCTGGTGCCGGGCGCGGCTGTCGGCGATGCCCCGTTGATGGGTCCAGGAGGTGACGACCGCGACCAGCGTCAGGAGCAGTAGCAGCACGACGGCAGTGACGGCGACGCGGTTGCGCCGCATCAGCCGCAGTTCGTCGCGCGCGATGAGCGAAATCGCGCTCACGCCAGTGCCGCGCCTGCGAACCGGTCGTGCAGCGCGCGCACGTCGAACCGGGCATCGCCTTCGGCCGCGACCTCCTCGACGATGCGACCGCGTTCGAGGAAGCCGATGCGGTCGGCGACATCGGCGGCGCTGAGCAGGTCGTGCGTCACCATCAGCACCGCGGTGCCGCGCGCCCGGACGGCGTGGAGCAGCGCGTTGAAATCGGCGGTCGCGCGCGGATCGAGGCCGGAGGTTGGTTCGTCGAGCAACAGCACCGGCACTTCGCGCAGCAGCGCGACGGCGATCGCGACCTTTTGCCGCATCCCTTTCGAAAAGCCGCCGAGCCGCTGATCGAATGCCCGGTCCTGCAACCCTGCCGCGCTCAGCGCATCGGTAATGTCGCTGCGCGACCGCGGCGCGCCCGACAGTGCAAGGAGATAATCGGCATTCTCGACCGCGCTCAGATGTTCGTACAGCGCGACGTTCTCGGGCAGATAGGCGATGCGCCGCCGCGCGGCATCAGGGTCGGTGGCGGGATCGATCCCGCCGACGCGGACGCTGCCGCCATCGGCGCGCACGAAGCCGAGCAGCGCCGACAGCGTCGTCGACTTGCCCGCGCCATTACCCCCGAGCAGGGCATAGATCTCACCCGCAGCGACCGACAGCGACATGCCGTCGAGGACGCGGTGCGTGCCATAGGCGAGTGTGGCGCCATCGATCGCAATTTCGGCTGAATGGGCGGGGGACGGGGGCGTATGCTGCATGATCCGTCCAGTGCCCCCGAACGGACCGAAGCGTCAATAGCGATGATGTATCATAACATTAACGGGCGTTATCCTGTCGGCTTCCAATAGAATGTAACATCATATCGTTGATCGGGGGATCTTCATGTTGATCTATTCGCGCCGAATGGCCCCAGCGCGGATGCTTGTGCCGTTGCTGGCGACCGCGAACGCTACGGCAAGGGGGTGTCACATAGAAGGGGCACAGATATACGGTAGCGAGGATCATGCCGGCAGCCGGGTGATCTGACGCCGAGGTCGCAGCTTACCGTTTGGTGCGGCGGGGCCGGCCGAGATCGTCGCCGGTCAGGTCGAGGCGCTGGTGCCGCCGGTGCGGATCGAGGTCGCGAGCCGGATCGTGTCGTTCCAGTAGTCGGCGATCAGCGCCTCATCGATCGGCTGCGCTGCGAGCGGGGCGATGTCCGGTACAGGCCGCATGTCGGCGAACAGGTGCGGGCGCCGGACAGCGATATTGGGGATGCGCGGCGCGAAGCGGAAGCCGAGCAGGTGGCATAGTGCAAAGACATGATCGTAGACGCCGCCCCCATCGGTATGGTGGCGTTCGATCGCGAGATCGGCACCGTGATGGAGCAGGGCGTCAAGGGCATGCGCCGCCTCGCCGGCCCCGGCAGAGATGACCCTGGAATGGAACGGCGCATCGCGGTCGGAGACGTGCGTGTAGAAGGAAACGGCCGGTTCGCTCCCCTTGTGCGGGCTGATCGCGCCGGTCGCTTGCGCCCGCCCCGGCCCTAGGTGTTTGGTCCCGGCGATTGATGGTGCAACAACCACGAGCGAGTGGAGGGAAGCGCTATGGGCCAGGTTCTACACGGGAGCGCCACGACGACTGAAGTCATCCGTCGAGCGATACAGCATAGTAAAGAGAGCCTGAGGGCGCTGGCTAAGCGCCATGGCGTCAACCAGAAGACGATCGCCAAGTGGCGTAAGCGAAGCTCGACGGCCGATCTGCGAACCGGACCCAAGGAGCCCAGGTCCACCACACTGACGATCAAGGAGGAGGCCGTGAAGCGTCCCGGGTTTCCTGGAGGCTCCCACTTGTGAGTAGGAGCATCGGTAATGAGCAAG
>NZ_LMKU01000019.1:2500-5707 GCF_001421635.1 Sphingomonas sp. Leaf25
CGGTCGCAAGACCGATCCAGTGTTGTCGTTGGTGGTGTGGACTCTCAAGCGTGAGGTAAGGGCAATTCGTGGATGCCTTGGCATGTACAGGCGATGAAGGACGTGGCACGCTGCGATAAGCGTCGGTGAGCTGTGAGCAAGCTTTGACCCGACGATTTCCGAATGGGGAAACCCACCTATCCGATTAATCCTGAGTGTTGGCAACGACGTTCAGGGTTAATGGGACAAGGTATCTCTTAACTGAATACATAGGTTTCGAGAAGCGAACCCGGCGAACTGAAACATCTCAGTACCCGGAGGAAAAGACATCAACCGAGATTCCGTTAGTAGTGGCGAGCGAACGCGGACCAGGCCAGTGCCTGGATTTCAACTAGCAGAACAGCGTGGAAAAGCTGACCATAGCGGGTGACAGTCCCGTATGCGAAAGTGATAATTCAGGACTCGAGTAGGGCGGAACACGTGTAATTCTGTCTGAACATGGGGGGACCACCCTCCAAGCCTAAATACTCGTACATGACCGATAGCGAACTAGTACCGTGAGGGAAAGGTGAAAAGCACCCCGATGAGGGGAGTGAAACAGTACCTGAAACGGATTGCCTACAAGCAGTTGGAGCTCTCTTGAAGAGTGACAGCGTACCTCTTGCATAATGGGTCTGTGACTTAATCTGTCAAGCAAGCTTAAGCCGTTAGGTGTAGGCGCAGCGAAAGCGAGTCTGAATAGGGCGACCATAGTTTGACGGATTAGACCCGAAACCCGGCGATCTAGGCATGACCAGGATGAAGGTGGGGTAACACCCACTGGAGGTCCGAACCGATTAACGTTGAAAAGTTACCGGATGAGTTGTGTTTAGGGGTGAAAGGCCAATCAAGCCGGGAAATAGCTGGTTCTCCGCGAAAACTATTGAGGTAGTGCCTCGGATGGACACCTTATGGGGTAGAGCACTGGATGGTTGCGGGGGTCGCGAGATCTACCAACACTAACCAAACTCCGAATACATAAGAGTGATATCCGGGAGACAGACGGCGGGTGCTAAGGTCCGTCGTCAAAAGGGAAACAGCCCTGACCTACAGCTAAGGTCCCCAAGTCGTGTCTAAGTGGGAAAGCATGTGGGAATCCCAAAACAACCAGGAGGTTGGCTTAGAAGCAGCCATCCTTTAAAGAAAGCGTAACAGCTCACTGGTCTAAACAAGGGTTCCTGCGGCGAAGATGTAACGGGGCTCAAGACACGCACCGAAGCTTAGGGTGTGCACTTTGTGCACGCGGTAGCGGAGCGTTCCGTACGCCTGTGAAGCGGCCTGGTAATGGGTCGTGGAGGTATCGGAAGTGCGAATGCAGACATGAGTAGCGATAAAGAGGGTGAGATGCCCTCTCGCCGAAAGACCAAGGGTTCCTGCGCAAGGCTAATCCGCGCAGGGTGAGCCGGCCCCTAAGACGAGCCCGAAGGGGGTAGTCGATGGGAACCACGTTAATATTCGTGGGCCTGGTGGTGTGTGACGGATGGCGTGTGTTGTCGGATCTTATCGGATTGATCCGGCTTCGAAGCTGTCCCGGGAAATAGCCCCACCGTATAGACCGTACCCGAAACCGACACAGGTGGTCAGGTAGAGTATACCAAGGCGCTTGAGAGAAGTGTCCTGAAGGAACTCGGCAAATTGCCTCCGTACCTTCGGAAGAAGGAGGCCCCAACTAGGCGCAAGCTCTGTTGGGGGGCACAGGCCAGGGGGTAGCGACTGTTTAGCAAAAACACAGGGCTCTGCTAAGTCGGCTTCAAGACGACGTATAGGGCCTGACGCCTGCCCGGTGCCTGAAGGTTAAGTGGAGGGGTGCAAGCTCTGAAATGAAGCCCAGGTAAACGGCGGCCGTAACTATAACGGTCCTAAGGTAGCGAAATTCCTTGTCGGGTAAGTTCCGACCTGCACGAATGGCGTAACGACTTCCCCACTGTCTCCAGGACATGCTCAGCGAAATTGAATTCTCCGTGAAGATGCGGAGTACCCGCGGTTAGACGGAAAGACCCCGTGCACCTTTACTGCAGCTTCAGAGTGGCATTAGGAAAGAACTGTGTAGCATAGGTGGGAGGCTTTGAAGCATCGTCGCTAGATGATGTGGAGCCATAGGTGAAATACCACCCTGTTGTTTTCTGATGTCTAACCTGCGCCCATGAAACTGGGCGAGGGACCCTCTGTGGCGGGTAGTTTGACTGGGGCGGTCGCCTCCTAAAGAGTAACGGAGGCGCGCGAAGGTTGGCTCAGGACGGTTGGAAACCGTCTGTTAGAGTGCAATGGCATAAGCCAGCCTGACTGCGAGACTGACAAGTCGAGCAGAGACGAAAGTCGGTCATAGTGATCCGGTGGTCCCTCGTGGAAGGGCCATCGCTCAACGGATAAAAGGTACGCCGGGGATAACAGGCTGATAACCCCCAAGAGCTCATATCGACGGGGTTGTTTGGCACCTCGATGTCGGCTCATCACATCCTGGGGCTGGAGCAGGTCCCAAGGGTTTGGCTGTTCGCCAATTAAAGTGGTACGTGAGCTGGGTTCAGAACGTCGCGAGACAGTTTGGTCCCTATCTGCCGTGGGCGTCGAAATTTGAGAGGAGTTGACCCTAGTACGAGAGGACCGGGTTGAACGTACCTCTGGTGTACCTGTCGTCGTGCCAACGGCGCAGCAGGGTAGCTATGTACGGACGGGATAACCGCTGAAAGCATCTAAGCGGGAAGCCTCCCTCAAGATAAGATTTCTTAGGACGGTCGGAGACCACGACCTTGATAGATCGGATGTGGAAGCGCGGTAACGCGTGAAGCTAACCGATACTAATTGTCCTATTCGCGCTTGTAGAGTTCACACCGCCAACGTCAGCACTGGCTAGACGTTCACGTGGTTGAAACCGCCCAAGCCTTGAAACACACCGATTTGAAAAAACCAATGTGCACCGCCTTCATTGCCTGGTGGCTATAGCGTTTGTGAACCACCCGATCCCATCCCGAACTCGGCCGTGAAACCAACCTGCGCCAATGGTACTATCGCTCAAGCGATGGAAGAGTAGGTCGTCGCCAGGCATTGAAGCCGGTGCACATCACAATGTCTCAAATATCCTTACCCCTTCCGCCCAAATCGGCGAACAAGGTGTCGCGGGGTGGAGCAGCCCGGTAGCTCGTCAGGCTCATAACCTGAAGGTCACAGGTTCAAATCCTGTCCCCGCAACCA